>JANYGI010000007.1 GCA_025362495.1 Byssovorax sp. | reverse complement strand
CCCGGCGGGAAGATCTCGGCGAGATCCTCGGCGAGCGCGAGCGTGGTGAGCGGGGTCTGCTCGGAGGGCTTCAGCACCACGGTGTTCCCGGCGGCGAGCGCGGGAGCGATCTTCCACGCGGCCATCATCAGCGGGTAATTCCAGGGCGCGATCGCCGCGACGACGCCGAGCGCGTCGCGGCGGATCATGCTGGTGTGGCCCGCGGCGTACTCGCCCGCTGCGAGCCCGATCCTGGCGCGCGCGGCGCCGGCGAAGAAGCGAAGCACGTCGACCACGGCCGGCATCTCGTCGGCGAGAGCGAGGCTTAGCGGCTTACCGCAGTTGAGCGACTCCAGCCGTCCGAGCTCGGCCTCGCGCGACTCGACACGATCCGCGAGCCGCAGGAGCAAGGCGGCGCGCTCCTTCGGCGTGGTGCGCTTCCAGGTGGCAAAGGCCCTGTCGGCGGCGGCGACCGCGGCCGAGACCTGCGCCGTCGAAGCGCCAGGCACGCGCGCGATGACCTCGCCGGTGGCGGGATCGAGCACACTCTCCGGCTCGCCCTGACCGGCGACGAGCTCGCCATCGATGAGTAGATGAGTCTTCATCCGTCCTCCCGCGGCGAGCGCCGAGGCCCCGCCCGCGTCGTCGCCGAGCAGGAGATATGCCAGCTTCGGTGCGGCGCATCGTTCTCGCTTCTCGCGCACGGGCGCCCCGGCTACAAGCACTCTCGTGCCCCCTCGCCTTCTGCGCTTCACCTCGCCTGTCTGCTTCGTGGCCTGTGTATGGCTCGGGCTCCGGGCGTGCAGCTCGTCGACGGCGATGGCCTGGTCATCGCCGTCGACGACGGTCACGTCCGGCTCGACGGTCTGCCTCTCGGCACCATCGCCGAGCAAGCTCATGTTATTGATCCGGCGCTGACGCCGCGCGCCGGTCAGGGAATCAACAGGACCTTGCCGGTCGTGGCCCGGCCGGCGAGCGCGCGGTGGGCCTCCGCGGCCTCTGCGAGCGGGTACGTCGCGCCAATCCGGATCTGCAGGTGGCCGGCCTGGATCGCCCCGAGCACCACGCCGGCCCGGTGGAGCAGCTCCTCCGGCGTCGAGGTGTAGTGCCCCAGCGTCGGCCGCGTCAGGAACAGCGAGCCTTTCTGCGAGAGGACCTGCGGATCGAACGGCGCCACAGGCCCGCTCGACTGGCCGAAGAGCACCAGCATGCCGCGCGGAGAGAGGCAGTCGAGGCTCTTCTCGAAGGTGTCTTTGCCGACCGAGTCGTACACCACGCTCACGCCCTTGCCGCCGGTGATCTTCCGCGTCTCCGCGGCGAAATCGTCGCGTGAATAGAGGATGACGTGATCGGCGCCGGCCTGGCGCGCGAGCTCGGCCTTCTCGTCGGTCGATACGGTGCCGATCACCGTCGCTCCCGCGCGCTTGGCGAGCTGGGTGAGAATGAGCCCCACGCCCCCCGCGGCGGCGTGGATCAGGCACACGCTCGCCGCGCCGAGCTTGAACGTCGAGTGCGCGAGGTACTCCGCCGTCATGCCCTGGAGCATCGCCGCGGCCGCGATCCGCGAGTCGACGCCGTCGGGCACCGGGACGAGCCGCGCCCCCGGCACGATCACGTGGGTCGCGTACGATCCCGCGGACGCGGCCCAGGCCACGCGCTCGCCGAGGGAGATGCCCGTCGCGCCTTCGCCGAGCGCCTCGACCACGCCGGCGCCCTCGAGGCCGAGCGCCATCGGCGTGGGGATCGTGTACTGCCCGCTCCGCTGGTAGATATCGATGAAGTTCACGCCCGCGGCCTCGACGCGGACGCGCACCTCGCCCGGTCCGGGAGACGGCGTCTCGACCTCGGCCAGCGTCAGGACTTCGGGACCACCGGGCGCCTGGGGTCGAATCGCGTGCATGAGGCGCGTCATGGCGACGAGGCGCGCGGCCGTCAAGTCGCGCGCAGGATCGACGCCGCGATCGAGCCATGCAAACAGGCGAATTTGCGCGTGACGACGCAGCGGTTGCGGTCAGCGCCTCGGCGCTTGCGCCGGGCGCGCGTCCCGAGGATTATCCGCGCCGTGTCTCTCCGCCGACCCCTGAACGACTCCTGCCCCCCGAGGCTCGCATGAGCGCGCCCGAAGCCACGAAGCTCGCCGCGCCCGACGCGCCCGCGGCCAAGGGCTCGCGCGCCGAGCGCCTGCGCGAGGTCCTCCCGAGCCTGGTGTCGATCGTCGCGCCGCGCAAATGGACGATGATCATCGGCTTCGGGCTGATCCTCGTCACCCGCGTGACGAGCTTCGCGCAGCCGGTCGCGACCAAATACCTGGTCGACGAAGTCCTTCAAAAGAAGCACTACCAGTACCTCCCGCGCATCGTGCTGCTGGTCGGCGCCGCCTCCCTCATCCAGGGCACGACGGGCTGGATCCTCACCCAGATGTTCAGCCGCTCGACCCAGCGCCTGATCGCCGAGCTGCGCTGCAAGCTCCAGGCGCACATCGCGCGGCTCCCGCTGCTCTATCACGACGCCAACAAGAGCGGCGCCCTCGGCTCGCGGATCATGAACGACGTCCAGGGCCTGCAAAACCTGGTCGGCGCGGGCTTCCTAGGCTTCATCGGCAGCATGATGCAGGCGGCGATCACCCTGGCCTTCATGGCGCGCGTCAGCCTCGTGATGACGGGCGTGGCCTTCTTCATGGTCATCGGCGTGGGCACCCTCATCACCCTCGGCACCTCGCGGCTCAAGGCCATCGCGCTCGAGCGCAACAAGATCTTCGCTGGCATCATGGGCCGGCTCACCGAGTCGCTGGGCGGTGTCCGCGTCATCAAAGGCTATCACGCCGAGGCGCGCGAAGAGGCGGTGTTCTCCGGAGGCATCCAGACCCTCCTCGTCAACACGCTGAAGTCCGTCACGCTGACGTCGAACCTCACCCTCGCTTCGGTGCTGCTCTGGGGCGTCGTCGCCTCGGTCGTGATGTGGGTCGGCGCCAACCAGATCATTGCGGGCAAGCTCACCCTCGGCAGCTTCTTCATGTACACGGTGCTGCTCAATTTCCTGATCTCGCCGCTGATGCAGCTGATCGGGATTGGCAGCCAGGTCTCGGAGGCCCTCGCCGGGCTCGAGCGCACCAACGAGATCCTGAAAGAGCAGCCGGAAGACGCCGATCCGCGCCGCACCGTCAAGCTCGGGTTGATCCGCGGCGACGTGGTGTTCAACGACGTGCAGTTCGCCTACGTCGAGGGCAAGCCCGTCCTCCGCGACTTCTCGTTCGAGGCGCCGGTCGGCACCGTCACCGCCCTCGTCGGCCCTTCAGGATCCGGTAAATCGACCACGATTGGCCTCATCGCCGCGTTCTACGCCCCGACCAGCGGCCTGATCACGGTCGATGGAATCGATCTCGGCACCGTGCGCCTCGACGCCTTTCGCACCCAGATCGGCGTCGTGCTCCAGGAGACGTTCCTCTTCGATGGATCGATCCTCGACAACGTGGCCTTCGCCCGCCCCGAAGCCACCCGGGAAGAGGTGCGCGCGGCCTGCAAGAGCGCCCGCGTGGACGAGTTCGTCGACAAGCTCGAAGAGGGGTATTCGACGGTGGTCGGCGAGCGCGGCGTCAAGCTCTCCGGCGGCCAGCGCCAGCGCATCTCGATCGCCCGCGCCATCCTCGCCGATCCGCGCATTCTCATCCTCGACGAGGCCACGTCGAGCCTCGACACCCACTCCGAGGCCATGATCCAGGAGGCCCTCTCGTACCTGCTCAAGGGGCGCACGACGTTCGTGATCGCGCACCGGCTCTCGACGATCCGGCGGGCCGATCAGATCCTCGTCGTTGACGAGGGGCGCATCGTCGAGCGTGGCAATCACGACGCGCTGATCGCGGCGCGCGGGCTCTATTGCGGCATGTACAACCAGCAGCACCAGACCGAGCAGGACCTCTTTCTCGCCCCCGGCGAGGCCCCGATCGAGGAGGCTCCCGCGAAGAAGGGCAACCCGGCCGCCGCCGGCCCCGCCGAGGATCTGAGCTCGATGCTCGCGTTCACGGACAACCTGCCGCGCTGACGCCTCCGCCGGAACAGGCCTCCTTCTTGCTCAACCCGCTCACCTCGAACGGGCGCACCTCCCGCGCCTCAGGAGCCCCAGAGTCCATGGACGCGGATCTCGTCTATCTCAAGCCCAACGCGCTGATCGAGCCCCTGTTCAACCAGTGGTACGCGTGGTCGTACCTGCTCTCCCCGGCCTCGTCGGCGATGCTGGTGGCCAACGCCCACGTCAAGCTGATGCAATCGTTCGTGGCCTCGCCGCAGATCCACGTCTCGGCCCTGCAGAACCCGGCGATGCGCGGCGGCCCGTTCCTCGACATCCCGGCCGAGCGCGCGCCCGAGGTGAAGGCGCTCCTCGAAAAGACGCTGAGATCACAGGCCCACGTGATCGAGCTGGCCGAGGGGATCAAGGCCCTCGACAAGACCCTCGCCGACGAGGCCAAAGGCTTCTCGCTCGAGGCCCTCTACAGGAAGGTCCCCGAGGCCCTCAAGGGGTATGTCGAGCTGGTCTACGACCTCAAGGACTCGGCCAGCATCCGCTTCTTCGAGGGGCTGCTCTACCGGAGCCGCTATCACGACACCTCGTCGCACAGCCTCTGCTTCTCGCTGATGCAGCCGGACACCCGCCAGTTCGTCCTCTCGACCCCGCGCCTCGAGAATCCGGGCGACGTGATGGTGCAGATCCCCTTCGATTCCCCGGTCCTCGACGATCTCTACCGCCTGCGCTACGAGGCCGGCTCCTTCGAGAAGATCCGCGCTGGTCTGGGCGTCCCCGCCGAGAAGGCCGAGCTCTTCCGCACCTTCTTCACCGACGCCCCGCCCCGCGCCCGCACGCCATACACCGGCGATCTCCCGCGCGTCCGCTACTTCGGCCACGCCTGCGTGCTGATCGAAGCCCCCGGCGTCAACATGCTCTTCGATCCGGTGGTGAGCTACGATTTCGACGGCAAGCACGACCGCTTCACCCACGCCGACGTCCCCGAGACGATTGACTACGTCTTCATCACCCACAACCACCAGGACCACATCCTCTTCGAGGCCTTGCTCGAGCTCCGCCACCGGATAAAGCACGTCGTCGTCCCGCGGGCCAACGGCAGCACGGTGATGGATCCCTCGCTCAAGCTGCTTTTCCAGGCCCTCGGGTTCAAGAGCGTGATCGAGATCGGCGAGATGGATCCGATCCCGGTCCCCGGCGGCCACGTCATGGGCCTCCCGTTCCTGGGCGAGCACGGCGATCTCGACATCCTCTCGAAGCGCGCCTACCACGTGCTCCTCGGCAAGCACTCGATGCTGATGATGGCCGACTCCAACAACATTGAGCCTCGCCTCTACGAGCACATCCACGCTCACGTGGGCGACGTGGAGATCGTCTTCATCGGCATGGAGTGCGAGGGCGCCCCGATGAGCTGGCTCTACGGCCCGCTCTTCACCCGCCCGCTCGTCCGCAAGAACGACCAGTCGCGCCGGTTCGACGGCTCGGATTGCGACAAGGCCCTCAAGATCATCGAGGTCTTCAAGCCAGGCCAGGTCTATGTCTACGCCATGGGTCAAGAGCCCTGGCTCCGCCACGTGATGAACGTCGTCTACTCGCCCGAGGCCAGGGCCATCGTCGAGTCCAACCGCTTCTGCGATCTGGTCCGCGCCCGCGGCGCCACCGCCGAGCGGCTGTTCTTGCAGAAAGAGATCCAGTTCCAGGATCTAGCAGTCTCCAGTGACCATAGCCGTAGTCGCTGAAAAGCCCTCCGTCGCGCGCGACATCGCCTCCGTCCTGGGGGCGACGCGGCGCGGAGATGGGTTCTTCGAGGGGGGCGGCTACGTCGTGACCTGGGCCATCGGGCACCTCGTCGCGCTGGCGCAGCCGCACGAGATCAACCCCGCCTGGAAGCGCTGGAACCTGGCGTCGCTGCCCATGTTGCCCGACGAGTTTCCGCTCGTCGTCGTCTCCGACACGAAGTCTCAGTTCGCCGTGATCCGCAAGATCATGAAGGATCGCACCACGGCGCAGATCATCTGCGCGACGGACGCCGGCCGCGAGGGGGAGCTGATCTTCCGCTACATCTACGAGGCCGCGGGCTGCACCAAGCCCGTGAGTCGGCTCTGGATCTCCTCCCTGACGCCCGACGCGATCCGCGACGGGTTCAAGCGCCTCAAGCGCGGCGCCGACTACGACGGCCTCGCCGACGCCGCCAAGGGGCGGAGCCGCGCCGACTGGCTCGTGGGGATGAACCTCTCGCGCGCCTACAGCCTCACGCTCGATCAGGACATCTCGGTCGGCCGCGTCCAGACACCCACGCTCGCCATCGTGGCCGACCGCGAGGTGGCTATTCGCAACTTCGTGCCGGAAGACTACCTGGAGGTCCTGGCCACCTTCGCGCCGATCGGCCCGAACGGGAAGCCTCAGGCCATCTCCTACGAGGGCACGTGGTTCCGGCCGCCGGCGCCCGGCGACAAGGACGGTGACGATCCGGCGAAGCGAAAGCGCCTCCCGCCCGACGGCGAAGACGCCCAGATCATCGTGGCGCGCGCCCTCTCGGGGAAGGCCGCCATCGAGTCGGTCGAGGCCGAGACGCGCAAGCTCCCTCCGCCGCTGCTCTACGATCTGACCGAGCTCCAGCGCCACGCCAACCGCCTCTTCGGGATGAGCGCGCAAAAGACGCTCGACGTCGCGCAATCACTCTACGAGCGGCACAAGCTCCTGAGTTACCCCCGCACCGACAGCCGCCACCTGTCGAAGGACATCGCGGCAACTCTCGGCTCGGTGGTCCAGGCCATCTCCGGGCGTTATCCGGGCCTGATCGCCCCGGGAACGGGGACGAAACCCCTCTCCCGTCGCTTCGTCGACGACGCCCGCGTCACCGATCACCACGCCATCATCCCGACCTCGACGCCGGCCCGCGAGGGCGCGCTCGGCGCCGACGAGCAGCGGATCTACGACATGGTCTGTCGCCGCCTGCTCGAGGCCTGGCACGATGATCACGTGTACTCGGTCACCACGGTGATCACCGCGATAAGCTCGCTCGCGCGCCCGCCGATCGTCGATCGCTACGAGAGCCGGGGCACCGCGGTCGATCACGTGGGCTGGAAGGTCCTCGATTTCGGCGGCGGCAAGACGGCTCCGCGCCCGACCCGCAAGGCCGACAAAGCCAGTCAAGGCGAGGCGCCGGAGGAGCCCGCCGGCGGCGATCAGGCCCTCCCCGCCGGCCTCACCCGCGGTCAGCCGCAAAAGGTGCTCGAGGCCGTCCCGGTGCAGAAGCGCACCCGCCCGCCGCCGCGCTACACCGAGGCCACGCTGCTCACCGCCATGGAGCACGCCGGGCGCACGCTCGAAGAGAAAGAGCTCTCCGACGCGATGAAGGATCTCGGCCTCGGCACGCCCGCGACCCGAGCTCAGATCATCGAGACCCTTTTGCGCCGCGAGTACGTCGTTCGCCAGGGCAAATCGCTCGAGGCCACCGACAAGGGGATTGGCCTGATCTCGGTCGTCCACACCGAGGTCAAGAGCCCGGCGATGACGGGCGAGTGGGAGGCCAAGCTCAAGCGAATGCAGCGCGGCCAGGGCGATCTCCCGGCCTTCATGGCCAGCATCGAAGCCTACGTGAGCGACGTCGTCTCCCGCGTCTCCCGCGGTACACCGCGCCCGCCCACCGCACCAGCGCACCCCGCACCCGTGGCCGCGATCGCCAGGGAGCGGCCTCCGGAGACCACCGCCGCGCCCGCGGGTGAGCGCCCCGCGCGCGCCCCGAAGACCACCGCGAGCGAGCGTGTCGCCACCCAGATCAACCGCACGACGACCCTGGTCGAGCCCGGCGCGGTCACGGCCCGTCGCGAGCCCCGCGCCCTTCGCGCGCCCTCCGCTGCCGCGTCACCCGCTGTCCGCGCCACGACGTCAACGCCGTCAACACCGTCACCGTCGTCGCCGGCCGTACCCCGCCCCGGGCCTCGCGCGCCGACCGCGCCCGGCGATCTCCGTCGCCTCCTCAAAGCCTCCTTCGGCTTCGACGACTTTCGCCCCTACCAGGAGACGGTCTGTCGCGCCGCCACCGAGGGCCGTGATCTCCTGCTCGTGATGCCCACCGGCGCCGGCAAATCCCTCTGTTACCAGCTCCCGGGCATCGCCCGCGCCGGGACCACGCTCGTCGTCAGCCCGCTGATCGCGCTGATGGAAGACCAGGCCTCCAAGCTCACGGCGCAGGGGTTTCACGCCGAGCGGATCCACTCCGGTCGCTCCCGGGCCGAGTCGCGGCAAGCCTGCGTCGATTACCTCGCCGGGCGCCTCGACTTTCTCTTCATCGCGCCCGAGCGCCTGCGCGTGCCGGGGTTCCCCGAGATGCTGGCCAGGCGGATTCCCTCGCTCATCGCCGTCGACGAGGCCCACTGCATCTCGCAGTGGGGGCACGATTTCCGGCCCGACTACCGGATGCTCGGGCAGCGCTTACCGTTGCTCCGCCCCGCGCCGATCATCGCCCTCACCGCCACGGCCACACCCGAGGTGCAAGACGACATCGTCGCGCAGCTCGGCCTGACCCGCGCCGAGCGCTTCATTCATGGCTTTCGCCGCACCAACATCGCCATCGAGATCGTCGAGCGGAGCCCGGGGGAGCGCGCCGACGTGATCTGCGAGCTCCTCGCCGACAAGGCCCGTCGGCCGGCCATCGTCTACGCCGCGACCCGCAAGAACGCCGAGGAGCTGGGCAAAGCGCTCGGGAAGAAGCTCGCGGCCACCTACCATGCTGGCCTCGACGCCGACGAGCGCGACCGGATCCAGACTGCGTTCCTCGATGGAAAACTCGAGATCATCGTGGCGACGGTGGCCTTCGGAATGGGCATCGACAAGGCCGATGTCCGGACGATCATTCACGCGGCGCTGCCGGGCAGCCTCGAAGGGTATTACCAGGAGATCGGCCGCGCCGGCCGCGACGGCAAGCCCTCCGTGGCGATCCTCCTCCACTCGTTCGTCGACCGGAAAACGCACGAGTTCTTCCACGATCGCGACTACCCCGATCCCGCCGTGCTCGAGTCGATCTACGCCAAGCTGACGAAGAAGCCGGTCGACCGCGACAAGCTCCGGACCAAGCTCCAGATGGACCCGGACCGCTTCGACAAGGCCCTGGAAAAGCTCGGCATCCACGGAGGGGCCGAGTCGACGCGCGAGGGCGAGATCGTGCGCGGCGTCGACACCTGGAAGAGGCCTTATCTGGCCCAGCGCAATCACAAGCTGGAGCAGCTCCAGGTGATGGGGCGCTTCGCCGAGTCCCATGGCTGCCGGATGGTGCACATGATTCGCCACTTCGGCGATCAGGAAGACGACGGCTCGCCGTGCGGGCTCTGCGACGTCTGCGCGCCGAGCAGCGCCATTGCGCGCCGCTTCCGCGAGCCGAGCGCCGCCGAGGAGACGGCGATAGCGAGGATCCTCGCGGCCCTGGCGCGCAGCGACGAGCAGGCGACTGGCAAGCTCCACCGCGACACCTTCCCGGAAGGAGGCCTGGAGCGGCGCGCCTTCGAGCACATCCTCGGCGGCCTGGTCCGCGCAGGCCTGGTGATCTTGAGCGAGGAGTCGTTCGAGAAGGACGGGAAAGAGATCACCTATCAGCGCGCCACGCTCACCTACGAAGGGCGCGAGCGCGGCCGGGACGGCGCCGGGATCTCGCTCTCGGTGGAGCCGAAGAAGAAGGAGAAGGTCAAGCGGCGCGCGGCCGGCTCGTCGTCGTCGTCTTCGTCTTCGACGCCATCGTCATCGGCGAAGGGCGACGCCAAGAGCAAGTGGTTCTTCATCAACCGGAACAAGCGGGCGAAGAAGACTTCGCGCTGATCCCCGGCCGGATCGGGTATCGTCGAATCATGACCTGGTATCGTGGCGCTCTGGTCTTGATCGGCTCCGCCTCGCTTCTTGCCGCCTGCGGGGGGCGCTCGCAGCTCCGCGATGCCGGCGCCAGCAGCGCGGGCGGTGACGGCGGGACGACCGCGAGCAGCGCGACGACGTCGAGCAGCAATAGCGCCGCCTCGGCCTCGAGCGGAGGTGGGATTGGCGGCGGAGGCGGCGCCGCGCCGGACGGCTGCGTGATCGATGGCCCGCCGATCGGGATCGCGGGAACCGAAGGATACGCCGTACAGAATCCCGCCCTCCTCGCCCCGGGGAAATCGGATCTGACGACCCTCGTCGCCGGCTGGACGACCACCGAAGGTCCGAAGACGCCGCCGTCGGAGCTTCGCCACACCTCGTTTCACGCGTGGGGTGTCTGGCCGGCAGACGGCACGATCGGGCCGAGCTACCTCGCCAGCTACGATGGTGGCCAGAGCTTCGTCGCGGCGCCGGCGGCCAGCGGATTCAGCGTCTTGCTCGCGCTGCCCTCGTCGTCGGAGATCGACTTCATGACGCCCTTCACGCCGGGCTCGGGCGCGGCCGCCGGGATGGTGAGCGCGTTGCCTGTGGCTGCAACCCCGATCTTCCTCGCCCAAGGCGTCGATCCCGACATTCACCTTCTCGGCTTCTCGGGCTCCAATCAGGGCACTCACGATCTTCGCGTCGTGCGCCTCAGCGATACGATGGGCGGCGAAAAGACCTTCCCGGCCCTCGGATGCGCGGTGGATCCGATCGTCGCGGCCGCGGTCGCCGTCGACGATGGCTTCCTGGTCGCCTTTTCGGGCGCGAGCAAGATTCTCGATCCCGACTGCGCGACCGGCACCGGGATTGGCTCCGCCCGGCGCCTCTTCATCGCCCACGTCGACGCGAACGCCAGCATCGTCCCGGCGGTGAACATACCGGGCACGAAGGCGGAGGGGCCCATCGAGGTGGTCAAGATAGTTGGCGTTCCCGGCGGCGCCATCGTCGTCTGGAAACACCAGTTCGGCGCGGGTCTCGAGAGGAGGCGGGTCGATCTGAAGGGCAACGTCATTGGCACGTCGGCGGCAATGCCCTTCTTCGGCGATGCCGCCACGCTCTCGGCGACGGCCTTCGGGAATTACCTCGCGATCGCGTGGTCGTCGGCCCCGACCGACGCGCCGCCCCAGGTCCACGTGTACGTGACCGGAGACGGGGACCCGGGCCCCTTGGACCCCAGCGTCGATTTCCACGTCGGCCCGCCGATCGCGGGGCGCACGGCGATCCTGGCCTCCCCGTCCGGCACTGGCCTGCTCGTCGCGTGGTCCAGCGCGGCGCCGGGCGGCTCCGAGATCCAGCTCGCCCGGCTCGGCTGCTCGCTCCACTGAGGCAGAAATCTGCTAGACAGCGCCCATGTCCACGGGTCCTCTGCTGTCGCCCCTCGAAACACCCTACCTCGCCGCGCGCGGCGAGGAGCCCGCCCGGATCACCCTCGGCACGATGAACTTCGGCAAGCGCACCAGCGCCGCCGAGTCCGCGCGGATCATGGATCGCGCCGTCGAGCGCGGCGTGCGCCTCTTCGACACCGCCAACATGTACACCGACGGCGAGTCGGAGCGCCTCGTCGGCCGCGCCATCGCCGCGCGACGCGACCAGATCCTGCTGGCCACCAAGGTCGGCTATGGCCGCGTCGCCGGCAAATCCGAGGGCCTCTCGCGCGCGGCGATCACCACCGCGATCGAGGCCAGCCTGGGCCGCCTCGCGGCTGACTACGTCGACGTCTATTACCTCCACGGGCCCGACGCCGCGACGCCGATCGAGGAGACGATCGACGCCGTCGCCGAGCAGATCGCGAAGGGCCGAGTCCGCCACCTCGGCGTCTCCAACTTCGCCTCGTGGCAGATCCTGGAGATCGATCGCCTGTGCGACGAGCGCGGCCTGTTGCGACCCCAGATTTCGCAGGTGATCTACAACCTGCTTATCCGCCAGGTCGAGATCGAATACCTGCGCTTCGCCCGCAAATACCCGATCCACACCACGGTCTACAACCCGCTCGCGGGCGGGCTGCTCACCGATCGTTACCACGCCGGCGACACCGTCGCTCCGGGCTCGCGCTTCGACAAGAACAAGCTCTACCAGAGGCGCTACTGGAACGATCGGACGCTGGAGCTCGTGGCCGACTACCGCGCCCTCGCGGCCGAGCACGGGCTGACCATCGTCGAGCTCTCGTATGCGTGGCTGGCGCACGCGCCCGGGGTCGACTCGATCCTGGTCGGCCCGGGCAGCGTCGATCACCTCGACGCCGCCCTCGACGCCGTGGAGAAGCCGGTTTCACCCGAGCTGCACCGCAAGGCGCGCGCCCTTCACGAGGCCTTCACCGGGACGGACGCCTCCTATGCCCGCTGAAGATTACCTGCTCCCCGGCGCGGCCGATCTCGATCTGGCGGAGCCTCTCGCCCACTTCGCGGAGCACGGGTATGCTCGCCTGGGATCGGTCCTCTCCGACGTCGGCGCGAAGGAGCTGGGCGACCGCGTCGATCAGCTGATGATGGGGGAGATCGTCTATCCAGGCCTCTTCTTCCAGAAGGACACCGAGACCGGCAATTACGACGATCTCGAGTACAAGAAGGGGTATCAAGGCCCCTCGCTCAACTACCGCAAGATCGAGAAGATGGAGAAGGATCCGCTCTTCCTCGCCTGGATCGAGAACCCCCTCTTCGAGCGGATCGCGCGGGCCGTCTACCAGGGCGAGATCGCCATTTACCGGGCCCTCATCTTCAACAAGGCACGCTCGGGAGGCACGGTGTTGCCGTACCACCAGGACGGGGGCATCTACTGGGGCCTCGATCGTGATCCGGTGCTGCAGATCTGGACGGCCCTCGACGACACGCCCCTCGAATCGGGCTGCGTGGAGATCCTCCCCGGGAGCCACCACAAAGGGTTCGCGACGCCCCTCGGCGGCCTGATCCCGAAGGACATCACCGCGGCGCGCGGCGGCGACGAGGGCACGGTGTTCCTGCCCGCCCGCCGGGGCGAGTCGATCCTGATTCACAATCAGGTCTGGCATCGCTCCGGCGTCAACCGCACCGGCCTGCCGCGCCGCGCGTTCACCGTCTGCTACATCAGCACCGAGACGCGATGTCTGCGAAAGAAGCGGGCGCCGCGCAGCTTCGTCCGCGTCTTCGATCACGGGCTCACCGCCGACGCGTGGTCGGATCCTTCGTCGCGTCCGTCTCCAGGCTGATCCGCATCGGAGCCTCGACGACGGGGGCTCCGATCCGCGTCGGCGCGCCGTGGAGCTCGTCGACGACGTGGAACTCGGCGCCGTAGTTACGGGCGAGCCACACCTCGCAGCCCCGCGACTGCTCGTCCGAGAACTGGTACTTCGCCGAGTAATCGACGCATGACACGAATGCCTGCTTGGCCCGCTGCTTGAAGGGCTCGCTCGCGAGATCGATGTGGTCGATATACTCGCCCAGGATCTCCTCCCGGCGCAGGTCTCCGAAGGGGCTCGGCCCCTTCTGCTTCCACTCCTTCGGCACCGGCGCGGCGCGGAACTCGGCCACGAACTTCCCCCACATCTGCCCGACGCGCGCGCCCGAGGCGATCGACCAGCGCGGCGGCGGAGCGATCGGGAGATTCAGTATCTCGAGATAGGCCTTCTCGGCCTCCTCGATCAGCGGGCGCTTGCGCTTGATCCAGTCGGCGACCTTGCCGTTGATGTGGGCGAGCACGTCGGCCTTGTTCCCCGATCCCTTGTACTCCGGGAAGCGGACGCGGTCGGCCTCGCGCCGCTTCTGCTCGGCGAAGAAGAACTTCGCCTCGCCCACGGCCATCAACACCTTGCCGATCCGGCGATCGCGATCGGCGTCGTCGGTCGCGGAGATCCGCTTCACGAGGGCCTGCGGATCCTTGAACGCGGCCCGCACCTTCTCGAACTCGGCCGCCGCAGCGGTGATCCCGCCGGCCTTCCCGAGCGCCCGTCCGAGCAGGGCGTGCGCCTGGATTTGCACGTCGACAGGAGCGCTCCTGTCGATGGCCTTCATGGCCGCAGACAGCCTCTTTGCGCCGCCGGCGAAGTCCTCGTGGTCGATGTCGTGCGCCCCGACAGCGAAGGCGATCTGCGCGGAGAGCGCGGGCTTCTGCGCTCCATAGGTGCGCTCGAAGAGCTCGGCGTCCTTCGTGGCGGCGTCTTCCTGACCGAGGCCGAGCCGGAGAATCACCGCGTCTTGCTGGGCTTCTGCGGCCCCGCCGAGCTTCGGGCTCTCCCGGGCAAAGCGCTCGTACCACGACGCGGCCTCTTCGTAGACGGCGATGGCCTGGAAGTTCGCCCCGATGTCGTGAACGGCCTTGCGCGCCAGCTCGGTCCTGTCGAGGTTGAAGTGAGGATCGAGGAGCACCTTGCGCACGCCGATCGACTTGGCGATGAAGCGCGCCGCCTGGAAGGCCCGCGCCGCGTTGGTCAGCACCTGATCCATCCGCTCGCAGCTCGGTTGCCTCGCGACACAGGCCTCCTTGCCGTACTTGTTCCAGATGACCATGTAGATCTCGGCACCGGCCTCGAACGACGCCGGAGTGGCCTTTGCGACGAGCGCTTCCGCCTTCTTCCACAGGAGATCGCTCTCGACCTTGAGCAGCGTTCCGCACTGCTCGGCGTTCTCCTTCTCGTGCCCTCCCGCGCAGTAGGCCGTCGCCAGCTTCGGCACGTCGGCCGTCATGTCGTCGAAGCACGAGATCCGCCCTGCGGTCCCGGCGAGCACGTTGAGCGACTCGAGGTAGAGCTGCGCCGCGTAGATGCCGGCGTCGTTCTCGGGGTGTTCGATCGCG
Source organism: Byssovorax sp. (assembly GCA_025362495.1). Taxonomy (GTDB): domain Bacteria; phylum Myxococcota_A; class Polyangia; order Polyangiales; family Polyangiaceae; genus JANYGI01. The sequence continues at coordinate 83,409 of JANYGI010000007.1, read as the reverse complement.
ATCTGACGAAATGCAATGGCGGCCTCTTCCCAGTGACGCGCCTCGAAGTAGGTGCGCGCCCGGCCATAGGCCACCTCGCTCCGGCGCTCGCGACCTTCCTTGTCGGCGGCAGCCGGCGGCGGCAAGCAGAGGTAGCGCGAGAACGAGGCCAGCATGCCTCTCTCGGTCTCGGTCAGCTCGCGCGGCGCGAGGTCCGGCGCCGCCCCGTGCGCGGGGACAGCCGCTCTGGCCACCCGATCGGAGTGCCCTTCGTGGCTCGCATGATAGAGGTTCTGGTAGCAGATCGCCGAGGTGTACGCCGACTCGGCCGCGAGCGGCCCCCGGGGATCGTCGGAGGCGACGGCGTCGAAGGCCGGACCGCATTTATCCCAGCGCTTGCGGGCGTAGAGCAGATCGGCCATCAGATAGGCAATCTTCCCACGAGAGGGCCAGTCTTCCTTGACGATGCGCGGGAAGCGCAGTGCCTCGTAATCCGCCTTCGAGAAGGTGCGAACGGCCCTGTCGTAGAGATCCGCGGCGAGATCCATGGTCTTCTCGTCGCCGGTGCCGCGCACGCCGTCCGAGCCCGTGGCCTCCAGGTGCCAGGCCATGGCCGTCTCGATCAGGAGCTCGGCCGTCTCGCTCTTGCAAGCGAGCTTGTCGGCGTCGGGGAACGGCTGGGTGACGAAGCGGCCCATGGCCTCGACCTGACGCTCCATCTCGGCCTTGATCGAGGCCTTGTCGCCGGAGCGCATGGCCATCGTCGCCTCGGTGATCCGCGACTGGTAGCTGCAGCTCTTCGGACCGCGGTCCCGTTCGGCGAGATCGCGGTAGAGATCGATCCCCTCCTTGAAATGCCCGGTGTCGAGGTAGGCTTGCCCGAGCTCGCCCATCAGCTTGTAGGTGTTCGAGCTGTCGACGCCGACGTCGCCGGAGAGCGGCTTGAGAAAGTCGTAGGCCTTCTTCGGATCGCCGACGAGGGCGTAGACGGGCAGCAGATCGCGCCGCGCCGAGGCCGCGAGCCCCTTGCTGCTGGCGAGCTGGGGAAACTGCGCGCCGAAATCGATCGTCTTCTTGAACTCGCTCAGCGACTGGAGAAAGTCCCCCTTGTTCCAGTACACATAGGCCAGCTTGTAGTGCGCGTAGCCGAGCACGGTGTTCTCGGGCGCCGGATAGCGAGTGACCTCCTTGTACGACTGCTCGGCCAGCGCCCAGCGCGTGGGATCGCCTTGCGCCTCGGTGAAGAACAGCTCGCCGAAGGCCAGGTAAGCGGCGGGGATGTAGCGCGATTGCGGAAAGGACGAGACGAGGCCGAGGTAGACCTTGCGGGCCTGATCGAGCTTCTGATCCTGCTCGTACTCGTAGGCCAGATCGTAGAGCACCTCGTCGAGGCAACCGCTGCTCTTCGGCCCGGTGCTCTGGCACCAGCGCGGGTAATCGGCGCGGAGTCGCTCGTAATTCTTCACGGCCGCCTGGCGGGCGGAGACCTCGATCTTCTCGGAGCGATCACCCTCGGTGCGAGCCGCGGCGGCGCCCGTCGGATCCTGGCGCCGGATCTCGTCGGCGTGGCCGCGACTCTCGATCTTCTTGCGAAAGGCGCTGGCCTCGAGCTCGACGTAGCTGTCGGCGAGGCGGCGGAGCAGCGACGGCCGGTCCGGCGCCGTCGCGGGCGTCGACGCGAGGAGGCTCTCGAGGCCCTGGATCTGCGTGACGAGGAGCTGACTGCCTCGCACGCTCGCGAGGTTGCGGCGGATCTCGACCGCGGTCCCCGGGCCATCGGGGTTGGGCGGCTTCGTGGGGCTCTTCAGCGTCTTTGCCGGGACGGGCGGAGGGAGCTTGACCGGGGATTTCGCCCCGGCGACGTGCTCAAGCGTGGCGCCTCCGGGGCAGGCCGACAGCGACTCTGCCACCTTCGAAGAGAGGCAGACGTCGTCGGCGGAGGCGGGGAGCGCGACCCCGAGAGTGGCTATCATGGACGCAGAGAGACAGGTCAGGTGCAGGCGTTTCGACATGGCCGACCCTCGTTTTTTTGGGATCATGAGCGAATCAGCAAGCCTGATCCGCGATCATCCACGGCGGGCTCGACGGGCAGAGCCGCGCGCGGCTCCCGACCTCGTGCTCGCCGATTCAGGAGCCTTGGAACACCCGGCGTCGCCAACCCTTGGGCCGGAGGCGGCACGGGCGTTCACGCTCGTCGCCGCGGATGGGAGAGATCGCAGCCTCTGCGATCTCCCCGATCATGCCTCGCGCGCTGTCCTCGCGGCCCGCCGGGGAAAGGCGCGCTCGGGCCACTGGCGCGCGCCTTGCTCAGCTGCGCTGGTGTTCTCACCACGACCCCCGCGCCACGAGGATTGAAGTCATGAAGATGAACGCACGCTACGCTGGAGTGCTCTTCGCGCTGGCTGGAACCAGCCTCGTCGCCTGCTCGATCGCGCCCGCGCCGACGGAGGACGGCGCGATCATGGAAGAGGACGCGCTCTCGGCCTGCTCGATGAGCGTCACGACCAACACCTATGTCGGCGCGGACTACTGGGGGACGATCGAGATCAAGAACACGGGCTCGAGCGCGATGACGAGCCCGAAGATCTCCTTCAAGGTGCCGAGCGGCGCGAAGTGCGATTACGACGCGGCGGGCTGGAAGCACGCGCAGAGCGGATCCACGTGCACGTATTCGCGGAAGTCGAGCCTGAAGATCGCTCCGGGCGCGTCGTACACGTTCAACTACTCCACGAGCTCCGGGTCTTCGTTCAGCGCTTCCAGCATCAAGGTCGAGGATCCGACGTGCGGCGACCCCGGAGGCAGCAGCAGCAGCAGCAGCAGCAGTAGCAGCGGTGGCTCCGGCGATCCCCCGGGCCTCGTGTGGCACAAGGCCAGCTTGACCGAGTTCGAGTCCTACCCCGATCCCGGAAGCGAGGAGTGCGTCAAGTACAACGGCTGTGCGTACGTGGGTGAGTTCGCCTTCGTCGACGGCAAGGAGCCCAAGAGCTGGGTCAAGGCGCACAACATCGCCGCGGTGCACTCCAAGGACGCGAACAAGTACAAGCTCAAGACGCTGCGCCTGAAGAAGAACGGCGCCCAGATCGACGTCACCGTGTACGACGAGTGCGCCGACTCCGATTGCAGCGGGTGCTGCACCCAGAACGCCCAGCCCTCCGGCTTCCTCATCGATCTCGAGAAGTACACCGCGCAGCGCTTCGGGGGAGCAGAGGGCCAGGTGGACTGGGCCTGCCTCGACTGCAACTGACCGGTCGGCAAAAGCGGTCGCCATTGCCCCGCTCTACTTCCGGCAATCCCGTCTTGTAAATAGGCACGGAGGCCCGTTCTACAAGCGTTCGTAGAACGGGCCCCCGTGGCTCTTGTCTGCGCCGAAGTCGGAGCGTGACCAGGCCTGGGCGCAAACCGATCTAGTGACTGCCGAGCGCGAGGCAGCCGTGCCCGATGTGCTGGCGCGCCATGGGCACGCCGAGCTGGCGGACGAAATCGCTGCAGGCCTTGTTCTGCGAGTGCTCCCAGTCGTCGACGCTGCCGTGAAGGCTCACCTCGTGGAGGTTGGCGCCGGCCGCGCTCATGACCTTCAACACGGCAGCCGCGTCGGCGTCGCTGAAGAAGTCGTCGTGGGCCTGCACGAGGTGCATGCCAAACAGCATCGACCCCACAGGAGCGACGATGACCAGGCACGAGTCGATGTGGGTCGTCGTGAATCCCTTCGCGACGCACCATTCGTTCTCCGCGATCGTCGGGCTGCTGCCATTCGCTTGTCGATAGGTCATGGGCATGATGTCTGTCCTTCGGTGGGTGGTGCGGCGGAAGTGCGTTTCGCGCTGACGGCGACTCTAGGGCAGACAGAGGTGCTGTGCACCCGAAAAGTCCGCGATTCGAGCCCCTTTCGCGGTTACCCGAGGATCCATCACCCCGGGTCGCGGCGGCGCAGGCGTTGCCGACGGAGCGCCGAGGCGCGGACGGCGCGATCGGGCGTCGGCGATGACGGCGGAGCTTCGCCGCCGAGGTGCCGCCCGAGCGCGCGGATCGTGGGGTGCGCGAAGAGATCGATCAGCGGGATCGACCGGGCGAGCTCGCGCTCGAGCCGCCGGTGGGCGCGCACCGCGAGGAGCGAGTGGCCGCCGAGATCGAAGAAGTTGCGGTCGACCGGCGGCGCGTCGACGCCGAGCACCTCGCTCCAGATCGCCGCGATTTGCCGCTCGAGATCGCTCCCGGGCGCCGCGCCGATCGCCGCCTCGCGGGGCGGCGGGAGGGCCGCGAGGGCGCGTCGATCGAGCTTGCCCGCCGCGCTCCGCGGGAGGCGCGCGACGGCGACGAAGCGCGAAGGGACGAGCGCCTCGGGGAGGCGCGCGCGAACGAAATCGCCGAGATCCGCAGGCACGGCCGGTGAAATCCAGGCGACGAGGCGATCGGGCTGCGAGGCGCCCGTCGCCCGGGCCACGCCCGCGTCACGCACCGCGGGGTGCGCGAGCAGCACGCGCTCGATCTCGAGGGGCTCCACGCGGAGGCCGCGCACCTTGAGCTGATCGTCGCGTCGGCCGAGAAAAAGCAGCGAGCCGTCGACGTCGAGGCGCGCGAGATCGCCGGTGCGGTAGAGCGTCGTCGTCGCGAGCTCGGGGAACGGGTTCGCGAGGAACGCGGCGCGCGTGGCCGCTTCGTCGCCGTGATAGCCGAGGCCCACGGCCGCGCCGCCGAGGTGGATCTCCCCCGTCGCGCCGATCGGCGTGAGGCGCCCCGCCTCGTCGAGGAGGATCGCCGAGGCGCCGGCGATGGGTCGACCGATGGGGATCTCGTCGTCCGACGACGCGTCGACGACGTGCGCGACGCAGCCAATCGAGCACTCGGTGGGACCATAGACGTTGGTGACGCGGACGCCCGGGAAAGCCGCTCGAAAGCGCGCGACGGGCTCGCGCCGGATCGCCTCGCCGCCCAGGATCACGTCGCGCAGGCTCGGGAGGCGGGGCGCGGCGTCGACGAGATCGTCAATCGCGAGATCGAAGAGCGAGGGGACGAAATCGAGGATCGTGATCCCGTGACGCACGACGAGATCGACGAGGATCGAGGCGGGCAGCGCCGGATCATCGGGCGGGATCACCACCGCGCCGCCGCGCGTGAGCGGCCAGAGGAGCTGCCAGATCGCGCTGTCGAAGATCGGCGCGGTGGTCTGCAGCGTCACGGGGGGAGCCGCGCCGAAGGTCGCGTCCATCCAGGCGAAGCGGTTGTCGAGGCCGCGATGCGGCACGACGGCGAGCCTCGGTTCGCCCGTCGATCCCGAGGTGAGCATCGCGTAGAACGGCGCCTCGGCTTCGGCGTCGGAATCGCCTGAAATGAAGCCTTTTGACGTCGGCGCATCGAGCGACGGCGTCACCCGCGAACGGCCTGCGAGCGCGGGGAGCGCGGGGAGCGATGGCGACGCGACGACGACGCGCGCGGCGATCCGATCGAGCAGCGACGCGAGCCGCGCCGACGGCCAGCGCGGATCCAGCGGGACGAAGGCCGCGCCCGCGCGGAGGACGCCGAGGATCGCGATCACCGCGTCGACGCTGCGGCCGGTGAGGATCGGGACGAGCGATCCCCGCGGGACGTCGGCGGCCTGGAGCTCGGCGGCGACCCGCGCCGAGGCGCGATCGATCTCGGCGTAGGTGATCGCGCGCTCGCCCGTGATCACCGCGATGGCCTGCGGCGCGCGCGCCGCTTGAAGGCCGATGCGGCCGGCGATCGAGGCGCCGGTCGCGGCGAGGCGCGGCGTGGAACCGAGGTCGACGAGGACGCGGCGGCGCTCGGCCGGGCCGAGATCGGGGAGCGTGCGCAGGGGCATGGCGAGCGACGTCGGCAGCGCTTCGAGGAGCGCGAGGAGGTGCTCGCGGTAGCGAAGGACTGTGGCCGCGTCGAAGCGATCGGGATCGTAGGCGAGCGATCCGCGGAGGCCGTCGGGGCCCTGGCGCAGGGTGAGGGTGAGATCGCAGAGCGCGGAGCCGAGCGCGAGATCGACGGGGATCGCCTCGATGTCGGCGGCGCGGATCAGCGGCGGCGGCGTGGTGTGGACGAGGAGCATCGCCTGGACGAGCGGGCTCCGGCCGGGCTCGCGCGCTGGGTGGAGCGCGGCGGCGAGGCGCTCGATTGGCAGCTCGTCGTGCGCGTACGCGCCGAGCGCCGAGGCGCGGACCGCGGCGAGAAAGGCGCGGAGATCCGCGGCGGGATCCATCGTGATCCGGACGACCACGGTGTTGACGAAGGTGCCCGCGAGGGTCTCGGCCTCGACGCGATCGCGCCCGGCGACCGGGACGCCGACGGCGAGATCCGAGGCGCCGCCGAGGCGCGCGAGGAGCAGCGCGAACCCGGCGAGCAGCACCGTCGCGAGCGTCGTCGAGGTCGCGCGGCCGAGCCTGGAGAGCGCCTCGGCGAGCAGCGCCGGGATCACCACCGGGAGCGCGGCGACGGTGGATCCGGAGCGCGGGGATGGCGGCCTATCGCGGGGGAGCTCGAGCGGCGCGAGGCCGGCGAGGCGCGCCGTCCAGTAGCCGAGCAGCGCGGCGAGGTGGTCGCCGGTGAGGGTCGCGCGCTGCCACGCCGCGTGGTCGGCCAACTGGAGCGCGGGCGCAGGCAACGGGCTCGGGAGGCCGGCGCGAAGCGCGTCGAGGAGCGCCGCGAGCTCGGCGAGGAGGAGGCTCACCGTCGCGCCGTCGGCGGCGAGGTGGTGGAAAACGATCAAGAGAGCGTGATCGTCCGCGGCGAGGGTGAGCACCGCCGCGCGCAGGAGCGGGCCGCCGGCGATGTCGAACGGGCGGCTCGCGAAATCCTCGGCGAAGGCGCGCACCGGCGCGAGGCGATCAGCGTCGAGCGGCGCGGCGGCGAGCCGGTGGCGCTCGATTTCGAGGGAGATCGTCGGGTGGATGCGTCGTCGTGGTCCATCGTGGACGATGGGAAACGTCGTCCGCAGCGGCTCGTGGAGGGCGACGAGCGCGTCGAGCGCGCGGGCGAACGCGGCGTGTTCGAGCTCGCCGCGCAGGCGCAGGAGCGCCGGCACGTGGTACGCGGCGTCGCCCGGGCGGAGCTGGTCGGCGAACCAGAGGCGCTCCTCCGCGAACGAGAGCGGGAGCTCGCCGTCACGGGGCGCGGCGAGCAGCGGTGACCGCGGCGCGCGCGTGGGCGACGCGAGCGCGGCCTCGACGTGGATCGCGAGCGCGGCGATCGACGGCGCGTCGAAGACGGCGGTGAGCGGGAGCTCGATCCCGTGCTCCGCGCGCAGCCGGGCGACGAGGCGTGCGGCGAGGATCGAGTGGCCACCGAGAGCGAAAAAATCGCTGTAGCGACCGACGTCGTCGACGGCGAGCAGGGAGCGAAACAGCGCGGCGATCGTGGCCTCGATCGGGCCCTCGGGCGCGTCCACGGGCCGAGGCGACGCGGGGAGCGTCGCGCTCCGGAGCGCGAGGCGATCGATCTTGCCGCTCGGGGTCAGCGAGAGCTTCGGGACGATGACGACGCGCGCGGGGATCATCGGCTCCGGGAGCGCGGCGCGGAGGCGAGCGAGGATCGCCGCGGGATCGAGCGTCGATGATCCTGCGCGGGCGACGACGTGCGCCACCAGCATCGCGTCGCCCTCGGCGTCGGCGCGCGCGCTCACCACGGCCGACGCGACGTCGGGATCGGCCTCGAGCTGCGCCTCGATCTCGGCGAGCTCGACGCGGTGGCCGCGGATCTTGAGCTGCAAATCAGCGCGCCCGAGGAAGACGAAGCGGCCGTCGGCGAGGCGCCGGGCGCGATCGCCGGTGCGGTAGATCCGCGCTCTGGAGCCCGGATCGTCGAGGAACACCGCCGCGGTGAGATCGGGGCGGCGCCAGTAGCCGAGCGCGACGTGGCGACTCACGATCGCCAGCTCGCCCTCGTCAGTCGTCGACGCGCGGCCGTGCTCATCGAGGAGCCGTGCCTCGGTCCCGGCGACGGGGCGGCCGATCGGGATCGGATCGTCGTCGATCGGATCCGAGGCTGAAAAGAAGGCCTGGAGCGCGAGCGTCGACTCGGTGGGGCCGAGCCCGTTGACGAGCACGGCGTCCGGCGAAAAGGCCGAGCGGAAGGCCACGAGATCCGCGGCGCGGACGGCCTCGCCGCCGAGGACCACGCGGCGGACGTCGGGGAGGATCGCCCGCCCCGGCTCGGCGAGGATCTGACGAAACACCGTCGGAGTCGCGTGGATCACGGTGATCCGGCGCTCGCGCATCCACGACGAGAGGCCGGCGAAGCCGCGGCGGCGCAGGTCCCAGAGGTGCGCGGACGCGCCCGAGAGCAGGGCGCCGAAGAGGTCCATCAGGCCGGCGTCGACGGCGAGCGATGGGAGCAACGTGAGGCGGTCCGCTGGGCCGAGGGCGAGGCTCCGCGCGTAGGTCTCGGCGTGATGCACCAGGTTTTCGTGGCTCTGCGCGACGCCCTTGGGATGGCCCGTCGAGCCCGACGTGTAGACGAGATAGGCGACCTCGCGCGGCGCGATCGCCGGCAGCGCCGCGTCGCCGCGCCACGACGCGAGCGGGAGGCGACCGGCGATCGCGGCGGCGAGCGCGCGATGGGCGTCGTCGGCGAGGATCGCGCCGACGTCGGCGTCGGCGAGGATCTGCGCGAGGCGCGCAGGCGGATGCGATGGATCGAGCGGGACGTAGGTGCGGCCCGCGAAGAGGGCGCCGAGCGCGGCGGCGGCGATCGGCGCGTCGTGCGCGCCGAGGAGCGCGACCCGTTCGGCGTCGGGGTGCGCCGCGAGCCCGCCGGCGATCGATCGCGCCTCGACCAGCAGCGCGCCGTACGTGAACGCGCGGCGTTCTCCCTGGAGCGCGAGGGCCTCGGGCCGGGCGCGCGCGACGGCGGCGAAACGATCGGGGATCGTCGCGGACACGACGGCGCTCACGCGGGATCTCCGAGCCGATCGAGGATCGCGAGGATCGCCGCGGCCAGCCCGGCGGCGTGCGGCGGGAGCAGCATCGAGCGGTGGTCGCCCGCGATTCGTTGCACCTCCAACGATCTCCCGAGGACGCGGTCCCAGCCGAGCGCCGGCGTGGCGTCGGCCTCCGGTGAGGCCGTGGCGGCGCGAAGTATCGCGACGGATCCCGCGAACGAGCCGGGCCGGTAGCGCAATCGCGCGACGGCGTGCGCGGCGAGGATCCGGCGCTGTTCAGGCGATCCCCCGGGATCGTCGGGCAGCGGGGCGAGGCTCGGAGCGAGGAAGGCGAGCGGATCGACGAGGATCACCGCGGCTTCGCGCCCTTCGCGGACGAGCTGCACGCCGATTTCGTGAGCGACGAGCGCGCCGAAGGACCAGCCGACGATCCGGTGCGGCCCCGCCGGGTGCGCGGCGATCACCTCGTCGAGGTGAGCCGCGGCCATCGCCTCGACGCAGGAGAGAGGCTCGCGCCCGTCGTCGACGCCGCGCGCGGTGAGCGCGACCGAGCGGCGTGACGGAGCGATCGCCGCGAGGACGTGAACGAGCGGGATCACCGTGCCGCCGAGGCACGGCGCGACGATGAGCGGGGCGCGGGGCACGCGTGCCCTACCCTTCGTTCGGGAGCTCGTAACCGAGCTCCTCGGCGAGCGCGCGCGCTTCGGCGCCGAGGCGGCCACGCAGCCGGATCCGGCGCCACGCGTCGCCCAGCTCGGGCTCGATCCGATCGTGCTCGTGGAGGTTGGGATCGCCGACGCCGTCGATCATCCGCGCGCCGCCGTCGTAGGGGGCGAGCACCTCGGGGCGGTGATCGACGTCGATCGCCGCGCAGACGGCGCGCATCGATCGATCGGGATCGGCGACGAGATCCTCGAAGCGAACGCGGTGCGCGGGGTGCCCGGTCCGCGCGAGGAAAGCGAGGATGTTGCGGTTGCAGAGCACCCAGTGACGCTCGGCCTGGGCCTCGGGATCCTGCGCCGTGGAGCGCGCCATGGCGCCGATGCGGTTGCGCGCGTACGACTCGATCACCGCGTACGGATGCCGGACGAGGACCACGAGGCGCGCCTCGCCGAAGGTGATGAGCGCGCGCTCGAGCGTCGCGATCCGCTCGGCGTACGAAGGCGATTTGTCGACGAGCAGGCGCGGACGCGCGAGCGCCTGGAGCAGCCGGTAGGTGTCGGGAACCGAGGTGTCGGCGGCAAGGAGCGCGGCGACGCGAGCGTCGGCGGCTGCGGCGTCGAGCCCTTCGAGCTCCATCAGCGCGCGCTGCAACCCCTTGCCGAAGTGCGGCGACGGCAACTTGGCCTCGCGCTCGCGCAGCGACCCGTACATCAGCAGGTGGAGCTCGGGCGGGCAGAACAAATCCGGGTGGCCCGCGAGCATGACGCGGAGGAGCGTCGAGCCGGAGCGAGCGCTCGAGAGGATGAAAGCTATCGGCAGTCCCTCGCCCCTGCGGCGCCCGCTCTCGATCTGAGCAGAAGCAGAAGCGGAATTGCTCGATCCAGGCGGAGGTTGCTCGAGCTCGGCGAGGAGATCCGCGATGGCCGCCGCGGTGGGGCGAGCGAGGATCTCGTGCGGGTAGACCGGCCGACCGAAGTCGCGCTTGATCACCCGGAGGAGATCGGCGACGGCGGCTTCGAGGCCGAGCGGGCGGAGATCGACCGCGTCGCGCACGACCGAGGGGACGACGGCGAGCGCCTCCGCGAGCTCGGCGACGGCGTAGTCGAGCAGGTTGCCGCGGGGTCCTCGCGATCGCGCGTCGGGCGCGCGGGTGAGCGTGTCCCAGTGGGCGGCGAGGCCGGCGACGGTGCGGTGCTCGATCAGGCTGCGCACCGAGAGGTCCACGCCGAGCGTGGTGCGGAGGCGGTGGAGGAGCTGGATCGCGAGGAGCGAGTGGCCGCCGAGGGCGAAGAAGTCGTCGTGGCTGCCGATGCCTTCGAAGCCGAACGAGGCCTGGAACGCCACGACGAGCGCGCGCTCGCGCGGCGTTCGCGCGCCGGCGAAGTTCGCCCGGCCGGCGACGCGCTCGGGCCTCGGCGCGGACGGCGTCGGCGCTTCCGTGGCAGGTGCGGTTGCCGTGAAATTGCGCGGCGCGACGGGATCGTCGATCCAGTGGCGCGAGCGCTCGAAGGGGTACGTCGGGAGCGGGACGCGGCCCGGCGATCCGTCAGGCCACAGGCCGCGCCAGTCGATCGCGACGCCGGCGATCCAGAGCTCGCCGACGGCGCCGAGGAGGTAACGGAGATCGTCGCCGCGGCCGTCGGGCAGCGACGTCACCACGGTGCGCGGCGGGCCGCCGAGGCGCTTCGCCGCGAGGCGCGCGAGGCTCGCGAGGCCGGCGCCCGGGCCGATCTCGACGATCAGGTGATCGGCGTCGGCGACGAGGTGATCGATGGCCGGCGCGAGCGCGACCGGCTGGCAGAGGTGCTCGGCCCAGTACGCGGGGCGCGTCGCCTCGTCGGCCGAGAGCAGCGCGCCGGTGACGTTCGAGAGATACGAAATCCGCGGCGCGTGAAGGGGCAACCGCGCGACGATCGCGGTGAGCTCGGCGGCGATCGGGCGCATCGCTTCGGTGTGAACGGCGTGCTCGACGTCGAGGCGCTTGCAGGTGATCGCGCGCTCCGCGAGCCGGTGCTCCAGCGCGCCGACGGCCTCGATCGATCCGGCGACCACGGTGGTAGCCGGCCCGCTGCGCGCGGCGATCACCACGCCGACGGCGCCGATCGCCTCGATTTCCAGGGGCGACAGCGCGACGACGGTCATCGCGCCGGGCGGCAACGTGGCGATGATCCGGGCCCGCGCGGCGCCGAGAGCGAGCGCGTCGTCGGGCGCGAGGACGCCGGCCGCGACGGCCGCGGCGAGCTCGCCCAGGCTGTGGCCGAGGACGATCGAAGGGACGACGCCGAGCGACGCCCAGAGCGCCTGGAGCGCGAGCTCGACCGCGAGGAGCGCCGGCTGCGCCGCGACCGTCGACGAGAGCGGCGATCGTCCGTGACCGGGAGCACGACCGATCCAGCGGCGGAACGGATCCGCCGACGCGTGATCCTCGAGGAGCGTCTTGCGTACGTCGAGCCCGAGCAGCGGCGCGAGCACCTCCGCGCTGCGATCGAGCGAGGCGCGGAACGCCGGGAACACGCGGTAGAGCGCTGCCGCCATGCCCGCGTGCTGCTCGCCGAGACCCGCATGCACGAAGGCTATCTTCGGCGTCGCCCCGCGCGATCTACCCGAGAAAACGAGCCCCGACGTTCGCTCCGCGAGCGCGCTCGCGGCGTCGCTCGTCGTCGCGGCGAGGACCACCCGGCGATGGTCGAACGCGGCCCGCCCCGACGCGAGCGAGCCCGCGACCGCGGCGAGATCGACGCCGGGATCCGCGGCGAGATGATCGGCGAGGTTCGAGGTCATCGCCTCGAGCGCGGAGCGCGATCGCGCCGACAGAACAAGCAGTTTCCAGGGCAACCCGGCCACGCTCGCGGCCGACGGAGGGGCCTCTTCGAGCACGGCGTGGGCGTTGGTCCCGCCCATCCCGAACGAGCTGACGCCGGCCCGCCGCGGCCCGTCCGAACGCCACGGCGCGAGCGCGCCCTGCACGATGAACGGCGTTTCGTCGAACGGGATCCGCGGGCTCGGCCGCTCGAAGCCCGGCATCGCGAACAGCGTGCGCGCGCGAAGGCAGAGGACGGTCTTGATCAACCCCGCGAGCCCGGCGACGACGTCGGTGTGCCCGAGGTTCGCCTTGATCGAGCCGATCGGGCAGGCCGCGCGGCGATCGTCGCCCGCGAAAGCACGCGCCAGCGCGGCGATCTCGATCGGATCGCCGAGCGGCGTCCCGGAGCCGTGCGCTTCGAGATAGCCAATCTCGCGCGGCGAGACGCCCGCCGCGGCGAGGGCGTCGCGGACCACGCGGGCCTGGCCAAGGACCCCCGGCGCCGTGAACCCCACCCGCCCCGCGCCGTCGTTGTTGATGGCCGAGCCGAGGATCACCGCATGGATGAAGTCGCGATCGGCGATCGCCTCGGGCAGCCGCTTGAGCACCACCGCCGCGACCGCGTCGCCGCCGACGGTCCCCGCGGCGCGCGCGTCGAAGGCGCGGCACCATCCATCGGGCGAGGTGATCCCGCCTTCGAGCGCGTACGCGCCGGCGATCGACGGCACGGTGATCGAGGCAGCGCCGGCGATCGCCAGGTTCGATTCGCCGGTGAGCAGGCTCTGGCAAGCGAGGTGAACGGCGACGAGCGAGCTCGAGCACGCGGTCTGGACGACGACGCTCGGGCCGCGGAGATCGAGGGCGTAGCTGAGCCGGCTCGCGAGAAAATCGACGAGGGTGCCGTCGAGCGCGAAGGGCTCGCCGCCCTCGCCATCGAGGGCGAGGCGATCGCGCAGCCACGTCTCGTACGTCGATCGGCTCGCGCTGGCGAACACGGAGACGCGCCCGTCGCGCCGCGCCGCGGGCGACGCGTGGCCGGCCGACTCCAGCGCTTCCCAGGCGCACTCGAGGAGCAAGCGCTGCTGCGGATCCAGCAGCGCCGCCTCGCGCGGGAGGAAGCCGAAATGCTCGGCGTCAAAGAGATCGATCCCCGCGAGCACCCCGCGGAACTTCACGTAGCGAGGATCGGCGAGGCGCGCCGCGGGCACGCCGGCCGCGAGGAGCTCCGCGTCGGTGAAGGTGGTGATGCCGCGCTGGCCGCGCTGGAGCATCGCCAGGAGCGCGTCGACCGAGGGCGCGCCCGGGAAGCGCCCCGCGAGGCCGATCACCGCGATGGCGTCCTCGCGCGCCGCGCTCACGCGATCACGCCGCGGTCCAGGTGATGCCGTCGTCGGCGAGCGTGCCCTCGGCGCCGTGGATCCAGGCGTAGTTGTGGACGCTGTGGCCCACTGGCAACCCGAAGACCACAGGGACGCCCAGCGTCTCCAGATGTTCACGGAACACGTCGGCGAGGGTGTAGTCGCGCGCGTCGGGGCGGCAGTGGTAGAAATCGCCGAGCGCCACGCCGACGGCGCCGCGCAGGCCGCCGCTGTCGAGGAGCTGGCAGAGGGCGCGCTCGATCCGGTACGGCGGCTCGTGCACGTCTTCGAGCACGACGATGGCGCCGGTCGCGTCGACGGCCCACGGCGTGCCGGCGAGGCTCGCGAGCACGGTGAGGTTGCCGCCGATCACCGGGCCGCGGACCGGCGTGCGGCTGCCGAGGAGCGGCCGCCCCGGGAGCGCGGGCGCGACACCGGTGGCGAGCAGCGCGCGGAGCACGGCGCGGCTCTCGGTGTCGATCGGCGTGACGGGCGGGCTCGATCCGAGATCCCACTCGCAGAGGCCGTGGAGGACCGGCCCGTGCACGCTGCGGAGACCGCGCTTGTGCATCGCCACGAGGAGCGCCGTGGCGTCCGAGAAGCCGATGACCGGGCGCGAATCGAGGCGATCCCAGGGCAAATGCGCGAGCGTCTGCGCGGTGCCGTAGCCGCCGCGCGCGAACCACACCGCGTCGATGTCGGGCGCCGTGAGCGCCCAGGCGAGATCGGCCGCCCGCTCGGCCGCGGTGCCCGCGAAGTAGCGGTGCCGAGCCTCGACGTTCGGCGCGAGGACGGGCTCGTAGCCGAAGCTCTGGATGGCCTCGGGGGTGTACGCGAGGCGCTCGGGGAGGAACCCACCCGCCGGCGCGACGACGGCGATCCGCGCATTCTGTCGGAGCATCGCGGGCGGAGGCTAGTCCCCGGCCACGTCGGGTGTAAAGACTCACGCGATGCGGGCAGAGGACACGGCGCGCGCGCTTCGCGAGATCGGGCGGCCGGCGCTGGCGGCGATCGTCGACGCCGAGGGCGAGGCCCCGCTCGAGGCGTACTCGGCGCTCCTCCACGCCCACGCCCCCGCCGCGCCGATCGAGCCGGCGCTCGCGGCCGCGTTTCGCCACGAGCTCGCCCGCGGCAACCACGAGGCGAGCCTGGTCGACGCGGCGCTCGGCGATCTGGAGCGGCGACGCGTGCTCCAGACGGCGACCCACGTGACGCTCTCCGAGGGGCCTATTTTCCTGGCGATGCATCGCGTGGCCACGCTCGCTCTCGATCCGGCGATACCGTATCTGGTCGGCGCCTGCTCGGGGATCCCGTTCTCCAACGATGCTTCGCCGGGGTGCCTCAACGTCGGACGTCGCCACTCGCTCTCTTCGCTGCTCCACCCGGCGTCCCGCGCGTTCAAGGCTCGGGCGCGCGCGGCGGCCGGCCTCGAGATCGCCCTCGATCACCGGCTCTCGTTGCTCCCGTGGTCGATGAAAGACGTCGCTGTCTTTCGCGCCAAGGTGCCAGCGACCGCGCGTGACGTGCGCGCGGCGCTGCGCCCCCCGCTCCGCGCGATGGTGCCGGATGCGCTCGCGGGCGAGCCGTTCGTGCCGTGGGCGCTCGCGACCTCGTCGACGATCCTGGAGCATTGCCTGGGGCGACGCCCCCTCTATTTCGATCTCAACGCCGTCGTGGCCCGGTATCTGACGACGGCGCTCGACGACGGCTCACACCCGCTCCACCGCGTGCTCTTCGACGCGACCACGCGGAGCGTTGTTCTCGGCGCGCTCCCGCCGATGCCGCTCTTCACTGCGGCCCGCGATCCGCGGGGTACGTTCGAGCCGCTCCGCGCCGACGGAGATAGCCTCCGAGGCGCGCGCGGCGATCAACCGCTCACGCCCGCCGTCGTGCTCGCGGGGCTGCGCGAAGGGTGGCTCTGCCCGGGCGTTTACCTCGTGTTCGCGGCGCTCGCGCTCCAGAATGGCTTTCGCTGTCTCGGCGGCGTCGATCAGGTGGAGTACCTGCCCCGCCTGCGCGACGCGGCGGCGTCCGTCGGCTTCGCGACGCCGAGCGTCGCCGTGGCGGCCACAGCGTTGACGACGGGTCGCACCGTGGACGATCGCGGCGAGGCGATTCACGCCCTCGACGTCGTGCTCGGGACGCCGCTTCCGCCGCTCGACGGCCTCACGCTACATCGGATGTTGATTCCGCAGCTGCCCCGGTTGCTCTCGCGGCCTTTCCCCTGATTCAACGCCGCGAGGGCCAGGCGACGGCAGCGCCCCGCTCAGGCGTCGCCCCGCACGAAGGCCCAGCGCGCGAGGACCTCGCCGACGGGGTGACGCGACAGGACGCCGTGGGCCCAGCCGCCGACGCCGCGGAGGACGACCTCCCCGCCGTCGACCTCGATCCATTCGGCGCGCTGGAGCTTTCGTTCGACGAACGCTCCTGGTTCCACGGCGGAAGCGATGAGTTGGACGATGACGCTCATGATCCGACCTTTCTCGTGGTCGGCCCTCGGTCGCGTTCACTGCGACGAGGCTTCATCACCGCCACGCCCGGGTTGTCGGTGGGAGAGGCGGTGAGCTTGAGCGCTGCGTGCGCGGCGGCGCCGTCAGCTTCGAACCGGCGGCTCCGAACGGGCGGGCATGCCCTCGACCACGACCTCGTCGCTCTGCTCGGCGAGGTGCGGCTTGCCGCTGGGATCGAGGTAGTGGCCAGAGCGCTTGGCCTTGGTCTCGAGGTAGAAGCGGTTGTGCTCGTTGGGCGGGATCACGTGCGGAATGCGCCCGGCGACGTTGATCCCGTACTGGGTGAGCTGCGCTATCTTGTTGGGGTTGTTGGTGATGAGCCGGATCGATCCCACGTCGAGGCTCTTCAGCATGTGAGCGGCGACGGCGTAGTCGCGCTCGTCGTCGCGGAAGCCGAGAGCGAGGTTGGCCTCCACCGTGTCGAGCCCGCGATCTTGCAGGGAATAGGCGCGGATTTTGTTGATGAGGCCAATGCCGCGGCCCTCTTGCCGCATGTAAAGCAGGATGCCGCGGTCCATGCTCTGGATGAGCTTCAAGCCTTCCAGGAGCTGATCGCGGCAGTCGCAGCGGAGCGAGCCCATGACGTCGCCGGTCAGGCACTCGGAGTGGAGGCGCGTCGGGACCTCGTCGGCGCCGACGACGTCGCCCTTGATCATCGCGATGTGCTCCTTGCCATCGCGGTTGTTCCAGAACGCGACGATCCGGAAGTGGCCCACGCGCGTCGGGAGCTCGGCGATGCCGACGACTCGCACGCAGACGTTGGACGGGCCGAACCCGTTGCACTCGTGATCCTGGTCGCGCTCGACGAGCCTCGTGAGGCTGTCTTCCTCGATCGTCATCGCCTGTCCTCCGCGAGGATCATCCTCGCCAGTCGTGTACCCGACATCCACGCGGACTCGACGCCGCCGCCGGGAGCGAAGAGCTCGCCCGCCAGGCCGAGGCGCGGGCCCGGAGCGCCGTCGCCCGGTAAATGAAGCAGGATCGGCGCACCGAGCTCGGCGCTGCGATCGGTGCGGGCGTAGCGCCAGCGGTGGGCCTGGAACGAGCTCGGCGCGCCGGCCCAGGGGCCGAGGAGGCGGGCGGCCTCGGCGAGCAGGGCCCGCGCCCAGCCGTCGGTGGACTCGCTGAAGCGGCCCTCGATCGTCGGATCGAGGTGCTCGCGGGACCAGCGCGCGTGGGCCTGATAGACCATCACCGTCGCCGCGGGGCTCACGCGCTTGCTCGAGTCGTGGGAGATCGCCTGGAGGATACGGGAGTCTTCGGGGTAGCTCACGTGAAAGGCCGGGCCGGGGACGCCCTCTGGATAGGCCGCGATCAGCGTGAGGCAAGGCGTGCTCGCCATCATCGTCAGGAGGGCGCTCGCCGTGGCGAGGCCCGGCGCGCGGCCGCCGAGGCCCGCGATGAGATCCCGCGCCTGCTCGACGGCGAGCGCGAGGATCACCGTGCGCGCGACGAGCGGCATGGCGCCCTCGATCGAGAGGCCGATGGTGTCGCCGGAGGTCGCGAGACCGGTCACGCGCGCGTCGGTGCGCACGTCGAGCCCGCGCGCGAGGTGCCGCGGGAAGGCCGCGACCCCGTCGACGAAGGCGAGGCGCTGCTCGCCCTCGGCGAACGCGTCGGGCTGGCAAGGACGCCCGCCGCCGAGGATCACCGAGGGCCACCCCGGGAGCGCCGCGCCGGGCACCTCGGCGAGCGCCGCGAGGAACTCCGGCTCGCGCCCGTGCAGGAACGCGACGCCGAAATCGACGCGCTGATCGCCGTCGATCCGTCGCGTCGCGCAGCGCCCACCGACGCCGCGCGCTCGCTCGAGCACCAGCACCGAACGCCCCGCCGCCGCCAGCGCGCGCGCCGCCGCGAGGCCTGAAATTCCCGCGCCGACGACCACGACACGATCCACGGAAGAACT
This sequence comes from Byssovorax sp., assembly GCA_025362495.1. Taxonomy (GTDB): domain Bacteria; phylum Myxococcota_A; class Polyangia; order Polyangiales; family Polyangiaceae; genus JANYGI01. The sequence goes on along the minus strand of JANYGI010000007.1, from coordinate 65,309 downwards.
CTCCTGCATGCTCGGGTCGGGGCGTGTAGCACCCCGCATGGTCGCGCACAAAGGCAAGCGGGCGAGCGGGCGAGTTTGACATGTCGACGCGATTCAAAGACGCTCCGCGATCGGTGCTCTCCCGAATCCCCGATCGCAACATCTGGCGCATCTACGGCGCGATCTTCCTGCTCAGCCTCGGCTACGGGATCGTGCTCTCGATCCTGGCGGTGTTCCTCGACGAGCGCGGGCTCGCGAAGACCCAGATCGGCTCGCTCGCGGCCTGGTTCGCCCTCGGCATCGTCTGCTTCTCGATCCCGGTAGGGTTCGTGATCCGCCGCTTCTCGGCCCGCACGACGATGATCGCCGCCCTCGCGGGCTACGCCGTCTCGATCACGATCTTCCCGTTCCTGCCCGGCTACCCGGCGATGGTCGCCGATCGCTTCCTCGACGGCGCCTGCTCGGTCGGCGTCTGGGTGAGCTGCGAGACGATCCTGCTCTCGCGCGCCAAGCGCCACGACAAGGCCTTCGTCACCAGCCTCTACGCGGTGGCGATGGCGATGGGCTACGTCGTGGGACCCCTCGTTTCCAAGGTGATCGTGGCCTCGTTTCCGATGCGCTGGGCCTTCGTGGCCGCCGGCTCGGTCGCGGCCCTCGCCAGCGTGGCGAGCTTCGTCGGCCTCGATCCCGACGTGGTCGAGGATCCGGGCGAGGTGCCCAGCGCCACGGCGACGGAGCCCGCGAGCGCGCCCGCCGCGTCGAGCCTCGCGGTCTTCCGCCGGATCAAGACGAGCTGCTTCGCGACCTTCGCTTACGGCTATTTCCAGGCCTCGGTGGTGCCTTTTCTGCCGCTCTACCTCATCGCCCACAAAGGGATCACCACCGCGCAGACGATCGTGATCCCGGTGTATTTCGGGATCGGCATGCTTGGCTTCTCGGTGGTCGCGGGGAGGCTCGGTGATCGCTATGGCCACCTCTTGCTGATGCGCGGGCTCGCCGTCGTCGGCACGCTGATGATCCTCGGGTTCATCTTCCTCGATCAGTACTCGGCGATGTGCGGGGCGGTGCTCGTCGCCGGCGCGACCCTGGCGTCGATCTCGCCGGTCAGCCTGGCGCTGCAGGGCGTGGTGACTCCGCACCAGGATCTCAGCCGCTCCAACGCCGTCTACAACGTGTTCTACGCGGGCGGGATGCTCCTCGGACCCCTGGTTTCGGGCTGGATCTTCGAGACCCGCGGCGGCGTGGCGATGCTCTATCACCTAGTCGCGATGTGGTCGGTGTTCATCGTCTTCAGCGTGATCTTCGCCGGCGACGATCCGGCAGCGCAGCGGCACCGCCGCGCGGCCGCCCTCGCGCCCTGAGCTCCCGGAGCCCGCCGCCGGTGGATCGTTTGCTCACCCTCTCCGCGGCCGATCTCGCGGCCCGGATCCGCGGCCGCGAGCTCACCTCGATCGCCATCGTCGACGCGCACATCGCGCGGATCGAGGCCGGGTCAGCGCCGAGCTCGCCGAGGCCCAGCGCGCGGCCGCGGACGCGCTGGCTGCGCGCGGCGCCGAGGTCCGCACGGCGAAGGTGAAGGGCTTCGCCAGCGCGCTCGGGATCTGGTCCTCGATGCTCGACGCGGCCGGCGGCCCCTCGTACGCGTCGCTGCTCGGCAACGGGGTCGAGGTCGAGGTCGCGGGCGGGCGCGAGCTCGTGCGCTGGGCCCTCGGGCGCTCGCCGTACACCCTGCCTTCGCTCTGCCTCGTGCTGCTCGAGAAGCTGCCCAAGCTGCTCCCGTCGCACGGAAAGCGCTTCGTCGAGGCCGGGCTCGCCCTGCGCGCCGAGGTCTCGAGCCTGCTCGGCCCGCGCGGAGTGATGCTCTATCCGCCCTACCCCACCACGGCGCCGCCGCACAATCGACCGCTGTTTCCGCCGTTCCACTGGGTGTACACGGCGGTGTTCAACGTGCTCGAGCTGCCGGTGACGGCGGCGCCTCTCGGGCTCGATCGCGAGGGCTTGCCCCTCGGCGTGCAGATCGCCGCGACCCACGGCAGCGATCACCGGACGATCGCCGTGGCGCTGGAGCTGGAGCGGGCCTTCGGCGGCTGGGTTCCCCCTCCCTCCTGAGCGACCACACGAGTCCCATCCTGGGTCATCGTCGATCCAGATCGTGATCCGCGGTCGGTCCATGGGAAGCGCACATCACGTCGGTTCCCGCGGCGAGAACATCGGGAATTCGTGGGCGATCGAGGCTGGCACGGATCGCGCTAACCGGGCGGTTCGATGAGCACTCGCCCCTTTGCCACCAAGGCCCTTCGCGCTTGCACTGGAATGTTGAACCCGCGCGCCCTCGCGGCGGCGCCCCTCGCCGCGCTGCTGCTGGCGGGCTGCATTCCCGCGGATGACGAGCCGATCCAGGAGACGAGCGAAGAGCTCGTGGTCTGCCCGGGGCCGAGCCTGGTGTACGGAGTCGACGTCTCGTATTACCAGGGCACCATCAACTGGAACCAGGTGAAGACCGCCAAGGACTTCGCCATCGCCCGCGTCAGCGACGGGAGCTATCTCGACACCAAGTTCGACCAGAACTGGTCCGGGATGAAGGCCGCCGGCATCATCCGCGGAGCGTACCAGTTCTTCGAGCCCGGCCAGGATCCCACGACCCAGGCCAACATCATGATCTCCAAGATGGTCGGCTTCGGCCCCGGGGATCTCCCTCCCATGCTCGACATGGAGGTGACAGGTGGCCAGTCGCCCGCGACGATCACCGCGAAGATCCACACCTGGGCCAACAAGATCAAGTCCGCCACGGGGCGCACGCCGCTGATCTACACCGGCAAGTACTTCTGGGATCCCAGCGTCCAGACCACCGATTTCGGCAGCTATCCTCTGGTGATCGCCGCCTACGTCAAGCCCAGTTGCCCCAACACGCCGAACGCCTGGAACAAGTGGGCGATGTGGCAATACAGCAGCAGCGGCAGCGTCCCCGGCATCAGCGGGAACGTCGACATGGACGAGTTCAACGGCACCCTCGCCGACCTGAAGAAGCTCGCCGGGATGAACGCCGACTGGGGCGCCGGGTTCGTGTCGCAGTCGTTCCCGTACGCGTCGACTCCGATGGTCATGACGGTCAACCAGAACATCAAGGCCAACATGGTCCTGCAGAACGTCGGCAAGAAGACCTGGACGACGGCGACCAAGCTGGCGACGACCCAGCCGCGCGATCGGGCCAGCGTGTTCGTCGGGGCCGACTGGCTCTCTCCGAGCCGCCTCGCGGCGGTGAAGACCACCGTCGCGCCGGGCGCGAAGTTCCAGTTCAACTTCACCTTCCACGCCCCGCAGAAGCCGGGCACGTACAAGGAGTACTTCGGCGTCGTCCAGGAGGGCGTGGCCTGGTTCAGCGCGCCGGGCCAGGGCGGCCCCGCGGACGACGTCTTCGAGGCGCAGATCAAGGTGATCGCCGCCGAGTTCGAGGGACAGCTCGTCAAGCAGTCGTTCCCGACGCTGAAGGATCCGGCCATCCAGATGGAGGTCGGCGACACCCTCGACGGGTACTTCGACCTCAAGAACGTGGGCACGTCGACGTGGAAGGCGGGCGTGACCAAGCTCGCTCCCACGCCGCGCGACAAGCCCTCTGCGCTCGGCGGGGCCGACTGGCTCTCTCCGACGCGCGTATCGACGGTCGCCGCCGACGTGGCGCCGGGCGCCGTGGGCCACTTCCCCGTCAAGCTCACGGCGACCAAGGTGGGTGCCGTCAAGCAGACCTTCGGGCTCGTGGAAGAGACCGTGATTTGGTTCCAGGACGCGCCCAAGGGTGGGGGGCCGCCCGATACTCTCCTCGCGATTCAGGTACAGGTCGGGCCGCAGCAGCCGACTACCAGCGTCGGTGCAGGCGGCGCGGGCGGCGCAGGCGCCGGTGGCGACTCCGGCTACGGTGGCGCCATCGGCGCCGGCGGCTACCCCGAGCCGGGCGTGGGCGGCCAATCGCCCTCGGGCGTCGGCGGCGGCGATTCAGGCGTCACCAGCACCGGCACCAGCAGCGACACGCCCCCGGGAGCTTCGGCCAGTTGCTCGATCGATACGGCACCCGAGGGCTCTTCGTCGGTGCCGGCGTTGATCAGTCTCGGGTTGCTCGGGCTCGTGGTGCGTCGGCGACGAACGCGCTGAGAGTCGTCTTCGTGAACGCGCGCACCCGGACACGCATCGTATCCGAGTGAGACCATGAAGTACCCGTCCCGTTCATCCACTCTCCTGGTTGTCGTGTTTTCCCTCGGGCTCGCTGCCTGCGGCGGAGCCGAGGCCAGCTCCGCCGGCGCGACGCAGGCCGAGCCCGCGGAGGTCAGCCGCGAGCTCGCCGTCAACACCGCGCGATCCGACGCCGCCACGCATTTTCAAGCAATTTCTACCTCGGCGACCGCCGCGCGGCAGACCGGCCCTTACTGGGTCATCGAGCTGCGCACGCCGAACGGCACCGGGCTGCGCTACGCCATCTCGCGCGTGGACGGCTCGATCCGGCAGCGCGACAGCTTTCAATAACCGCTGTCGCGCCGGAGTCGATCGCGCTGCGCAGACTGGCAGTCTGCGCGGGCCGAGCCGTCGCTCACTGCGGGGGGCAGCTTCGCCACGAGCAGATCGGTCAACCCCGCTCTCGTGAGCGCGCCCTGGCCGAGATCGATCGCGCCGGTGAACGTCGACGCCAGCACCACGTCGCGCGGGCCCGCTCGCGCGACGGCGAGATCGAGGGGCCAGCCGGCGCCGGAGGCGTCACCTCGCCGGGGACGGTCGGCGCGAAGCTGTACGGGGAGACAGCGTTCACGAGGCCAGTGACCATGATCCCGACGCCGATCGACGTGAGCGCGAGGCCCGCCACCGTGCGCGCGTTGCTGACGCGCGCCGGCGCGGGCCCTTTCGCGCCGACCAGGGCCACGACGCCGCCGAAGAGCGCCGCCGTGGCGCTGCCCGTGATGAGGCCGGTCGCGTAGTTCTGGCTCTCGCGAGCGGCGAGCTCGAGGCAGCCGCTCAGCCCGCACGTTGGCCTCGACGTGCCCGCGCTGACGAGCCAGCCGACGGCGACGGCCGCGGTGACGAGCCCGGTGGTCGCGACCGCGACGCCGGCAGGAACGAGGGGATCGTGCGGGGTGCCGGGCAGCGGCGGCAGATCGGGCTCGAAGAAGCCATTGAACGGCTCCCACGCGCCGTTGCGAAAGATCATCGGTGTAGTGCGGTAGGCGGGCGGCGGCGGAACGAGCCACGGTGGCGGCAAGAGCCACGGTGGCGGCAGCGGCTCGATTGGAGCCATTGGAGCCATTGGAGCCATTGGCGCCATTGGAGCCATTGGAGCCGTCGGAGCGACCGGCTGCGCGGCCGCCGACGACGACGCGAGCGAGCCGGCGAGGATCACCAGCGCAGCGCTGGCCGCCCGCTCGATCACAGCGACTCCATGTACGCGACGAGGGAGCTCACCTGGTCCGGCGTGAGCGACGCCGTCGATCCGTGCGCGGTGCCGCCGCACGCTCCGAAGCGATCCGCCAGCGTCGCGGCGCAGCCGTCGTGCATGAACGGCGCGCGCGCGGCCACGCCGACGAGCGACGGGACCTTGAGCCCCGGCCCCTTGCCGATGTCGGCCAGGCTGCTGTTGGTCAGCTTCGGGCCGGCGTGGCACGTCGCGCAGCCGATCGTCGCGTCGTGAAAGAGCGCGCTGCCCTTGGTGATCGCGTCGGTGTCGGTCGGCGTCGAGGGCCGCGGCGCGGGGAGCGCGTCGACCCAGCGAGCGAACGCCTTCGCGTGGAGCGGACCGGGCTTGACCCGGGCCATGCGGCTCACGAGGACCTCGTCGATCAGCGCGTCGAAATTCGTCAAATCGCCCGACCAGTGAAGGGCTCCCGTCTCGAGCACGCCGCCGGTGACGCTCTGGGTGCGGCGCAGGCCGACGCCCTCGAACTGCCACACGCGGCCGTCCTCGCGCCCCTCCGGGTGACACGAAGCGCAGGCGATCCCGGCGACGGGCGACTCGTGAAAGAGATCGTGGCCGCTGTCGCGACGGCGCGATCGCCCGCCGCCGCGATCGCGACGTGCTGGCCGTCGGGCGCGATCGCCAGATCGACGGCGAGCGCGACCTGGAGGCCGCCCGCCGTCGGGCTCTGCGGCGTCGCCGGATCGTTGACGGTGACGGCCGTGTGAACGATCACGTTGCAGGGGTCCACGTAGTAGGCGTTGGCCGCCGTGACGTCGGGCACGGGCGCCGCGAGGCCGGATTGATGCAACGTCGCGATGCCGCCGCCGGGCAGCGCGATCGTGCGCCATGCGACCGCGGGCTCGAACGGACGCTGGATGTAATCGAGGGTGATCGGAGGCTTCACGCGCTTGGTGACGACGCCGGCCGCGTCGAGAGAGAGCACCTCGGCCGAGCGGAAGCGGCTGACGCGCAGCCCGGCGCCGTCGATGACGACGTCACGCAGATCGCGATCGAGCCGCAGACGCCGCGTCTCCAGGCCCGTCGCCGCGGCGAACGAGACCAGCTCGCCGCCGACGCACGCGACGTGGATCTGCTCGTTCTTCGCGTCGTAGGCGACGCCGCGAGGCTCGGCGCACACCGGCGTGCGCGCGGTGACGGCCATCGTGGCGACGTCGATCGTGACGACCGCGCCGCCGCGCCGGAGCGCCACCCAGACGCGGCCCTGGCCGTCTTCCGCGCCGCGACCGGGCTCGTCGCCGTCCTTCAGCGTGATCGATCCGCGCAGCGCGAGCTTCTTGGTGTCGACGATCCAGAGGCGGTCGCGATCGGGATCGGCGGCGACGGCCGTGACGCCGTCCTTGAGCGCGATCAGCGAGCCGCCGCTGATCGCCGACGGCGCCTTGGCCGGCGAGAGCACCGGCCCTTCGCCCTGCGGATCCATCGGCGGCTCGACCGGAGCGGGGCCGCCGGAGGTCTCCCCGTCGATCGGCGGGACACCGCGATCCCCCTGGCAAGCCCAGAGCGCGAGGGGCGCGCTCAGGAGCAAAGGGAGCGCGAGATGAACTGCGTGGCGCGATGTCCTCGACATGAAACCTCCCCGACGCGCGACAGGGCCCGCCGCCGCCGCCGAGCAAGAGCCGACCCGAGGAGGTGTTGGTTTTTCGGCAGGCCGTGGAGAGCGTGATTGTTCGTCCCCGCGCGCTCCCGCGACGCTCGCGAGGTGCGAAGCAAGTCGCTCGCGCGGCGTCGCTGTGAATGCCGCGTGGCGCCTGCTTGCGTAGCCCATGTCGCACGCGGGCTGGCTCGTGGACGCGATTTCAGAGCACGACGGTGCGACGACCCGCGATGATCACGCGGCGCTCGAGGTGAGCGCGAACCGCCCGCGACAGCACCAGTCGCTCCACGTCGCGGCCGACGCGGGCCATGTCGTCGGGGCCCATGGCGTGGGTCACGCGAGCGACGTCTTGCTCGATGATCGGGCCCTGATCGAGATCGCGCGTGGCGTAGTGCGCCGTCGCGCCGACGAGCTTCACGCCGCGCGAGTAGGCCTGGTGGTACGGCTTCGCGCCCTGGAAGGCCGGCAGAAAGCCGTGGTGAATGTTGATCACCGAGGGCGCGCTGGTGAGGAAATCCTCCGAGAGGATCTGCATGTAGCGCGCGAGCACGACGAGATCGACGTGGTGACGCTTGAGCAGCTCGAGCACCTGACGCTCCTGCTCGGCCTTGGTCGCCGCGGTGACAGGCAGGCAATAGAACGGGATCTGGAAGCTGCGCGCGACGCCCTCCAGCGTGGGGTGATTGGAGATGATCAGCGGGATTTCGCAGGCGATCTCGCCGGCGCGCTGGCGGAGCACGAGGTCGTAGAGGCACGCCGGATCGCGCGTGACGAGGATGGCCAGCTTGGCCACGTCGTCGCTGTAGCGGAGCGACCACTCGGCCGAGAGCGCCGTGCAGAGCGCGCCGAACGACGCCTCGAGCGCGCTGCGCGTGGCCGATCCGCCGAGCGCCGCCGTCGCGGTCGGCGACGAGAGGCCCGCGAGATCGATGTTGAGGCGCATGAAGAAGCGCGGGCCGCCCTCATCGAAGAGGTCGGTGTGGTTGCTCGCGTCCACGATGTTGAGGCCAGCGCCGTAGAAGAAGCCGGCGAGGCGGGCGACGAGCCCAGGTTGATCGGGGGCGGCGACGAGGAAGGTGGCGGAGTTGATGCTCACCCTCAGAGATGTAGACCGAGGCGCGCCGCGCGAAAAGAGAGGATCCCTCGCAATGCTGCACCGGGAGGTGGCGCTTACCGTCCTTGGCGCCCTTCCGAGGGCGAGCGTCGAGGCCTGCATCACGACGCGAACCAGGCGTGCTTTCCCCTGGATTTCGCGCTTCAGGGTTGCACGCTGTGCGCGCGACGCAAACCGTTCAGCGCTCGGTGGAGAGGCCGAGCTCGCGCATCTTGGCGTAGAGGTTGGGGCGGCCGATGCCGAGGAGGCGCGCGGCCTCGGCCCGGTTGCCCGCGGCGCGGGCGAGGGCGCGCTCGATCAAGCGACGCTCCAGCGCCGCGGTGGCGCGGCGGAGATCGAGATCGTCGTCGTCGTCGATCGCCGCGGGCGCGAGCGACGTCGTGATCGCGTTCATCGTCGGGAGCAGCGGCAGCGCGAGATCGGCCTCGTCGAGCACCTCCGACGTCGACATCACCGAGGCGCGCTCGAGCACGTGGAGCAGCTCGCGCACGTTGCCGGGAAACGCGTGCGCGAGCAGCCGCGCCATCGCCGCTTCGGACACGGCGCGCCGCGGCCCAGGCAGGTGGTGCAGGAACGATTGCACGAGCACGGGGATGTCGCTGCGGCGCTCGCGCAGCGGCGGCAGCTCGATGTGGAGCACCGCGAGGCGGTAGAAGAGATCCTCGCGCAGGGTGGCGCCGGGCGTCTTCGGCAGCACCGGGCGCGACGTGGCCGCGACGATCCGCGCCGTCGAGCGGATCGTCTCCTGGCTGCCGACGCGCTCGAACGTGCCCTCTTGCAGCACGCGAAGGAGCTTGGTTTGCAGGCCCGGATCGAGATCGCCGATCTCGTCGAGGAAGAGCGTGCCGCCCGCCGCGGCCTCGAAGCGCCCCTCGCGGCGCGCCGCGGCGCCCGTGAACGCGCCCTTTTCGTGGCCGAAGAGCTCGCTCTCGACCAGCGTCGACGGGAGCGCCGCGATGTTGACGGCGATGAACGGCCCGGCCTTGCGCGCGCTGTGGTCGTGGATGGCGCGGGCGACGAGCTCCTTGCCCGTGCCGCTCTCGCCGGTGATCAGCACCGAGACCATCGACGACGCGGCGCGGCCGATCGCCTTCCACACCGAGAGCATCGTCGCGCTGGAGCCGACGAGGCGCACGCCCTCGTCGCTCGCGGTGAGCGGGCTCGGCGCCGCCGCCGCGGGCGCGCTGCTGACGGCGCGACGGAGCGTCTCCACCAGCCGATCGAGATCGAAGGGCTTGGTGAGGTACTCGAACGCGCCGAGCTTCATCGCCTCGATCGTGCGCTCGCTGTCGCCGTACGCCGTCGCCATGATCACCGGCAAGCTCGGGTGGCTGACGCGGAGCTCGGAGAGCAGCTCGAGGCCGCTGCCGTCCTTGAGGCGGATGTCGAGGAGCACGCCGTCGACGCCGCCGCGGGCGATCTCGGCGCGGGCCTGCACGACGCCCTCGGCGGCGCGCGTCTCGAAGCCGGCGCCCTTGATCGAGCGGACGAGGCCGTCGCGGATCACCCGTTCGTCGTCGACGATCAGGATGGTCGTCATCGGAGCTCGCGCCCGGGCATCATGGCGGTGGTGGTCGAGGTTCGGATCATCGAGCAGCGCAGCGTAGCGGAGGTCGCGACCCGGGACGATCTCGACCTGTCGATCGCGCCGAGGGTAAATGCGCTAGCTTCGTCCGGCGCGGTCGGAGAACCCGTCCCGCGCGTCTTTAGCCTTCTTTTCGAGCCTCGGGAGGTCCTGTGATCCATCGTCAAAATGTCCTTCGCGCCGCGACGATCGTGGTGGCGAGCTCCGCGCTCACGGGAGCATGTTCGTCGACCGGGACGACTTCCTCCACCGGGACCAGCGGCGCGGGCGGTCAGTCGACGAGCACGACGACCGCGGCCACCACCGGCGGCGGCGGGCAAGGCGGCGGCAGCACGACCAGCGGCACCGGCGGCAGCGCGCCCGTCGATCTCGGCGACTCGGTGCTTCAGCTCCACAAGAACCCGAGCCGCGACGGCGTCTATACCCAGCCGACGATCACGCCGCAGGTCGCGCCCGCGATGCACGTCGATCCGACGTTCAAGGCCGTCACCCAGGGCGCGACCTACGCGCAGCCGCTCTTCTTCGACGGTGGCGCCACCGGCAAGGATCTCGTCTTCGCGGCGACCGAGCAGAACTATGTGTACGCGCTCGACGCGGCCACCGGCGGCACCGTGTGGAACAAGCAGCTGGGCGAGCCGCTCAAGCTCTCGGATCTGCCGTGCGGCAACGTCGATCCCCTCGGCATCACCGGGACGCCGGTGATCGACGGCCCCTCGCGCACGATCTTCGTCGACGCGATGATGTCGCCCGACGGCGGCGCGACCAAGAAGCACATGATCCACGCGCTCTCGATCGACGACGGGGTGGAGCGCGCGGGCTTCCCGATCGACGTCGCCGCGGTCGCGAAGAATGGCAATCTCACCTTCGAGGCGGCGGTGCAGAACCAGCGCGGCGGCCTGATCATCGCGGGTGGCACGCTCTACGTGCCTTATGGCGGCCACTACGGCGATTGCGGCGCGTACCATGGCTGGGTCATCGGCGTGCCGCTCGAAAACCCCGCGGCCGTGCAGTCGTGGGCGACCCTGGCGCAGGGCGGCGGATCGTGGGCGCCGGGCGGCCTCTCGTCGGATGGTAGCGACGTGTTCCTCGCGACGGGCAACACCTTCGGTGCGCCGACGTGGCTCGGCGGCGAGGCGATCATCCGCCTCGACGCGGGCCCGGTGTTCAACAACACGACGGCCAATTACTTCGCTCCCACCGACTGGAAGGCGCTGGATGCGAGCGACGTCGACATCGGCGGATCGGGCCCGGTGCTCTTCGATCTGCCGGGCGCCACGCCGTCGAAGCTCGCCGTCGCGCTCGGGAAGAACTCCAAGGCGTATCTGCTCGACCGGACCAACCTCGGCGGGGTGAGCAACGCCGTCACCTCGGCCGTGGTCGCGACCAACGAGATCATCAACTCTGCCGCTGTCGTGACGACGAGCCTCGGCACCTACGTGATCTTCAACGCCAACGGGAAATCGTGCCCCGGCGGGGTGAATGGCAACCTCGTGGCGCTGAAGATCGGGATCGGATCGCCGCCGACGATCACCACCGCCTGGTGCGCCGACGAGCACGGCTCGGGCTCACCGATGGTGACGACGACCGACGGCCACGCCGGAGCCGTGGTGTGGACGATGGGAGTCCAGGGCGACGGGAAGCTGCATGGCTTCGACGCCGACACGGGGAAAGCGATCTTCACCGGCGGCGGCGCCGGAGATGTGATGAGCGGATTGAAGAGGTTCTCGACGCCGATCGCGGCCAAGGGGCGGATCTTCGCGGCGGGCAACTCTGCGGTCTACGCGTTCACGTCGAAGTAGCCGGCGATCGGACGCAGTGGTCGGAGGCCGCGCTCGCGGGGCGGCGACACGGCGACGCTCCACGCGGGGGGTCGTGTCTCCGCTGGTCGGCGAACTCGCCTGCGGGCGCGGCTCGCCACCCCCGTCGGCAGCGACGACAGCGCTCGCTCCGCAGGCCTCGGCGTCAGCACAGAGGGGGCTCGGCGGAGGCCGACGAGCCCGACGAGCCCAACGCGGCAGCGGCGCGTACGTGATCGCTCCGCCGAAGCTCGCGCTGCACGCTCTACACGTGGAAGACGGTCGAGCGAGTCGAGGAGTTGCGCGCACGCCTCAGATCGAAGTACGAGCCGCTTGTGCTCCGATAGCAACGCTCGCCGATTCCGGCGCGCGGCCTTCGCTTCTCTACTTCTCGAAGAGCTGGCGAGCGGGACCGGCAGGGCCCCATACCAGAGGACACGCCCGGCCGGGTTGTCGCCGCCGCCATCGGAGACGCGCTTCCTGGTCTCGATCATCCGCACGACCACGATCTCGCCGCCGTACAGGCCAATCAGGCTCGCGCCCGCATCTGCGTAACAGAGGTAGAGGGGCACCGTGATCACGAGGTGCGCTTCGAGACTCTTGAGCGCGCCCATACGCTCCAAGTAGAGGCGCTCGACGCTCGCTTTCTGCCCCTGACTCAGCTTCTCCAGATTGTCGATGAGGACCACGACCGGTCCGGCGTGATCGTTCGGAGGCGTCTTCGCGATCTCCGCCGACCCCTTGTTGAGACCTTCGATGAACGTCGGCGTTACCGAGCCGAGGGCAACACGCACCTTGTGCTTCTGATCGGGGCTCGGAAAGCGGATGTCTCCGAGCAACTTCTTCAACGCTTCGGGCGCTTCAGCGTTGGCGACAACGCTGAAGTGCCCGGCTTTGATCTGCGACTTCCAGATCGGTGTCAGCACCTTGGCCGCTGCGACCGGGTGCAGTTCATAGACGAGGTGCCAGAGCGCGACGAGGATGTCCTCGAGATCGACGTCGTTGCGATCGAGCATCGCATCGGCGTCGAGGAACAGCGTGGTCGTGAGCGGCTGGTCTGCCTCCGCGGTCTCCAGGCGCTCCTTCATGCGCAGCAGCTCGGTCGTCTTGCCGCTGCCGAGGTGCCCGCTGAGGAAGTGCAGCGTCGTCGTGCTCCCCGCGCGCCGGATATCGCGGACGACCCTTTTCAGCCGATCACCACCGCGGATGGCGCTCAGGTCTTCGTGGATGATCTCATCCTGGCGGGGATCGAGCGGGGTGAACGGATCGCAGAGACGGACGGCGTCGGCGAGGTTCGCCCCGGGGACCGTCACCGCGCGCCGCGAAACGGGGAGGTCGCGGACAGCTCGAGCTTCGTGGGAGGTCGTCATGGCGGGCGGGACACTACCACGCAGCACCCGCCCCCCTCCAATGTCCCGCTGCTCGCCCCGCGCCGGGCGCCCGCTCGGTCGTGCGTGGCCCCGCGTCGGAGCCAACTCCGTCTTGGCTTGCTTGAAAAGAGGAAAGCATGTGAGCATCCGTATGGTCGATAAGTCGGGGCGGCTGGTCGTGATCTTCGCAGCACGTCGTCCCATGAACAGGGAGGATCAAACGCAATGGCATCCAAGCAGATCACCGATCGTGAGAAGAGCGCCCGCGCCGTGGTCGCCGTCGGCGAAACCCACTCCGAAGCCGCCGCAACCGCCCTCAGCAAGGTCCTGAAACCCCACCTCGCCAAGGGAGAGGCGCTGCCCGACATTGGCCTCCTCCTGATGCTCGTCTCGCGCGCCCTCGACGCCTCCAAGACCCGGATGGTCGAAGCCGACGCCGCGCACGAAGCCGAGCTCGGCGACGACGAGCCAGTCCGCAGAGCGCGAGACGAGGCGGCTTCCACCCTCTCCGGCAAGATCATCGAGCTTCGCGAGGTGCTCACCGGCGTCTACGGGGGCGCCACGGCACGTGCGGTGTTCGCCGGGCCCACGCCCGAGGATCCCGTCGTGCTCTCTCGCTTTGCCGGCGAGGTCGCAACCCAGCTCGGGCGCGTCAAGCTCCCTGCCCCGCGGATCAAGGGCGCCAAGCTGGATATCGCCGAGACCACGAGCGCGTTGCAAGAGCACAGCGCCATGCTCGATACCCACCTCAAAGGCGTGGCTCGCGAGCTCCGCGAGGCGCAGGCGACGCTCGATACGAAGAATCAAGCCATGGCTGCCTACGACGAGACCTTCAGCGGCGTGGCGACGACGCTGACAGGCCTCCTCCGCGTCGCGGGCAAGGCGGACCTCGCGGCGAGGGTGCGCCCCTCGACCCGAAGGCCGGGCCAGACCGCGACCGACGCCGAAGACAAGACGTCGCCTGAACCGGCCGTCAAATAGCGAAAACTGGTCTTCCGGAGCCTCCAGCGCACGCCTGGGCGAGGTCGTCGGGCCCTCTGGAGCCTCCAGAACGCCTCTGGGCGAAGTCGGCGGGCCCTCTGAAGCCTCCGGAGCGCGCCTGGGCGAAGTCGGCGGTCCTTCCTGACCCTCCAGAACCCATCTGGGCGAAGTGGGGGCCGCCGCGGGTCGGCACGAGCGACCGGCGCGCCCCGTGGGCCCAGTTTCGCGGTAAGATGCGCACCATGGGCGAAGCAGCATCGACCAGGAAGTGGACCCCCGAGGAGTATCTCGCCTGGGAGCAAGCTCAACCCACGCGGCACGAGTACCGGGACGGCGAGATCTTCGCTATGGCGGGCGCCAGCCCGGCGCACAACGACATCGTCGCCAACGTGCTCGGGGAGCTGCGAGAGGCTCTCCGCGACAAGCCCTGCCGGGCGCGCGCGTCGGATCAACGCGTGAGGGTCCCGGCGACTGGCCTCTACACGTACCCTGATGTCCTCGTCATGTGTGGCGAGGCCGAGTACGAGGCGGGCGAGCCGCCCTCGTTGCTCAATCCGACGGTGATCGTCGAGGTGCTCTCCGACAGCACCGAGCGGGACGATCGCGGGAAGAAATTCCGGAACTACCGCACGATCCCCACCTTGCAGGACTATGTGCTCGTGGCGCAAGACGCGGTATGGATCGAGCACTACATCCGGGGCGAGAACGGCGTCTGGGAGCTGCACGATACGCTCCCCGGCGGGACTCTGACCCTCGCGTCGTGCGGAGTCGCGCTGCGGGTGGACGAGATCTATCTCAAGGTCTTCAGCGCCACGTAGAGCGCTTCACCCGCGGGTCAGGACCGCGACGGAGCCGAGCTGCCGGTTTTCCGCGTGCAGCTCGGCGATCGCCGCGAGCGCCTCGCGGCCGAGCGCGCGATAGGCTCGCACGAGCAGCTCGCGCGCGAGGATCTCCCGCGTTCGGCTACGCGCAGAGCCCCAGGCGAGGTCGCGCCCGAGGCAGAGCAGCTCTCCAGGATCACCTCGTTTCAGCGCTTCTGCTGCCCTGTCGACGAGAGCTGTGGAGTCGTCCGCGAGAATGCCAGTCGCCGCGGGCGATCCCGGCGCGAAGGCCCCTGCCCCATCGGCCGTCGCCAACCGCGGCACTTCCGGCGCGAGCCGAGGATCGTCCTCCGCGCTGCCGCCGCCGCCAGCGGCCCAGTCGTCGAGCGACTCCAGCAGCACCTCGGCGCGGAAGCGGAGGATGTCGCGGAACTCGGGCTCTTCGACCTCGGCGAGCGCCTCGCCTTCGTCCATGACCTCTTGATACTGCTGGGCCTCGTCGCGCACGAGCTGGAGCGGTGAGAGTCGATCGAGCGCGATGCCGCCCTCGGCGTGCGCGTAATACGAGCCGATCCCCTGCGGCGCGAGGCGCGCGTCGTCGAACCAGAGGCCGTAGTGCAGGCCGTCGGTGGTGCCGTAGGCGAACGTGAAGAGCTCCGGGGGATCGCGGTAATAGCGGCTCTCCAGGCGAACATCGAGGCCGCCGAGGGTGCCGAGGCGCGCGGGATCGGCAGAGGCCGCGACGAGGGCATCGAAGACTTCGACGAGGCCTCCGGGGCCCACGCCGATGTCGTGGAGCGCGGCGCGGGCGTCGGGATCGAGGCTGCGCGCGAAGCCCCAGTAAGCGAAGAGGCCGTCGGGGACGACGATGCCGTGGGTGCGCAAAATCGCCGCCCGCAGTGGCTCTTTCCATCGCGTGACGTGGGCGAGCGCGGCCTCACGACGCGCCCTGCGCGCCTCGATCGAGGGACGACTCTTCGCGGCCCACGCCGCGTAGGCGCGCGGATCTCCGCCAGCGTCGCTCGTCGTTTCTTCGTCGCGCGTCATCACGGCGGGACGCTATCACGGGGCCCGCGGCGTCGAGATCATCCCGCGGCAGCGAAGCGGATCGTCATCCGCGTGCGGCCGTCCTCGCGCGCATAGCCGAGGCTCGCGCCCTTCCCTTCGAGGAGCAGCCGCGAGATCCAGAGGCCGAGGCCCGTGCCCTCGGGCTTGGTCGTGAAGAAGGGCTCGAACAGCTCGGCGCGGCGCTCCTCCGGGATCCCCGGGCCGGCGTCGTCGACGGCGATCGACGGCGCTCCGTCGACGTCGCCGACGCGGATCACGATCTCGCTGCCGCGCGGGCTGGCCTCGATCGCGTTGCGCAGCAGGTTGTCGAGCGCCGCGGCGAGGACGTCGCGATCGGTCATCGCCGAGGCGGTTCCCTCGCGGCGGAGGCGCACGCCGGCGGCGTCGGCGACGAGCGCGGCGCGGGCGATCCGCTCGTCGCCGAGCGCGGCGAGATCGACGGCATGGGCCTCGCCGCCCTTGGTGCGGCTCGCCGAGAGCAGCGACTCGACGAGGCGGTTCAGGCGATCGATCTCGCCGAGGCACGCGGCCACGTCTTCGTCGGACTCGACGCCGAGCTCGCCGGATCGCTTGAGCAGATCGAGACGAAGCTTCATCCCCGCGAGCGGGTTGCGTACCTCGTGCGCCACGCCCGCGGCGACGCGTCCGAGCGCGGCGAGGCGCTGATCGCGCGACAGCGTCGCCTCGAGCGCGCGCTCGCGATCGCGGGCGTCGGCGAGGTGCGCGGCCATCGTCTCCAGGCCGGCGGCGATCTCGCGCAGCTCGCGGGCGCGCGGGCGCGGCACCGGCGCGCGGAGATCGCCCTCGAGCTGCACCAGCGCCGTGCGGAGATCGGCGGCGCCGCGGCGGAGCGCGAGCATGGCGTCGGCCGCGACGCCGACGAGCGCCAGCGCCGCGACGGCGAGAGCCACGATCTCGATCGGCCACGAGCCGACCTCGCGCCCCGACTGGGTGCGTACGCGGGTGATGAACCACGCCGCGAGCCTGTCGCCCGCCGGGATAGCCGCGAGGATCGCCAGATCGCGCGGGTGATCGACGCGGGCCTGGGCGGTGTCGCCGGGCTTGGCTTCGCGGCAAATTCGCTCCACGGCCTCGCGCAGATCGGGGGCGAGGACGTGCTGCTCGGAGACGCGGCCGGGCTTGCGCGCGTCGACGGCCCAGGGCCGGCTGGCCGAGGCCACGATCTCGCCCTTGTCGCGCAGGCAGTAGCCGCCCGCGCCGCCGGCGTTGGAGCCGACGATCGATCGGAGGGCGCGCCGCTGCTCGAGATCGATCTCCGCCGCCGCCGCGCCCGGCCCCCGCGCCAGGAGCGCGTCGACCAGCGTCTGCGCGCCGACCTCGGCGTTGGCTTCGGCGGCTCGCTCGCGCGCGTCGTCGGCCGAGATGAAGACGTGCCCGATCGCCACGAGCGCGATCACGAGCGTCGAGAGCCCGAGCACGAGCACCAGGACGAGCCGCTGGCGGAGGGACATCATGCGAGGGCGCAGAGAAGCAGGATTTCTCGGGGAGTGCTCACGCAAAAAGGCCGGGGCGCTCCGGGCCGCTTTCACGTCCCAGGCGCCCCGGCAAGTCGGGTGCTGATGGTCTCGACTTCAGCGCTTCGCCGGCCCGCCCTCGCGGCGTCCCGGGCCGTTCGCGCGCGGCCCATGCTCGCGCCCGCCCTTGCCGCGCTCGCCCTTGCCGCGTCGCGCGCCCTTGCCGTGCTCGCCCTTGCGGTGCTCGCCGCGGCGGTGACCGCCCTTCGCGTGGTGGCCCTTGCCATGCTCACCCTTGCGGTGCTCACCCTTCGCGTGATCCCCCTTCGCGTGCTCACCGCGCTGCCCCTCGGCGATGTGATTCTCCTTCGTGGCCTGGGCCGCGGGGAGCGGATCGGCGCTCGCGATGCTCGACACGGTGGTGGCGGCGGCGGCGAACGGGAGCGAGAGGGCGACAGCGAGGAACAGTGCCTTGAGGTTCATGATGGTCTCCGGTCGAGCTCTGTATCGTCAGGCTCTGGACACTCCTTCAGCACGGAGCGGGCCACCGCGAAACACCGGGAATTTGCCTCGATGATCGCCTGGCGGCGTATCCATGCGCGACGTGGTGTCAGGCCCGGATACGCTTCACGGCGCGAGCCCGCGGATCCAGCCGGTGATCAGCGCGACGCCGGCCGGATCGACGATCTCGCTGCCGAGCGCGGGCATCGCGTCGGGCGATCCGCGCGTGCTCATCCGGTACGCGACGCAGCTCGCCGCGGGATCGCCGGCCGCGATCCGCGCGGTGATCCCCGGGTGAACGAACTTCTCCGGCGCGACGCCGACGCCGGTCACGACCGCGTCCGTCTGCGCGACCGTGGTCGCCCTGGTGAAGAGCTTCAAGCTGAACGGGCGCGTGAACCACTCGGCCTTCGGCGACGGGTTGTGGCAGTGCGCGCAGTTGCCGTGGAGATACCCGAGGGCCGCGCGCGTCGTCGCGTCGCCGGGGACCACGAAGGCCGCGCTCGGCACCGTGAGCCGCCCGGCCGCGCTCAGCGATTCGATCGTCAGCCCCGGCCCCGCGTGGCTGAGCTGGATCGCGCCGAGGCCGAGCACGCGCTCCTCGGTGTGGCCGTGGCAGACGACGCACTCCCACACGCCGGGGATATCGTGCGTCGTGCCGTTCGCGTCCTTGATGCCGTCCTTGTCGGCCGCCGTCGCCTCGGTCGCGCCCGCGTTCCACTGGTACGATTGAAAGACGAAATCGTTTGAATCCGGGCCCCAGCGATGGATGTAGCGCGTCTCTACCCGCGCCCCGCCGACGACGAACTCTTTCCAGATCTTGGTCCCGACGGGCACCTGCCAGTGGTCCATGTCGCCGGTGTCGATCTTCGCGCAGGCGGGCAGGTGGACCCAGCGGCTCTTCTCGGCGCCGTCGGACCAGAGCGGGAACTGCGGCGCGAACGGGAGGACGTGAGGCGCGAGCTTCTTCGTGGCGACGTCTTGATAGAGCCCGGTCGCCGAGAGCACGGGCGGTACATCCGGCGACGTGTCGACGGGCTCGTCGGGATCACACGCGTCGACGACGCCCCCGCTGGCCGCGCTGCTCGTGGCCCCGCTCGGGCCGCTGCTGACCGCGCTCGCGGCGCTGGTGGAAAGGCTCGCCGAGGGGCTCTCGCGGACGCCGCGGTGGCCCAGCGCGCCGCGCCCCCTCCCGTGGTTCGACGGCGAGCCACCGGCTCCGTCAGGCTTCGTTTCGGCGCGGATCGAGCATCCGATCGCCATCGCGGCGAGGGCCGGCGCCGCGGCGGCGAGGACCAGCCGACGCACGGGCGCGGCGGACATGAGGGCAAGAGCTGCGCGGCCCCGGGGCACGCCCGGGGCACCAGCAACGGGCGCGCCTGCCCCTCGGAGTCGACGGTCGGACATTCAATGCCCATTTTCCCGCGTCTCCGGATGGACATATCTCGTCCACATTGCCCGGCGGAGGACATGGCTTCGCGGCCGCCGCGGGCTCAGGATCCCCTGCACCGAGAGCGGGACGCCGAGCCGGGAGGACGCCATGTACGAGCGCGACGACATCGACTGGCAGGACGAAGCCGACACCACGCTGGAGCACCCGCCGCGGTGCGGGTGCCTCGCGTGCGATCCCGATTTCTACTTCGAGCGAGCCGAGCGCGAGCCTCCGCTCGGCGACGAGCGCAGGGCCGCCTGATCGCCGCGGATCACCGGGATTTGCGCAGCAAGTAGTCCTCGCCGTGGAGCTTGAGGGCCACCCGCCCGACCCGCTCGTCGAAGCGCTCCTTCACCGGCCGCGCCACGAAGCCCTCGCGGCAGTGAGCGCCGCCGCCGATCACTGTCGGTCCGTTGGAGAGCGCGCGGAGATCCTGGCTCCACGGGCCGCGGTGGAGCAGCGGCACGGTCGGGAGCTCGAGGGCCCGCGCCAGCGCGAGGAAGTCGTCGTAGTCGAGGTAGCTCCGCGTCGCGACGTTCTGCGCGTCGAAGAGCACCAGCGAGACGCCGTCGTCCCTGGCCCCGTAGCGGAGATCCTGGACCTTGCCGTAGACCTCACCGTAGATCGCGACGCCGGGGAAGGCCGCGAGTCGACGCTCGAGATCCAGGGCGATCGCCGGCTTCCACCAGAGGTTCTTCGGATCACGGCGCTTGATCCGCGTGTGGCTCCCGACCCACAGGCGGCCTTCGTGGAACAGGTAACGCGCGTTGGCGCCGTGGACCTTCTCGGTGAGCACCACCTCTTCGCCCTCGGCCAGCACGTCGGGGAAGCGGCGCACCGCTTCGAGATCGCTGTAGGCGGGGAAGAAGCCGGGATCGAGCTCGTCCTCGCCCTCGGCCGGGGGCTCGGGCGGCTCGTACTTCGTGATGCCGAGCAGCGCGCGCACGTCCTGGCCCTCCACCGCGCCGGGCGGCGCCGCGGTGAGCAGACCCATGCTGAAGATGCCGCGCAGCCGCCGCGCCTGGATGCGCCGGTGCTCGCCGAGGAAAGCCCAGCGCGGATCGCCGGCGGGCACCACCGAGTCGACCGGCACGTAGACCGCGAGATCGCCTTCCTTGAATTCGTCGGTGCGGAGGATGACCGGGTAGTCGTGGACCCGGGTGATGGAGAGAGAGTCGGCGTTGGGGTGCTTCTCGACGGGGCCGACGCGGAGTGTCTCGACGTGAAATTCGCTCATGGCTCGAGTGCGACGCGAGGATACCGGCGGCGCTCGGGAGAGTTGATGATGAGTTGAAAGGCGCACCCCTCCCCTCCCGGAGGGCCCTTGGGGGCCGACCGGTTTCAAGGAGCGATGTCGCGCGAGAGTGGCTCTCCTGCGGCGCGTTGCGAGGGCGTGAGGACAAACGACGAAGCCCCCTGCCGGGGCTTCCGGGAGGGGGCTTCTTGCCGCGATCCGCCGGGGATCAGGCCATGGAGCACCCTGCCGGATCGGGATAGCCCCGATCGGCGTCTGGCCTGGAGGAAGCGCTGAGGATTCGACAGGAGAGCATGAGTTACGAACGCGAGTGTTTACGAGCCGTGGAGTGATGTCAAGGCCTCTTTCTCGCGAGGCCTGTTCTCTCAGTCGAAGCGCGTGTATCCGCGGTGCGGCGAGATACCCTTCTTCGCCGGCGCGGCGACGTTGCGGCCCGGGGCCGACGCGGCGGGCGGCGGGGCGGCGTCGGCCGGTGACGCCGAAGGGCTCGTCGAGGGCGCGGGCGCGATCGCCGGGGTCGCGGTCGCCGTGAGGGCCTCGGCGCGCGCCGTCTGGAGGCGGAGCAGGATCAGGTGCGCGAGCTCGGCGCGGGCGAGCGGGCCGCCGCGCGTGGCGCCGAGCGGCCCGAGCACGACGAAGCCCGACGCCGCGATAGCCGCGCCGAGAGCGACGATCCAGGCGCGGCGCGCGCGCTGGGTCGGCGCGCGTGGGTGGGGCGCGTCGTCCTCGCTCACGACCGCGAGCTCGCCGGTGACGCTCGCCGCGCCGGCCTCGCGGAGACCGGGTGTCGGCCCCTCGGCGAGCGCGTGATCGAGCTCGGCGATCAGGTGCCGCGCGGAGTCGGGCCGCCCCTCGGGATCCTTGGCGAGCGTGCGCATCACCACGCGCGAGAGGGCCGCGCCGATCCCGGCGTCGGGCGCCGCGACGTCGGGCGCGATCGGCACCGTCTTGATGTGCCGGGCCATGACCACGACGGCGTCTTCGTCGACGAAGGGCGGGCGCCCGACGAGCATCTGGTAGAGCAAGACGCCGAGCGAATAGAGATCGCTGCGCGCGTCGAGGGGGCGGCCCTGCGCCTGCTCGGGCGACATGTACCGCGGGGTGCCGAACACCGTGCCCGCCTGCGTCTCCAGCGCGTCGACCGACGAGGGCTCGCTCTGGATCTTGGCGATCCCGAAGTCGAGCACCTTGCAGATCTCGTCGGTCTCGCCGCCGGGGCCGCGCGCGAGGAAGAGGTTATCGGGCTTGAGATCCCGGTGAATGATGCTCTTGTCGTGCGCCTCTTCGAGCGAGAGCAGCGCCTCGCGCACGATGCGGACGGCGCCGGCGACGTCGATGCGCGAGCGGCGCTTGAGGCGATCGCCGAGCGACTCGCCCTCGAGCATTTCCATCGCCAGGTAGAGCGACGCGCCGCCGAGCGCGAGCTCGTCGACGTGGGGTTCGGGGACCTCGCCGAAGTCGAAGACCGTGACGGTGTGCGGCGACGTGAGGAGGCTCATCGCCCGGGCCTCGCGCGAGAAGCGGGCCTTGGCCTGGGCGTCGAAGGCGCGATCGGCGCGGAGGATCTTCACGGCGACGTCGCGGCCGACGGCCTCCTGGCGCGCGCGGTACACCGTGCCCATCGAGCCGGCGCCGAGGCGGCCCGTGATCACGAAGCGATCGGCCACGGTGACGCCGAGGAACGGGTCGCCGTCCGCGTCGGCGAGGCTCTCGGCGGGGATCAGGGCGTACCCATCGTTCGGGCAGCGCGGGATCGATCGGTGCGGCGTCACCGTGGCGTCGGGGAGGCTCTGTAGCCGATGGCGGCAGCGCGGACACACGTACCCGCCGAGTGCGCGCACCCCGGGTTGAGTCGTCTCCGCGCTGGTGCCTGGCGCTCCGATGGCCGAAGCGTCCTTTACTTGTGCTCGCACCGCAAGGGCCACGGCGGACCGTCGAGCTGCGGAACGCAGCGAAACATGCCCGGCGCTCCGCAGCTGTCGTCGGAGCAGCACGTATCGGTGCACTGCCCCTGGGTGTGCCCCGACGTCGGAGGCTCGCAGAGCCCGCTCCGGCACTCCATCCCGCTCGAGCAGGCCTTGCCGACCTCGCCCACGGCGCCCACTGGCAGCAGGGTCGCGCAGGCGCGGACGAAGACCGAATGCGGGAGATCCGTGCAGGCGACGGGGCGCCCGAGGATCGGCCCGCACTGCGTGGCGCTGCAGCACGGGGCCGAGCAGCGCTTCGCGCCCTCGAGCTCGAGGCACAGGCCCGAGGCGCACTCTTCGTCCCCGCCGCACGGCTCGCCGTAGGCCGTCGTGCCGCCGAGCGTCGAGCACCAGAACCCACGCATCGAGGCGCGCTCCCCGAAGCGACACGCGCTCTTCGTCTCGGAGCAGCTCGTGTCCGAGCAGCAGCTGTCGACGCACGTGACCGGGTTGGTGCCGACATCGCAGAGGCCGGAGCGGCAGTCCTCGTTCGCGGCGCAGGCGAGCCCCGGGCTGCGCAGGCCGGGGACGGCGCGAGCGACGTCGATGGCTTTGCGGCAGTAGCCGGCGCCGCCGAGATCCGCGTGGGCGCAGACCAGCCCCGACGCGGCGTCGCCGCAGTCGCCCGAGCTGCAGCACGGACGCGAGCAGCGCTTCTTGCCCAGGGCGAACGCGCCGGCGCCGACGAAGCGCGCCGGATCGAGGCAGAACGATCCGGGCGCGCAGCCGGCGTCGTCGTCGCAGCGACTGCCGAGCTCCATCGGGGGGCCCGCGGGCTCGATGCAGACGTGGTCGGTGCACACGTCGCCGATGGGGCAGTCGGGCGGGCCGGACAGGCCCTCGCGCGAGCAGTGAATCGTGGGCAGCTCGCCGTCGATCAGCAGCTCGCAGCCCCCCGCAGCGGCCCACAGCGCCAGCGCCGGGAGCGCGCGGGCGAGGCGCGCGACGAGCCGACCGGGACGCGCCATCAGAAGCTCACCCGCAGCGTCCCGGCCAGCGGCCCGAGCGCGACGTCGACGCGCGGCGCGGACGGCTTCGGAGCGGGCGTCGGGCGCGAGGTGAAGTACAGCCCGAGCGCGGCGCCGGTGGCGGCCAGCCCGATCAGCAGCGACACATCGGCGCCGACGGCCTGGCGGTGCGCCGCCCTGGCGTCGGCGAGCAGATCGTCGGCGGTGACGCCCGGGCCGGTCATTGCGCCGGCGCCCGGGCTGCGCTCGAGGGCGCTGATGCCGAGGACGACGCCCGCGAAGAGGCCCATCGCGCCGACGGCGCCGGTGACGATCACCCAGGGACCGAGCGAGCGCGTGGACGCGACGCTCGGCGAGGTCGCCGCGCTCCTCGCGATCGGGGGCGCGGCGCCTTCCCGCGCGACGACGAGATCTTGCTTGGCCCCCTCGAGCCGCCGGAGCACGCCTTCGATCTTCTCGTGCTCGCGCGGCTCCGTCGTCATCGCGAGGTAACGCCGGTAATACCGCTCTGCCGCGTCGACCTCACCGAGGCGCTCGTGGATGAGCGCGAGGTTGTAGACCAGCTCTTTGCCGTCGGGATCGAGCGCGAGCGCGGCCTCGAGCTTGGCGATCGCGGCGCGGTAGCGGCCGTGCGCGTGGAGCTCGCGGGCCTCGTCGTGGAGCGCCATCGCCTGCTTTTCCCGGGCTTCTTGCTCGGCGGCGGCGGCGTCCGGCGGGCCCGGTGGAGCCCCGTCGGCGACGGCGCGACCGGTGGCGAGCAAAAGCGCGACGGCCACCCCGATGCGGACGGCCCCGCGTTGCCCTGGCCACGACTGCTTCGCCATCGACAAAGCAACCATAGCCCAACGTCGGCGGTGTCGAGCGAGTGACACGCGGCTTCAGCGCACCACGCAGGCGTACTCGCCGAGGAGGACGAACGCGCGCGTGCACCGGACCTCGACCTTGCGCTTGGCGGTGACGATATCGAACGACTGTCCGAGCGGCGTGCGCTCCATCCGCGTCTTCTGCGGGCGGCATGTCGCGCCGTCGCCGGCGCAGGCGGTCGCGTCGGCGAGGGCTTCGACCGCGGCGTTGTCGCCGAGAACGTTGACGGCGGCCGCGACCGAGAAGACCACGCAGAGGACGAAAATGACGGTCTGCACGGCTCGCTTCATGGGCGCGAGTCTACGCCGAGCGCGGCCCTGACTACAGCCGCATTCCCGATCCGGGCAGCGCTTGCCACGGCGTGCGCCGCTTCGTCAGCGTGCCTCGGACGAACGCCTCGAGCACCGGGGCGATGTTCTCGGCGACGTCGTCGTCCCATTCGCCCCCGTCGATCCCGTCGCGCGGGCGGAGATCCGGCCCGAGCACGAAGAACCCCGGGACGTGCGCGCGCGGGATCTCGAGGCTGTCGAGATCGTCGCGGAAGACCTCGGCGTAGACGCGGACGAGGCGCACGCGCGACAGCGCCGCCTGCATTCGCCGGTCCGTGAGCTCGCCGAAGACCGAGGCGCACGGCCCGCAATCGGCGACCGTCGTCATCACGAGCATCGTCTCGTGCGCGTCCTGGGCAAGGGTGCGTTGCCGCGCGAGCTCGTCGGCGAGCGATCGCGCCCCGATGCCGACGTCGACCACGGTGACGTCGCCGCGCTGGATCGTCGTCGTCGTCGCGGGAGCGCGAGAGCCCGCCGCCGCGCGGGCGGAAGGCCTCGAAAAACCGCGCCTCGGCGGGCTCGCGATCGCGGCGACCGGCGCGGGCGGAGGCGCCGTCACGCGCTGCACGAGCAGCACGATGCCTGTCCCCCACGAGAGCACCAGCGCCAGCCCGAGAGCCACGTTCACCAGCGTCGCGCGGCGACCCCGAGGCGCCCGGGGAGCCTGCGGCGGCGGCGCGATTTTCACCGGCGCGGCCTTCGGCAGCGCGCTCCGCAGCGGGCCGATCACGTAGGGATCGTCGATGGGCGCCTGATCGTCGCGCGCGGGATGCTCGTCATCGTCGGACGTGTCGTGCACGCTGGCACCCTAGCGCCGATGGCGCGCCCGCGCCCGCGCCGATCGGAGCTACCCCGCGCCTACGGAAAACAGGCTGCGTCCACCAGCCGGAGCATCAGCCGACGCGTGCTCACGGCGGGGCTCATCGCCTCGGCCCAGCCGAACGCCACGCGGCCCCCCGTCACCGCGAGCGCCGGAGGATCCTTGATGCCAAGAGATCCATCCGCGATGTCGAGGCCCGCCGTCGACGGCGCCGCGCTCGGACCGAGCTTCGCCGCGAGCAGGCGACCGTCGCTCGCCAGCCACGCGACGACGGCGGCGTCACCGATGGAAGCGATCGTCGCCCAGCGGCCCTCGGCGATTTTCCAGGCCGGCGAGATCGGGCACCCCGATCCGTCGAGCGCGCGGGTGCGGATCGTCGTGCCCTCCATCCACAGCGCGATCACCACAGAGCCCACCGCCGCGAGCGACAGGGACTCGCGCTTGTCGGGCGAAGCGGGCGCGACGAGGCAAGCTGCGTCGCTCTCTTTTCCCTTCGGATCGAAGCGCGACGCGAGGATGCGACCGTCGGCCTCGAACCAGGCGACGAAGGTCGCCGCGTCGCCGGCGGCGACCGCGGGACGGCGCGGCGCGACCGCATGATGCGTGACGCCGAGCGCGGTAACCGGTGGCGCGCCCTCTTCGACCGGCGAGAACTGAAAGAGCCCGAGCTGGTTCTTCTCGGCGCCGAACGGGGCCGCTGCGACGACGGATCCCGCCTCGGTCGAGGCCAGCGCCACGTCGCTCGACACCTCGGGCCCGAACATGCCGAGGTGGCCGATCTCCGGCGGCGGCAGCGGCTCGGTGCGCGGTCGCGCGAAGGCCAGCCCCTTGCCGTCGAACCACGTCACCGTGAAGCCCGCGCCGCTTCCGAACACGCGCGCTGTCTTCTGCCCGGCGAGGCCCACGCCCCGCGGCCGCGCGCCCGGCTTGCCCTCGGTGTCGAAGCTCGAGAACGCGATCTGCTCCTCGCGCTTGCCGGCGAGATGCACGAGCCACGACGCGCCGATCCCGCCCTTGCCGGCGCCGAGCGCGAGCACGCCCTCGCTCTGGTACGCGGCGATCTCCGCGGTCTGCGCGCGGCACACCTTGTTCGATCGCGCGGCCGTGAGCTCCGTGACGGAGGCGGCGCCGGGCGGCGGATCGAACGCCGCAGCGCTCGCGGAGCCAGCCGGCAAGGCGACGCTCGCGGAGCCGCTCGCGACGGGCGGCGCCGAGACCGCAGGCGTGGTGGAGACCGATCCCGCGGGCGCGGGACCGGCGCGGTGACCGCACCCGATCAGGGTGAGCCAGGTGATCAGGCCCAGGCCCGCTCCGACGGTGGACGATGAATTCAAGCGCGATCTCCTCGCAGAAGCGTGCCCCAAGACGGCGCCGCGGGCCCAGTTTCCCGCGGGGATCCCGCGCCGACCCGCACCCGAGCTACGCGAGGATGATCACCGGCTCGTGTCGCACATCGAAGTTGACCGAGCTGGCGATGAAGCAGATCGCGTGGGCTCGCTCGTGGAGCGCGCGGGCCTTCTCGACGTCGCTGCCGACGGCGATCGTCACGCGCGGGCGCAGCACCACCTCGGTGAAGCGCATCTTCCCGTCGCGCTTGTCCATCGTCCCCTCGGCGCGATCTTCGTAGGCCACGACCTCGATCCCGCTGCGCGCGCAGAGGGCCGCGTAGCTCAGGAAGTGGCACGCCGAGAGCGCCGCGACGAGCAAGTCTTCCGGGTTGTGCAGCGCGGGATCGCCGAGGAACGCAGGTGCTGCGCTCACCGGGAGCGGCGGCTTGCCGTCGATCTCGATCCGCGCTTCGCGGCTGTAGGCTTCGTAGCGGGTCGTGCCGCCCTTCTGGGCCCCCGTCCAGACCAGGCGACAATCGAAGCGGTGCGCGGTCGATCCGGGAGACGTCATGCGCTCATTTTTCGCGCGAAAGGGCGGCGATCGCAAGCGCTCCGACGAGGAGGGGGGCCCGCGCCTTGCGGCCGCGCTTCCTCGGCTCCCCCACCAGGGCGCTCGTCAGGTGCTCACGGTCGGCGTCGACAGCCCCGAATCCTCGGGAAAGAAGGACGCGGACCACCGACGCGCGCGAGAACTTCTGGCCAGGCGAAGAGGCGGTGAGCTCTTCGGCCAGGCGGTCGAGGCGGTCGACGATTTCACTGGGCAGACGGATGACGGCTCGCTTCACGCCCGAGAACGTACCACATCGTCAACGATGTTGGTCAGTGGTTTCGGTCGACAACGGTCGAAATCCCGAGGCTCTCCGGACTCTTCCGCTCGCGACGGAGGAGCGTGGAGTGGCCTCGATGCCAGGCGGACGAATCAGCCCTTGGCGGGCGTCTTCTTCTTGGCCTTGGGGCGCGCGCCGCCGCTCGCCGGCTCGGCCGCCGGGCTCTTCTTCGGCTTGCCGAGGGAGCCCTTGTGCTGCGCTTCGAGCTGCTCGAGCCCGGTGAGGATCAGCGCGCGGAGAATGTCGGAGCGCGTCGCCTCGTGCCAGGGAGTGGAGAGAACGTCCTTGAGGGAGTCGACCCGCTCGAGGGTGAGGTTGTCGAGGCGCACGGCCACGTGGTCTTTCGGGGACATTGTGACCGATTGTACGCCACTGGCTGCGCCGGAAGAAAGATGTTGACGTTGTTCTCGTCGTCAACGATGCGTGGCGATAGCCGCGAACGTCCGAATCAAAATGTGATCGTTTTGGGCACCGAAGGCGCCTTCGGGCGGACCACGGTCGGCGGCTTGAGGCCCTTGGCCCCTCGGGCGCTGGCAGACGTCGTCGCGGCCGCCGAGGCGCTGGGCGCCGCGTCGATCGAGGCCGTCGCCGCGGGCAGCGCCGAGGCCAGCGGGGCCAGCTCGCGAGTGGTCGCAGGAACGGATGAGCTCGCGAGCGTCACCCCTGCTCCCTGAACGGGCTTGTGGACGGAGCCACGCGCCAGGTAGCCGAGGACGAACAGCGTGATCACCACGGGCGTGACGAGGCCAAACCAGAAGGCCGTTCCGGGTCGACGAGCGAGACGCGAGCTGCGCGTGTCGACGGGTGATCCGGCGCTGCCGCGGCCGCCCGCGCGCGCTGCGGCGTCAGTCGAGAGCACCGAGTCGGTGGCGGAGGCGCCGGCCGCGGGCCGCACGCCGTGAGCCGCGGGCTCTTCTTGTTGCTCGGGGTAAACCGTGAAGATGCGGCGCATCGCTCCGGACAGCCATTGCTTGGCGATCCGGTTACCGCACACGTCCTCTTCGATGCCCTGATCGACGGCCCACTGCGCCAGCGCCGCGCCGAGCTCGCGCATCGAGGCCCAGCGCAGCGCGATGTTCTTGGTCAGGCCACGCTGGAGGATCGCCCAGAGCGCCGCGTCGCCGAGGCCGGGGATCGGAGGCGGATCGTTGGTGAGGATCGCCGCGATGAGAGAGTTGTAGTTGGGCCCGTCGAAGGGGCGACGCCCGGCGACTGCCTCGTAGAGCACGACCGAGAAGGCCCAGACATCCGTCGCTTCACCGACGTTGTCCGCGCCGCGGGCCTGCTCGGGAGACATGTAGTCGGGGCTGCCGAGGACCTCGCCTGCCAGCGTGAACGGGCGATCGGGATCGTTCGAGAGGAGCTTGGCGATGCCGAAGTCGACGACCTTGGGGACGAGCGCGCCGCTCTCGTCGGTGATGAGCAGGACGTTGTCGGGCTTGAGATCGCGGTGGACGATGCCTTTGCCGTGCGCCGACGCCAGGGCCGAGGCCACGGGCAGCAGCGTCTGGACGGCGATGGCGGGCGTGAGGCGCTTCTTGCGGCGGAGGATCGCGGCCAGCGACTCGCCGTTGAGGAGCTCCATCACGATGAAGGGATCGCCCTGCTCGGACTCGCCGAAGTCGAAGACACGGACGATGGAAGGATGCTTGAGGCGGGCTGCCGCGCGCGCCTCCTGGAGCAGTCGACCCGCGGCCTCGGGCGCGGTGCGATCGCGGCGGATGAGCTTCACCGCGACGTCCATGTCGAGCGGGAGGTTGTGGGCCAGCCACACGGCGCCCATGCCGCCGCGGCCGATGATGCGCGTGAGCCGGTATTTGCCGTCGATCACGTCCCCCGGGACGTAGACGGCGGGGGCGGGCGCGGGCTCGTCGGTGAGCGGCGGGCGGATCATGATCGACGCGGGCGGGGCGAGCTCGGCCGCGGCGATCGAGCGCGATGGCGCCGGCGGGCCGACGACGTCGTCGAGCAGGATGTCGACCGAGTCGAGGAGCTGTGGCTCTCCGGCGGCGTCGCGGCGCACCGGCGGAGGCGGCGCCGAGAGCGGCATGTCGGCGGGGATCGTCTCGTCGAGGCCGAGCTCGAGCAGCACCTGGGCGTTGCTGCCGAGCCGTCGCGTGTGCGTGCGGCCGACCTCGCCGGGCGGCGGCGGATCGGACTCGGGCGCGCTGTCGGGGCGCGATTTCGGCCGCGGAATCGGCGGCATCGACGCTGGCCTGGGCGTGGTCGCTCCCGCGCCCGACGCGGGCGCTTCGGGAGCGGACGCGACCGGCTTTCGGGGCGATGGCCGAGGAGGAGCGGGCATGGAGCGAGGGTGGACGCGGCGCAGGAGCGCTGGCTCGGGCAGCGTACACGGGTCACGACGGCGGAGCGAGAACGGCGATCGGGCCGGCGCGAGCCCGCGCGCGGCGGCTTGCCACGAGCCCGGACCGCCAACTACGCTCGTGAGCGAGAGGCGAACATCATGAGCACGGCCGAGGTTTCAATGGGCACGCCGGCGCGTGCGCGCGAAGCGCAGACGGTGGAGGGGATCCCCGCGCTGGTGAGCGAGCTCCGCGCCGCGTTCGACAGCGGCAAGACGCGCCCGATCGCCTGGCGTTTGCAGCAGGTCGCGGGGCTGAGCCGCTTCGTGCACGAGCGCGAGGCCGAGATCACCGAGGCACTCCACGCCGACGTCGGCAAGCCCAAGCTCGAGTCGTTCATCGCCGAGATCAACTACGTGCGCGGCGACGCCGACCACGTGATCAAGAGCCTGGCCTCGTGGATGAAGCCCGAGAAGGTGCGGACCCCGCTCGTCACCCAACCCGGCACAAGCAGGGTCCACCGCGAGCCCCTCGGGACGGCGCTGATCATCGGGCCGTGGAACTACCCGTTCCAGCTCGTCGTGGCGCCGCTGATCGGCGCGCTCGCCGCGGGCAACTGCGCGCTGATCAAGCCCTCGGAGGTCGCCCCGGCGACGTCGGCGCTGCTGGCGCGCTGGCTCCCGCAGTACGTCGATCCCGAGTGCGTGAAGGTGGTGCTCGGCGGCGTCCCCGAGACGACGGCGCTGCTGCGCGAGCGCTTCGATCACATCTTCTACACCGGCAACGGCGTCGTCGGTCGCATCGTCATGGAAGCCGCGGCCAAGCACCTCACGCCGGTGACGCTGGAGCTCGGCGGCAAGAGCCCGTGCTTCATCGACAAGAGCGCCGATCTCGAGGTCACCGCGCGGCGGATCGCCTGGGGCAAGTTCTACAACGCCGGGCAAACGTGCGTCGCGCCCGACTACCTGCTCGCTCATGAAGAGATCCACGACGCCCTGCTCGAGCGGCTGAAGATCACGCTGACCGAGTTCTACGGGGCCGACGCGCAGAAGAGCGCCGACTATGGCCGCGTCGTCAACGCGCGGCACCACCAGCGGCTGATGAAGCTCCTCGCGAGCGGCCGGATCGTTGCCGGCGGCCAGGCCGACGAGGCGGATCGCTTCCTCGCGCCGACGGTGCTCGCCGACGTGAAGCCCGACTCGCTCGTGATGCAGGACGAGATCTTCGGGCCGATCTTGCCGGTGCTCCGCGTGCGCGACGTCGACGCGGCCATCCGCTTCATCAACGCCCGTCCCAAGCCGCTGGCGCTCTACGTCTTCGCCGGCGACTCCGAGGTTCAAGATCAGATGATCGCCCGCACGAGCTCCGGCGGCGCGACCATCAACCATGCCTGGCTGCACCTCGCGGTGCCTGATTTGCCCTTCGGCGGCGTCGGTCCGAGCGGGATGGGTGCCTATCACGGCAAAGCCTCCTTCGACACGTTCAGCCACAGGAAGAGCGTCCTCAAGAAGCCGACTGCCATCGATCCCGACCTGCTCTATCCGCCGTACACCGAGGCGAAGACGAAGTGGATCAAGCGGCTCCTCTGACGAGCTGACATGGATCTGATCTCGCTCTGCCCGTTCCCGGTCGCGGCCTTCCCCTGGCAACCCCAGGCCGGGCGGTGGAACCTCACGGTCTGCGTCAAGGCGACGTTCGTGCTGGTGCACGGGCAGGTCGCTCCGCTGGCCGCGACGCAGCACGCGATCGTCGACGACTCGTACTGGGACAACAACCCCTCGGCGAGCCTCTACGCGCCCAGCGATTTCGTGCCCTACAAGCCGCGGGTCGACGTCCTGCTGACGGGGCACGCGTACGCTCCCGGGGGCGCACCGGTCGAGTCGCTCGCGGTGCGGCTCCAGGTGGGATCGCTCGTGAAGGGGCTGACGCTCAGCGGAGATCGCTCGTGGGTGCAGACGCGGAGCGGGCTCCAGCCGGCGGTGTCGACGTCGTTCCGGCGGATGGCGCTGCGCTACGAGCGGGCCGCGCTGGCCGGGGAGAACATGATCGGGTTCCTCGGCGCCACGCACGCGGGCGAGCTCGGCCGGCCGCTGCCGAGCGTCGTCGCCGCGGGCACGCAGACGCCGGGCTTCGGGCCGCTGCCGCTCCTGTGGCGCGCGCGCCGTCGCAACCTCCCCGACTCGGCGATGCTGTGGGCCTACCGGGTGCGCCTGGCCTCGGCGGCGATGCCGCAGGGCTTCGACTTCGATCTGTTCAACTCGGCGCCGACCGAGCAGCAGATCGCGGCGCTGCCGCCGCGGGTCGCGCTGGTGCTCGAGCACCTCCACCCGCAGGTGCCACGCCTCGAGACGTGGCTGCCAGCCCTCGCGCCGAAGGTGTTTCGCGTCGACCGCAGCACGGGGCGCCCGGCCTCGGTGCCGCTCCGCGCGGACACGCTGTGGATCGATACGGATCGCGGCGTGGCCGTCGTGTCGTGGCGCGGGCTCGTGGCGATCCCCGGCCCGAGCGAGGAAGAGATCGGGCAGCTCATCGTCGCCGTCGAGGCCGAGGGCGAGCCGGTCCGCGACGAGGACATCGAGCGCATCGCCGCGGCGTCGACCTCGCATCGAGGCGCGCCCGAGAGCCCCACGATGGACACGCTCGAGATGCCCGCCAAGGCTCCGCCGGCCGCCTCGATCCCCGCGCCTGCGCCGTCGTCGCCCGGATCGGCGGTGGCCTCCGCGCCCGCGCCGCCGCCCTCGTCGCCGGCGGTCGCGCTGCCGCTCGCCCCGTCGACGAGCGCGTCGGTGGTCGTGACGTCGGCGCCGTTCGATCCCGACGTGACCCAGGCGGTGCGCGCCGGCGTTTCGCAGCGGGTCGCGCTCCCGTTCCGCGCGGATGCGAGCGCGGCGCCGGCGCCCATGCGCGCGTCATCGAGCGATCTCGCGCTGCCGCCGGTGCTGCCGTTCAAGGCCGCGGGCGCCGCGCCTGCGCCTGCGCTCGCGCCCGCGCCTGTGCCGAACGTCGACGACTCCGGGACGGTCGACGCCCTCGCGACCGCGGACACGCCGATCCCCTTCGACGACTTCGACGACGACGCCACGATGCGGATCAGCCTGAAGTCGCTGCGGATGCCGATGGGCCGCCTCCGCCGCGCGCCGGCCGACGCCGCCGCGCCGCCGCGAGCGGCCGCCGCGCCCGAGCCGGAGTCGTACCCGGGACACCCCGCGCCGCCGCCGATCGGCGCGCCGCTCTTCAGCGCGTCGGCGCCGGCCGCGCAGCCCGCCGCGCCCGCGGAGCCTCCGGCGATGCTCGGCGCGCCGCTGTTCGACGCGTCGGCGAAGGCCGGGGCCGACGTCGCGCCCGCAGCCGGATCGCCCGCGCCGACGCTCGAGTCCGATCCGGTGACGCTCGAGACCGATCCGGTGACGATCGAGCGCTGCGCCGCGATCGCGGCGGCGATCGCCGAGCAGCGCGCGCCTCGCGACGAGGTGCTCGCGGCCAACGGGCTCACCGGCGAGGAGTGGAAGGCCGTGGAAGAGCGCTGGGCCAAGGCCATCGCGGCCGACGTGAAGGGCAGCCCGGCCCGCCTGCTCGGAGCCTACGATTCAGCCTACATCGCGGCGATCGAGTCGTTCCGCGGCCCGGTGACGGCCGAGGAGTATGGGCGCCTCCTCCACGCGATGAAGGCCGGCAAGGTCAACGAGGCGCTGGTCGGCCTGCGCATCCAGCGCACGGCGATGACGCGGCTGATGCGGGTGTGGACGAAGAAGCTCGCCGAGGACCCGCAGCTGCTCCGCAAGGTGCAGAGCGTCACCGACGCGGGCGGCAGCTAGCCCCGGCGCCGCTCAGCGACGGGCCCAGGCCACCTCGAGCTCGCAGCCGTCGAGGAAGTCGTCGTCGACGCGCGAGGTCACCGGGACGACGCCGCACCACGTGAGCGAAATGCGCCCTTCGTCCGGCTCGATCCGCACGGTCTGGAGCGTGGGCTTCGGGTGAAAGGCCCTCACCTCCGGCGGGCGGAGCGTGAACAGCGGCGCCTCGCCGGGCAGCTCGAACCGGAGATCGGCCACGGTCGGGTGCAGGTGCTGCAAGATCACCGGCTCGTCGCCGCGGAGGCGCTCGCGCGAGAGCCCCGGCGCGGCGCCTTGCAAGGCGCGCGGGTGGATCGCGCCCGGCGGGAGCGGCTGCACGTCGGCGAGATCCGCGCCCTCGCCCAGGGCGATCTCGCCGATCGGATGCGTCGGCGGATCGTGCGCGAGCAGCCGGCCCGCGTAGCGGAACATGCGCGGATACCACGCGTGATGGAGCCAGCCGAGGGCGCCCGGGATCGGCGCGTCGATCCACGCCTGCGCGCGCGGAACGAAGAGGCGCTCGGGCAGCAGGAGATCGCTCGGATCCTCGATCTGCGGCAGCAGCGCGCCGTCGGCGCGGGGGCGATCGGCGTCGATGAAGTACCCCGCGCCGGCCGAGTTGCGCGGGTACGCAAACAGGCCGAGGGGCCGGCCGAGCCGCACGATCTCGTCGGGCGTCGGCGGAGCGATCTTCCAGTGCGCGTGCTCGTCGTAGCCGCCGTACGCCAGCGCGTACGACATCTCGACGCGCTCGAACGGCTGGGCTGCGGAGAAGCGCGCAGAGCCGTCGGGCCGCACCTCGGCGCGGCGCTCGCCGGTGACGCGCAGCCGACGCGCAGCGCCGCCCACCACCAGCGCCGCGAAGAGCTCGGTCGTGCGCTCCAGGGCGTACGCGGAGCCGGTGAAGACGACGTCGGTCGCGTCCTTCGGCGGGCCGAGATCGGTGTCGTCGCAGAGCAGTTTGTGGCCGCCGTAGGCGTCGAGCTCGACCTCGGGCTCGACGGTGAGCGGGACCTGCTCGTCGGCCAGGGTGAGCTTGCCGTTCGCGTCGACGGCGTAGGTGCGCTTGACGACGCAAGCGAGCGCGCGGCGCGCGGATCCGAGGAGCCGGACGAGCGAGATCGTCTCCGTCATCGGCGGCGATTCCAGCTCGATCGCGCTCACCTCAGCCGCCCCCGGTCACGGTCTGCACGGCGCCGTTGCCCTTGTCGTAGAGCGGGATCCCCTCGAGCCCCTTCTTCGCATCGAACGGCGCGACGGGCGACCAGGGCAGCTTCCCGTCAGCGTCTCGCCGCCCGAGCGCCGCGTTGAGCGGGCGCGTCGGATCGACGTCGAAGGCCTTCTTGGCGACCTCGAGCGGCGTCTCGGCGGCAAGGCCGGCGCGCTTCAGGAACTCTTCTTCGAGCGCGCGGCCGAGCGCCTTCGAGCGACCCGCGAGCTTGCGACCGGCGAGCCCCGGGACCTCGCGCGCGAGCGGCGCGCCGAGCTTCTTCGCGATCTTGTAGCCGAGCCCCTTCTTCGAAGCGCGCACCGCGATCTTGTGGGCCAGCTTCTCGCCTTTGTCGGCGAGCTTCTTGAACGGCCCGTGCTTGAAAATCTCGCTCTGCCCCTTCGCGATGGCCGCGTTGAGCGCGACGCTGAGCGCGCCGCTGACGAAATCGCTGAGCGACGGCGTCGTCTGCACCGTGGCGATCTGGACGACGAGGTTCGTCATCGGGAAGCCGAAGTCGCAGCAGTCGACGTTGGTCGAGACCGGCCCGGCGATGCAGCACGTCGAGACCTCGTCCTGGATGAACACCGTGCCGCGCGGCAGCCAGCAGGTGTGATCACCGAAGAGCATGTCGAGCGCGAAGAACGCGTTCTCCGGGATGATCGGCAGGTGGGGCCACGGGATCAGCGACGAGTGCCCGTTGACGACCGAGGGCACGCCGTTGATCAGGACCTTCGTCTTCCAGCCCGGCCCCATCGCGAACGGGTGCACCGCGACCAGCTCCGGGAAGGGAAACTCGGGCTCGCCCGGCGGCGGTGGCAGCAGGATCTGCAGGCCTTCGTGGCCGTCGACGCCGACGCTGAGGAACCCGAGGATGTTGTGAAAGTTGCTCGCCATGCCTCACTCCATCGTCGAGAGCATCGAGTCGAGCTCCGGGCTCGCCTCGACGCGCAGGGTGCGCTCTTCGTGCTGGATCAACGCGTACGCGAACAGGGCGCGGTACGCGACGCGGACGCGGCTCGCCTCGGCGTCGATGTCGATCGCGTCGACATGGAGCGAGAGGCGCCGGTGGACGTCGCCGATGCGGACGTCGGCCGTCACCGGCGCGCGGGGGATCTCGAACGCCAGCGCGGCGCCGGAGGGGCGCATGCCTTCGAGGATCACGCGCGTCCCCGGGGCGATGGCGTCGAACGTCGTGCGGGGCGCGGCGCGGCTCAGCGCGAAGCCGGCGCGGGCGACGTCGATGCGCTCGCCATCGAGCAGGGAGCGCGCGCGCAGGCCGCCGTGGAGCGGATACGGCGCGAAGCACACCGGATCCGGGCGATCGGGGAAGCTCCGGATCGGCGCCGCCGGATCCTCGAGCTGGGGCAGCGGCCGATCGATCGCGTCGGCGCGGTCCGGGTAGAAGCCCACGCCGTCGAAGTTCAGCGCGCAGGCCTCGTCGTGCGCGGGCACGATGGCCTCCTCGCCTGACGCCAGCTTCGCCAGCGTCGTCTTGCGCCAGACCGACCCGCCGTACGCGACCTCCCACGTCATGGGGACGCGGTCGAACGGCAGCGGCGACGTCGGCGTGAGATCGCCGAGCCCTGCGCGCCACACCCGCGTCCCGAACGCCAGGATGCCGCGCTCCGCGTCGCCGACGGTGAGCTTGGCCGCGCTCTGCCGCGCCGTGCCCGAGGGCGCGTAGACGTGCCCCACGGCGCAGACCGAGGCGCCCATCTTGGTGTGGTTCCCGTCGCCGACGGCGGGCGGCGGGACGACGAGGAGCAGCGGGAGCTGCTCTTCCTCGAGCACGAGGCGCCCGCCCACGATCCGGAACGTCGCGGCGGCGACGAACAGGCTCACCATGCGGTCGTCCTCGGCGTTGTGGACGACCGCGGCCGGCAGCGGCGTTTCGTTGGTGAGCAGCATCGGTGCGGTCCGGCCTAGTTGAGCTTGATGACGCCGGCGCTCATGTTGATGTTGCCGCCGCCGTCGACGGTGACCGCGCTGCCCTTGACGTCGACCGTGCCGCCGTTGATGGCGATCGCGCCGCCGTTGATGCTGATCGTCGCCCCGTTGATCACCGTGATCGGCCCCGTGAGGACCAGCACGGCGTCGCCGGTGATGATGGTCACGGGCGCCTCGGTCGCGGCGAGCACGCCAGCCTTGCGCGAGGCCATGACCCCGGCGTTCACCGCGTGGATCATCGCGTTGAGCGTCTGCTCGCCGTCGGCGGAGAGCGTCTGCGTCGGCGCCGTCACCGTCTGCATCGCGTCGGAGTGGATCGTCTGAGGGCCGCCGGCCGTGTACGTGTCGGGGCCGCCGACCGTGGTCGATTGCGCCGCGCCGATGGTCGTCGTCGAGCTCGCGCCGACCGTCGTCGTGGCGTTCGCGCCGATGCCGGTCGTGACGTCGCTCCCGACCGTCGCGCTGACGCTGCCGCCCACCGAGATCCCCTGATCGGCGCCGATGCTCACGTCCTGGTTGGCGCCGACGGCGACCGTCTGGTTGGCGCCGATCGTCATCACCATGTTGGCGCCGATCGACGAGCTCTGGTTCGCTCCGACGCTGAGGCTCTGGTTACCGCCGACGGAGATCGACTCGTTGCCGCCGATGTTCTCCGAGTTGTTCGCCGCGACCGACGTCGAGCGGTCGGCGCCGGTGGACTCGGAGCGGTTCGAGCCGACCGAGGAGCCGCTGTCGACGGCCACGTTCTCGGAGCGGTTGTTGCCGACCTCGCTGTTCCAGTCGCGCGCCGCATGCATCTTCAGCTCTTCGCCGCCCGGCTTGTCCTCGAACGACAGCTCGTTGAATTTGCCGTCGTGGGGGCTCGTGAAGGTCTTCATCGTGCTCTTCGTCGCGGACTCGGGCCCGCTCGGCGGGAGGTTCGCGCCGTTGTAGACGCGCCCGGTGACGATGGGCCGATCGGGATCGCCGTCGACGAAATCGACGATGGCCTCGGTGCCGACGCGCGGATGGAACACCGCGCCCTGGCCGACGCCAGCGAAGACCTGGCTCACGCGCACCCAGCACGAGCTCGGCTCCTTCGCTAGCCGACGCGCCTCGCGATCCCAGTGGAAGCGCAGACGCACGCAGCCGATCTCGCCGCCCGCCGGGCCGCCGACGTTGATCTCCGCGCCGCTCGACGAGGGATCCGCCGTGACGAACGCCGTCTGCGAGCCGACGATGCGCGGCCGCCTGGTGACCTGCGCGGGCCGGAACCGCGACTCGGCGACCGTGCCGTTGCGACCGCGTCGCGCGCACTCGATCGTCGCGAGGTACGGCCCCTCGACCGACGCGTCGCCCTGGCTCATCGATCCTTCCTGATGGCCCCGCACCTCGAGCCGCGTGACGAGGTACTCGCCCTCGTAGCGGTTCGCCGCGTGATCGAGGCGGAAGATCGAGCCGGCGAACAGCGGGCGCGCGCGCGATTTCGCGACGGCGTACTCGGCCTCGACGTCGTAGCGCTCGACCCGCGCGGTCGCGAGCGGGCTGCCCTGCGCGGGCGCGTCGGAGTAGCCGCCCGGGTAGTCGTAATCGAAGAGATCGAGCCCGGCGCGGTCGGTCTCTTTCTTCTCGGCGAGCATGTCGAGCGCGGGCTTGCGCCAGTTGTAATCGTCGAGGAACACTGCCGTCGGCCGCAGCCGCGAGCCGAGCTGGATCGAGACGATCTCCCGGTGTGCCACGTCGCCCGCGAGCGGCAGGAACGGGTCGAGCCGCGCGCGCCCGTGGTCCCGGTCCGAGAGCACCAGCAGGCATTTCTCGTGGCCGTTCTCGAAGTGGTAGGCGATGCCCTCCTCCTCCAGAAGCCTGGAAACGAAGGCCAGATCGCTCTCGTTGTACTGCACGACGTACGGGCGCGCGGCGACGCTGTCGAGGCGCGAGGTGTCGGCGACGCGGAACGTGAACAGCTCGTTCGCGGGCGAGAAGCCGGTGTCGCCTTCGTCGGCGTCGACCGTGGCGCCCTCGGCGTGGACCAGGTTCGGATCGCCTTCGAGCACCGCGCGGAGGATCTGCCGTAGCGTCTTCTCGAGGAAGATCCGGCAGCGCTTGCGGTACGCGGCGCGCACCAGCGGCGGCTCGATCGTGACCTTGAAGAGCATGCCCTCGTTGACGGAGTGCATCTCCTCGGCCTCGGTGATCACCCCGTGGACGACGCGGTACGCGGGCACCGTCTTCGTGGCGATCCGCAGCGTGGCGCGGCGCTGGATCAGATCGTGAGGATCGATTTCCGGGCCCGTCGACTGCGCGAGCAGCACGATTTCGTAGCGGTAAAGAGAGGAGATCGCCTCGCGACCGTGGAAGCGCACGACGCGGAGCTGGCTGGAAGCATCGGCCAGATCTTCGCAGACGAAAGTGAGCTCGGTGGTTTGCACGACTCCTCCAGGACAGCGTTCGCGAGCATCCTTTCAGGGCGCGCTGGCGGCGGCAACCTCGACTGTGGCCGCGAAGAAGACTGTTTACCGCCGAGGTTCGTCCGGTATCATCCGCGTCGCAATGACGGAGGGGATCGAAGATCCGATCGAGGACGTCTCGCTGGAGCGCTACGCGTCGATCGCCGCGCGGCTCGACATCGAGGCCCCGGCGAGC
Source organism: Byssovorax sp. (assembly GCA_025362495.1). GTDB lineage: Bacteria > Myxococcota_A > Polyangia > Polyangiales > Polyangiaceae > JANYGI01. Next base: position 25,802 of record JANYGI010000007.1, on the reverse strand, counting down.
GCCAGCTCGACCCCGGCGCCCGCCCGCGCGCGCGCCGCCGTGCTGAAGCTCGAGGCGGTGGAGCCCGCGGTGTGGGAGCGGGTCCACGCGGCGTGGCAAGCCCGCATTCGAGAGGAGATCATGCGCGCGTCGTCGTCCACGCACCTGCCGATGCTGGAGCGCTATCCGATGGTCACGCGCTACGGCGCCGCCTACGCCAAGACCAAGCGCGCCCTCGAAGAGAAGCGCCCGCGGGCCACCGGCGCGCGCGCCGCGAAGCCGCAGCCATGAGCGACGCCGACCAGTCCACGACGGCGGCCACGACGCCGGCCACGACGGCGATCGTGGCCCCCGCCTCCGCGACGAGCGCGACCGCCGTGACGCTGCCCTCGGGGCGACGGCTCGAGGCGGAGCTCGATGGAAGCGGCGCCGACGTGCTCCGCATCCGCGCCGCCGACGGCCAGTGCGTGCTCACCGTGCGCGTGACGGACGAGGGCCCCGTCCTCAGCTTCTCCGGCGCCACTCTCCAGCTCGACGCGCGCCGCCTCGAGATCGCCTGCGAGGATCTCAGCCTCCGCGTCGGGGGCACCGCGGCGATCGACGTCGGCGGCAGCGTCGACACCCGCGTCGCGGGGCGCGCCTCGCACCGGATCGACGGCGATCTCCACACCACGGCGCGCTCGATGGAGCTCGCCGCGCACCCCGGCAGCATCACGCTGGAGGCCAACGACGACGTCGCCTTGAAGGGGGAGCGCGTGCTCCTCAACTCCGACGATCCGCCGATGCCGCTGTCGATGGCCGAGTACCGCGCGCGCCGCGTCGCCGCCTCCGCGGCCGCGCCAGGGGCGCTGTCGACGAGCGACGATCACGCCGACGACGACTGACACGCTCCCTGGGCCGCCTCCTCGCGCTCCGAATCGAGGCCTTCAATACCGTGCTCCGCGAAGAGGCCGAGTCCACCGGGGCGCGCTACGTCGACATCTTCACTCTCATGCACGACCAGGCCAGACACGGGATGTTCGCGAGCGACGGACTCCACCCCACCGCCGCGGCGCACGCCGCGTGGGCGCTCGAGATCGCCGCGCGGCTCGACCATTGACCTCTCTCGACGACGCATGAATGGGCCGATTTCCCGGGCTTCGCCCGCGGCCGACATCACGTCACGACGAGCGACGGGGCGCGATCGATCGGGGCCGCTCCCGCGAGCGTCGTCATCGTGCTCGCCGCCGCCGGGGGTCGACGCTACGCCGGAGAGCAGGCTTCCACGCGGGCGGCAGGTGTGCTAGGCACTCAACGAGGCTTTATGGTTGCTCGTATCAGAGACTTTCTTCGAATTTCGCTCCTGGTCCCCGCGGTGTGGATGGTCGCGTGCGCGACGGGGCAAGCCCCGGTCAGCGAGACCACCGCAACGAGCAGCAGCAGCGCCAGCAGCAGCAGCAGCAGCGGCACCGGCGGGAGCGATCTCGGCCCCTGCGGAATCGACTGCTCCAAATTCCCGACGCCGCCGTGCACGATCGCCGTGTGCAACACCGGGCAAGCGCTCGGGCAGCTCAACACCTGCGTCGTCGTCCCGTCCCCCAAGGGGACGCCCTGCGACGACGGGAAGTTCTGCACCAAGATCGACGTCTGCGACGACGGCGCGTGCGCGGGCAGCGTCACCAACGACTGCGGGATGACGCCGGATCCGTGCTCGGCCGTCATCTGCTACGAAGACTCGAAGTCCTGTGATGTGGCGCCGGTCAACGACGGCACGAGCTGCACTCCCAAGGACCTCTGCCAGGTCAACGGCACCTGCCACACCGGCGACTGCGTCGGCGAGGCCAAGGACTGCTCGTTCTCTCCGCTGAACGAGTGCAATGCCGTGGCGTGCGACCCGGCCACGGGCGAGTGCGCGGGCACCCCGGATCCCCTGAAGGAAGCCGCCCCCTGCGTGCTCACCGGGGACCTCTGCACCATCAACAAGACCTGTACGGCCGGCAAATGCGGCGGCGTCACTCCGAAGGATTGCTCGGCGCTGAACGTCGGGTGCGCCGTCGGCACCTGTGATGACACGAACGGCTTCTGCGTCCCCATGCCCGCTCCGACGGGCACGACGTGCAGCGACGGTATCGCGGAGTGCAGCGTCGGCGCTTGCGACGACAAGGGCAAGTGCGCGGCGTCCACGGGGCCCAACGGCGTCTCCTGCAACGACCACAACGCCTGCACCAAGGCAGACACGTGCGTGGCAGGCTCCTGTGGTGGCGCCCAGATCATGGGCTGTCAGCTCTACCTCCAGGAGAGCTTCGAGGCCTGTCCGCACGGCTGGACGTTCGGCGGCGACTGGCAATGTGGCACGCCCACCATCGTCGGACCGCAGGCGGCTCACGGCGGCGCTGGCGTGATCGCCACGCAGATCGCCGGCAATTACAGCATCAACCAGAGCTTCAGCACCACCTTCGCCGACTCACCCGCCATCGACCTGACGATGGCGAGCAACCCGGTGGTCTCGTTCTGGGCGTGGGACTACACCGAGGGTGGCACCTTCGACGGCTGGAATCTCAAGGCCAGCATCAACGGTGGTCAGAGCTTCGCCGACGTGACGGCGGTGACCCCGGCCTACAACCTCAGCATCACGGGCAAGCCGGCGTGGGGCGGGAATCACTCGGCAGAAGGCTGGAAGGTCTATTCAGCGGATCTGACGGCCTTCGCCGGGCACGCGGTCATCCTGCGCTTCGCCTTCCGCAGCGACGGAGCGACGGTGTTCCCCGGGGTCTACGTCGATGACGTCGTCGTCGCCGAGCCCCAGGAGACGCCGCTCTTCATCACCACGGGATCGCCGCTGATGGACGTCTATGCCGAGGCCCCGTACGCGGCCGCGCTCGCCAAGACCGGCGGCACGAGCGGCTCGGTGTGGAGCATCAACCCCGGCGGCGTGAACACGGCCTGGCTCTCGATCGATCCGACGACGGGGGCGCTCAAGGGCAAGCCCACCGCGGTGAACGTCGGGCCCGTCAGCGTCACCGTGCACGTCGAAGAGCCGCTGTTGCCCTCGAACTTCGCCGAGCAGACGTTCACCTTCAACGTCAACCCGGACACCTACTACACCGGCTTCGAGGGCGCGTGTCCCGACGGCTGGACGCTGACCGGCGACTGGCAATGTGGAACTCCCACCGTGGTCGGCCCCGCGACGGCCTTCGCGGGGACGCAGTGCCTCGCCACGCAGCTCGGCAGCAACTACAACGATCTCGACGGCTACGCGGGTACGACGGCCACCTCGCCGCCGATCGACCTCACCTCGGCGCTCGCCCCGATCCTCACGTTCAAGATGTGGATCGACACCGAGGGCTCCACCTACGATGGCGCCAACCTGTCGATCAGCACCGACGGCGGGATGACGTACACGCTCCTCAGCAACGTCATGCCGGCGTACACCCTCATGGTCGGCGGCAAGGCCGCGTGGGGTGGTCACCAGTCCTCCCTCGGGTGGCAAGACGTGCAAGTCGATCTCACGGCGTACGTCGGCCAGTTCGTCCGCTTGCAGTTCGCATTCCGGAGCGATTCTTCCGGAACGTTCCCCGGCGTCTACATCGACGACGTCCTCGTCAACTGAGGAGCACCCCATGAGTCGCCTCGCAAGTATTCACAAGCCTGTCTTTGCAACACTCAGCCTGACGACCCTCGCCGCCGTGTGGTGGGGGTGCGGCGCCACGCCGGAGACGCAAGCCACGACGACGACCACCAGCGCTGCCGAGACGAGCTCCGCGAGCAGCACCGGTCAGGGCGGCGCCTCGACGAGCAGCAGCTCCGCCTCGGGCACCGGCGGCGAGGGGGGCGTCGATTTCGACGGTGGCCCCACCATCGACGACAGCGGCGCCTGCACCTCGACCAGCGCGGCCGCCGAGCACGTCCAGCTCGACCTCATCTTCCTGATCGACCGGTCGGGCAGCATGGCCGGCGAGAAGTGGATGGGCACCACCAGCGCCCTGACGACGTTCTTCAACGATCCGAAGTCGGCCAACATCGGCGCCGGAATGTCGTTCTTCCCGAACCACAAGGCGTCAATCTGCGTCCCTGTCGACTACGAGACGCTCGACGTCCCGATCAACGTGCTGCCTGGCAACGCGTTCCTGCTGACGAACTCGATCCCGGCGGCCCCCACGGCCTATGGCACGCCCACCTGGGGCGCCCTCAAGGGGCTGCTCATGGCGGCGACTGCCTACCAGGACGCGCACCCGACTCACAAGGTCGCCGTCGTCATCGCCACCGACGGCGATCCCAACGCGTGCGGGAACGCCACGATCACCGACATCGCGAACCTCGCCAAGAGCGCGCGCAACTACAACGGCGTGCTCACCTACGTCATCGGCGTGGAGGGCTCGATCATCCCCAACCTCGACAAGATCGCGGTGGCCGGCGGGACGACGGCGGCCTACGACATCACCACCGACATCAACGACTTCTCCGCCAAGATGGAGGACATTCGCAGCAGCGCGCTCGGATGCGAGTTCGGGATCCCGCCGCCCCCGAACAGCCAGAAGCTCGATCCGGACAAGGTGAACTTCTCCTACACGCCGAAGGGCCTCGGCATGCCGAAGGTCTTGCTGCGCGCCGAGAACCTCGCCGACTGCAACAACCAGCCGGGCTGGTATTACGACAACAACCTCGCGCCCACCAAGGTCGTCCTCTGCCCGGCGTCGTGCACCACGGTTCAGGCCGACGCCAAGGCCAAGGTCGAGGTCCTCTTCGGCTGCAAGACCCAGATCAATTGAGGCATGCTTGCCGTCCACGGGTCGTCGCTCAGGGGCGCGAAGTCGGCGCAGCGCCGGCAGGGCGCCAGGGCGCGGAGGGGTCGCCCTGGCCACGACGCCCGGGAGAGCGTGCCTGTTGCTCGACGCGAGCTACCGGAGCAAGCTGCCGGACGCTGCGGCGCTGGACAGCAGCGCAAGACCACGACTGAACGCGACAGCGCCGCTCGCGGGCGGCGGTCGGCGCAGGTCCCGAGTTCTGAACTGAGCATCACTTCGAGAGGAACACGACACTATGCTTGGAAATAATCGAGTTCGTTTTGCGCTCGCCCTCGTGACCACGGCGACCGCGGTGGCCGTGGGCTGCGGCGGCGCCGATACGACGGCCACGACGACCACCACTGGCACCGGCGGCAGCGGCATGGGCGGGAGCACCTCCGCTTCGACCACCGCGAGCAGCACCACGGCCGCGAGCAGCAGCACCGGCGGCCTGACTTGCGCGAACGACGAAGGCGTCGTGCTCGCCGTCACGAAGCTCACGTTCGGAGAGGGCAACAGCGGCCAGTGGAAGAAGTTCGGCTTCAACCTCGACAACCTGGTGTCGACCACCGCGTCGACCGACCTGTGCAAGCCGAACTCGAATGCTCTCACGGTGGTGCCGTATCCTGACGGCGACGATGGTATCGACAACTCGTTTGGCAAGAACCTCTTGCCCCTCATCCTCTCGCTCTACCCGACCCTGGTGGCCGACAGCAACGCCGGCATCCAGAAGGGCATTTTCACCGTGCTCCTGAAGATGGACTGCCTGCCTCCGACGGGCGACGTCACCGGGATGACGACGCGGCTCTTCGCCGGAACGGCGCTCGGCTCGACGCCGAAGTTCGATGGGACGGACAAGTGGCCGGTCGCGCCCGAGCTCCTCGGCGATCCGATGGATCCGGAGTCCTCGACGATCCGCTTCCACAACAGCTCGGTGACGGGCACGATGTACGACGCCGGCAAAGACGCGACGTTCATCCTCACGATCCCGCTCAATACGAAGACGACGAGCACGTCGGTCAAGCTGACGCTGTACGCGGCGCGCACGACGATGGACCTCGCCGGCGATCGCAAGAGCGCGACCAGCGGCCGGATCGGCGGCGTCCTCAACACCGAGGAGTTCGTGGCCGAGATGAAGAAGGCGGGCGCCCTGCTCGGCCTCTGCGAGAGCCCGCTCTTCGCCGGTCTGCTGACGCAGGCCCGCCAGGCGTCGGACATCATGGCCGACGGCAGCCAGGATCCGACCAAGACCTGCGACGGCATCTCGATGGGCCTCGGCTTCGAGATGAAGGAAGTCCAGCTCGGCGCCGTCGGCCCGGTCACCCCCATCGGCGCCACCTGTAACTAGGAGCCGGGTGCTTTTCGCCGATCCGCGGGCGGGGCCGGCGTTGTCGTCGTCGCCGTCCGGTCGGACGGCTCCTCCTCCGCCTTGGCCGCGCCCACGGCTCGGCGAAAATCACCGACGGCTCCGCGTAGCGCTCGCAAGGGGGCCTCCGGAGCCGCGGGGGCGGCCCAAACCCGCACCAGCCTCGCAAAGGTCGCGCAAGGGCTCCGAAGCGAGCTTGAGTTGCGGGGCGCGATGGACCGCGCAAATGAAAAACCCTCTCGCCGACGTCGTCGGGAGAGGGTCAATCGTAACGCGGTCACCCACCAACCCAGCCCCGCCATCCGTCGGGTCAATGCCCACCCAGAATCCCGAGCGGCCAACACCCACTCTCGATCGCGGGCCACCCAACCTCTCACCGCAGCGCGGGGGAGGGCCCCTGCGCGCGCGCAGGGAGGGGGCGAAGCCCCCGTTGGGGTATGGGACCGCTTGCGGCCCCATCTGTAAGGGAAATGCGAAGCGGTCTGGCCTTCGCAATGTGTCGACGGGGATCGGTGTAACGGCCGGATCTCGCTCGGGTTCTCGCCGCACCATCGACGATCGACAAAAGGCGCTGTGCGCGGCGTGTGCGGACGCCTCGCAGCTCGCGAGCCTGGACGGGCGTCCGGTGTTCGAGTTCACCACCTTTGACCACCTGCTGTTGTGGCTCGGGTGGTGGTCGCTCGTTCAGGTGGGTGATGGTGGATTCTTCCCCCTGGTGTGGGGGATTGCCGCCGGGGCTCCCCTCGCCGAGGTCGAGGGCGACGCGGGGCCGATGTGGGAGGCGTTGCGCCGCGTCGCGGTGATGCGGTCCGAGCTGGGGCGCTCGGCCCTCACGGAGCAGACGCAAGACGCGATGGGCGTCGAGGCGCGCCGCGTGATCGCGCTCGCGCTGGAGGAGGTGGCGACGCGGCGGGACACCGTGAGCGAGGCGATCGGCGACGCGGCGACGGCGGCCCAGGTGGCTCACACCGTGCTCGTGGAGGCCGCGCAGCTCTGGGAGCTTGCGGCCTTCGCCTTGCGGCGCGACGCGGCGGCGCTCGGGCGCCTCACCGTGGCGATCGGCGCGAAGCAAGTTCACGCGCTCGCGCGGAGTGACAGCGGCGATTCGCGTCTCCTGCTCCTCCTGGTGCTCGATCCGCTCGGCGTTCGGCTGTCGCTGCCTGCGCCCCTCGCCTGCGCGTGCTGCGGCCAGCGTGAGGGCGCGGTGCTTCATCGTCCCTGTTCGGTGTGCGCGCCGGCTGCGGTCCGCATGGCCGGCGCGGTGCTCGTGGACAAGACGGTTTTTGGGCCGCGCGCGTCGGCTTCCGAGGCCTGCTTGCTCGTGGCCGGCGGTCAAGGGGAGTCGCTGGTCTTCGTCTACGGCGACGAGCTCTCATCGCAGATGACGCAGATCTGCGACGAGAGCGGGTACGGGCCGGAGCGCGAGCGCGAGCGCGGGCCGCTCGTCGCGGTCTATCCCCGCGGCGTCGTGACCCTCCCGGGCGTCGAGGGGACGCCGGTCGAGTTCGTGGACGCGGCGGCGCTGGCTGCCGTGCTCTTGCTCCACACGCCGACCGCGTGGCGCCTCTCGCGCGACGTGGCGATGCACGGCGAGATTTTCCGCCGGTGGTGCGTCGCGTTCGTCGGCTCGAAGGTCGTGGCGAAGCTCCGGCCGCGCCTCGGCGTGCTGAGGTTCAAGCGCGCCTGCCTCGAGTGCAGTCGCGACCTGGTGGAGCCGAGCGCGGCGAGTTGGGCCCGGCGCGTCTGCGACAGGTGCGTGGACGGTCGCAGCGCGGAGGGTGGTGCTTCGTGAGCACGGCGGGCAAGGTGCAGGCGTGTCCCTGCGGCTCGTGCGTGTCGTGCGCGTGCGCCGCCGCGCCGATGGTCGACGGTGACGGCCTCTGCGTGTCGTGCGGCGGCCAGCCGTACGTCACCGCGCTCCAGGGCGGCAATGGTCCGCCCCACCTCGTTGCCGAGCCCGGGTTCTTATTCGACCACGACGACCTCGCGCGCATCGTCGAGATCATCGCCTCGGAGAAGAGCGCCGCCCAGGTGGCGCGGACGATGGCCGCGCGCGCTCTCGTCGCGAGCGTCATGGAGACGCCGGAACAGGACGCCGATCGGTGCGCTCGTAAGATCGCTGGCCAGCTCGGGCGCGGGTTGACCGACGACGAGCGGGCCGACTCTGCGGCGGCTGCGCTGCGGGTGTTCGTCGCCTGGGCGGACGGGGACGTTACGTCGATTCCGCGGGGCGACGGTGCCCACCTGGGCGACGACGAGCCGACCGCCGACGGAGGCCGGTCGTGAGCGCGGCCGAACAAGAGCGTGACGGCGCGGCCGAGCTCCGCGAGCTTCCTCCCCCGTGGACGCGCCCGCAGCGCCGGCCGCGCGCTGAGCTGCCGCCGCACGTCTGCCGCGGCGCCGGCCGCTGCTGGGGCTGCGACGCCTGCGACCCGTGGGGGCTCCTGTGAGGGCGCCGATCTGTCGCAACTGCGGAACCTGCTGCCGCGGCCCGGACGACTCCGGCCGCGCCTGCCGCTGGCCCTGTTCGTGGGTCGGCTTCCTGGGCGAGGGGCGCGCCTGGCGCCTCTGTGGCTGCGTGGCGCGCTTCCGGTGGCTCGCCCGGCGCACCTGGGCGGCGTGCCCGGAGAATCGCGTCTTCCTGCGCCCTCCGCGCTGGCATGGGCGCTTCTCGCCCGACTGGCGCACGCGCGCCCGGCCTCGCCTCGGCGGTGTCGCGTGATCGGGCTCCGGCGGTGGCGCGGTCTCTTCGTCCATCCGGAGGGCGCCGACATCTGCGGGCCGGTGCTCCCGGTCGAGGCGTCGGTGGGCGCGGCGGTTGGCGCGGCGCCGCTCGTGTGCTGGTCGTGCGGCGCGCATCTACGCGACGCGACGCCAAAGCAGATCGAGGCGGCGCGCGCCATCGAGGCGGCGGCGCTGCGCTCGTCGGCGCTGCCGGCGGCCTTTCGGCACGACTGCGACGTCGCCCGCGTCAACGTCGCCGTGATGCGCAAGGCGAAGCGCGCTGAGACGGCGGCGCGCGGTGGGCGACGGCCGAAAGCGCCGCCGCTCGTGGTGCGGCGCGGCGGCCGCCGGTGGCGTCCGTGAGTCGCGGCAGCCCGGTGCTCGTGCTGCCGTTCTTCGAGGCGCTGGGCGCGAAAGCCCAGGCAGCCCAGGCGGCGCGCGAGCCCCGGGCGGCGCGATCATCGTCGGTCGCGTCGCTCGACGTGCGCGGCCTGGTCGAGAGCGCGGAGCGCCGCGAGGCGCGCGCCCCGGCGCTCCCGCTTGAGGTGGCGCCGCCGCTGCCGCGGCCGCTCTGGTCGGGTCGGTTCTGCCAGTGGGGCAAAGGCTGGGCGAAGTCGCCCGGTGGCGGCGCTCCGCCGTGCGGGATCCCCGCCATCACCGGCACGCTCTGCGACGCCCACCAGCGCGCCATCGAGGCCTTGCGGCCGCGCTTCTGCACGGTCGGCCCGTGGTGGGCTGAATGCGGCGCTCCGCCTGCCCCGGGCGTCAACGCGCTGCGCCTCTGCGCGCGGCACCTCGCGGCCTACGCCGAATTTGTGCGCCGGCCTCCTGTCACTTATGCCGATGCTTTTGGGCCAGTAGATGAAATCGACGAATCTTGAGCTGTTTTTGCATGAAGCCGTGGTCGCTTCCTCGCTGCAGGTTGCGGTGGTCGAGGTTGATGCGTCGGCGCGCCGACGCGCGAGGCTGCGCGCCGAGCTGTTCCGGCCCGATCCGCGCCGCGGCGTGGTCGAGGAGCCGATCGGGCGCCCTCGGGATCTCTTCCCGGCGCTGCGGACGGCCGCGGACTTCGAGCGCATGGCGCGCCTCGTCGCGAGCGCGGAGCGCAACGCCGGGCGCGAGCCGCGGCCGCTCCCGGAAATCGCTGCCGGCCTGGTGGTGGCTGAAGCGGCGATCGTGGCGACCGCGCGCCTGACGGCCGAGGGCGCGGTGCTCGGGCGGCGTCTCGGGTTCGTCCTCGAGGTGGACGGCGAGCCCGACGAGCTCGGCGAGCTGCACGACGGCTTTGCGCTCCCGCCGCGCTCCAGCCCAACCCGCACGCCCTCGGCCGAGCACCTGGCGTGGTACGCCGAGGAGCTGCGGGCGCACGAGGCGCACGAGGCCGCCGTGGCGCGCGCCTACCTCGGCGACGTGGCGACCTTTCGCGCGATGGCCGCGGCGTGGCTGAGCAGGACGGTGAGCACGTGAGGGACGCGAAGCCCTACCGCGTCACCGTCGGCCCGAGTGGGGAGCGGATCGAGATCTTCCGGCGTCAGTACGTCGATCCGCTAACGCAGGCGCGCGAAAGCGTGATCGGTACCGCGTCCGAGGTCGCGCGTGTGATCGCCGAGGTCGAGACGCGGCGCCGCGAGCTGGGCCAGGGCGTCGCGGTCGGCGAGGTGGCGCGCCGCCACGGCGCCGCAAAAGGGCCGCTCACCTGGGCCGAGGTCTTCGAGGAGCACGTGGCCGCGCAGAAACCGCGGTGGCGCGCGAAGATCGAGGGGCAGTATCGGCGCCACGTGCTGAGCTATCCGGCCTTTGGCAAGGGGCGCGCGCTCGTCGCGATGTGCACGAGCGTGGTGATGCGCGAATGGCTCGATCAGACGACGACGCCGGGCGGCGACCCGCTGAGCCCGAAAAGCAAGAGGAACTTGTTCAACTTGATGCGCGCGTGCGCTCGCCGCGGCATCGTCGCGCGCCGGATCGATGCGCTCCCCTGGGGCGCGTGGCGCCCGCCGCCGAGCGACCGCAACGCAAGCGGCGAGGCGGCGCGCAACATCGGCGAAGTCAGTGCGTTTGTGCTCGAGGCGATGAAGCTCGACGCGCCCGCGTGGGAGCGCGGCGAGTATTCCGACTGGTGGGCGCGGATGCTCTTCGAGATGGTATTCGGCCTGCGTCAGGGCGAGGCCGCCGGCCTCGGCGTCCACGATTTCGACCTCGACGCCGACGAGCCGAGCGTGACGATCCGCAGGCAAGTCACGCGCGGCTGGATCGAGCGAAACCCCGCCGCGCGCGAGCCGCCCGACCTGCCGAAGGGCGAGCGCGTGCGCGTCCTCGGGCTGAACCGGACAGCGGTGATGATCGTGCAGGAGCACTTCAGGGCGCTTAAAAAACACGGCATCTTCGACGCGCAAGGGCCCGTGTTTCCGAGCGTCCACAAGAGCGCGCATCCGCGCCGCTGGCGCTCGTCGGAGCGGCTGTTGCCGTGCAACTTCATGCGCGACCTCGCGCGGAAGATCGGGCTTCCCAAGCCCGAAAAATGGACGCCCCACGCCAATCGGCGCACCGCCGGCACCATCGGCGCCGCGGCCGGCGATCTCGAAGCTGTGCGGCAATTCCTCGGGCACTCTACGCTGGCGATGACGGCCGGGTATGTGCGCAGCCTGCGGCGCGGTCTGCCCCAAGGCGCGATCGAGTTCCCGGGCTTGGAGCCGGTGGCGCTCCCACCGGCGAACGCCCTCGTCGCGGGCGCGCTCGACGAGCTTGCTCGTGCCGGCTTCGGCGGCAAGCTCTCGCCGCGCGGGGAGTTCAAGGCGGCGAGACACAGGGCGTGGAACAAGGCGTACGCGCGCACGCGCCGCAAGCTCGTCGCCCAGGGCGTGGCCCTCGTGGAAGCGAAAAGACTGGCGAGCGTGGCCGGGCGCCGCGCCGGGATGGCCGTGAAGGCGAGCTATGCCCGCGCTCTCCCGCCGCCGCGCGCCGCGCGCTCCGAGCTGCCGGCGCTGCTGCTCGGTCTGCTGAGCGACCGGCGTCCGCTGACGGCCGCCGAGATCGCGCAGGCGCTCGCGGTCCCGCTCGCGACCGTCAAGATCCACCTGGGCCGCCTCGTCACCGGCAAGAGCCTCGTGCGCAACGGGCCGGCGCGCTCGCCGGTGAGCTTGTACGGCCTCACCGTCGAGGCGGTGAACGCCGAGGCGGATCACCGCTACACGGGGCGCCTCGAGCGCGAGCCGTTCGCGCCGGTCGATCATCTGCTGCGCGACTTGGGCGAGGCGACCGCCAACGAGATTGCGGCGCACCTCAAGCGCGCGAAAAAGCGCGTTGTGTACGCGCTCTCGAACCTCGCCGACGCCGGCTTGTGTCGGTGCATCGGGCAGGGTCCCGGGGCGCGCTGGGTCTCGCTCGTCGAGACGCAGGCGCTCGCCGGCTGAGTCAGTCGGACGCGACAACGGCGGCCGCCAGGGCGATCGCCAGGAGCACGAGGAGCGCGCCGCCGCGACCGCCTGGAGGCTCGTCCAGCGCCGCGGCGGTCGCGTCGAGCAGCGTGACGCCCGGGTGTGGCGCCGCGTGGCCGCTGTCCGGCGGGTGCTGCTGGTGCACCGCGACGAAGACGCGCCCGTCGACCGCGAAGGCGGCGCGGGCGCCGTACGGCGCGCGCCTCGCCTGAAACCACGCGAGGAGCGCGTAGGCCGCGAAGGCCGCCACGGTGGGCACGTGGTGCGAGACGACCGACCCGCGGGCCCGCGTCGAGGTCGAGAGCGGAAGGCGCGTGGCGCCCCCTTGCAGCGCGAGCACGAGGGTATCCCGGCCGGGGCTGCGCTCGATGGTCGCGACGCGCTGAAGGCCGGCGCCGTCGTGGTAGCGGATCGCTTCGCTCAAAACGGCACCCCGGCTGCGCGGTTGCGCGCGGTCGCGCCGCTCGCCTTGCGCGCGGCGCTTACGGGTCGCCCAGGTTTCGTGCTGGCGAGGCCGGCGTAGTGCTGGCGCGCTTCTTCCTCGCCGGCCGCCATGGCGGCGTCGTCGGCCTCGGCAAGCTCGTTCGAGTCGCCGAGGCTCTCCGCGTATTCGTAAAAAGTCTCGAGGCGGCTTCGGTTGCGACCGGCGACGATCGAGCGCTTCACCCGGTGCCAGAGGGGCAGAAGGCGCGGCGCGTTGACCTCGATGTCGGCCTCTGTCTCGTGGTCGCTCTGCGCCCGTGCCTCGGCCGCGCTCGGGCCGCGCTTCGCCGGCCGCGCCACGCGCCGCGCGCCGCGCCGCAGGTCGATATCCTCGCGGATCGCGGCCTTGGCCTGCGCTACGCGGCCTCGAACGTGGCTCTTGAGCTTGGTCTTGCGCGCAGCGCAGAGGGCCGCGGAGAATGCGCGCTCGGCGTCGCGCTCGGCGCGCAGCGCGCGCGCGGCCCGCTCGAAGATCGCGCGCGTGCTCGCGCTGGCGCGCCTGGTGATGGCGCGGCACTCGGCCGCGGCGGCCGAAAGGCGGCGCTTGCGGTCCGCCTTGTCCGTGGTCGTCTTTGGCCGCTCGGCGCGGATATCGCGCTGTCGGCAGCGGCTCTTCTCGCGCTCGCGTGCGTCGTCGCGGATCGCGCGCTCGGCGTCGAGCTTCTCCGCCAGGGCGGCGCCCGTGATCCGCTGCGCCTCGGCGAGGCGAGCGAGACAGAAGAGCACGGCGCGGCGCGTCCGCTGGCGCGCGGCGCTGGAGCGTTCGCGCCGCCGCGCCTCCAGCTTTTGCGCCTTGGCGCGCACGGCGGCGCGCTCGTCGCGGCCGGTCAAGCGCTCGTGGTAGGCCCTGAAGTTAGCGTGCGCCACGGCGTCTACCAGCCCCGCGGGCGCGGCTTCTTCGTCGATGGCGCCTTCTTTTTGGACCGTTGGCCGCTCGCGCTCGGGCGCGTCTTCGCGAAAGCGTCGGCGCTCGAGCGGGCCGTGCTCGGTTCGGTCATCTCGAAGATGCGCGCCGCGCGGCGGTGCGCGACGTCGGCGTGGCCCACGCGCATCAGCTCGTAGGCGATGTGGTTTAGGAGGTTCGCGTAGCCGCGCACGAACGCGGTGGGGTCCTGCGCCGCCGCGGCGGCCGAATGCTCGGGGTCGATCGTCTTGAGCTGGGCGCGAAGGCTCGCACAGAGCGCCTCGCGGTCGCGCAGACTGACGGCGGCGCGTCCCATCACAGCCCCGAGGAGCTGCGTCGGGCGCGGCGCTTGGCGGTCTTCTTCGCGCTACGGCGCTTCGCCGGCTTCTTCTTCGCGGCCGACTTTTTCGGCGTCTTGTGTTCGTAAACGACGACGGTCGCGTGACGTGTCTTGATCGTGCGCGGCTTGGTGGCGCTCATGAAAAGCCTCTCAGTCGGTGGCGAGCGTCCAGAGGAGGCCGAGCGCCGCGGCGATCGCGGCGACGGCGAGCCCGGGGGACGTCTTCCCGGGCGAGGTTGAGATCGAGTCGAGCACCGGCACGACGGCGCCGAGGTCTCGCAGCGCCAGGAGCAGGGCGACGGCGCCCGGCTGCTGCGAGGCGAGGAGCGGATCCCAGCGCCCATCGGCGCCGTATTTCCCGCGCGTATAGTGCGTGGTGCCGGCCCACAGGTACGGCGTGAGCGTGCCCGGGTGGTGGAGTCGGTAGCCGAAGCCGTTGTACGACTCGAGGCGGTACAGCGTCTCGGGCAGGCTCCAGGAGCGCGCGAGCGTGAAGCCGGCGAGCTCCAGGGCGTCGGCTGCGGACGCCTCCCACGTGAAGGGCGGCGAGCCGGCCGCGGGCCGTCCCGCGGGCGTGTGCGTGGTGCGGCTCTTCAGGCTGTCGCCGTTGTGCAGATGCCGCGTAAAAGCGCCGCCGCTCTCGAGCTGGTGGATCGCGCCGACGACGGCCCAGGGGACGCCAGTCGCGCTCTCGACGTCGCGGTAACGCGCGGCGGCCGCGAGGATCTTTCGCGCGCCGGCCGAGGTGCTGGCGCGCATCGCGGCGGTGAGCTGGCACGAGGCGGCGAGCGCCGAATACTCGGCGCGCAGCGCGGGCGTGAGGGCGAGGGCGGCAACCATCGGCGGTGCGCCTACTGCGTGATCACGATGTAGGCCGGCGTCGGCGTGACGACCGGCGCGTCAGCCTGGCCGAGGGGAACGATCCGCGTGAGCAGGCCCATGGAGACATTGGGATCGACGGTGACGATCGAGGCCGTGCACGTTGAGGTGTCGAGCGCCTGCACGAGGGATTCCGCCGGGTGACTGTCGATCGTCGGGTCGATGACCCAGACGAACGACCCGACGTGCGTGCCCTTGCACGGCTGGCACTGCCCCTGCGCCTGCTGCTGCGGCGTCGAGGTCGAGGTGATGGCCTTCGGTGCGGGCGCGACGACGGCGGCGCCGGTGGGGCGCGTCGGGCGAGCCTCGGCGAGGTTGCACGCGAGCATGGAGCCGGCGAGGCCGCAGAACATGAAGAACGGCGCCAGGGCGGCGAGGACGCGCGCGAAGCGGCGAGAGAACGAGGGTGCGGAGAGCATGAGGAAAGCCTTTCACCCGCGCCGTTCGACGAGCGCGGAAACGAGAAGCCCGGTTACGGGAGTGACGACGGCGGGCGAGGAAGAACAGACCCAGGACAGGCCGGCCGCGAACAAGCGCGGCTCGGCGAGGACGATCGATTGCCCCGGCGCGATCGGCACCGGAGCGAGAGTGGGCGCGCCAGAGCCGGGCGGCGTGGTGGCGTCGGCGAGCACGAGGTAAACGCCGCTGGCGTTGCTGCTAGGCGCCGAGGCGCGGAGCCAGCTTTTCTGTTGTCCCGTGCCGAGGGCGCACGGGTAGCCGGCGACGGTGCCGCTCGTGGCGCTCACCGCCAGGTCGTAGGCCGCGCCCACGTCGCCGAGGAGTACCGAGCCCCCCGCGACGGCGACGAGCGGCGACGACGGCGCGCAGCACGCGCGCGAGAGCCCGACCCGCGCTCGGCGCGGCGACCCGTTGCGCACCGGCGGGACGGCCCCGGTGATTTCATAGCCGGTAGCGTCGGGCGCGTGGACGATGGCCACGGCGCGGGATGCACGGCCGGGAAGAACGAGGACGCGGCCGAGCAGTACCGGAACGCCCGAGAGCGTGGCGGTGATTTCGAGAGTCCACGCGGTAGCGCCGTCGTCGTCGAGGGACACGAGGCGCGCCCCGCCGTCGTCGTCGGCGAATGTCGCCGGCTGCGGCGGAACGAGCTCGCACCACATGTCAGCGATCGCGCCGAAAGAACGCGGTGAACCCGAGGCGAACATCCACCGGGAAGCCCGAGGCGCCGCCGCCCGCGAAGCGCCCGCGCACCTTGGCGGTGAGGTTCTGCGTGTTGTCGGGCACGCGGCTCTCGAGCAGCCGAAAGCCAAGATCGTACGTACGCGCCTCCGCGTAACCGGCGAGCTGAATCACGGCGCCCGCGACATCGGTCGAGGGCGTGACGGCGTGCGCTTCGTCCCACGAAAGCCAGAGGTCGAGATCATCGATCGGCACCTGCCCGCCGGTGGAGGAGAGCGCGGCGTGTCCGGCGTAGGTCGTCGGCGTGGCGGTGAGCAGGCACCCGACGAGCACGAGGCCCGCGCGGTCCGTGGGCAGGATAAGCGATAGGGCGTTGGTTTCGACCTGCGTTTGCAGCAGATCGACGCGCGCAGCGCGGGTCAGCTCGCAGGTAGGGACGGCGCGAACGATGGTATCCATGGGGCTCCGGGGCGACGGGGGACGAGCGAGAGCGAGCGGCGCGCGTCGAGGCGCGCCCGGGTCGGTCAGACGTTGATCGAGCCCTTCGGCCGGAAGAACCATCCGCGCACGGTGACGCGGATCCGCACCGTGCCGCCGTTCGCGGTGGCGTAGGTGCTGGCGCCCGGGTACTGCGGCACGCTCGCGACCGGCACGAGGATGGAGGCGTCGTTCTTGATCGAGAAGTAGAGTTCCGCGTCCGTCTTCGTGCTGGTGTTGTCCCAGATGATGCCGTCGGGAACGCGCTTCTCCGTCGAGTTGACGCCATCGCCGAACCCGCCGCGCTTCGTCCCGAGCTCGCCCGAACCGACGTCGCGCAGCGAGCCGGAGAGCAGCGCCGCCCCGTCCGTGCGCGTCTGGATCTTGTAGCCGCAGTGGGTGCGCAGCCCCATTTCCAGGCTGGTCGGGTGGTCCGAATAGGTGGCCACGGGCTGCACGATGCCGGCCGGATCGGCCATGTAGATCCGCGTCGCGGGGTTCGTCGCGTTGCCGGTATAGGCGCTGTCCGTCAGGCTGGGCGTGGCGATGGGGCTGGGCGACTGAGGATAGCCGACCTGGAGCGGCTCGATCTCGCAGGCGATCGAGTCGATGGCGAGCGCGGTGTTCTCGGGGAGCTTGCGCGCCTGGTCGAGGTTGGTGTCGGCCCACGTGCTCGGGAGCGCGTAGCCGCCGCTCGCGGTCGGGATGACGATCGACTCGTTGCGCTTGAAGTCGAAAAACTGCACCTCCTGCGGGGGAAGCAGCAGGGTGGCGGCGCGCGGCGTCGTCGCGGGCCAGGTGGCGTCGACCGTGAGGCGGATCGTCTTGGCGCAGTAAAAGCTCGCGTAGGTGACGACGAGATCAGGGAACTGCGCCGGGTTGAAGCGGCTGCGGAGGATGGTTTCGGCGTGCGTGTTCGGGTTCATGGGAGGGGCTCCGAGAGAGGCGAGAGGGTGAGGTGGGGCGCGCGGCTCAGCGCCGGCCGGTGGCGTACGCGCGAATGCCGGCATTGTTGCGGGCGGCGTAGGCGCGCCCTCCCGCGTCGTTCAGGTTGTTGACGGCGTTCACCGGCTGGAAGAACCCGGCGAGCGCCGAGAGCGGGCCGGCGCTGGCGCTGCTGAGGTTGTCTCCCGGTCCGAAGGCGGCGGCGTTGGTGATCGGCGTGTTCGAGCCCGAGCCGAGGGCGCCGATAGGGTTGCCGTTCTGGTCCAGCGGGTTGTTGAACGTGCCGCTCGCCTTAGGCGCGCTGGTGTGCGTGCCACTCATGCTCGGCGCCGGTGCGGGCGCGGTGATCGCCGTCGGGTCGCTCGTGTCGTCCGCGGGCGCGGCGTCGGTCGTGCCCATGACCGCGCCGTAGGCGTCGACCGCCGCCATGGCGCCGATACCGGCGGCGATCGGCTTATAGCCCTTGTACCAGGCGAAAAGCGCGGCGGCGCCGAGCAGCGCCGGACGCGCGCCGCGCGTGCCGCTGATGGTCGTCGACTGCTCGGCGGCGTAGTCGCCTCCGACCTTCGCAGCGACGGCCGCGCCGCCGATCATCAACAGGGGGGTGAACTGCTTGAGATTCATTGTCGCGTCTCCACGTAGGCCCAGAGGGCCAGCGCTGCGGTGAGCCCAATCAGGCTCCATTTGATGCCGGCGCCGACTCCTTCGGCAACGGGCGTGATGAGGTCTTTCAGGAAGCCGAGCGGCGATTGCGCGCTCGGCGCGAGGTCCGTGCGGCCCATGTCGATCGCGATCTGCCGCTGCGCCGCAACGAGCGTGTCGAGCTGCTGGCGCTCGGTCGCGGTGAAAGAGAGCCGCTTGCCGGCGGCGCGCTCCCGCTGTCGGTGGGCGTCGAGGACGCGCGCCACCTGGTCGGTGAGCGCGATGAGCTTTGCCTTGCGCGTGTCGGCCTCGGGCGCCGGAAAGAGCGCCGCGGCGACGAGAAACGGCCCGAGGAGCGGGACGAGCGGGCCGAGGCCGAGCACGACGAGAGTCCCGGTCCCGAAGCCAGCCGCGTTGAGGTTCGCCGAAAGGTCGGCGCGCGCCTCGGCGTCGTCGGAGGCGTCGGCGAGGTTCGCCGCGCCGCCGCCGAGTGTGTCGATCGAAGCTGTGGCGCGCTCGCCCGCGGCGAGGATCGCGACCGTGCGGAGGAGCGCCCCGGCCCACGTGGCGCGCTCGCCGGTCACCGGGAACGAGCGCGCCGTGAGCGCGCCTTGAGCGTCGCGGTGTACGCCGTCCGCGAGGTCGCTCGCCTGGAGCGTCCAGCCAGCGAGGAGCGCGCGAAGATCGGCGACGCTGGTCGTGTCGGAGCCCCACGCGCCGAGACTCGCCCGCGCCGAGGCCGCGGCCGCGCCCGCGTCGAGGCCGCGCGGATCGCTGTGCCGCCAGTAGATCCCATCGCCGCTCACTTGGTCGCCTCGTAGAGCACGAGGCCGGCGAGGAGCGCGAGCCCCAGGTCGAGGAGCTTGGAGCGAACCACGGCCTTTTCGGCTGCCGGCTTGGAGGGTGCGACGGCTTCGGCGCCCGACTGCGCCGCGTGGTTGGCGATTAGCGTGGTGCCGATGAGCTGGAGCGCGTCAAGGGTCGCGGGATCGGTCGCGCCGTCCTCGGGCAGCTTCGCCGCGCCCTGCGCGACGCGATCGTTGTGCCAGCGCTGAAAGCTGGCGACTTCCGAGCGCATGCGCGCCGAGTCGGTGCCCGTGAAGTCCGCCGGGGTGCTCCCGTAGTCCTGCGGGACGCCTGCGCCCGTCATCCGCGCCCAGGCCGCGAGCAGCGCCTGCACGTGGAGCGCGATGAGCCCCGAGTCGTGCACGTCGCCGTTGCTGTCGACGCCGGGGACGCCGAGTTGCGCCGCGGCGAGGTCGAGGCGCTGCATCGGGCCGGGCGCCGTGGTGCGCTGGAGGCCGAGGGCGGCCGGGCCATGCACGAGGCCGGCGAGAACCTGCCCGTCCACGGCCGCGAGGGCGGGCACGATGCGGAGCGCGGAGCGCAGGCCGTAGGCGGTGAAGCGGGGGCGGGGGAGCAACACCCGGCTACCCTGGACGCGCGCGCGCGATTTCTGTACCCTTGACACTATGGCGAACTCGTGTCGGGGGTGTGGGCGACGCGGCAACGCGGGCGAGGCGATTTGCACGCCGTGCGGCGGCGAACTCGAGGACGTCGGCGACCTGGTGGACGGCGACGACGCGCGCGCGTCGGTGGTGACACTCGGCGCCGAGCTGGTGGACATTGACCTCCCGGCGCCCGAGCTGCTGCGCCTCGAGTCGCCGATCGCCGCGGCGCTCGGCGGCATGGAGCGCGCCGCGCTCGTGCTCGTGCACGGCGAGCCGGGCGCGGGCAAATCAACGGAGCTGGCGCGCCTCGCTAACGAGCTTCAACGCGCCGGGGGCGAGGCGATCGTGTGGCTCGACGCGGAGATGAGCCCCGCGCGCTACGCGGCGATCTTCCGGCGCGTCGGCGCGCGTGCGACGGTCCCGCGCGTCCCGTTCGGGCCGTGGCGCGCCGTGCTCGCGCTCCCGGTGGTGCGCGCCGCCTCGGTGGTGATCGTCGACTCGCTCGACGCCTGGGCGAAGCGCGACGCGGAGGAGATGCGCGAGGCACTGCGCGCGCTGGCGCTGCGCGGCGCGCTCGTGCTGGCGCTGCGGCACATCAACGCCGACGGGCGCGCCGTCGGGCCGCGCGAGCACGCGCACATGTGCGACGCCGAGGCGGCCGTCACGCCGACGCACGTCATCGGCGGCCCCAAATGCCGCTGGAACCTCGGGCGCACCGTCGCGCGTCCCGCTCCGATCGAGGAGCCCGAGCCGCAGGTCTCGCCGTGGCAGGCGCTCGGTGTTCGCGAGGGCGACCGCGAGGCCGCGCGCTGCGCGTGGCTGCGCGTGGCGAAGCTCGATCACCCGGATTTGTGGGAGCGCACCGACCCCCAGGCGCAGCGGGCCGCGAGGGCGCGCTTCGCCCGCGCGCGCGCGGCATGGGAGCAGATCGCGGGCTGAATTTCGAAATTGCGAAATTGTGCAATTCAGCGCGGCGAGCCGGCCGGAAGCTCGCGCGTCGCCTCGAGCAAAAGCCAGCCGGACGACTCGGCGCGCGGGTGACTCGGCGCGCGGAGTTCCACCTGGAGGTGGCGAAGCGAGGCGGCCTCGGGCGGGATCAGGTGCGCGGCGCCGCTCTCGATGGCGAGCGTGTAGACGACCGAGAGCGCCCCGCGGCGTATGCGGTCGAGGACGAGTGCCGGCGCGGGGTCGTCCGAGAGCTGGGCTGGGTAGTCGCGGCCCGTCGGTCCTCCGAGGACAGCGCGCAGGCGCGCCTGCGAGCCGCGGGCGAGCAGCAGCGCCAGGAGCACGCGCGCCAGGCCGTCGCAGTCGTCCCAGCCCCGGCGCAGGGTCCGCGCGGCGTCGTCGAAGCACTCGATACCGCCGGCATCGCCGGCATAGGCGAGGCGCGACTGCACCCAGGCGAGGAGCAAGAGATCCCCGTCGAGGCCGGGCGGGACGCTCCGCGCGAGGGCGATCACCGCGGGATCGCGCGCGTCGTCTTCGGCCGCGCCGCCGAGGTAGCGGCCCTTGTCGCGGCCGGTGGCGAAGCGGTAGAGGCTCACCCGGTGCCGATCTTGCCGCCGGCCGCGGCTATGGCGGCGATGAGCTCGGGCGGCATCCCCAAAAAATGCCCGAGGGCCATGACGCCGGTGGCCGATCCGGCGAGCTTCACGAGATCGCCGGTGCCGCTCAGCTCCTCGATCTTCTTCTTCGTCACCAAAAGCTCGTCCAGGCTCCCGAGCGCCCCGGCCGGCGCGGCGGCCGCGGGCGCGGGCGCGGCGGCGCGCGCCGTCTGGATCTCCTGCTGCACGCGCGCCAGCATTTCCCGCGAGGCGGCCTCGGCGCGCTCGCGCCGCTGGGCGTCTTCGCGGTCGTTGCGGTCCTTGCGCTCGCGCTCCAGCGCGTCGAGCTTCTCCCGCTTGTCCTCGCGGAGCTGGCGCTCTTCGCGCTCGATCCGGTCGCGCTTCTCCTCGCGCTCGCGTCGCTCCTCGCGCTCCTCGCGTGACGCAGTGGCGAGCCGTTCGAGGATGCCGCCCACGGCGGCGATCACCGCGGCGCCTCCGCCGACCATCGATCCCGCGTCGATCGGCGCGACCTGGAGGCCGGCGGATCGAGGCGCGGCGAGCGCCGTGGACGCAGCCGCCGCGGTGTCGATCGGCGGCCCGTCGAGGGTCGCGGAGACCGTCCGCAGGTTCGAGCCCTTCTGTCGTCCGCTCGCCTCGCTGGCCCGCGCGGTCAGCTCATAGACGCCGCCGCCGTGGCGGGCGCGGAGGTTCTCGAGATCGGGCAAGTCCTCCGGCATGTACGTCGCGATGAGCGGTTTCGAGCCGCTGCCGTTGACCTGCGTCCATCGCCGGACCTCGATCCGCAGAATCCACGCCGAGGGGATCGGGGTCCACGGTTTGCCGGTGTCCTCGGCCGGTTCGCCGAAGATGGCGTGGCAGTCAACGTGCGCGGGTGCGAGGCCCGCGCCGGTGGGCGCGTCGTCGTTGCGGTGGCTCACGGAGAGGCTCCTTTTTGGCCGGTTTGGTGCGGCTCGTGGTGATCGAAATCGGCAGGCCCGCGAGGGCGAACTCGTTTTCTTCGGTGCGCCGGAAGATGCGCCGAAACGCCCACGTTGGGCCCGAGATCACGACGCACACACCGTCGTTGTCGACGAGCGTTAGCGAGCGCGACTCGATGCGCGGGCGCCCCTGGGTCGACGCGCGCACGATCGGCGCGTCCTCGTCGTCCAGCTCCAGCAAGGCGTATCCCATGGGATAGGATCCTAGACCAGAAGCGCGGCCGCGAGGATCCCCGCGACGAGGAGCGCCGGCCCGGTGCTCTTCTTCGGGGCAGGCGGGGCGCGGCGAACCGCGGCGCGGGGATTGGCGCTGAGCTGCGCGATCGTGCCCAGGGCAAGGGCGGCGCTGTATTTCGGCGCGCCCATCTGCGCGAAAGTCTGAAGCGCGTTGACGGCGGCGTAGCGGCTCTTCGGGATTCCGATCTTGAGCGCAGGGTGTGAGAGACGCAGGGCGCGGAGCTTCGCTTTCACGTCGGCGATCTGAAGCGGCGTCCCGACAAAAAGGCCGGTGCGCGCCATCGTGAGGCGCAATGCGTCGCGCACACTGGCCGGAGCAGGAAACGCCGCCAGCGGATCGGAGTGGGCCGCGTACCACTTCGAGGCCGAGGAGCCCGGGCCCCAATCGCTGTCGAGGAGCTGCGTGCTCACGACGTCGACCGCTGTTGTGTACCAGCCGGAGATGATTGCGGCCTTGAGCTGCGGAAGGTGCTCAGGCGCTTCCAGCCACGCGAGCTGTTTTTGCACCTCCAGCGCGGCGACGCGCGCGACGTGTTGGCGTTCGGCAAGCGCCGGGAGATCCTCGACCGCGCCGGCCGAGTACATCTTGCCGATCGCGACCATGCAGCCGACGAAGACACCGACCGCCGCGCCGATCGGGCCGCAGCTCGAGCCGAGCGCGGCGCCCGCGCCGATGGCGCCCGCGAACGAGGCCCCGCCGACAACGGCGCCAATGCCGGCGCCGGTAACGCCTGCGGAAACACCTGCGGCGAGCGCCAACGAGACCTGTTGCAGGGTCTTTTGCGTGCCGGTGGCGCCAATCTGGCCGGCGACGGTCGCAGCCTGCTGCACGACGGCGTTTGCCGTCTTGGCGTACTCGATGGCATCGGAGGTGGTGGTTTCGTCGGGCATGGGTCACTCCAGGGCCGCGACGCCGAGCGCCGCGAGAAAAAGCAGGGGAACGAGCGCGCTTCCGCCGCCCAGGGGCGCGGCGGCGTAGGGCAAGCGGCGGGTGCGGATCACGGCGGCGAGGGTGCGCCCGCCGGCCGCGGTGGTGAGCTGCGACCCGCGGCGCGTGCGCGTCTTGACGATCGCGCACTGCCGCCCGGTCTTCGGGTCGGTCTGGCCCGCGGCGGCGACCCGCCACGCGCCGGACTTGGTGAAGCCCAAGAAGACTTCGACGTGTTCGGTGTGGGGCGGCCCCTCCGTCAAGAACAGGAAATCCCCGGGCAACGGCCGGAAGCGCGCCGCCGTCGTGTCGAGGGCGCCGAGGGTCCGCGCGCCGTCGATGAGCCGGGAAATCCCCTCCGAAACGTGGAAGCGAAGCCCCGTCGCCGGGGCCTCGTAGTTGACGATCCTCGGGTCGCGGCAGCCGGCGAAGTAGAGGCACCAGGCGCAGAGAAACGCGCAGGTGGTGCCCCCGCCCGGGCCCCATGAACCGCCGGTGAGCAGCCGGAAACGCGCCGAGCCATACACCGACGGCACGACGGCGCGCACCGCCGCGAGGATCGCCGACGCGCCCACGACTACCTCTTGCCGGTCTTGTTGGTCGTGCGCGGGAGCTCGGGCTCGTGCTCGTGCTCGGGAAGCTCGGCCGCGATCTGCGCGAGCGCGACCGATTCGACGCGCGCGAGCAGCTCCTCGCGCGCACCGGCGGGCGCCGCGGTGTGGTGCTCGAGGCCCGCAAGGAGCTCGTCGATCGTGGCTTCCTGTCGAGCTTCGTACCGCGCGGTATCCTCCGCGCGCATCGCGGTCGTTTTCGGGTCCTCGTCGTCGTTGGCGGCGACGCGCAGCGCGGCGATCGCGCGCCGTATCTGCACGAGATCGAGGACGGCGGGAAGGACGGCGCGCACGGCAGCGAGCCCGACGGCGCTGTTCTGCTCCGCGCGGATCGTGGCGATGGTGCCGAGGGCGCCGACAGCGGCAAGAAGGCGTGCGTTCATGCGGTGGACTCCGGGGAAGGGGCGCGGCGGGATCGCCGAGGTCGCACCCTGCGCCAGGGCGCGCGCCGGCTGTACCCTTGACGCCGCGGCCCACTTGATCGGGGTCTGTCGCGCCGCCGCGCCGAACCGGCCGAGACGTGCCCCACGACGAGCCAGAAAGGCGCCACTTTTTAGCCACTTTCGAGCCACTTTTTGGCCCGCTCATAGGGGGCGCCAAAAAAACGCCTTGACGATACCAAGGGAGCGCCTTAAAACATGGACTCAATGAACGAACCGAAAAACGAACCGGGAAAAACGGGCGAAATGGGGCGCTTTAGCTGGGAACTGCCGAACGATCTGGTCGTCGAGGTTGATGAGCTTGCGGAGCAAGATCGCCGCTCGCGTGTGCGCGAGGTGGAGGTGCTGTTGCGCGAGGCGGTCACGGCGCGAAAGGCGGCGAAGTGAGGTACACGCTCATCGCGGCACCGCTGCTCGCGCTCGGCGCGATGTCGGCAGGCTGCGTTCACGAAACGACGATGATCACCGACGTTCGTCCCGGTCCCCACGGGTCGATCATCGTCAGTCGATGCACGCTTGAGTCGTCGTGGCAGGTCTTCAGCATTCAAACGATCTGGGGCAACTGCAAAGACAACATCGTGCGCGCCGCGTACGTCGAGCCCGCCACCTCGAGCGCGCCGGCCGCGGAGCCCACCAAGTGAGCGCGCCCGAGCGCGCTCACCGTCTGGTGGAGCTCGTCCTCTTGGCGCTCGCAGCGGGCGCCTTCGATCCGCGCGCCGACGACGCGCGCGCGGACGCTGCGCGCCGGTGGTGGCGCGTTTACCCGGTGCAGACCGCCTTGACCGGCTTCGCGCACCCGCCAACGAAAAAGGGCAGTCGATGAACCGCATGGAGGCCGAGTTGTGGGAGCTGGTCGGCCGCAACGGCCAGAAGGGCGACGGCAGCGCGATGGACTTCGGCCTGGCGGTGGCGCGCGCGGCCTACCGCCTCGGCGTGCGCCGCGGCCGCAAGCTGGAAAACGAGCTGGCGCGCGCCCTCCAGCGGCGCCGCGCCCGCGCTGAATTTGGCGGGACGGCGGTGCGCAAGGTGATCCCCCGGAACACCCGCGCCGGATCCGACCCGATCCGGGTCACCGCCGACCCGGGAACGGCCGCCCCGCCTGTGCGGGAGCACTTCGCCCCTGACGGGACGATCAACACGGCTTCGCCCATGGGCGGCCAACTGGACAAAGCGTGATCCATCCCCGCGACGCGGGTCGGATCGCCAGCTAGCTACGGTTTCGGGTACGATGACGGCGCGGCGACGCGCCAATCAGGAGAAAGCACCATGAACGGCAGTGAAAACGGGAAAAATGCGAAGCGGGGGACTTGAACCCCCACGAGAGTTACCCCACTGAGCACGGCCGCGAAGGACGACGACGACGCGCGATCTTCGCGACGTGATCGACAGCGAACATCGCGATGTCGGCGGCGCGATGCCACCACGGAGTGGCGCGAGAGCCGCACGCCCAAGGCTTGTCAATCTTTGCCAATCGTAGCACACTGCGTTCTACCCCGATCAGGAGCCTCCATGCC
>JANYGI010000217.1 GCA_025362495.1 Byssovorax sp. | reverse complement strand
GTTGAAGAGTCGGAAAATTCACAGGGAGGCGAGGAGGACTGGGAGACCCGAGGGAAAATCCTTCCCGATCTTCCTCTCACCTCCCCGTCTCCTCGCCTCCCTGTTGAATTTCCGGTCTTTTTTTTGGCATTTCAAGCTGATCGGCGCCCTAGGCCGATCCGGACCGCGTCTTCCGTCACGTGCGCCACGGGCCTTCCCGTGCTCGTGGTCCGCGCGTGGATGTCGGCGCCGACGGTGGCCCCGATGAAGGGACGGCGCCGCCGCGGACGGCGGAGCGTCGGGGCGGCAACAGAAGGGCGGGATAATTCGGCCATGGGTCGTGATATCTCGACCCGCGAGCACGCCGCAAGCTCTTCAGCTGGTGCTACCAAAAAAACTTGCAAGGTACTCCGAATTATGCATCTCGACGTGTTGCAACACGCGGGCGCACGTATTGGTGCGCTGCCGCTCCCGGCGGCGCCGCTCCTCGGCAAGATCCACGACCGGCGCACCGCTCGCCGCGTGCTCCACCAGCGGCTCCGCCGCGCCGAGCATTTTGCCGATGGTCTCGTGCGCGATCCGCGCCGTCGCGAGATCGCCGGCGAGCACGGCGACGCGCGCGCCCTCTAGCAAGGTCGCGAGGAGCGCCGCGCGGGGCGACGGCGTAACCGGCGACGGCGCCAGCGCCTGGGGCGCGTGCCCCACCAGCGGCTCCGTGAGCACCGGCGCGGGGTTGGACCCACCGTTGGACCCAGGGCCCTTGTTTAGGGCCTCCGGCGCGAGGGCTGCGCTACCGGTTTTCTTCAGCGAACGCGGCTGTTTACCGCACGGGGTGAGTAACGGGGCTTGAACCCGCGACACCTGGAACCACAATCCAGTGCTCTACCAACTGAGCTATACCCACCGTACCCGCGAGCCCGAAAGCCACGAGGGACCGGCACTATACTCAACTCGCTCGACTCCGCAACAACATCGAGCAGGCGATCGATCGCGGCGCTCAGATCCCTGGCCACCAGCGGGCGGCCACGGCCTTCGCGGCGGCGACCTCGTTCCGGTGCGTCGTGCTCACTTCGCCTTCGATTCGCGGCGAATCGGCGCGCACGACGCCCTGGATCGTCGCCGCCAGCGACACCTCGATCGCCGTCAGATCGTACCCGCCCTCCATCACAATCCCGACGCGGCCCCGCCCGCTCGCCGCGGCCACCCGCGCGAGCGCCGCGCCCATGTACGCGTAGCCCGCGGCCGTCAGGCGCATCGAGGCCAGCGGATCGCGCTCGTGGGCGTCGAAGCCCGCCGAGATCAGCACCAGCTCGGGCGCGAACTTTCCGAGGACGGGCAGGATCAGCTCCTCGAAGGCCATCTGGTAGACGGCGTCGGTCGCCCCCTCGGAGAGCGGCACGTTGACGGTGAAGCCCGCGCCGTCCTTCTGGCCGACCTCCTCGCGCGCGCCCGAGCCGGGGTAGAGCGGCGCCTCGTGCAGCGAGATGTAGAGCGCGCGCGGATCGTTCCAGAGGATGTTCTGCGTCCCGTTCCCGTGGTGCACGTCCCAGTCGACGATCGCCACGCGCGAAAGGCCATGATCCAGCGCCCACAGCGCGCCGATCGCCGCGTTGTTCAGCAGGCAGAAGCCCATGCCCTGGTCGCGCGTCGCGTGGTGACCCGGCGGCCGGAGCAGCACCGCGCCCGACTTCACCGAGGCGTCCTGGAGCAGCGCCTCGACCATGGCGATCGTCCCGCCCGCGCCGCGCCGCGCCGCGTCGACCGAGCGCGGGGCGAGGTACGTGTCGGCGTCGAGCGCCGCGTGATGGCCCGACAGGCGGGCGAGCTCGTCGAGGTAAGCCCGAGCATGCGCCCGCTCGAGATCCTCGTCGGTCGCGTCGCGCGCCGCCAGATCCAGCGCCTCGACGCCGGAAAGCGCCACGCCCCGCCGCGCCGCGCCGAGCCGCTCGGGCCGCTCAGGGTGGTAGCCCCGCGAGCGGTGCTCGTCGGAGATGGGATCGCTGACCACATGAATTCGGGCAGGGGAAATGGTCATCGTGCGGGTGGCTCCGGATCGCCCGGGCATCCTAACGATCTCGTGGCGTTGGTGAAGTGTTGTGAGTCGCCCTTGGCGAATGATACCGTCGCGCCGGGTTTGGAGGGGGCTTCGTCCGGCGACGCCGAGCTTGGCCCGAACCCCACGAGATTGCCCCACCAAGGAGGCTCCGCAGCATGCGCGGAAAGATCATCGCCGTATTTGCGGTCGTGGTTCTGGTCGTCGGATTTCTCGGCTACGCGCTGACGCGGGCCGCTCTCGGCGATCAGTCCACCCCCGGGGAAGCACCCCGAGCGCTCGCGGGCGCGTCCGCCCAGCTCCAGCTCGACGGCCTGGTGCTCGAGCGCTGGCTCGCCGGCCGCGGGGCCGATCCCAAGGTGCGCGAGCCCTTCAACGCCGGGCTCGCCAGCGCGCGCGCCGAAGCCGCGACGACCACGGCCAACAAGATCCGCGACGCCGCGGCCTCCTCGCCCGAGCTCGCTGGCCTCTCGATTTCGCTCGTCGTGATGGTCGACAAGAACGGCGTCGTCGTCGGCCGCAACGGCTCGGTACTCATGCGCGGCGACAACCTGAGCGACGTGTACCCGTCGCTCAAGAAGGCGCTCGCGGCGGGCGTCACCGGCTCGGACGCGTGGGTCAACCGCACGCGCAACGAGCAGATGCTCACCTCGTACGCCCCGATCCGCGACGCCGACGGCACCGTGCTCGGCGGCGTGGTCGTCGGCACCGCGCTCAACGACGAGCGGATCAACAACGCCAGCACGCGCACCAGCGGGCACATCCTCGTCGCAGCCGCGAAGAACGGCGACGCGCTCGACGTCGTCGCCAGGTCCGCGAACGCCACGCCCGAGCTCGTCGCGGCGCTGATCGCCTCGCCCGCGAAGGACGCGGCGCTTCGCGCCATCGGCGGCGCGCAGGTCACCGACATTGGCGGCCTCCCGACCGACTACGCCGGCGCGGCGCAGTCGCTCGACGGCTACGGCGACGGCCACCGCATCGTGCTCCTCAGCATCACCAAGCAGCAGGGCCCCGCGCTCCTCAGCGCGCTGCTCGCGCCCGCGCTCGGGGCGATCCTCCTCGGCCTCGTGCTGGTCATCGCCGGCGCGTGGATGCTCGACGCCTACATCTCGCGCCCGATCTCCGAGATGGAAGACGGCCTGCTGGCGATCATGAACGGCCGCACCGATCTCCGCTTCGAGATCGAGCACGCCGAGCTCGGCGGCCTCGTGTTCCGCTTGAACTCGCTGCTCAACCAGCTCTTCGGCGTCCAGGAAGACGAGACCGACGAGCAGGGCCGCCCCTCGCGCGCGCCGGCCGCCGCGTCGTTCCAGGACGCGCTCTCCGTCGACGAGCGCATGGCCTCGGCCTCGGCCGACGATCACGCCGACGCCGCGCCCCTCCGCGACGAGGCCGAGGAGAACTACTATCCTCGCCTCTTCCAGGAGTACATCGCGGCCAAGACCAGCCTCGGCGACCCGGTCGATCACATCACCGAAGAGGCCTTCACGGCCCGCATCAAGGTGAGCGAGGCCGAGACGGCCTCCAAGCACGGCAAGCCCGTCCGCTACAAGCTCGAGGTCCGCGGCAAAGAGGTCGTCCTTCTCGCCGTTCCTCTGGTCTAGCGATCCCGCCGTCGCGCTCCGCGACTCCCCTCCTCCAGCCCACCTCCCCGCATCACCCCGTCATGGCGTCCGGCGAAACAGACGCTCTCCGGCAGGGTGATCGCCATCGCTCCATCGATTGACACGCTCGGTCATTGCCGGCGCGGCCCGTCGTTCGCCGCATCGAGGAGAGCCGACGCCCCGCCGCCGTGCAGCCTTTTTTCACTGCGTGTGCGGTGATCCGCGGCTATCCTGCGCCTCGCCCCGAGGAGCCCTTCAACGTGGCCCGCAAAGTCCCGCCTCCGGATTTTCGCTTCGTATCGCTGGTGCCCGGGCCCACGTCCGCGGCGGTGACCCTCGCTGCGAGCACCGTCGGGCTCGGCGCCGTCGCGGCCACGCTTCATCGCATCGGGCATCACCCGATCGCGCTCGGGCTGGCGCTCGGCCTCGCGGGCGCCATGTCGGCCGCGCTGGTGCTCACCCGCGGCCCGCGCGGCGTCCTCGGCGCGCGCCAGGTGGCGATGATCATCGTCCCGTGGGGCGTCATCGTCGATCCCGAAACGGCGCCGCGGATCCTTCGCTGGCCGGCGATCCGCAAGATCAGCGTCCTCGTTTCGCACGTCATGGAGGGCGGCACGCCGTCGGTCGTCGCCAGCACCGTGGTGATCACCACCGATCGCGACGTCCTCGCCGGCCGCACCCACGGGCCCGTCGGCCTCGAGCGGCTCACGGCGAA
This sequence comes from Byssovorax sp., assembly GCA_025362495.1. GTDB lineage: Bacteria > Myxococcota_A > Polyangia > Polyangiales > Polyangiaceae > JANYGI01. The sequence goes on along the minus strand of JANYGI010000217.1, from coordinate 18,531 downwards.
CCTCGACGCCTACGCCGGGGAAGCCACGCGCCTCGTGGCCGGCGATCTCGCGGGAAACGAAGGCTTTGGCGACGGCGCGATCGAGCCCGTCGTGACGGAGCTGCTGCGTCGCGCCGAGGCGCTCTGCACGACGTCGCAAGGCGCGGCGGAGCTCGGCCTGCCCCCGGGGCATTACCGATCCTTCGCGTCGCGCGTGGCCTCGCCGGAGACGGTGGCGATCCTCCGCGCGGCGCTCGAATGCAGCGATTCCCCGGCCGATCCGCGGCCTCTCGCGGCCCTCGTCGCGGGGATGCTCGGCGCGCGCGAGCTCTTGCCCGAGCTGCTCGGCCTCGCCGTCTCGCCCCACCCGATCGCCGCCGCCGCCGCCAAGGCCGCGGCGCTCCGGCTCGGCGCAGCGCAGAGCCGCGCCGGCGCCATCGACGAGGTCGCGGCCTTTCTCTTCGAGGAAGATCACGAAAAGCTCGAACGTTGGACGGAGAACGCCGGCTGATCCGCGGATTTTTGCGACCCATGCCCGGTTCCTGCTACGCCTCCTCAGGCGAGCGGTGACGGGCCAACCTGACGCGTGCCGGGGCTGATGCGACGAACAATCTCTCTCTTCAGCGTGTCCGTCGCGGCTCTCACCAGCTGCGCGGAGCATCGCTTTGCCGGCCCGCCTCCGGCCGAGAGCACGTCGCGCCCCTTCCCCGGCCTCGAAGCCGCCGCCCCCGCCGAGAGCGCGCTCCTCCCCGGCGCGACTCCCGAGGCCGCGCCGGCAGCGGCAATCCCCGTCGAAGTGCCATGGATCGAGGCGGTGCGGCTCGAGCGCTGGGCCGACGCGGCGCCGCTCCTCGACGCGCTCCCCGAGGGCGATCGCCTCAGGCCCGAGATGCGCTATGTGCGGGCCCGCGCCGCGATCGGCGCCGGCGACGCTGCGCGCGCGATCCCCTTGCTTTCAGGCCTCGAAGCGACGCTACCGCTCCTCGTCGACGATGTTGCCCGCTGGCGCGCCGAGGCCCAGCTCGTCGTCGGCCCGTACGCCGAGGCCGCCGCCTACTTCGCGAAATCGACCAAGCCGCGCGATCTCTCGAAGGCCGCCATCGCTTACGACAAGGCCGGCGACGCCGCGAATTCACGCCGCTCGGCCGATCTGGCAGTGGCAACTGCCGCGAAATCGAAGAACGGTGGCCGCGAAGAGGCCCGCGCCCGGATGGAGCGCGCCCGCATCGCCCAGGCGCGCAGCGGCAACGCGGCCGCGGAGCCCGATTATCGCTGGGTGGCAGTCCACACGCCGAGCTCGCCCGACGGCCGCGCCGCGACAGCCGCCCTCGAGCACATGAAGAAGCCGCTCCTGCCGAAGGAGCGATTGCAGGCCATCGACGGCCTGGTCAGCGCCGGCAGCCCCGACGCCGTGAGCGAGATCGAGCGCATGAGCAAGGAGCCCTCGGCCACGAAGCCGGAGCTCGGCCACCAGCGCGCCATGGCGCTCTTCAAGGCCCGCAACTACCCCGAAGCCGCCAAGGCCTTTCAGGCCGCCGCCAGGGGCTCTGGCAAGGCCGGTCACGACGGCGAAGAGTGGTTTTACGCCGCGCGCTCGCTGGCCCGCTCCGAGCGCGACGACGACGCCATCAAGAGCTACGTGACCGTCGCCACGCGCTACGCCCGGACCACCTGGGGCGAGAAGGCCCAGTATCAAGCCGCGCGCCTCTACCTGCAGAACGGCCGCTTCGCCGAGGCCACGAAGGCCTATACCACCTACCTCACGGCCTACAAGAAGGGGCCTTCGCGCGACGACGCCGAGTACGAGCGCGCCCTGGCGCAGCTCTCCTCGGGCGAGGCGCCCGCGGCGCGAAAGAGCCTGTCGGATCAGGCTCACCGCGCCTCCGGCGACGAGGCCGCCAAGCTCCACGAGCTGGAAGGCGTGGCCGCTTTGCGGGCCGGCGACAAGGCCGGCGCCACGGCGATCTGGACGGAGCTTTCGCGCAATGCCCCTTTCTCCTGGGCCGCGTTGACGTCGCGCGCGCGCCTCGCGTCGGTGGGCGCGCCGGTGCCGCCGTTGATCGAGCCGGCCCTCACCGGCGGCGCCGGGAAGCTGACGCCCAAGCTGCCTCCGGCGCCCTCGCTCCTGGCCTCGATTGGCCTCGACGGCGACGCCGAGACTCGCCTCCTCGCGGGCGAGCGCGAGGCCTCGGCGCCCTACGCGGGCCGCGAAGGAGAGGCCCTCTGCGATCTCTACGGCCAGCTCTCGCGCGCCAAGCGTCGGTATCGCGTCGGGATCAACCTCGTCAGCGCCTCGTACCTGCAGCGCGCCCCGGGGGAGTCGGACCGGTGGACGTGGGACTGCCTCTATCCGCGCCCGTTCGCCGCGGGCGTGCGACCGCTCGAGAGCGAGCATGGCTTGCCGACTGGCCTGCTCCACGCGCTGATGCGCCAGGAGAGCGGCTTCGATCCCGCCATCGTCTCACCCGCGAGCGCCGTCGGCCTGATGCAGCTCATGCCCTCGACGGCCAAGCAGGCCGCCGGCGAGATGGCGATTGACTACGATCCCGATCGCCTGACGAGCCCGGACTTCAACCTCCGCGTCGGCGCCTTTTACCTGAACAAGCTCTTCAAGATGTTCCAGAGCCAGGTCGTCCTGGCCTCGGCCGCCTACAACGCCGGTCCAAAGGCCGTCTCCCACTGGGTGATCGCCGGGGCCGACAACGACGTGGATCTGTGGGTCGCGCGTATCCCCTACGACGAGACCCGCACCTACGTGGCGCGCGTCTCGCAGAACCTGGCCCGCTATCAGTGGCTCTCCGGCGGCGAGGGCGCCGTCACGCCGCTCCCGCTCGCGCTCCCCGCGAGCGTCAAGGCGCCCGCCGACGCCTACTGATCATTTGCGCTTCGGTGCCGATTCCGCGGCAGGGTCGAATGTCACGTAATGGACTGGCAGCGACGGATCGAGGGAGTAGCCGTCGCCGTCCTTCTTCAACCAGGGCTTGAAGCCGAGCTTGCGCATCTGGTTGAAGGCCACGTAGATGCGGTTGGAGGCGGCGTCGGGGAGGATGCGCTCGCCGGGCCAGCCGGCCTCTTGCAGGTCGGCGAGCGAGATGCCGCGGCCCGGCGCGGCGCGCTGCTGCTCGACCAGCTTCACGAGGAGGCGCCGCACGGCGTGGCGCTCGCGGAGGTCTTGCCAGGCGCCGCCGGGCGGGCGGCACCAGCGCGCCTCGGGGGCGAAGAGCAGCTCGTGATCGGCGCGCACCGTGTCGTCGCCGAGCGCGGAGAGGCTGCGCTCGAGGAGGCGTAGACAGAGGCGGATGTCGTCGGATCGATCGGCGAGCGAGGGCGATCCCGCGCGGGCGTGGGCGACGCGGGCGCGGGCCTGCGCGAGGGGCTCGACGGCGTCCTCGGGGTGCTGGCCGAGGCGGGCGCCGCGGGCGAGCGCGAGATCGAGGAAGCCGCGCGAGAGCTGGGCGAGCTCGGTGCTGAGCTCGTCGCCGAGGTGAACGAGGAGGCGCTCGGCGCGATCGAGCGCGCGCCGCGACTCGTCGACGGCGTCGAGAGACGCGAGGACGGCGCCGAGGCGGCTGCGCGCGATCGCTTCGGACCGGCGATCGCCGACCTCTTGCAGCAGCGCCGTCGCGCGCTCGTGGCAGGCGCGGGCCTCGCCGAGGCGGCCCTCTTCCTGGTGCAGGGTACCGAGGTTGCCCAGCGTCAACGCCACGAGACGAAGGTCGCCGACCTCTTCGAGGATCGCCGCCGCGTGCTCGTAGCGGCGCCGCGCGCGGGCCGGCGCGCCGCGCTCCTGCTCGAGCAGCCCCGCGTTGGTGGAGAACACGCCCTCGAGGCGGCCGTCGCCGATCGTCGCGACGATCGAGAGCGCCTGCTCGTAGTGGCGCATGGCCTCGTCGAAGCGGCGCTCGTCGTGGTGGAGGGCGCCGAGGTTGCCGAGCACGCGGCCCTCGGCGCGGCGGGCGCCCGCGGCGCGGTGGAGCGCGAGCGCCTCTTCGTAGCAAGCGCGCGCTGGATCCATCGCGCGGCGGCGGTGATGGTGGACGCCGAGATCGGTGACGATCTCGGCGAGCACGGCGGACGCGCCGAGGTCGGCGGCGCGCGCGCGGGCCTGCTCGAGATCCTGGAGGCCGGCCTCGTCGAGGCCGCGCAGCGGACGGACGCGACCGCGCGCCGCGAGCGCGCGCGCTTGCAGGAGCGGATCGGCCGCGGTCTCCGCGGCGGCGGTGAGCGCGCGATCGAGCAGCTCGAGCTGCGCGCCGAACGGGCCGCGCGTCGAGAGCACCGGATCGATCACCAGCAGCGCCCGCAGCGCGCGCTCGGCGCCCTCGCGGCCGCGCTCCGGATCGTCGAGCGCACCCTCGGCGACGGCGAGCAGGTTCTCGAGATCGTCGGCGATGCGGTTGAGCGCGTCGAGGGCGCCGGCGCGATTGAACTCGCTCGCGAGCGCCTCGCCCGTCGCGAGGAAATACGCGGCGTGGCGGCCCACCGTCGCGTCGCTCGCGGGGTGCTCGGCGAGCTTCTCGGCCGCGAGCTCGCGCACGCCCTCGTAGAGCGAGAAGCGCACGCCGCTCGCGCCGGGGACGGCGCGCAGCAGCGATTTGTCGCGCAGCGACTGGATCCAGTCGAGCGCGCGCTCCGCGTCGCCGAGCACGGCGCAGGCGGCCTCGATCGAGAAGCCGCCACGGAACACCGAGCAGCGCGCGAGGGCCGTGCGCTCCGCCTCGTCGAGCAGATCCCACGACCACTCGATCGCGCCGCGCAGCGTGGCCTGCCGCGCCGAGACGCCGCGCAGGCCGCCCGCGAGCAGATCGAGGCGGCTCGTCAGGCGCCCCAGCATTCCCCTCACGCCGAGCACGTCGGCGCGCGCGGCGGCGAGCTCGATCGCCAGCGGGATGCCCTCGAGCTTGCGCACCAGCGTCGCGACGGCGGCGGCGTCGTCGCGCGCGGCCGCGGCGCTCGACCGCTGGGCGAGGACGCGATCGACGAAGAGCTCGACGGCCTCCGACGCCTGATCGGGATCGTCGCTCGACGGAAGGCTGAGCGGCGCGAGCTCGTAGCTGACCTCGCCGGGGAGGCGCGTGCGCTCGCGCGAGGTGATCAGAAAGCGGACCTCGGGGGCCATCCGCACCCAGCGATCGAGGGCCGGCGTGGCGTCGGCGATCACCTGCTCGAGGTTGTCGGCGACGAAGAGCGAAGGCCCCTGCGCCGCGAGGATCCGGCCGATGCGCTCGACGATCGCCGCGTCGCGTTTCCCGGCAGCCACGGGTGCTTCCAGTGCGCGCGAGACCACGCCGCACACCGCCGTGAGATCGCGCGACGAGGCCAGCTCGCAGAGCCACACGCCCTCGGTCGGGTGCGCGTCGGCCCAGGCCGCGGCGACCTCGATCGCGAGCCGCGTCTTGCCCATGCCGGCGGGGCCCCAGAGCGTGACGAGGCGGCTCCCGCGCTCGAACAGCCCTCGAATCGCGTCGAGATCGGCGCGACGTCCGATGAACCGCGACGCCGGCGGCTCCAGGTTCCTCCGCCGCCGCCGGACCGCCTCTGCCATCGCGGAGAGCTTCGATCAGCGCCCGGAGGATGTCCAACGCGGCGACGAGAATCGGCGCGATGGGGTGAAGATTTGCGCCCTCGCGCCCTGGTCCCCGGGAGAGGGCTCGCGCCCTCTCCCCCCGCCGAGCAAAGCTCGTCGGGGCCCCCCATACCCCGTGCCGAAAACGACGAAGGGATCGTTTTGCCTCTCGGCAGATCCTTCCGCCGGCCGCATCTCGAGGCTGACCGAAAGACGGTCAGCCCCTCAGAAGATGCTGATGGGTTCGGGCAGGAACGGGCTCGTCGCGAAGAGCGCGACGCCGTTGAGCGTGAGGCCGGCGGGGCTCTCGCCGAGGGTGAGCACCACGTCGCCCGGGAGACCGAACCGGTCGAACCCCTGGCAGCCGGGGGCGCTGGTGACCACGGTCGGGGCGTCGAAGGTCCGATTCCCGAGACAGCTGGTCTGGCCCAGGGCCTTCTGCTCGTTCACATAACAAGGCACGCTGCCGGCGGCGAGCAAGGGGCTTTGCCAGTCCATGTAATAAGCGCACGCCCCCGCGGGGCCACCGACGTTTGCCGCGAGGAAGAAGCTGGCGATTCCAGCGGGGCTCCCGGCGACGGAGATGGGCCGGGGAGGCCCCTCCATCAGCGCGTGAGCGGCGCTGGAAAAAGACAAAATCGCGAGCGCCGCGAGCTGCATTGCTCTCATGCTATTTCCCTCCCAGGATGCGAAGAATCGGGCATTGGCCCGTTCGGCGACGAGCCGCCGGCGAGTCCGGGGCGCATCGAACGGGAAGGATCCTATGCCCTGGTCCTCCCACCGCAAGCTGCCTTGCAGATGCCTTTGACGAAAAATCTCCGGTCCGTACGGAGAGGCCTTTGAACCGCCCGCGGACGCGCCCGGCCCGCCTGCTCCGCTCGCCGTGCTGGACGGCGCGCTCACCCCACGTGCTCTGCTCCACCCGCACCCGCGCTCGACGCGCGCTTGCCGCCCGCGCCCGTCAGCCCGCACCTGCCGCAGTCGAGGGCTCGACAGCGAGAACCGCCCCGCACGTCGTCGATTTCGGCGATTCGACCCGCTCACGCTGGCTCGTCGACGCGGCACATCGAGCCCACACATCGGCTCGATGTAGTGCATGGTAGTACACCCGTGGGGTTTCCTTCCGATTGACCTTCCGCCGTCATGGCCGGACGTGCGAGCCTCGCGGAGGCAGCGCGCTGCTCCACGCCGCGCTGGCCCCCACCCCGCGAGGTCTTCATGATCACGACCAACTTCGATTACGAGAGCTGTATCCGGGCCTCGGAGCGCGTCTCCTGGAAGCTCGACGAGGTCTTCCCGGCGAACCTCGCGCTCGACTTCTCGCGGCGCTTCCTCCCGAACGCGATCACCGGCATCGAGTCCCTCGATTTCCTCGGCGACAAGGAGCGCCTCACGCTCAACCACATCAGCGGCAACGCGTACCTCTACCTCTTCTACTTCGTCGAGGAGTACATCGTCGCCAGCGTCGTTCAGCACGCCAACGCCGAGATGTTCGGCGATCCGATGGCCCTCCGCGCGCTGCTCCGCTTCGCCGAGGAAGAGGTCAAGCACCAGCAGCTCTTCCTGCGCTTCAAGGACGCCTTCGCACGCGATTTCGGGTTCCCTTGCGGCGTCGTCCCCAACCCGCAGGCCGTCGCCGAGATCATCCTCAGCAAGGCTCCGATGGCCGTGGCGCTGACGACGCTCCACCTCGAGCTGGTGACGCAGCAGCACTACGTCGAGGGCTACCGCGAAGGGGACGGGGCGCTCGATCCCTTCTTCGCCAGCCTGCTCAAGAACCACTGGCTCGAGGAGTCGCAGCACGCGAAGATCGACGCGCTCGAGCTGCAGAAGCTCGCCGCGGTCGCCACGCCGGAGCAGATCGAGACCGCGGTCGGCGACTACCTCGCCATCCTCGAGGCGTTCGCGGGGCTCCTCGGGGCGCAAGCGTCGCTCGACGTCACCACCCTCGAGGAGGCCGTCGGCAAGAAGTACACGGAGGAGCAGCGGCAGGCGATCACGGCCTCGCAGACGCGGGCCTACCGCAACACGTTCATCATCCTCGGCATCCAGAATCCGATGTTCCTCAAGTACCTGGAGCAGTTCTCCTCGACGGGACCCGGGCGCGTCACCTCGCAGATAGGAGCGCTGTCGTGACAGCGGTCCGCGCCGACGCGGCGGCCGGCTCGCCCAGGAGCGAAGTCCAGGCGGCGATTCGCTCCGACGTGGAGTCGTCGCGCGCGCCGTCGTCGCAGAGTCAAGCGGTCCACTATCCCGGAGCGATCGTGCCGTTCATCCACGAGCGGCTGACCAAGGCCCTCGGCCCGGCGCGCGCCTCCGAGGTCATGAACGAGCGCCTCACGACGTGGCGGCCTCGCCCGCTCGAAACGGCGCAGGATCTGCTCGAGTTCGCCAACCACCTCATGCGCTGCGGCGGCCTGATCCAGGCCGTGGGCCGCTCGCTCAAGGTCCAGGCGCTGCTCCGCGGAGCCGCGGAGTAGCCGGCAGGGCGAGCACCGGCCCGGGCCCTCGGGTGGGTGAGCCCGGGTGAGCGTCAGCAGCGAGCGCGGCTCGACGGAGAGGTCGTTGCCCGACCCTTCGTGGAGCCGCTCACGTCGCGCAAAGGCTCCTCCCAGGATAGCGCCCGCAAACAGCGCTGCGGAGGGAGCAGGCCTGTCGAGCCGGACGCCGGCAGCCCCTCATTCCCGGAGCGACGCTATCGAGAGTGGCAGCACGAAGAGGTCTTTGCGGACACCGTCGACCTCGACGCGCACCGCGATCCCGCCGCCGCTGACGTCGCCGGGGAGGATCGGGATCACCTGCTCGAACTTGTTGCCGTTCTCGCCACACCACGCGCCCTGCACGCGCGGGCCGCTGGATCCGCTGGGATTGAGCACGACCGCGCCGGTGCGGCAGCCGCTGTCGACCGCGCCGTAGAGGCCCTCCGCCGTCCCGAAGCGCGCCGCGTGGCCCTCGAAGGCGAGCTCGGGGCCCGTGGGCGGGATGATCCGGCCCGAGTGGCCGCCCGCGTCGCTCACGACCTGCCAGCCGTCTTTCACCAGCGAGACGGCGCCGCTCGCGTCGTCGGCACCGGAGAACCAGCGCGTCATCGTGCCGTACGTCGTCGGGCCGCCGCAGACGTAGAACGTGACCTTGTCGCCGTCCGACACGCGCCCGATCACCGCGTCCGTCCCGAGGACGGTACCGACGGCGACGTCGTCGGCGCCCGCCTCGCCGCCCATGCAGCCAGCGAGGAACAATGCGAAGAGCAGACCGGCCGCGAGCGGGAGGGTTCGGGTGATCATGGTGGTCCTCGATTGGTACGATGAAACGAGGCTCGTGGCGCCTTATTCGGTCCTTAAGGCGCGAAGCGGATCTCCGGCGCCAGCGACCACCCGAACACCCCCGGCGTCCGCGCCCGCGATCGGCCGAGCATGTCGCCGATCGGGCCCACCGGATCCGTCGCCCAGCGCGCGGTGAACGCGTCGCGCATCACCAGCTCGGCCTGCTTTCCTCGCGGCGAGAAGCCCCACTCGGCCTCCTGCGACACGTCGTCCGGGTCGGCGTAGAAGCGCCACACGAAGAAGCCCGCGCACCACCGCGCGTCGAGGAACGGCGCGATCAGCGCGCGGTACGCCTCGGCCTGGGCGCGCTCGTCGACCTTCACGTCCTTCATCCCGTCGGGCCACTCCCACGGCTTCACGGCCGGGTTGGCGCGCGTCGTGTAGCCGATCTCGGTGAGCACCACCGGCTTGCCCGCGCTGCGCGAGAGCGCCTCGATCGACGCGGCGACCTTGCGTCCGCCCTCGGCGAGCTCGGCCGGCGAGGCGCCGTCGTGCTCGGCGAGCGGGTAGAACGCGTTGATCCCGATCAGATCGAGAGCGCCGAGGATCGCCGTGTCGCCGACGTCGTCCCAGTTGGCCGAGTACGTCAACAGGCCAGGGTAAACGCGGCGCACGTCGGCGATGATCGCCAGCATGCTCGCCGCGCGCTCCGTGGTGACCCAGCTCCGCAGCTCGACCCCGACGCTGAGCATCTCGACGTCGCCCTCGGCCGCGACCTCGGCCCAGGTGAGCAAGAAGCTTCGATACGCGTCGGTCCAGCGCGCCCACGCCGCGTCGTCGCCGGGATCGATCAGCGCGCGCCAGCCGCCCGTCTCCACCCACAGGTGGGGGACGAGGAACACCTTCAAGCCCTCGCGGTGCGCTTGATGGATCGCGCGGAGCACGTTCGCCCGGTTTTCCGCGAACGGCGTCTCGAAGGTGAGATCGATGCCAGTCGGCGCGAGATCCCAGGTCCTCCCGAACGGCGTGAGGCTCACCCAGCTCGCGCCGAGCGTCCGCGCCTCGACCATCGATCGCGCGCTCGCTTCGGTGCCGTAGCCCCTGTCCGCGTGGCGTGAGTTCTCGATCGGACCGAGGGTGATCCCGCGGATGCCCCCGAGGCCGCGATCGGCGAAGCCCTCGGCGCCCGCGAGGAGCGGCGGCAGCGGCGACGACGCCGCGGACGGCGCGACGGCCGCGATGGAAAGCGAAAGCGCCGCGCCGACGCCGAGACGACGACCCTTCTTCACGAACCTGCTCGCACCGTTCACAGGGCCGCCTTATACCACCTCGCTCGAATGGGCTACCGCGAGCTACTCCGCACCCAGCCCGCGTTCCGGCGGCTGTGGCTCGGCCAGATCGTGAGCGAGCTCGGCGACTGGCTGCAGCTCCTCGCGCTGCTCGCGCTGTTCCCCACGCAGGGCGCGGCCGTGGAGCGGCTCGCGGGCATCTTCATCGTGCGGATGCTCCCGTCGATCGTCTGGGCGCCGCTCGCGGGCGTCGTCGCCGATCGCTTCCCGCGCGGCCAGGTCATGGTCGCGTGCGATCTGGGCCGCGCCCTCATCGTGCTCGGCTACCTGCTGATCCGCGGCCCCGGCGACGTGATCTGGGTCTACCTGCTGATGTTCGCGCAGGAGTCGCTGTCGAGCTTCTTCGAGCCGGCGCGCTCCGCGGCGCTCCCGCAGGTCGTCGAGCCGCGCGCGCTGCTGGCCGCCAACTCGCTCTCGGGCGCGACCTGGAGCGCGATGCTGGCGATCGGCGCGGCCCTCGGCGGCGTACTCCTCGCCGGTGTCGGCCCGCGCGCGGCCTTCGTGGTCGACGCGGGCAGCTTCGTCGCGTCGGCGCTGTTCCTCGGCAGCATCGGTATCCCGCCGGTGATGCGCGACGCCAAGAGCGCCGCCGCGCACGCCAGGGATCGATCCGGCCTCTTCGCGATGCGCGAGGGCCTGGCCTACCTGCGCGCCCACCGCGCTCAGGCCTCCGCGGCGCTCGTCAAAGGCCTCTGGGGGATGTCAGGTGGGATTGTCTTCCTGTTCTCGATCTACGCGGGAGAGCGCTTCACCGCGCCCGGCCGCGATCCAGCGAGCACGACTGGCCTGCTCTTCGCCGGCCGCGGCCTCGGCGCGCTGGCCGGGCCGCTGGTGATGCGGCGCTTCTTCGGCGAGTCGCCAGGGGCCCTTCGCCGCTCGATCCAGATCGCCTTTCCGGTGGCGACCCTGGCGATCGTAGCCTTTGCCTTCGCGCCGACAGCCCTGCTCGGAGCGCTCTGCCTGGTCGTCGTCCACGCGGGCGGGAGCACCTGCTGGGTCAACTCCAGCCAGCTCCTCCAGCTCGCCGTGCCGAACTCGCTCCAGGGCCGGGTCTTCGCCGTCGAGCTCGCGGCGTTCACCTTCGCCACCGCGCTCTCGAACGCCTTCGCGGGCGCGGCGCTCGGGCATGGCCTCCTCGACCTGCGCGGCGTCACGTTCGCGATGGCCGGAGCCGCCGCGCTCTCGGCCCTCGGCTGGTGGGTGGCAATGCGCCGGGTCGGCCCCCGGCTCGACGCCGCGGCGATCACGCCCGCTCCCGTGTCGGTGGATCTGCCCTCTTGATCGCGCGCGGCGATCGACCACGATCGCGCGGGGTGTGCAGACTGCCACTCAGTCGTCGACTTCGAGATCCGAGGGCCGATTGCCGTCACCCCGCCGCGCTCAACGCCTCTCTGCGGCGATCGCCCCCTGGAGATCGGCCCCGTAGCGGGTGAGCTCCCGGTGAAGCTCTTTCGGCTCCTCGCGCAGGGCGTCGAGCGTCGTCGCGGCGCGAGCCTTCTCGTCGAGATCCGTCAGCCGCTTTCGATCGCGCAAACGTCGCTCCTCGAGATCGGGCCGCCGCGGCGCGCCATCGAGGGCCTCGACACAGAGGGCGCTCACGGCCGCCCAGACGCGGCGATCGTCCTTCACGGAGCCCGAGGCGAGGAGCTCCAGATAAACGAAGGTGGCGTCGAGCGCCTGGGCCAGCGGGCGCTGATCCAGCGGCGAATCGGCGGCTCCGACGGCCTCGAGATAGGCTGTCAGATCGGCGCGCTCCGACGGCGTCAGGCCGAGCGCATAGGCCGTGTCGAACCAGGCCACCACGTCGCCGAGCGCGGCGAAGCGGCCGTCGTGAAAGTACGGCGCCGATTCCAGCGTCCCCAGCAGCGTGGGCGTCTCGAAGCCGTCCTCGAAGCCGTGCTTCGAGGCCCCGTCGCCCACCGGGAGGCGGTGAATCGCGCCGTCGCGGAAGAACCTGGACGGGACATGGCACGAGGCGCAGCTCTGGCCGCCGAAGCCCTTGCGCGGCTTCTCGAACAGGGCTTCTCCTCGCGCGGCCGCCTTCCCCGCCGCCGCGTTGATCCTGCTCTTTTCGTCGAGCTTGCCGTTCGGCAGAAAGTCGAAATCGTTCAGGTAGTGAACGAGCGCCGAGAGCTCGTTCCACGGGAGCGGCGCGCCGCCGAACTCGTTGACGACGACCGACTGGGAGAAGTCGTGGAGCGAGGCCATGCGCCCGTCGTGGCCATACGGCCCGGTGAAGCGCAGCCCGCGCAGCGAAGGGATGTTCACGGGATCGACGCGCCCGTTCTCGGCCTCGGAGCGGAACATGCCTGTCGTGACATCGACGCTCCCGGGGTGAGTCGGCCTGTCGCCGGGGAGGACGAAGCGCGGATCGGTGGCCCCGTTCGGATGACAGGTGTTGCACGAGATCCCGAGCTTCTGCGCCTTCGGACCCAGCGTGCTCGGCGAGTGGAACAGGAAGTCTCCGAGCAGGAGATCGGTGACGACCGAGGTCCGCTCGGGGTTGTACCCGCCGGGATCGTGGGCCAGCGTGCGGAGGAGCCGCGCCGGCCGCGGGACAGGCGCCGTCGGAGCGGGCGAGCCGGGCGCCGCCGCGACGAACGAGGCCCCGAACAGGGCCACGACCAGAGTGGCTCTCTTCATGGAACCCGCTGCACCGTCACCTTGCTCACGACGGTGATCGTCGGCGCCTGGACCATCACCATCTTGGCGTAGATCTGCGCGTGCTCTTCCGGGCCGCTCGGCGTCACCTCGCCCGAGCCGCCGGTGGGCGCGCCGAGGTTCACGCGGAAGGCATAGTGATCGCCGTTCTTCGCGGTGGCCTTGCCGACGAACTCCACGTAGACGCCGCCCTGACGCATGTCGAGGCTGGTGAACGTGAAGGGCGCTCCGGCGCCCCTGGGTTGGTCGTACCGGTTCATCTCCACGGTGACGCGCGTCTCGAGCTCGTCGAGCTTCACCTCACCGACGTTACCGAGCTTGCCCGTCGCCGGCTCGGCGAGGTGGGAGGAGAAGCGGTACATTCCCCCCTTCTTCTCCCCGTGCGTCTCGACCTCACCGTCGACGATGGGGCTGACGACGGCGTCGAACTCGAGCGCTGTCCCCGCTCGCGCGACGAGCGTTTGCCGGCCCCGCTCCTTCGCGCTGATGGTGCAATGAAGCTCGACGTTGCCCATGAGCACCGCCGGCGGGTACGGAGACGCCTCGACCAGCAGCGCTGGGGGGGCCGCGGGGACGGGCTTGACCGGGACGAACGTCGGCGGAGCGTCGACGCGAGGGGGAGCCTCGCCGCACGCGACGAGACCGGCGGAGACGACGAGAGCAGCCGTGAAGATCGAGGGGCGAGAGGGCATGCGCGGCATGCTACACCGGCGCAGGCTCGGGTCCGCAAGTCTCCGCGAGACGCACGGCTTCGTGGTACGGATTATCGACGCGACCGATCACCCCTCGAAAGAATGACCATGATCCCCACCGCGCCCACGCGCATCGATCTGCTGGACGCGGCGCTGACGTGCTTCGCGGCGAGGGGATTCGAGGCCACCACGATGGGGGAGATCGCCGACGCCGCGGGCGTTCCTCTCGCGACAGCGTTCCTTCACTACCCCTCGAAGCACGCCTTCGCCCTGGCGATGTATCAAGGCCTGGTGGCGGATCTGCAGGCCCGGCTCGCCGACCTCCCGCGCGGATCGGTGGCCGAGCGCTTCGCCGCGCTGATGATCCTCAAGCTCGATGGCCTCGACGCTCACCGCGAGGCGATGCGCGCCTTGCTCGCGGCCGCGGTCGACTCGAAGGGGCCTGTCGGCGTGCTCTCGGACTCCACGGCGGTGATCCGGGCCCGGATGTCGGGCGCGGTCCACGCGGTGGTCGTCGGGGCCGACGGCGCCCCGCCCGAGCCCGCGAAGCTCGCGGGGCTGCTCTACGGCGTCCACCTGGCGATCGTGCTCCTGTGGACACAGGACGACGATGGCCGCATGGCGCGCGCCGCGGTGGGCCTCTGTCGCGAGCTGCTCGAGATGGCCGGCCCTCTCCTCGCCTTGCCGATGATGGCAGAGCGCCTCGGCCGCCTCGAATCGGTGTTCGGCGACAGGCTCTCTCCCGTGGTCTCGGCCGACGTCGAGCGCCGCTCGCGCTGGCTGCTCGCGCGGCTGATGCGCCATCGCCGCCTCCTCCCGGGCGCCGTCGTCACCGAGGGTGAGCCGACCGAGGAACAGCTCGCTCTCCACTTGCCGCTCCTCCGCAAAGCCCTCTCCGGGGCGAGCCCGATCGAGCTTGTCTTGCCGGCATTTCCCGCAAAATCGCCCAGCCCGACCAAGGTCCTCGGGAAGCTCCCCGACATGGCAGAGCGGGTGGCGCTGCGCTCGCTCCAGACCCTCTGTGAAGAGCTCGGCGAGGCGCACCCGCCCGGCGTTCGCATCCTCCTGTGCTCCGATGGCCTGGTGTTCGCCGACGTGGTGTCCGTCAGCGACGAGGACGTCGCCGCGTACGGCGCGGAGATCGATCGCCTGCTGGAAGAGCTGCCGCTCCTGCGCCGCTTCGATCTCGCCCACGTGTTCGGCAACGCCACTCCGGCCGAGGCGCGCCTCCGCTTGCTGGCGGGCTGGGGAGAGCAGGAGTCGGAGCTCCTCGCGCAGGCCCACGCCTCACCGTCGCTCGGCGCCCAGCTCGACGGACTCCATCGCTTCATGTTCGAGGACGGCACAGCCCTCCACCCCGAGGTGAGCCGGACCCAGGCGCGAAAGCTGGCGCGGACCCAGGCGATCCAGGTGCTCCTGCGCAGCCGCGCCTGGGGTCGGCTGCTGTCATCGACGTTCCCGGAGGCCATCCGCCTCTCCATCCATCCGCAGCCCGCGGTCTCCGACAAGATTGGCATTCACCTGCTCCCCACCCACGACGCCTGGCTCACCCCCTGGCATGGAGTCGCCCTGCTCGATCGCGAGCGCTTCCGCCTGATCAAGCGCGCGGAGGCCGAGGCGCTGGGCGCGGCGCCGGTCGAGGTCGACGGCCGGCCCAGCCATTACGTGGTGACGCCATGAAGACCGAGGCCATCCTGCCCTTCGGGCTCGCGGTCACGGTGAAGGCCGGCACGACGTGGGACGATCTCGATCCGGCAGTGATCAAGGCCTGGGTCGACGCTCATCGCGTCCTGATGCTCCGCGGGCTCGCGCCGATGGAGCCCCAGGTGCTCGCGGCGGCGGCGCAGAAGATTGGCCCGCTCCAGCCCTGGATCTTCGGCGCGGTGCACGAGCTCAAGCGCGATCCCGCGGCGGAGAATTACCTCTACACCGAGCACGCGGTGCCGCTCCACTGGGACGGCGCGTTCGCCGACGCCGTGCCGCACTGGCTGGTGTTCCGCTGCGTCGCCGCGCCGCCGGAGGACGCCGGCGGAGAGACGGTATTCGTCGACACCATCGCAGCCCTCGCGCGGGCCTCGGCTGCGCAGAAGGAGCGATGGAGTCGCGCCCGCGTGCGCTACACGACCGAGAAGAAGGCCCACTACGGCGGGACGTTCACCGCCGGCGTCATCGACGTTCATCCCACGCTGGGCGTGCCGGTGATCCGGTACGCCGAGCCGGTGGTGGACCTCAACCCCGTCACCACGGCGGCGCTCGATCTCGACGCCGCCGCAGGAAAGGCCCTGATGGCCGAGCTCCGCGAGGCCCTGTACGATCCCGCGGTGCAGCTCGCCCTCCCCTGGCGCGACGGCGACGTGGTGATCGCCGACAACCACGCTCTGCTCCACGGGCGACGGGCCTTCAACGCCGACGCGCCACGCCACCTGCTCCGGGTCAACGTGCTCGACGCCGGGCGGCGCTGGTGGTGGTTCTTCCGCGACTCGTGGCGGATCCGGCGCCCCGAGTACATGCGCGCCGAGATACCCATCCTCCTGATCCCGGCGCTGCTCGCGGCGGCTCGCCCGGCCGACTTCGCCCGGGTGAGCACGTGGGAGGGAGCGCTCCTGTTCTGGCTCCTGTTCCAGCTCGGCGACATGGTCAATTGCCTGCTCGACAAGGACGTGGATCTCCACCGGAAGACGCACCTGTCGGAAGCTATAAAGGCCCTCGGCCCGACCAGCGTCAAGATCCAGATCGCCCTGTCCGCCGCGGTGGCGGTGGGCCTGGGCGGCCACCTCGCGCTCACGCTCGGTCGCTGGTGGATGGGGCTCGGCGCGGTGACTGGCGTGCTCCTCGGGGCGAGCTACACGGCCCCTCCGCTGCGGCTCAAGGGCCGGGGGCTGATCCAGCTCGGCGCCTACATCGCGCTCCTGTTCCTCGGGCCCATGGCCATGATCTCCGGCCTGTTCGCGGCCTGGCCCCCGACTCTGGTGCTCCTCGTCGCCACGGCCTTCGGCGCGATGCAGACCGGAGCCCTGCTGGTGAACACCGCGGAGGATCTCGACGAGGACGAGCGCGAGGGCATCCGCACCGTGGCCGTCGCGCTCCAGGCCGCGGGATCGATGCGCCTCGGCCGCGCGCTCTCCGCGTTCGGCGGCGTGACGCTGGCGCTGCTACTGGGCTTCTCGCTCGATGCCCTGTGGGCCGCCTGCGGGCTGCTCCCGCTCTGTCTCGTGGTGATCTACAACGAGCGCTGGCTGGCGCAGCTCGTCGCCGCGACGCGCGGGATCCCGGAGGGCGCCGCGCGCGAGGCGATCCGCAAGCAAGGCAAGTACGTCCCTCGCCACGTGGAGGCCGGCGCCTGGGCGACGCTGCTCGGCGCTCTGGCGGTCTTCGTCGCCCGGAGCTTGAAATGAAGGTCCGCGACGCGCTCGACGCCTTTCGCACGGCGCGCGGGCAGACCGAGCCCCGCAATCGAGAGCGCCTGTTCTGGGTGCGAATTGGCCCGCTGTCGATCCCGATCCCCAACCCCGGTCAGCTCCACTGGCACGATCTCCACCACGTGGCCCTCGGCTACGGCACCGATCTCACCGGCGAGATGGAGATCAGCGCCTTCGAGCTGCGGACGACGCCGCGCACCGGGATCGTCTTCCTGCTCTGCGTGGCCGGCGTGGCGGCTGGCCTGGTGTGGGCGCCCCGCCGCACGCTGGCCGCGTGGCGACGCGGGGCGGGCTGCCGCAACCTCTACGGCTGCGGCCTCGACTACGACGCCGTGCTCGCGCAGACCATCGACGAGCTGAAAGCCTGGATGCTCGATCCCGGCGCACCGTCGCTCCAGCGTAGATGATCGAGGCGCCTCCCGTTTCCGACCGCCTCGACGGTGTAGCCGGCCTCGTGCAGCGTATCCACCATCGCCTCGCGGAGATCTTCGTCGTCTTCGGCGAGGAGGATGTCAATGCAGGTGGACGTCATGAGGTGACCTGGCTCCGTTCGGCGATCGCGGGCGGCTCGAGCGGCAAACGTACCAGGAAGGTCGCCCCGCTGCCGAGCTCGCTGTTCACGGCTATCGTGCCCCCGTGCGCGACGGCGATGCTCCGCGCGAGGTGGAGGCCGAGCCCGAGGCCGCTGAACTGCCGGGCGGAGACGGCTCGCTCGAAGCGCTCGAAGATCCGCTCGGCGTCGCCGGCCGCGATGCCGATGCCGTGATCGCGGACCGACAGCGCCGCCGCCCCGTCGTGGATCAAACACTCGATCTCCACCGCCTTGCCCTTGCCGTACTTCAGCGCGTTGGTCACGAGGTTGGTCACGAGCTGCTCGAGGCGGCGCGGGTCCCAGCGGCCCACGACCGGCGCGGTCCCCTGGATCTCCACCGAGCAGCCGGCGCTCGCCGCGACCTCGGCGAGGCGCTCCTTCACCTGGCGAACGAGGTGCCGGAGATCGACGCGCTGCACGTCGAGCGCGAGGCGCGCGGCGCTGCTCTGCGCGACGTCGAGGAGATCGCTCACGAGCTGATCCAGCCGCGCGGTCTGCTTCTGCAGCCGACCATGCCTCGTCATCAGGCGCTCGCGCAGCGGCTCGGGGACCTCGGCGAGGAGGCCTTTGAACGACTCGAGCTGCAACGTCATCGTCGTCAGCGGGGTGCGGAGCTCGTGCGAGGCTATCGCCACGAACTCTTCGCGGAGGCCGACGGCGCGGCGAACCTCGTTGTAGAGGCGCGCGTTCTCGATCGCGAGGCTCGCGCTCCGCGCCAGATCCTGCATCATCGCCCGATCTTCCGCGCCGTGGACGCGCCCCGACGCCGCCGTGTGGAGGAAGGTCATCGCGCCCTCCGTCCCGTCGTGGGAGTCGAGGCGAGCGGTCATCACCGAGGCCGCGCCGAGGGCCTGCAGCAGCGCCGCGCACCGCGGATCCTGCGTCGCCCCGAGCTGCGCGGCGTCGTCGCTCGACACCGCGGGGTGACTCGACGGCTCGGGATCGTCGACGCCGACCGTCGCGCTCGCGAGGGAGCCGCGGCAAAGCGTGCGCGCCAGCTCTTCCTGCTC
>JANYGI010000182.1 GCA_025362495.1 Byssovorax sp. | reverse complement strand
CACCAGGACGTCGAAGTCGCTGAAGTAGCCGCCGATGGGATCCTCCACGGCGTCGCCGCGGGCGAAGCTGCCGAACAGGATGATCATCTCGACCTCGGCCTCGGCACGGATGAGGTCGGCGAGCGCGGCGAGCTTGCGCTGCTTGCTTTCGGTGAGGTGATCGAGGCTGGTCTTCATCGCGGCGGGCGTAGCTTAGCGGGTCGGGCAGGGGAGGGGATCAGGAGCGCGCGGGGCACGCGTGCCCGAGAGACACAAAATGCTCCCGCTCGCGCTGCGGGAGCATCCACGCCTCCGGAAATGCCCGCGGCAACGCGTCCCCGACCATTCACGCGGTCGCGGACGCCCCCTGCGCTGCTGCCGCGAGCATTCCCGATCCCGAAGATGCTCCCTGCGCTGCTGCCGCCCGCCGGATGGAAATACAAAACGCTCCCGGCAGCGTTGCCGGGAGCGTTTTGCCTTTCGAAGTCGCGGCATGCACCGCGAGCGCGCGTGCTTCAGCCCGTGAGGTCAGCCGGGGCCGGCGGCTCCGCGGGCGCCGCATCGGGCGCCGCGGCCGCCTTCGGGCGCGCCACCGACGTCACGTCGAGGAAGAACGCCGCCACATAGTCCCGCTGCCGCGGAAACCGCTCGTCCAGCGCGCCCTTGGTCGCGGCGAGCGCCTGCGCCGCTTCGAGCACCAGGCGGATCCCCGTGCTCACGAGCTTCGCGCGCGCCAGATCCCCGTCGGAGCGCTCATCAAGGCAGCTCTGCTGTCGGTTCGCCCGCTTCGTCAGGTCCGCAGCGATGGCCGAGCGCTCGGCGAAGTCCGGCAGATCCTCCATTCGCCCCACGGCCTCCAGGACCTTCTGCGGCTCCAGCGCCAGCTTCTCGCGCGTCAGCGTCGCCACGTTCTTTCCGAACACGTGCGCCGCCTCCAGCCCTGACTTCCCCTTCAACCCGAGCTTGGTGCGCGCGTTGCCGTCGATGACGCCGTGGTCGAGCACCTGATCGCCGAACACGACGCGCGCCTGGAGCCGACGTCCGATGTCGAGATCGTGATCCTCGATGGCCCGCAGCGCGGCCACGAGCTGGGCCTTGTGAGGCACGAGCAGCGCCCGGCGCGCCGCGAAGAACTGCCGATCTTCATCCGACCGATCGAGGTCGAGATCCGAGGCGGCGTCGAAGGAATCCATCGTCGTCGTGACGGCGTCCGCCATGGTGGCGATCGTCGAGGTGGGGCCAGCAATCATGTGTTTCCTCCCGTGGGGTAGCTCACGGATGCTCTCTGGATTGTCCCGGCTGCGCAAGGGCATTCGAGCGGCGCGCGCCAGGCGCGTCGCGCGGGACCATCCCGACGTTCGCGGGCGCCTCTCCCGGGAGCCCTCACCGACTCTTCCGGAGGGCGAGGGGGTGATTGCCCCTCGAACGTCTCCCTCCCTCGCCCGTCAGGAGGGTGAGGGCCTGTGCGAAGACGACCGTGTGGCCGTCAATCTCTTCTGCCCACCTGATACTACAACCGCAGAAGGGCGTCCTGGTAGGCGCGCTCGATGCGGATCGGGCCCGGAGGGAGAAAAAAATCACAGGGAGGCGAGGAGGCGGGGAGGTCAGATCGGAATTTCGATTGATCTCCGCGCTTTTTTCTCCGGCCTCCCTGTCTCCTCGCCTCCCTGTGAACATTCTCCATCTCTGCTCGTGATCCCCTTCGATCGCACCAGCTACGCGTGCCATCGAGGGCCCTTCTGCGGCGGTAATACCAGTACGACAGCCGCACTCCGGGCCACCGAACCTCGCTCCGGCGCTGCGCCTGCGCCCTCCGCGCCTCCTGCCGATCGGCCGCCGGCGAGCGAAGCGCGCGCCGAAAAGCGCCACGGTGACTCCGATCGAAAAGCCGCAGAGGCCATCTACGAAAAGGCCCTCACCGACATCGCCGCGGCCACGTGCCCTGCGGTAGACACCCGAGGTGTGCGCCTCGGCCAGCGGCTCTCTCGCCGGCGAGCGCCCACGGTTCGCGGCGACCGAAGCCTGGACGCTCGGCACCGAGGCCTCGGTCCCCGAGCAGGGGCACCGGGCGGACAAGACGCGCTTCGTCATCTTCCGGGCCAAGCGCGTGGGCAAGGTGACGTCGACGGGGACCTTCTCGCCGCTCTCCGACACCCCGGCCGAAGAGGTGGCGAGTCGTGCGGCGCTCGACCTCGTCGCGGCCGGCGACACGACGACGAAGAACGGCTTCGTCGACTTCATTCGAGGCCACCTCGGCTCGGGGGCGTGGGTCGAAGGTGCCTTTGAAGGGAAGTCGCTCTACTTCGCGGAGCCCGGCGGCCGGGGCTCGCTCATCGCGCTCCGGCAAAAGGGCAACACGCTCTGCGTCGCCGAGCGCCTCCTCGCCGGCGGGCCCAGCGGGTGGGACCTGCACCTCGGCTCGGTGCTCGGATCCGCGCCGCTCCGCCCGCTTCAGTGAAGGGCTGAACCAGCGTCCGGGGGCCGCAGATCGTCAAAGGTCCTTCGCCGAGCCGCTGTCGCCGGGCTTGTCGTGCGGCGCCAGGATCGGAGGCTCCTCGGGCAGCGCGTCGAGCACGTCTTTCACGGGCTCATCGCCCTTGGGCTTACCGCTGCTCCCGCTGCTGCTCTTCACGGGCTCGGGGATGGGGACGAAGAGCCAGCGCTTGTCGTTGTGGCCAGCCACCCCGAGCTCGGCCTTCTCGCAGGTGAAGAATCCAGGGGTCTCGAGCACGGGCAACGCAATCCCGGAGAGCTGGGCGTGAAGCCCCCTGCCGAGGCCGTCGAGGATCGCCACGCGGCTGTGCGCCTTCTTGTCGTCGCGGAGGCGGGGATCGCCCTTGAGCGTGAGATCGAGCAGGGTGGCCATCCCGTCCTCGTTCTGATCCTCGATCTCGGTGTCGTTGCAGCGGTACGTGCCGAAAATGCTGGCGCGATAATCGAGCAACGTCACCGACACCTCGCCCGGATCGCGCTTGCGGGCGCGGGAGAGGTAGCCGTCGATGTGCTTGTCGAAATCGTAGCTGAAGCCGAGGCTCGGCTGGCCGCTGCCCGAGAAGAGCACCCCGAAGAACTCTTGACCGCAGCCGACCGCGTTCAGCCCTGAATAGAAGCCGCTGCCGCGTGGCATCAGGATCGTCTCGCAGCGATCGCGGATGGCCTACGGATAGAGGTTCTCTTTGCGGTACTTGTTGATTTCCCAGGGGGTGGGGAACACCGTACCGACGCTCCGCAGGGCAGGGCAGGTGTCGCCCGCGACGTCGAAATCGGCGAAGCGGTACGAGAGCGAGAGGACGGGCGCCTGCTTGCCCATGGCCGTGCGGATCACGACGCTGAGCACGTCTTGAACCGGCTTGTCGGTGACGTTGGAGTTGGTGAACGAGACGAACAGGCTCGAGATCGAGGCGCCGATGCCGGGTCTGGGCGGATAGACCAGGTACTGCCCGTGGAAGATGGGTGGCACGTAGAGCGCCATCTGCTCGGGCGATCCCGCCCAGTAGAGGCTGGGATCTCCCTTGCGGCCGGGCAGCTGCGGCAAGAGCGGGGCCGGCGGCGGAGCCACGGTGGTGAGCGGGTTGTAGTGGTTGAGCGCCACGCCGCCGAGGAACGGACACGACACGATCCGGATGCGGTGCAGAGCGACGGCGCCGTCGGGCTCGGCGTCGATGATCCGCGCGCCGGAGCGGAGAAAGACCTGGATCTGCACCTGGAAGGCCCGCGCCAGCGAGCGGCGCGAGCACAGTAGCAGGATGGAGATCGTGAAAGAGGGGCGAGCGCCAATGCCCTGCCTGCGCACGAATTCGTGTCTCACCTTCAGGCCTCCGCTGGTGTCCGGTCAGCGCGAGGTCAAGCCGCGTCATCCCCGCCCCGCGAGCAACAGGCCCTCTGCCAGCACCATGGCGTCGACGGGCCAGAATTCCCGCGGCCGCGCCTGCTGGGCGCCGATCTCGCGCAGCGGCCGGCAGGTGATCACCTGCTCTCGGTAGCGCCGCTGCACCCCCTCGCGCCCGTGTACCGCGCCGAGCAGCGCCCCGGCGATGGCACCGTTGGTGTCGGTGTCTCCGCCGGCCATCACGGTTGCCGTCAAACCCGCCTCGAACGTCGGCGCGTGCAGGAGCTGATAGAAGGCGTTTTGCAGGGCGATCCGCACCCACCCCATTTGCCGCGAGAAATCCGCCGGCAGCTCGTGGCGGGCGCGCTCGAGACAGCCAATCACGAATTCGTTCCCGCCGCGTCGCGCCTCCGCGAGGCCAGCCGCATAGGCCCCCTCGGCGTCCGCGCCCGTACCGATCGCCGTGGCGATCGCCGCGACGAACGCCGCGCAGGCCTCGCGACAGACCACGTGAGGGTGGGTGAGCGCGCTGTCCTCGCGGGCCCATTCCGCCGCGGCCGCGGGATCGCCGGCGCCGAAGATCGCGAGGGGCGATATCCGCATCAGCGATCCGTTGGCCTCGCTGTCCTGCTTGGCCGACGCGGCGGCGCGGGCGAGGCGATCCTCGCGTGTCGGCGCGCCCGAGGCGGCCTGGAGCGCGGCCCGCGTGGTGCCGCCCATGTCGAAGGGATCGGAGTCGTGCCAGTGGACGTAGGCGTCGAGCGCGGCGGCGCGATCGTAGCGGCTTTCCTTCAGGATCGATCGCGCGAGCATCAGCGCCATCTCCGAGTCGTCGGTGGGCTGTCCGGCGATCGTGTCCCACTCGCCGCCGTCGACGAGATCGCGCACGCCGCCCGGGTAGCGCGCGAGGATCGCCGCGGCCGTCTGGAACTCGACGAGCTGGCCGAGCGCGTCGCCCGCGAGCTGACCGAGGAGGCACCCCTGCGCGCGTCGGAGCCGGCCGGCGTCGCGCTCGTGGTGTCCGCGCCTCGCTCGCGCGAGCGCGAAGGGCGAGGGTGTCTCGGCGGCGGGCGCGCGCGCGACGTCGCTCCAGGGCCGCGTCGCGAGCTCGCGGACCACGGCGGACGTGCCGCCGAAGCAGGGCTTCGCGAAGCTCTTGCCCGAGGCGTCGTAGGTGACGGGGCGGCCTTCGCCGTCGATAAAATCGCCGCCCGCGCCACGCACCAGCGCGTGCCCCGCGGCGTAGTCCCACGATCTCGATCCCGCGAGCGACACCGCGGCGACGCCGTCCCCCACGGCCACCAGCGCCAGCCGGTACGCGATGCTCGGCAGGGCGAGGAAGCGCGCCGGCGCCACGCAGCGCGCGTTGGCGATCGATCGCTCGTCGGCGTCCTGCGAGACGATCACGATCGAGCCCTGCGCGAGCTGGCCGTCGTCGAGCCGGTGGTCCACGGCGACGCCGTTGCGGGTGATCGATCCCGCTCCCTCGGCCCAGGCGATCAGATCGCCGTCGTCGTCGGGACAGGCATACGCGTACACCACGCCGAGCACCGGCGTGCCCGCGTGAACGAGCGCGATCGACACCGAGGCCCCGCGCCGACCCTTCAAGAACGCAGCCGTTCCGTCGTTCGGATCGACGATCCACACGTGCGATGGATCGGCGCCAATGACGCCGTCGCCGCTCTCTTCGCCGAGGTAGCTCCACGGCGTCGCCGCCAGCAGCGCGTCGCGGATCCGGAGCTCGACCTCGCGGTCCGCGGGCGCGCTGTCGCCGGCGCCGCGCGGCCCGCCGGGGCGGTGCAGCTCGGCGCGGAACGTCGCCCCCGCGGCCAGCGCGGCCTCGATCGCCAGTCGGAGCGCGGGCGCGTAGCTCATGAAAATACCCCGGTTTGTCCGCTGGAATTCAGCGTTTTTTCTTGCCGTCGTCGTCGAGCGAGCCGGCGTCGGCGCAGCAGCGGAACCCCGTCTCGTAGAAGGTGAACGTGGGCTCGTGCGCGTCGTTGGTGCCGCGGCACCCCGTCCACGGCTTGGCCCAGAAGCCACCCATGAGCGCGCCGGGGAACTTGCGGCCATGGCGCGTGGCCACCCACTCTTCCACGTTGCCCATCATGTCGTAGATGCCGAACGAGCTCGCGCACGTGGCGTACGCGCCGCTCGGCGAGCCCTGCCACAGGTGCTCGATCTCCTTCGTGGCGGCGGCGCCCTCGCTGTAGAGCTTGGTGGTATCGAACGGCCGCCAGCCCTTGTTGCTGTTGCAGAGCGCGGTGTCGACGTGCCAGCCGTACGCGAGCGGGCGGAGCTCGGGGCCCTCGCACGCCGTCTCCCACTCCTGCTCGGAGCACACGCGCTTGTTGCGCTCACCGCACCACTTGGTCGCGGCGTTGAACGACTTCATCACGAACGGCTTCTCGCCGCGGAGGTTCGGCGCCTCGAACTGATCCATGCACACGTTGACGTCGGTGACGGCGCCCTCCTCGGCGGAGACGCCCTCGAAGTAGGCGAAGCAGTGCGTGGTCTTCGAGTCGGTGCGCGGATCGATGCAGTAGTGCTCCATCTCGTCGTGGTGCTGCCCGGTCACGAGGCGCATGTCGGCGGGGCACTGCGGCGACGGCCCCGGATCGAGCGAGGGCGCCGCCGCGATGTTCAGGAACGTGAGCGCGAAGGCGCCGAGATCGAGCAGCGGCGAGAGCACGTCAGCTCCCCGCCGGCGCGGGCACGGGCGTCGGCGCGGCCACGGCCGGCGTCGCGGGAGGCGGCGCGCCGAGGGCGCTGCGCCGCACGATGATCTGCCACGCGGCGACCGAGCCGGCGCCGAGCACGGCGATGAGCAACAGCAGCACGATGAGCTTGAGGCTCGAGCTCTGCGGCGCGACTGGCGCGGGGGCCGTCAGGCGAGGCGCCGTGCTGAAGCGAGGATCGAGCGTGGGCGGCGAGCTCGCGGTCGGCGGAGGCGCCGCGTACACGCCGCTGCCGAGCCCCGTGCTCGTGATCGGCGGAGGAGGCGGCGCGGGCGGCACCTCCGCCCGAGAGCGCGCGCCCGGCGGCGACGGCATCGGCGGGAGCTTGATCTCGCCGGTCGCGAACGGCGACATGACCATGTACTCGGTGCCCGCGCCCGCGAGCAGGCGCGACGAGGGCGACGCGTCGAGCGTGCTGACGGCGGGGCTCCCGCTCGACGGCGGCGCGTCGTTGCGAGCCGACATGGGCCCGCTGGTCGGCGCCGGCCTGCTGGTCGGCGCGGGCCCGCTCGTGGCCGCTGCGGCGCTCGTCGGGGCAGCCTCGGCGGGCGCGCCCGCGGCGGGTCGGGGAGGCGGATCGGCCGGGCGACCGGCGGCGGGGCGCAGCGGCGGCGGCTTCTTCTTCGGCTTGTCCCGGTCCTCGCGCTGGGCGTCGATCTTCTCTTCGAGCTCCTTGAAGGTCTCGGCCTTGGCGACCTTGATGAAGTCGCCGCGGAGCGCCGCCTGATACCAGGCGATCTGCGCGTCCGAGTTGCGCACCACGAAGGCCGCGAGCGACTGCCGATCGTCGCTCATGAAGCCCTTCTGCGCGCGCCAAGCGTCGAGCCGCGCCTGGACCTCGGCCGCGGACGAGAAGCGATCTTCAGGCTTCTTTTCCAGGCATTTCTCGACGATGGCGATGAACTCGGGGTTGAGCGCGGGGCGCAGATCCGAGAGCTTCGGCGGCGGGTCGCCGGCGATCTCCATCATCACGTCGAAGGCGGCCTTCGACAGCCACGGGCGGCGGCCGGCGAGCAGCTCGAACATCAGCACGCCGAACGAGAAGATGTCGGCGCGCGCGTCGACCTTGCCGCCCCGCGCCTGCTCGGGCGCCATGTACGCGGGTTTGCCCTTGAGCGTGCCGGTGCGCGTGTGGCTGATCCGCTCCTCGGCCTTGGCGATGCCGAAGTCGACGATCTTCACGAGCCCGTCGAACGTGACGAGCACGTTGCCCGGCGTGAGGTCGCGGTGGACGAGGCCGAGCAGCGCGCCGTCGTCGCCGCGGAGGCTGTGCGCCGCGGTGAGCCCCGCGCAGATCTGCGAGCAGAGGTTCGCCACGGTGCGCTCGGCGAACATCTCCTTGTTGACCTTCGACTCCTTGAGCAAGCGCTGGAGCGAGACGCCTTGCACGAACTCGATCGCGAGGAACATGCCCCGGTCGTCGTCGCCCCAGGCCGCCACGGCGACGACGTTGACGTGATGGAGCGCCGCCGTCAGCCACGCCTCGTCGAGGAACATGGAAACGAACTGGGGATCCGAGGCGATGTTCGGATGCAGCCGCTTGACGGCGACGATCTGGCCGGCGAGGCGGCCCTCCTCGACGCGCGAAAGCTCGACCGATCCCATGCCGCCGCGGGCGATCTCGGCCAGCCGCCCCAGCTTCATCGGCTCGGCGGGGGGAAGGGGAACGCGGGACATCGGGCGGCATCCTAACCGGGCTGACGCGGCGGGCGCCACGGGGGCGTCGCGCGGGCCAGGCCGGTGCGCGGCGACGCGAGCGAAACCCGAGGGAACCGGCGAGGATCCGCGCGACGCGTCGCCGGGCTGCTGTGAAGAAATCCAAAAATGCAATCGCGTGCTGGCACGCGCGATGCGTAGTGTTTAAGGTCAAGCCCATTCGTCCCGCCCGGCGAGGCCCGTCGCGGGATTCGAGCGGAAGTCGACATTCACGTAGTTCATCAGGAAGCCGAAAAGCAGCCCCGAGGCTCCATCCCGAGCCGACCGGTCCCCGGTGAACCCGCCGGAGCCCCACAGGAGATCGACATGTCCGATAAGAAGAACCCGCCGATGCCGCCCCGCTCCGAGGAGGAGGTCGTTTTCGGAGACGAGCTGCCGGTTCTCCCGATCCGCAACGCAGTGTTGTTCCCTGGCAACGTCGCGCCGTTCGACGTCGGCCGCGAGAAGTCGGTGGCCCTCGTCGAGGACGTCGACAACCTCCCCGGCCCGGTGATCGCCATCTTCGCGCAGCGCGATCCGTCGACCGACGATCCCGGCGCGGAGGATCTTTACCCCGTCGGCTGCGCCGCGCGAGTGCTCAAGGCCCTCAAGCACAGCTCGGGCAACTACTCGCTCATCCTCCAGGGCGTGACGCGCATCCGCATGGAGCACGTCATCACGCACACGCCCTACCTCAAGGCGAAGATCAAGCGCCTCGACGAGCCGGTCACCGAAGACGTCGAGGCCGAGGCCCTGGCGATGAGCCTGCGCGACATCGCCAAGCAGGTGATCCAGCTCATGCCCGAGCTCCCGCGCGAGGCGGCCTCGCTGATCGACTCGATCCAGGCGCCGGGCGCCCTCGCGGATCTCGTCGCCGCGAACCTCGACGCTCCCGTGGAAGAGAAGGCCACGCTGATCGAGACGATCGACGTCAAGGACCGCATCCGCAAGGTCCTCCGCCTGCTCACGCGCCAGCTCGAGATCCTGAAGATGCGCGAGCGCATCAACTCCCAGATCAAGGAGGAGATGGGCAAGAACCAGCGCGAGTACGTGCTCCGCCAGCAGCTCAAGGCCATCAAGGAAGAGCTCGGCGAAGACGAGGGCGATCAGGGCGATCTCGACGGCCTCGAGGATCGCATCGCCAAGGCCAACCTGCCCACCGAGGCCGAGACGGTCTCGAAGAAGCAGCTCAAGCGCCTCCGCACGATGCAGGTCGGCTCGGCCGAGTACACCGTCGTGCGCACCTACCTTGACTGGATCCTCGACGTCCCCTGGACGGTGCAGACCCCGGACAACCTCGAGATCGCGGGCGTGCGCAAGGTCCTCGACGAGGACCACTACGGCCTCGAGAAGGTCAAGAAGCGGATCCTCGAGTACCTCGCCGTCCGCAAGCTGAAGCAGGACAAGAAGGGGCCGATCCTCTGCCTGATCGGGCCGCCCGGCGTCGGCAAGACGTCGCTCGGACGCTCCATAGCCCGCGCGCTCGGCCGCAAGTTCCACCGCGTGTCGCTCGGCGGCGTGCACGACGAGGCCGCGATCCGCGGTCACCGCCGCACGTACGTCGGCGCGCTCCCCGGCCAGATCATCCAGGGCATGAAGAAGAGCGGGACGATCAACCCGATCTTCATGATGGATGAGGTCGACAAGATCGGGCACGACTTCCGCGGCGATCCCTCGGCTGCGCTGCTCGAGGTGCTCGATCCCGAGCAGAACAACACCTTCGCCGATCACTACCTCGAGATCCCGTACGACCTGTCGCACGTGATGTTCGTGGCCACGGCGAACGTCGCCGATCCGATCCCGCCTCCGCTCCGCGACCGCATGGAGATCCTCGAGATCCCCGGCTACACGCGCCGCGAGAAGCTGGCGATAGCAAGGCAACACTTGCTGCCGAAGCAGCTCGGCGAGCACGGGCTGACGCAGGAGCAGCTCGAGATCACCGACAAGGCGCTCGAGCAGATCATCGACTCGTACACGCGCGAGGCCGGGGTTCGCTCGCTCGAGCGGCAGATCGCCGGCGTCATCCGCGGCGTCGCGGTCAAGGTCGCCGAGAACGAGATCACGAACCGCCGCGTCGACAACGAGGACGATCTCCACGAGTTCCTGGGCGCGCCCAAGTACTCGAGCGAGGTCGCCGAGCGCACCGCCGAGACCGGCGTCGCCACGGGCCTCGCCTGGACGAGCGTCGGCGGCGAGATCCTCTTCATCGAGGCCACCAAGATGTACGGCGCTGGCAAGATGCAGCTCACCGGGCAGCTCGGCGACGTGATGAAAGAGTCGGCGCAAGCAGCGCTCTCGTTCGTGCGCAGCAACGCGCCGCGCTTCGGGATCGCCAAGGACTTCCTCGAGAAGAGCGATCTGCACATCCACATCCCCGCCGGCGGAATGCCGAAGGATGGCCCGAGCGCCGGCGTGACGATGTTCACGGCGCTGATCTCGCTGCTCACCGGCATCAAGGTGCGCCACGACGTGGCGATGACGGGTGAGATCACGCTGCGCGGTCGGGTGCTCCCGATCGGCGGCCTGAAGGAGAAGGTGCTCGCCGCTCACCGCGCCGGCATCAAGCGGATCATCGTCCCGGAGCGCAACCGGGCCGATCTCGAAGAGGTCCCGAAGGAGGTCATCGACGAGCTGCAGTTCTTCTTCGTGAGCCGCATGGAGCAGGTGCTCGAGGCCGCGCTCGAGCACATGCCCGAGCCGACCCCCGCGACCGAAGAGGTCAAGGACGGCGAGAAGAAGGAAGAGAAGCCGGCTCTCACCAGCAACTAGGCCCCCGAGGTCGATTGTTGCGCGGAAGGCGCGCCCAAATCCCGATCGGGGTGGGCGCGCCTTTTCGTTTTGCTTGCGAGCATTTGGCGAATGGGTAGCCTCGACCGAAAGACGGAATGAAGCCCTGTCCCAGCTGTCAGTGGATGCTCAAGGACACCGACTCGTCCTGCAACATGTGCGGGGCGTCGGTGGGTGGGGGCGCGCCTCCGCCTCCTCCTGCTCACGGAGGCGCGCCGGCCGCGCCTCCACCGATGGCCATGGGCGGCGCCTATGGGCCCTCCGGGCCTGCAAATGCAGGCTATCCGGCTCCACCGCCGGTCGGCGTCGGCGGTGGCGGTCGGCCTCCGCCGGTGGGCGGGTTCGGCGGCGGTGCACCCGCGCCTCCGCCCGTGATGAGCTTCGGTGGGGGTGCGCCCGCGCCTCCGCCCGTGATCGGCTTCGGTGGTGGGGTGCCCGCGCCGCCGCCCGTTTCAGGGGGCTATGGCGCTCCGCCGCCGCCCGTTTCCGGTGGCTACGGCGCGGCTCCGCCGCCGATGTCGAGCGGCTACGGGCCGCCGCCGCCGATCCAGCAGGCGCCTTCCGGCGTGCCGGTCGCGTTCGCGTCGTCGGCGCCCCAGGAGGCGAATTTTTCGCCGTCGCCGTGGGCGCGCGCTGCGCCGGTTGCCGCGCCTGCGGGCCCGGTCGGCGGCCAGGCGCCCGCGGCACCGATGGGAGCGCCGCAGCAAGCCCCGCAGGCGCCTCCAGGCGGCTTCGGGGGGATGGCGGCCGGAGCGATGGGCGCCGTACCGCAGCCCGCCGCGGTCGGCTTCGGATCGCCGCCGCCGATGATGCCCTCGTCCGCGGGCGGCGTGGCCGCGCCGCCGCCGATGATGCCGGGCCGCGCGCCGCCGATGGCGCCCGGCGGCATCGCGCCGCCGCCGGTGTTCACGCCCCCGCCGATGATGTCGCCCGGCGTGCTCTCGGGCCCGCCGCCGGTGGGCTCGCCGATCGGCACGCAGGGCCGCGTGCTCGTCGGCTTCCTCGTCACGTTCCAGAACGATCCTGCTGGCAGCTTCTGGGCGATCCACAGCGGCCGCACCCAGCTCGGGCGCTCCGCGAGCGAGGGCGTCGACATCGCGCTCCAGGACGCGAGCGCCTCGTCGCGCCACGCCAGCGTCCACGCTGACTCGGCGACGGGCCAGGCCTTCGTCGAGGACGACAGCTCGCGCAACGGGACCTTCCTCAACGAGCAGCGCCTGTCCCCCGGCGATCGCCGTCAACTGCGTGACAACGACCGTCTGCGCCTTGGCAGCACGACCTTCGTCGTGAAGCTCCTGGTCTCCTGAGCCTCGTTGCGCGGGGGGCGCCGTCGCCCCCGCGCCGCGCAGATCCCCTTCAGTTCAGCGTCCCGCGCGAGAGCGCGCGGTCCTCGAACACGCCGCGCTCCTTGGCCTTGGCGAGCACGCGCAGCCCCGTGCGGTAGCCGCGCAGGATGAGCGGACGCGCCGAGAAGCGGTTGAAATCGCTGAAGCCGCCGATGTCGGGCGCGACGTCGAGGAAGGTGATGTTCGGGTAGAGGCGCGAGAGCAGCTCGACGTCGCGGCGCTCTTTCTCGGTGACGAGGATGTTGAGCGCCTGCCGCAGCACCGACGGAGCTCCACGTCGCGCGATGGCGCGGCGATCGCTCGTGTGCTCTTCCGGTCGATAGCTGTTGGAGATGATCACCACGTCGGCGCCCGCGGCGACGGCGACGTCGGCCGAGACGGTGCGCGCGACCTCGCCGTCGAGGAAGTAGCGCTCGCCGATGCGGTACGGCCGGAAGATCCCCGGCACGCAGCAGCTCGCGGCGACGGCCTGGCTCACCGGGACGCTGTCCTCGTAGCCGGGGCCGAAGATGGTGCGCTGCCCGCTGTCGAGGTCGACGGCGGTGACGAAGATCGAGCGCGGCAGCGCGCGGAAATCGTTGATGGGCAGATGCTTGGCGAGGTAGCGCTCGAGCTTGTCGATCGAGAACAACCCGGAGAGCAGGTAGCCCGGATCGGCCAGGTCGCGCAGGCTCGGCATCCCGAGGAACGCCGACACGTCGAGCCGCGGACCCGTGTGCCTTCGACGCCACGGGAGGCGGTATCCGTCGAGCAGCACGTCGAGCGGGATGTCCTGCCCGTAGGTGGCGCTCACCATCGCGCCCGCGCTCGCGCCGACGAAGATCTCCGGGGCGATCCCCAGCTCTTCACAGGCTTTGAGCACGCCGAGGTGAGCGAGGCCGCGCGACGCTCCGCCCGAGCCGACGAAGGCAATTTTGAGTCGGGTCATTCCCGGACAAGGTGCCTGAAATCGTGGTCGATCGCAAAAGGATCGATCGCGAGAGTGGCACTCTCGTAGCGCCGTCAGCTGAGCTGGAAGTCCTCGAGCACCCGGTAGATTTTGTAGCGGTCGCCCTCGCGCCGCAGCCAGAAGATCATCTCGTCGCCGAAGAGCCGATCGGCGCCCACGTGCGACGTCAGGATCGGGAGGCGAATGACCACGTCGGTCTCGCCCAGGGCTTCGAGGTGGATCGCGGGGTTCGTGGGCGCGTCGACGTCGTCCTCGGCGCGGTAGATCTCGAGCTCGGCCTCGCGGAAGATCGGCTCACCCGCGAGGCGCGTGTAGTCGAGCCGGCGGAAGCGCTGCTGCCACCAGAGGACGGCGAGCGGCGTCGAGCTGGCGCCGGGGTTGCCCGTGGTGGCGAGGGCCTCGCGCGTGAAGAGCGCTTCGAGGCCGTCGCTGTCCTCGATCACGATCTTGCGAAAGAGCTCGCTCACGGTGTCGACGGCGCGATCGGCGCCGAGCGGCGTGCGGAGCGTGACGAGCCGGTCGGACGCGTCGGCGCTCTCGCGCGCGCGGGGTGGCGCGCCCGTGGGATCGACGGCGACCCCGTCGGGCCGTCGGCGTGCTTGCTCGATCGAGCTCTTCGTCGCGAACCCGGGGACGCCCGCGCAGCCGAGGCAGACGAGGGGGGGGACGATCAGCGCGACGGCGCGTTGCAAGCGCGACAGCTGATCAGGACACGTTCTCGATGAGCGGCTCATTCGCGCGGGTGAACGTGACGATCGCACGCTCGCGCACCGGGGTCCACCCTTCCGGGATGCGGTCGTCCTCGAAGTCCGACGCGATGAGGGTGAGGCGGCTCGACGCGTAGTCGGGGATGCGCATGCGCCCGAGCCCGCCGTCGCCGAAGAGCCGCTCGAGATCGCGCTGGCCCTGGAAGATGCGGTAGGCCATCGGCGGGCCGCCGTTGAGCGCGAGCACGTACTCGGGGCTCGACACCATCACGTTGAGCGCGGTCGCCGCCGCGCCCTCTTCCGCGCAGAGGCGATCGACGAGCGCGATCGTGGATCGCAGCGCCGCGGCGGCCGTCGGCGCGTCGACCTGCGGACGATCGAGCTGCCCCGCGTCGTGAAGGAATGAGAGGAACAGATGAAACACGAGCTCGCTGTCCGTCTCGCCGCGCACGTCGCGCATGAGGAACTGCGGCAGCGACTCGGCCAGGCGGCCGCGCAGCGTGGTGAACGCCTCGACCGTGCCGGTGTTGGCGAAGAGCCAGGTGCGGTAGCGGAACGGGTGCGTGTTCTCGGTGCGGAGCGGCCCGACGGTGGCGAGCCGGACCTGCGCCAGCGCGACGTCGGCGCGAATGTCGCGCGTGAGATCCGTCATCTTGATCTCGGCGCGGTCGTCGAGCGGGCGCCGCTTCAGGAGGATCTCGCCGCCCTGGTAGAAGCCGACTCCCCAGCCCGGCGTCACGCCCGATCGCCTGCGAACGTCGAGCGCTCGCCCCTCGAGCTCGATCACGCGCGCCCCGAGATCTGGACGGTTACCGATGAAGCCGACGAGTCGAGCCATGTCGTGTCCTCCTCCGCTCGGGTGAGTCGATGTCGCGACCCACGCCGAAGAAGCGTACCTCTTCTTTGGATTCTGGGACGGCGGGCGGCAAGCAGACTTGAGGCCGTCTTGGGCGCCGCCGGGCGGGAATGACGTGCCTTTCGTGCGCGGGCCCGCTCGCGCGTGGGCACCGAAAAGTTTTCGTCGAGCGCGACGCCTACGGCGACAGGCGGTTGAGCATGCGCGCGAAGGGGATGGTCTCACGCACGTGGGGGAGGCCGCAGATCCAGGCGACCGCGCGCTCGATCCCGAGGCCGAAGCCGGCGTGCGGGAAGGTGCCGTAGCGTCGCAGATCGAGGTACCACTCGAAGGGCTCCTTCGGCAGCTTGTGCTCCTCGATCCCGCGCTCGAGCGTCGCGAGATCGTCCTCGCGCTGGCCGCCGCCGATGATCTCGCCGTAGCCCTCGGGCGCGAGCACGTCGACGCAGAGCGCGATCTTCGGGTTTTCAGGGTCCTTCTTCATGTAGAAGGCTTTGCACTCGGCCGGGTAGCGATGGACCATCACCGGACGGTCGAAGCGGCCGGAGATCACCGTTTCGTCCTCGGCGCCGAAGTCGTCGCCCCAGCGGAAGTCGGCGAGCTCGGTGCCGTCTTCCTGCTTCTCGCCCTTCGCGCGCTTGTCCGCGCGGTGCTCGTTCAGGATCTTCACGGCTTCGTCGTAGCGGATGCGGGGCAGCGGGCCCTTCACGGCCTCGAGCTTGGTCACGTCACGCTCGAGGATCGCCAGCTCGGCGCGGCGCTTCTCGAGCACGCGCGCGACCACGAACGTGAGCAGACCCTCGGCGAGATCCATGTCGCCGGCGAGGTCCATGAAGGCCACCTCGGGCTCGACCATCCAGAACTCGGCGAGGTGGCGGCGCGTCTTGGATTTCTCGGCGCGGAACGTCGGGCCGAAGCAGTAGGCCTTGCCGAACGCGGCGGCCGCCGACTCCATGTAGAGCTGGCCCGACTGCGTGAGGTAGGCCTTGTCGCCGTGGTACTCGGTCTCGAAGAGGGTGCTCGTGCCCTCGCACGCGTTTGGCGTGAAGATCGGCGCGTCGACGAG
The DNA here is from genome assembly GCA_025362495.1 of Byssovorax sp. Classification (GTDB taxonomy): domain Bacteria; phylum Myxococcota_A; class Polyangia; order Polyangiales; family Polyangiaceae; genus JANYGI01. The sequence goes on along the minus strand of JANYGI010000182.1, from coordinate 17,273 downwards.
CGTGAAGCCGCCGTCGTCGAAGAAGTCGCGCACCGCCTGGATGATGGTGTGGCGCACGCGGAGGATGGCGTGCTGGCGCTTGGATCGCAGCCACAGGTGGCGGTGGTCCATCAGGAAATCGGTGCCGTGCTCCTTCGGCGAAATCGGGTACTCGCCCGTCGTCGCGGCGAGGAGCTTGAAGCCCGTCGCGCTGAGCTCGAACACGCCGGGGCGCTTCGGGTGGGCGCGGACCTCGCCCGTGACCTCGATCGCGCTCTCCTGCGTGACCTTGTCGGCGGCGGCGAAGAGCTCGTCGCCGACGTCGGCCCTGGCCATCACGCACTGCACGATCCCGAAGCCGTCCCGCACTTCGAGGAAGTGGAGCTTGCCGCTCGACCGCTTGTTGTAGAGCCAGCCGCGCAAGGTGACGCGCTTGCCGACCTGAGCGCCGATGTGGTCGCTCGCCACGACGGAGACCTCTTCGACCTCTTCCATGAGCGCCCGATTAGCATGGAACTCCTCACGAGCGCGGCGAAAATCTGATAGTTCCTGGAGCGCCACGATGATCTCGCGCCACCTCGCCACAGCCCTCGTCGTCTTGCCATTCGTCCTCGGCGGCTGCCCGGCCGTGTACCCCGAGCTCGGGACCCGCACCCACGCGATCCCCTCGGGCCGGCAGCTCGATCCGCCGCCGCCGCCCGACGTGCGCTGGCTGAAGGTGGCGTCGGCGACCGTGCCGGAGAAGACGCGCGACGGCCGCACCTGGGCCGCCAACGGCAAGAGCGATCCCTACGCCAAGCTCTTCGTCAACGGCAAGGAGCTGTTCCGCACGCCGGTGCAGTCGAACACCCTCGCGCCCACGTGGCCCGACGGGCCCAGGGGCAACTTCAAGATCGGCGCCGAAGACAAGCTCCGCATCGAGGTCTGGGACTCGAACCCGATCAACGACAAACCGATCTGCGTGCAAGACATCGGCAAGGTCGCCGACGACGTGCTGATGGAGCGGCGCATCCGCGTGACGTGCGACGGCGGCGGCGACGTGGTGATCCAGTACGAAGAGGCGCACGCGGTGCAGGGCGCCGGCCTCTGGTACGAGCTCCGCGCCGACGCGGCCGGCGTCACGCGCATGCTCGACGGCAGCCCCGCCCAGCGCGCTGGCCTCGAGCCCGGCGACGATCTCCTGGAGATCGGCGGCCGCAAGGTCTCGACGATGACCTCGGACGAGGTGAAGAGCGCGATGAACGCCATCCCGTTCGTGGGCCTGCCGCTCCTCGTCAAGCACGCGAAGGACGGCGCGGTCCTCGTGTTGAAGCTGAAGGAAGGGCCGATTTACCCGCTCTACGATCAGTTCGGATCGCTCGAGTAGCGGTGAAGATCACGCCGTTCGGGCTCAGCACCGAGGAGATCAAGGGCGAGCTCGCGCCCCTCCGCAACGACTTCTCCATCGCTGTTTGCCGCGCCAAGAACCCCTTCAACATCGGCGCCATCATCCGCGTCGCGCACTCGTTCCTGGTGCGCGAAATCTTCCTCATCGGTACCGAGCCGTTCTACGAGCGCGCCGCGATGGGCATGCAGAAGTACGAGACGATCGTCGAGTGCCCCGACGAGGCGGCGTTCCTCGCGGCGACGGCGGGGCGCCCGCTCCTCGGCGTGGAGCGCGATCACGCGAAGACGACGATCTGGGAGGCGCAGATGCCACCAGGGCTGGTGTTCCTCTTCGGCAGCGAGAACGACGGCTTGCCCGATGTCCTGATCGAGGCCTGTTCGAGCGTCGTGGCGATCCCCATGTACGGCATCAATCACTCGTACCCGGTGGCGATCGCAGCCGGAATGGTGATGTGCGAGTGGGCGCGGCGGAAGGACCCGCGCGGGCGACAAAGCCCCGCCGGGTGACATTGAAGGGTTCTTCCATGCGGCGCTGGCCCACTTTTCGGTCGCAGGCTCGGCTGGCGCGGGTACTATGAAAGCATTCTTTGAGAGGAGCCTTGGCCCACGATGACGCACCGATTCCTTCCGTCCAGCGCCGCGCTGCTTGGTCTGCTCTCTCTGGTCTCCGCCGCGACGATCGCTGCCAGCGGCTGCGGTGAGGCCTTCACGCTCTCGGGAGGCGCCGGTGGATCCGGCGGGGCCGCGGCGGCCACGACGACGACCACGACCGTGTCGGCGTCGAGCGCCTCGTCGACGTCGGGTGGAACGGTCATGTGCACGACCGGCACCGAGTGTGGCGCGAAGGAGTTCTGCCTCAAGGACGGCTGCCTGGCCAGCATCGTCGGGATTTGCACGGCCGCGATCACCGACGTGAACCAGTACTCGCCGGTCTGCGACTGCGGCGGCGTCACGTTCTGGAACAGCTCCTTCGTCGCGGGGCACGGCAAGGTCATCCACAAGCTCGACGCGTGCGTGGCGTCCGATCCGATCCACGCGAAGCCCTGCGCCGCGGGCTGCGGCGAAGGCCAGCGCTGCGCCAATCTCAAGCAGGGCTGTGGTACGCCGGCCACGTTCGCCTCGTGCTGGGTCGTGCCGGGTGATTGCAAGGGCACCACGGTGGCCGAGCGCGCTTGCGAAGGCGATCAGAAGGGCAACTGCGACAAGCTGTGTAACCTGATCACCAAAGAGACGCCGTTCATCCTCGAGACCCCCATCTGCTCGCCCTGACCTGACGACGTCAGGCCCGGTTCGATCGTGCCAATGCTTCCAAACGACAATCGGAAGAAGACCACTCCGCTCCCTGTCAGCGTCGTCGAGCTGATGCGCAAAGGCGTCGATCCCAAGCCCCGGATCGCGCTCATCGTCTATCACGCCGACGGCGCCGAGATGGTGATGCTGCTCCCCGACCTGCCCGTCACGGTGGGTCGCGAGGTGCCTTCGGACGTGCGCATCGCCGATCCGACGCTGTCGCGCGAGCACGCGCGGTTCACGCTCACCGACGGGCGAATCCTCGTCACCGATCTCGACTCCACCAACGGCACCTCGATCGCCGGCAAGCGCATCGAAGAGGCCGAGATCAAGCTCGGCGACGAGGTCTTGCTCGGCAGCCTGCTGGCCTCGGTGCAGGCGCTCGGCCCGCAGGAGAACAACCTCGGCCTCGAGAGCGACGAGCGCTTCCGCATGCGCCTCGACGAGGAGGTCGTGCGCGCCCACTACTGCAAGAGCCGCTTCGCCGTGCTCATGGTCCGCGCGATCCCCACGCCGCCGGCGGATCGCGACGGCGCGACGGGGTTCCCCGGCCTGCGCGGCGCGGCGCCGACGCTGCCGGAGGCGGGCACCGTGGCCTACCCGGACACCCACGTCGGCCGCTGGTCGCCCGCCGTGCGCAGCGCGCTCCGCCCCGTCGATCGCATCGCGCTCTACAGCCGCGACGCCCTCCAGATCGTGATGCCCGACGCCCCCGACGACGTGGCGCTCGATGTGGCGCGCGCGATCACGCGCGGCCGCCGCGAGGGCGAGCCGCTGCTGTTCGTCGGCATGGCGATGTACCCCGAGGCCGCCACCGAGGCCGAGAAGCTGATCGAGCTCGCGCGCGGGGCGCTGAGCGTGACGACGACCACCGAGCCGGTGCAGGTCGCCAAGGCCGCGTTGTGGCTCGCGGGCGACGCGCCGGCGCGCCGCCCCTCGGTCGCGCCCGGTCCCGAGGGCGAAGAAGAGATCGTCGCCGGCCCGGTGATGCGCGACCTCCTCGAGACGGTGCGCCGCCTCGCCGCGTCGAGGATCCCGGTGATTTTGCAGGGCGAGACCGGCGTCGGCAAAGAGGTCCTCGCGCGCCTCATCCACGAGAGCGGCCCCCGCAAAGAGCGGCCGATGGTCTGCGTGAACTGCGGCGCGATCCCGCCGTCGCTGGTCGAGAGCACGCTCTTCGGCCACGAGCGCGGCGCCTTCACCGGCGCCACGCAGCAGCAGAAGGGCGTCTTCGAAGAGGCCGACGGCGGCTCGGTGTTCCTCGACGAGATCGGCGAGCTGCCCCTCGCCGCGCAGGCCGCGCTGCTCCGCGTGCTCGAGACGAAGAAGATCACCCGCGTCGGATCGACCCGCGAGATCCTCGCCGACGTGCGGATCATCGCGGCGACGCACCGCGATCTCGACGCCATGTGCCTCGAAGGCACCTTCCGGGAAGACCTCTATTACCGGATGAACACCATGATGCTGACGATCCCGCCGCTGCGCGATCGCACCGACGAGATCGAGCTGCTCTCCCTCCGCTTCCTGCGACAGGCCAACGAGGCGAGCCACGGTCGGGTGCGCGCCATTGATCCCCGCGCGCTGGCGCGGCTCAAGGACTACTCGTGGCCCGGCAACGTGCGCGAGCTCCGCAACGCGATCGAGCGCGCCGTCGTCATCGCACGTAGCGAGACGATTCAAGAGCACGATCTGCCGGCTCGCGTGCGCGCCGCCGACGGCCCCGCGAGCCGACGCCGCCCGCCCGTGCAGCAGTTCGATCCCGAGGAGACGACGGAGCGCCTCGGCGCCTCCGAGTCGGCGCGTCGATCGAGCCGCGCCACGCCGGTGTACGAGCGCCCCGCGTCGCGCCCGAGCTCCCTGCCGCCGGCGATCCCCGTCACGCCCGTCGACGGGTTCGGCGATCTGAAGGTGAAGCTCCAGCGCTACGAGTCGCAGCTCATCCTCGACGCGCTGCGATCGACGCGGTGGAACCAGACCGAGGCCGCGCGCGCTCTCGGGATGCCGCTCCGCACCCTGGTCCACAAGATCAAGGCCTTCGACATCAAGAAGATGGATCGCTGAGAGCGCCGCGCCGACGGCGGGCCTCGGGCGATTGGCACTCTGCGACGAGGACGCCGCTCGAGAGCGGCGCTGAGCCGGCGGCCTCGCGCGGCGCGCCCGTTTCCGCATCGATCGGCCGGACGGCGACAGCGCCAGCCTGCTCCTCAGGCTCGCGACCGGGCCGAGGCCGAGCGGCGACGCCGTGAAGGATCAGGCCCCTTCCACGCGGTCGCAGTAGGCGTCGAACGTCTTCTTCCAGGCCGGGCGCGCGATACCGCGCTTCTGGAAGGCGAGCACGTTGGGATAGTCCTTGACGACGCTCTCGTCGGTGCCGGCGCCCAGCACGTGCGTCATCAGGATATCGGCGACGGTGAACTCGCTCGTGGCGATGAACTCTCTGCCTTCGAGCCAGCCGTCGAGTTGCTTCAGGCGCATGTCGCCCCACTGGTGGAGCGCATCGCTCTGCTTCGTGCCCTTGCCGCCGTACAGATCGACGAACCACGCGGTCAGGATCGGGACTTCGATGGTGTTCAGCGCCGCGACGCGCCAGCGCAGCACCTGGGCTTCGCCGGCGAGGTCGCGCGGCATCAGCTTGCCGCTCTTGCGGGCGAGGTAGAGCAGGATCGCGCCGGACTCGGTCACGATCACGCCGTCGTCGTCGATCGCCGGGATCTGGCCGAAGGGATTGAGCGCGCGGAACGCGGGCGTGTCGAGATCGTGCTGTGGATGATCCATCCCCACGACCTCGCAGGGCAGACCCATCTCTTCCAGCGCCCACAGCACGCGCAGATCGCGGGTCTTGCCGCGGGCCATCTTGTTCACCCGGGAGAAGCCATAGACTTTGAGCATGCGCGCAGCTTACTTCGCGCGCCGACGGGTCGTACAGGCCTCAGCCACCAGCGCGCGGGGCGCGGGGAGCGCTCTTGATCTTGCTCTCCAGCTCTCGCTTCCCCGATGACAGGGCGCGCCGGTCGTCCTCCAGCGCTTCCAGCGCGGCGAGACGGTCCTCGCGACGCTCGATTTCGCCCACGATTTTTCCACCGCACTTCGGGCATTCTTTCAAGCCGCGCGCCAGCGGGCCGCCGCACTGGCCGTCGGAGCACTCGTCACGCCTCCGGGCCTTGCCGACGAAATAGCCAATCACGCCGAGCCCCGCCATCGCGGCGGCGGTCCACCCGACGGTGAAGCTGAAGGCGATCCCCGCCGGGAACATGCCCAGCAGCACGAAGAGGATCGTGAAGCTCACGCCCTGGTGGCCGACCACGCGGAAGACGGGCCGTCCCTGGTTCGCGAGCGGGGTGTCCGGGCGCCCACGGCTGACGAGCGCGCCCGACGTATCAGGATCGGGGCGGGTGAGCGCGTCGAGATCGGGTGGGGCCGGCCATTTCTCGGGCGCAGGGACGCCGAGCCGCGCTCGCAGGCCGTCGATGTTCTCCGCGCCGATCGACTTGCACGCGGCCTCGAAGAACGCAGCCTGGTTGGTGTCGAGGCGCCCGGAGAGGGCTTTGCGCTCCCGCGCCGTCATCCCTCTTGCCAGCGCCTGTGCCGCGAGGAGATAGCTCATCGCCTGGGGCTCCAGCGAGCCGACGCAGGTCGTGGTGATCTTCCACGTGGCCATCGAGCCGCGGACCTCGCCCTGCGAGCGCTTTCGCTCCGCGGCATTGGCCATGATGACGCCGAAGCCGAGGTACACCGTGGTGACGTCGGTGAGGCGCTCTTCGAGCGCGTCGAGCTGCCTCGCCGCCGCCGGCCGCTCGCGATAGGTGCCCTCCGACGCGCCGCCCGCCGCGATGCCGAGGTGGGCCCGGAACGCGTGCGCCACCGCGTGAGCGAGCGCCGCGGCGGCGATCTCCGCGTCTTCCAGGGCGTCTTCGCGCACCCCGAACAGGCATGATCCCTCGGCGAGGCCGGCGAACCAGATCGGGAGATCGGGTTGATCGAGGGCGCACTCCCCCGCTTCGCGCTCGTCGAGCAGAGCGTCGGTGTCGACGATGGCCTCGAGGTGCTGGATCCCCGCGTAGCCGAGGAGGCGGCGCGCGAGGATCTCCACGGCGCGCGGGGTCCCCGCCCAGACGTCGGGGAAATACTGCTTCGTCGGCTCGATGATCGCGTGACTGACGAGCTGCGCCGGGCCGCGCGCCGCCACGAGCCGCGCGAGGCCGTCGAGGAGCCACTCGGCCTCGTCCGGCGGCGGGAGCAGGAGGGGATCCATCGCGCCGACGTTACCCGATCTGCCGTGGCGAGAGTGTCACTCCTCGGCGGCGCGGCCCTGACGATCGCGCTCCGGGAGCGCCGAGGCGATGGTCGCCTCGAGCCGGTGCACGAAGGCCGTGAAGGCCTCGGCGTCGTCGGGATCGGGCGCCGCGACCGGCGCGTGGACGATGAACCCGAGCTCCACGTTGCGCGTGATCGGCTTGAGATCGTGGCGAAACAGCTTCGATCCGCCGACGGTCGTGACCGGGAGGATCTCCATCCCCGGGGCGCTGCGGACGAGGGCGCGCAGGCCGGCCTCGCGGAACGGGCGCATCGCCCCCGTCTTCGAGCGCGTGCCCTCGGGGAAGATCACCACGCTGAAGCCGCCCTGCTGCGCGCGTCGCCCGATGTCCTCGATCGCCGCGACGGCCTGCGCGGGATCGCGCCGATCGATGCAGGCCGAGCCGCCGCGGCGGAGGTTATACGACACGCCGGGGACGCCGCGCGCGAGCTCGTGCTTCGACACGTAGCGCGGCTCGAGCTGCTCGAGGAAATCCGAGGCCATCGCGATGTCGTAGAGCGACTGGTGGTTGGCGACGACGAGGTAGGCGCGGCCCGCCTCCACGTGGTGCAGGCCCTCGACGTGGTAGCGCGTGCCCGCGGCGAGCGAGGCGGCGCGGTTGATCCAGCGCGCCATGCGCGACACCGCGCGCTGGTGCGCGTGCGAGCCGAAGCGGATCGCCACGCGCTGCACGACGTCGTAAGCGAACAGCGCGCCGAAGACGCCGCCGACGGCGCCGACGGTGGCGGCCCAATCCAGGCTATTTTCGCGGAGTTTCACGAGATCCGCGAGGCTAGTACAGAACGTCGATTCCGTCTCGCCAAGGCCTCGCGACGCGGCGCGGCGGAGCGGTCACGGTTTCGTCACGACGGGCTCGAGCGCGCACGCGAGACGGCGGATCGCCGCGGGCGTCGTGCCGCGATCGCCGCCCTCGGCGCGCTTGCCCGCGAGGTCGACGCGCACGAACGCGACGGGGCCGGAGGCCGCGGGCTTCGGCGGCTTCTTCGCGGAGCTCGTTGACGCGGCGCCGCGCGGCGCCGAGAGCAGCGCGCTCATCGCCGCGATGCAGGCGCTCTCGCCGGACACGCGCACGTCGTAGAGGCTCGTCGCGCCGCCGTGCTCGAGGCCGTCGACGCGCACGCCGATGAACGATCGCGCGACGAGGAAGCTCGCGCCCGCGGGCTTCGCGGAGCACGCGGGGAGCGAGCCCACGTCGCGGCGGAGGTTGGGCGCGCGCGTCCACCCGTCGAGCGTCGGCGGCGCGGGCCTGGCGGCGCCGCGCGGCGGGATCGGCAGGGCGCGGGCGATCGCCCAGTCGGGCCCGCCGAGGAGCATCGGCACCGCCTCGCGCGTCGGCTGACCGAGCCAGCGGCCCGCGTGCGCCGCGACCTGCGCGATGGCGCGCGGGGCCTCGCCGGCGATCCACACGATCAGATCCGACTCGTGCATCCAGGCGATCGCCTCGCCCTTGTCGGCGCCGAAGACGACCTCGTTCGAGGGGAGCATGTCGGCCTCGATCGCCGCGGTCTCGCTGCCGCCGCCGGGCCTGGTGCGCACGAGGAGATAGCGCGCGCCGACGTGGAGCGCGAAGAGCGCGCGCGGGCCCGCCGCCGCCGCGAAGCGCAGGCTCGCGCCCCACGGCGCCGCGCCCGCGTCGGCCGCGGCGCTGGGCCGCGTGAGGCTGCGCGGCCTGGCGCCGATCTCGGTGGGATCGAACCAGCGCAGCGTCCAGCTCGACGGGGCCGAGCCGCGCAGAGCGTCGCCGTCTTCCTCGAGCAGCGCGACAGTGTCGAGCATGCCGGCGCGCCCGCTGGCCCAGGCGCTCGACTCGCGCCGCGTGCCCTTGCGCGCCGGCTTGCTGCCGAGCAGCGCCTTGATCTGCGTCGAGCCGAGGAGCGGCCCCGCGCCGGTGGCCGGACCGGACGAGGTGCACGCGAGCCGGCGCTCGGCGGGACGCGTCGCGGCGGGGCCTTCGTCGAGGGGCGGCGCGACGATGGACGACGGCGTTGACGGCGTTGACAGCGCCGCGGCCGGGCCCCAGCCGAGGCGGAGATCCGAGCCTACCCGCGCGCCGACGGCGCTCACGGCGATCGCGGTCGGATCGGTCGTCGGGCTCTCGCGGAAGTCGGCGAGCACCCGCGGCGCGACGGGCACCTCGGTCCACGTGGTGCCGCCGTCGGGCGAGGCCAGCACCCGCGACTCGCCCACGGCGATGCCGCGCCCGGCGTGGATGCGCGCCGCCGTCATGCCCGCGAGCGGCTGCGTCGTGGCGACGTCGCGGCCCGGCGGCTGCGTCACGGCGATGAGCGCGTCGCCGGCCTCGATCACCAGGTGGAGCGCGTGATCGGCGTCCTCCTCGATCGGGCTCTCGACCCGGGTGAGGTCTTGCCCGTCGGGGAGCGGGATCGATCCGACGGCGCGCTCGTGCCCTGCGAGATCGAGCGTCGCGACGTGGAGGCGGCGCGCCCGCGCGACGTCGCCGCTGCCCGACGCCGCCTGCGGATCCGGCTCGGTCTCGGCGGTGGTGTCGGCGTCGTTGACGCCGCGCAGGAAGGCGATCCGCCCGTCGGCGAGGGGGCCGACGCCGCGATCGTTGGTCTCGACGTCGGGGCGGAACGGGAGCCATTTCCCGTCGGATTGCCGGACGCAGAGCTCGCCGTCACTCTCGGGCGCGCACGAGCCGAGGATCATCGCGCCGCCGCTCGGCGAGGAGCGCAGCTCGACGTCGCCGTTGCGGATCACGATCGGGTGATCGACGCGGAGCGGATCGCCGGTGCTGACGCGGAGGACGCCGAAGGGATCGAAGAGATCGGCGCCGCCCTGGTCCTCCGACAGCGGGCACGCGATGAGGGCCCCGTCGACCGTCGCCGCGGCGCTGCACGCGTTCATCCATTTGCCGTGCGCGAACTCGACCAGCTCGAGGATCGCGCCGCTCGTCGGATCGACGCGGGCGAGCAGGCCGTGGCTCGCGACGAGGGCGCCGCGCGCGCCGAGATCGATCCCGGACGAGGCCGCGGCCTCCAGCGGATCGCGCGCCGTGGTCTGGATCCAGCGGAGGAGCGGCGACGCGCTCTTCGGCAGCGCCGCGGGCGCTTCGAGGGGGCCGAGCTTGCCGGCGGACGCGTCGATCGCGGCCTCCGGTCCGTCGGGGTACGTGAACGCGCGGAGCGCGTCGCCGCGGCGGCGCAGCCCGCTCATGCGGAGGCCGTCGCCGGGGATCGCGGGCTCGGCGAGCTTCCACGTGGCGCCGCCGTCGGCGCTCGTCACGAGGCCGACCGCTTCGAAGATCGCGGCGCCGCGGCGGGCGTCGACGAAGCTCACCGATCGCATCGGGAGCTTCGGCAGCCCGGCGATCTCGCGCGCGCGACCCGTCGAAACGTCGAGAAAATGAGGCAGATCCGAGAACGTCGTCCACACCGCGACGACGCCGGGCAGCGCCCCGAGGCGGGCCAGCTCGACGCTGGATCGAGCGAGCGCGACGCCGGCACCGAGGGGCTCGTCGAAGCGATAGATGCCGTGCGCTCCGCGGCCGACGAGGCTCGCCCTGGCGCTGCCCTCCGCGGCGGGGATCTCGACAAGCTCGATCAGCGGCTCGGGCGCGGCGACGGTCTCGTTGCGGAGCGATCCGTCGCTGGCCACGAGGGCGCGGCGACCGCCGAGCAGCACCAGCGTCCCGTCGCTCCGCGTGGGCCCGACCAGCGTCGCGCCGCCGCTCTCGACCCAGCGCGCGGCCGCGACGGGCGGGGGTGGGGCCGGCGGATCCACGCGCTCGGCCACGTGGATCGGCGTCGGTGCCGGAGCGGCCGCGCAGCCGCCGAGGAAGAGCGCGACGATCGCCGGAGTCGTCGCGGCGAGGGATCTCGAGTGCGGCTTCATCGGGCCGCGAGCTTAGTCAATTCCGACCCGGGTCGCCGTTGTCGTTCGATCTCCCGCCCCGCGCGAGGTGATCACGGCGCCGCGCTGCTGCTGCTCGCCGGCGCTCCGGGCGCGGCCGCGCCCTTGATCGGCGCCATGGTCCCGCCGAGCGTCACCAGGACGATCACCCCGAGCGCGATGCGGTACACGCCGAAGGGGAGGAGCCCGAAACGCTTCAAATTGCGGAGGAACGCGGCGATCACGATCAGCGCGACCACGAACGAGACCACCATGCTGATCACCAGGGACGAGGCGCCGCCCGGCATCGCCAGGAGCGCGCGCCCGCCCTTGAGCAGCTTGTAGACGGTGGCCGCGCCGAGCGTCGGGATGGCGAGGAGGAACGAGAAATCGGCCGCCGCTGCGGTGCTGACGCCGCCGAGCTGGGCGCCGACGATGGTCGTCATCGAGCGCGAGGCGCCCGGCCAGAGCGAGAGGCACTGCGCGAAGCCGATGCCGGCCGCGCGCTTCGGCGTCACCGCGGCGAGCCCCTCTTCGCCTTGATTTGCCGAGCGCTTTCGCCAGACCTCGACGCCGATCATCACCACGCCGCCGACGATGAGCGCGGCGGCGACGGGCGCCGGAGCGAAGAGCGCGTCCTCGATTTTCTTGTGGAACGCGAGGCCGAACACCGCCGCGGGGACGAAGGCGATCATCACCGCCTTGGCGAGCGCGATCTGCTCGGGCTCGCGCGCGATCAGGCCGCGCAGCAGCGCCCCGAGCCGCGCGCGGAAGTACACGACGACGGCCAGCACGGCGCCGAGCTGCATGACCACGTCGAGCGTCTTGCCGGCCTCGCCGTTCGCGCCGAGGTAGTCCCCGAGCAAGATCAGGTGGCCGGTCGAGGACACGGGAAGGAACTCGGTCAGCCCCTCGAGGATGCCGAGGAGGACGGCGTTGTGCCAGTTCATCGGCCGCGGAGCATAGTGAAACGCGCGCGCGCCGTCGCCCGTTTCGCGCGCGATTTCGTGCAGTTCTACGTCAGGGGCAGGTGTCGTCCGCGGGATCGCCGCCGTCGGGGCACTCCTTCGCGGGGTTGGTCGGATCGACGGGGAAGCCGAGCTGCGCGGGATCCGCGGTGAACGCCACGCCGAACGAGAGCGCGTCGCACGCGTCGGACGGCACGCCGGTGCCGCCGAGGATGTCGGCGCCGCCGCAGATCGTCGTCTTGCCGAACTCGTAGGCGACGTTCCCCTTGCAGATCGGCTCGCCCTTGTTGTCGCGGAAGGTGCTGAGCGAAAGGAAGATGTCGGGCAGCGTCCAGCGGCCCGCGAGCACGCCGCTGGTGAGCGCCCAGCCGCCCGCGTCGGTCTTGACGATCTCCGCCGTCACGAGGCCGCCCGTGAGACGGATCGTCACCGTGCTGACCCCGGAGCCGCCGAGCGTGAACGACGACTGCGGCAGGCTCGCGACGAGGACGTGGTTCGCGACGTAGGCCTGGAGGTTCTTGAATCTGGGGTCGTCGATCGTCTTCCCGTCGGCGAGCGCCGTCGTGGTGATCGGCCACGAATCCTGGCCGTCCCACGCCGCGGCGCCGCCGTCGGGTTTATCGACGCCGCCCGCCGTCGGGTAGAAATCGAACTCGACCTTGTCGTCGTCGGCCTGCCCGTTGTAGCCGCGGACGCGCATGAGGATCGACCAGATGCCCTGGTTGGCCTCGTTGCTGAAGAATGACGAGCCGAACTTGTCGGTGCCCCCGACGGCGCCCTGGATCAGCGTGAAGAGCTTCGAGGCCGCGTTGTCGATGCCCTCGGCGCCGTCGCAGATCGGCATCTTCCCGGGCTCGCGGCAGCTGGCGGTCTCGCCCTGGCACGAGCACGTTTTGTCGAGATCGAAGCCGACTGGCAGGGCCCCGGCGCCCTCGCGCAGATCGACGCTGCGGAGCGCGACGACGAAGCTTTCGGAGGCGCCGGGCGGAGCGTCGGTGGGCAGCGGCGGCGGCGAGCGGTGGGGGCAGCCGACGACGTCGGGCACGTCGACGTCCTGGCCCGCGTCGACGGTGGTGATCACGTCGCGGCCGTAGCCATCGAGGATGCAGCTGACCGGGAGCACCACGAGCGGCAGCAGGAGCGAGGCAAGCCAGATCCGCGAGAGGCGCACCGCGCGAGTCTATACCAACGGCGCCGTCAAAACGTCCCGCGGACGCCCGCGGCGCCGAGGCCGATCCAGGGATCGATCCGCGCGGCCTGCGGCGTCTCCGTCGTCGGCCTGGGCGGGCCGGGCGCGGCGAGGAGAAACGGGATGCCGACCGCGAGCCCGCTCACGCCGACGACGAGGCCCGCCGTGGTGAAAGCGCGCATCAGATCGAACGCGTCCGCCTGCGGCCACGCGGCCGGCGGGCAGCTGTGATCGCTCCCGCAGCGGGTCACCAGCTTCTGATCGGTGGTGAGCGCGAGGATGCCGTTGATGCCGCCGAAGAGCATCCCCGCGACGCCGACGGCGAGCCCGCTGAAGCCGACGGCGCGGTACGGGAAGGTGTCGGGCGGCTTCGGCTTCGCGGGCAGCGGCGGGAGCTTGAGCATCACCTGGCCGGCCTCGCTCGGTTTGACCGTGACGTCGCGCGCGACCGTGGTGTCGGCGCGCTTGGCCTCCACGCGGTGCGTGCCGGGATCGACCGGTCGCTTTTGACCGAGGAGCGCCGGCGGCAGGGCCTTGGCGTCGATGATCACCGTCACGCCCGCGCCCGTGGGCCCCTCGATGGTGACCTCGAGGCTGGGGATCGTCGGCAGGAGCTTCTCGCGCTCGGTGAGGGCGTCGACCTGGGCCTTGCGCATCACGGCCGGCGCGCTGCGATCGAGCTGCATCCGCGTCACGTCGAGGTAGCGCTCCGAGGCCTCGACGAGGCGCCCCAGCAGCGAGAGGCAGCGCGCCGCGCGGAGGCCGAGCGTCGGCGCGGGGACGAGCGAGTCGGCGAGGTTGAACTTCTCGAGGGCGCCCGCGACGTCGCCCGATTCGAAGAGCTTCTGGCCCTCGACGCCGAGCTTGCGCGCGGCGCTCTTCGTCTCGAGATCGACGGGCTGGGCGCGCGCCTCGGCCGCCGCGATCGTCAGCGCGGCGAACGCGAGCAGCGAGGCCGCGGCGAGGCGGAGCGGGCGCGTGGTGCGAGAGGAGGCGGCGCGCATCAGAAGCCGAAATCCGGATCCCCGGCGCGCGGCGCGGGCTTCGGCGCGCGCGGAGAGCGCTTGACGGAGACCACCGCCGCCGCCGCCGAGGCGCTGGTGATCGGCGCGGCGATCGCCGGCGACGCCGGCGCGCTCGCGGACGGCGGAAGTGCGACGACGCGATTGGTTGCAGCTGCAACCGTTGCAGCTGCAACGATCGGCGCGGCGCTCGGCGGCGCCGTGGCGGCGGGCCCGGGCGCGGCGTCGTGATGAAGCGCCCAGAAGAGGCCCGCGGCGAGGGCGCCCCCGAGCAGCGGCGCGCCGACGAGCAGCCACGTCTTCGTCGAGGTCCGCGGCCGGAGCGAGGGGCTGCCCGACCACGCCGCGGACGCCCCCGTCGCGGTGTGCCCGGGGCCGCGCGCCGCGCCGTCGTCGGCTCCGAGCGGCGTGCCCGCGTGCGAGCGCCGCGGCGACGCCAGCGTGGCGATCGCGGCCTCGCCCACGCCGCCCGGCGCGAGCACGGCCCGGAGCGCCTCGGCGAGCTCGGTCACGCTGCGGAAGCGCTGGCGCGGATCGCGCGACGCCGCCCGCGCGAACCACGCGTCGAACCCCGCCGGCACCCGCGCGACGTCCGAGGGCTTCGGCAGCGGCGCCGAACAGATCGCCACGAAGAGCTGCCCCAGCGTCTCGCCGTCGAACGGGCGCCGCCCCGTGAGGCACTCGAACGCGATGATGCCCATTTGCCAGAGGTCCGACGCGACGCCGAGCTCCCTGCCCAGCACCTGCTCCGGGCTCATGTACGCGGGCGTCCCGACGACGAATCCGTTCTGCGTCTGCAGGTGCGCGTCGCGCGGCGTCGAGAGCAGCTTGGCGATCCCGAAGTCGAGGACCTTGACGATCTCGCGCCCGTCGCTCTGCGCGAGGAACACGTTCGGCGGCTTGAGATCGCGGTGGATGATCGCCGCGGCGTGCGCGCGCTCCACGCCGCGCGCCATCTCGCCGAGGACGTGCGCGACCTCGGCCGGCTGCAGCGCGCCGCGGCGCTCGAGGCGCTGCTCCAGGCTCTCGCCTTCGAGCATCTCCATCGCGATGAAGGCGATCGATCCGTCGATCCCGTGATCGAGGATCTGCACGACATGCGGGCTCTTGAGCTGCGCGGCGGACCGCGCCTCGAGCTGGAAGCGCGCCAGCAAGCTCGGCTTGTCGTCCTGCGCTCGCGTGTCGACAAGCTTCATCGCCACGGTGGTGCCGAGCGAGAGGTGCTCCGCGCGCCAGACCTCGCCCATCGCGCCCGCGCCGATCTTGACGACGAGCCGGTACCGACCGCCCAGCAGCGTGCCTGCCTGCCAGGGCTGGCCTGGCCTCGCCGTCGTCGCCGCGCGCGCTGGAAAAGTGAAGTCCACCGTCGGCCACGATAGGCGCGGCGGCCCGCGGGCGCGAGCGAATCAGGCGTGCCGTGGCTCACTCCACGGGTCGATGGAGACGCAGCGGGACCTGGGCCTTCGGGGGCGCCGGCGCGGTTGCCGCCTCCCACAGGAAGAGATCGTTGCTGCCCGGCAGCTCGCGCGCCGTGACGGGCCATGTGCCGAGATCGGGCCAGGTGTCGATCCGCACGCCTGGCGGCGGTCGGCGTGGGCTCGCTGGATCGGCCACCGGCGCCACGACGTCCGGCGCCGCCGCGGGACGCGGACAGCCCGTGACGAGCAGGCTCGACGACACCAGTCCCGCGAAGAGCGTGCGCGCGTTCATCCCGCGCCGTCCTCGCAAACGACAGGCCCGCTCCCCGGTGAAACCCTCGCGCGCGCCGGGTCGCTAGCGTGGGCGCCCCTGGGCCACCCAGCTCTCGACGAGCTGGATCTCCTCGGGCGAAAGGGCCGGGTAGCCGAGGGGCATCCCGCGCACATCGGCCACCGGCCGGCCTGCCTCTTCGCTGCCGCGAGCGAGCAGCGCGCCGACCATGCGCGGCGTCTTGTCGGCGAGCGGCTCGAACGCGCTGTGGCGCTCGCCCTTGTCGTCGACGAAGCCCGACGCGACCGAGCCGTAGTCGACGAGGTTGAGCCCGCGCGGCTTGAACCCGAAGCCTCCGGTGTTGCCCGGCCCGCCGTCGCCCACCGCGTAGTCCGGCTCTCCGTGGCAGTGCCAGCACGTCCGCTTGAAGACCTTCTCGCTGACCTCGTCGTACGTCACCGCCCGCGTCAGCACCGGGAGCCGCGGGCGCGGCGGTGCGGGCTCGATCGGCGCGAGCTCGGCCCGCGTCACGTACGCCGCGATGTCTCGCACTTCATCGGGCGTCAGCGGGAGCTCGGGCATCGCCGTGTCGGGCTTCATCTTACTCGCGCTGGTGAGCCACAGGAGCAGCGCGTCGGGCTCGAGCCGGTCGCGCGCGTAGCGAAGATCCGGCGCCAGCGCGAGGCTCGTCGCGACGCGCTTGTCGCCCGGATCGACCTTCGACGCGCCCGCGAGCGCCGGCACGCCGGTGAACACGTGGCACGCCGGGCACCCCTTCGCTTCCATCAGCGCGCGCCCGTGCGCCGCGTCGCCGCGGGCGATCTCCGCCGCGCCGTTCGCATGGAGCGCCGCGTCGTCGGGCGCGCCGAAGTACGCCGCGAGAGCGCGCGCCTGGGCCGCGTCGATCCCGAGGCGTGGCATCGTCGGAGCGAGCCGGGGCCGTAAATCGAAGGGGTTCTGAAGGAAGCTCCCGAGCCACGCGCGGCGGAAGCGCCGGTTCGCCGACGTCAGCGAGGGCACGTCGCGCAGCCCCGTCACGCCCTCGCGCCAGCGCTTCTCCTGGCGCGCCGGCGGCTTGAACTTCCCCGAGAGGATCTGCTGGTGGCAGTGAAAGCACTGGAGCTCGAAGGCGGCCGCGGGCTCGGGCCCGACGCCGTCGTGGCAGCGGTTGCACTCGAACTTGATCGCCAGCTGGTGACCGCGCTCGACGTCGGTCGCGGCCTCGGCGAGCGTCGTCGTCGTCGGGGCGACAGCGGGCGACGATGTTGACGCTGTTGCTGCTGTTGACGAGAGCGTCGGCGCCGGCCCGGCGCCGGGCGGATCGTGCCCGCGACAGGCGGCGAGGATCAGGAGCAGCGCCCCGGATCCTGCGACGAGAGCCGGTCGCGCCGCGGGTCTCAAGAGCTGGTCGTCGCCGGGCTCGTCGGCACCTGACAGGCCTTCGGCGTCTTCGTCATTCCTTCGCAGCGCTTCACCGCGGCGTCGCGCGGCGCGCCCTCGCCCATCGCTTCGTGCAGCTTCGCGAGCGTCGCGTAGCCCTCGGCGCTGGCCACGAGGTCCTTCTTCGCGAGCTCGGTCAGGAT
>JANYGI010000160.1 GCA_025362495.1 Byssovorax sp. | reverse complement strand
AAAAAAAAGACCGGAAATTTAACAGGGAGGCGAGGAGACGGGGAGGTGAGAGGAAGATTGGGAAGGATTTTCCCTCGGGTCTCCCGGTCCTCCTCGCCTCCCTGTGAATTCTCCGACTCTTCAACCTGTTCGGTGCTCTAGTACCCGCCGCGACCGAGCGTCAAAGCGATCTCCACAGCGAGCACAATCGCCCTCGCGCTCGCGCGGGCTCCCGCGTACCCTCCAGGGCCACGAACGATTTCGACTGGAGCCGCCGATGAGCAATCGAGACCCGGAAAAGGATCCTGCCCCGTCGACCGTCACCGTGACCGAGGCGGATCGGGGCAAAGACATCACCGTCCCCGCCGGGGGGATCCTGATCGTTCGACTGGCCTCCAACCCGACGACCGGCTACCGCTGGCACTACGTCACGGCCCCCGATTCGCTGTTTCGCCTGAAGGAGCATGCGTATCAGGCGCGATCGGCCAGGCCGGGCTCGACCGGCGGTGGCGGGGCCGAAGAGCTCCAGTTCGTCATCGCCGAGGGAGCGCCGCCTGGGTCCGAGCAGGCCGAGTGGCTGCGCCTGCTGAGCCTGCGGAGCTTCGCGCAAGGCCTGGAGGGCGCGACGACCTGGGCCGTTCGCCTCATCGTTCCGGCGGCCTGAAGCCTCGAGGCCACCAGCTCGACGGCTCGCGCCGATGCGGAGCGAGCAGGCTCCAGGCGGCGACTTTCCCTGGTGATCGCGGGGCCGACGCGATATCTCGTCTAGATGCGAATCGTCATCACCGGAGCAAACCGCGGTATCGGTCTCGAGCTCGTCCGGCAGTGTCTGAAGCGGGGCGACAGCGTCATCGCCACCGCCCGCGAGCCCGAGCAGGCGAGAGAGCTTCAGTCTCTCGCCGCGTCCTCGCCCGAGCTGACGGTGCTGGCCTGCGACGTCGGCGACGACAGCAGCGTGCGCGCCTTCGCCGCCAAGGTGAAGGGCCCCGTCGACGCGCTCATCAACAACGCTGGCGTGATGGGCGCCATGACGAGCCTCGCCGGCCTCGACGCCGCAGACGCGCTGAAGACGTACTCGATCAACGCCCTCGGGCCGCTGCGCGTCACCGGCGCGCTGCTCCCGCAGCTGCGCCTGGGCAAGGGCAAGAAGGTCCTGCACGTGACGAGCGGAATGGGCTCGATCAGCGACAACACCTCGGGCGGCGCCTACGGTTACCGCATGTCGAAGGCCGCCCTCAACATGGGCTCACGGAGCATGGCCGCCGACCTCCGGTCCGACGGTATCCGCGTCGCGGTCATCAACCCCGGCTGGGTCAAGACCGACATGGGCGGCGCGGGCGCGTCAATCGATGTCGCCACCTCGGCGGCCGGGATCCTCGCGCAGCTCGACGCGCTGTCGGCGGAGACGAGCGGCGAGTTCCTCGACTACGGCGGCAAGCGCTGGGAGTGGTGATGGTGAGCTGAATCGACGCGGCTCGACGCGGGCGGTAGACGGGGCCGATTTCGCCCGCGAAAAGGCCGCCCTCAAGGCACCTCGACGAACACGGCAGTATCGAGCTTGCCGCCGGGGAGAGCGATCGCGGCGTGGCCGCGCGGCTCGACGCGGAGCGCCTCGTACGTGGTGACCGAGCCGCAGCCGAAATGCGCCTCGGTGCGGGCCGCCGCGCCCATGCCCTCGGCCCCGTAGAGCTCGCGTACCTGGGTGCGTCCAGCGCACGTGACCTTCACGCGCGTGCCCTGGCCGCCGCGCGCGTCGAGCCGCACGGTGAGGCCATGGCCCGACGGGCCGCCGACGATCTGCCCGAGCACGAGGTCGTTCATCGTGTGGCCCGAGGCGCGCACCAGCATCATCGCGAGCTCGACGCGACCGTCGCCGTCGACGTCCGCGATAGCCACGCTCTTGCTCCGGGCATGGCCGACGAGCTGGGACGCATACGGCAACTGGCCTTCGCGGAACGACGTGGTCGAGTCCTTGTATATCACGGTGTTGAACGAGCCCACGTAGTCGGCCGCGCCGCCGAGCTGCTGCATCCACTGTATCGGATCGCTGCGAGTGCTCGCAAACTCGTTGATGGCGAGCAGATCGAGGTGACCGTTGCTGTCGAGATCGACGAAGAGCGCCGAGAAAGGCCAGATGCCGCGGCGGCGCGACTCGTACGGTGACGCGGCGCCGCGGGCCTCGAAGCCCTTGGCGCCGAGCCCCTTGAAATCGACGAAGCCGCCAAGAGGGGAGATCACCGCGTCTGTCTCGCCGTCTTCGTCGAGATCGCCGAGCGCGACGCCCATGCCATGAGCGAAGTGATCGACCCCCCACGCGCTGGAGGCGTCGACGAACGAGCCGCCCTGCGATCGAAGCGCGCGTTGAGGCAGAAAATCCAGAGCGAGGAGGATGTCGTCGTTGCCGTCACCGTCGAGATCGGCGACGCCGAGCGCCTGCAGATTACCCTTCACCGTGAGGGCGGGATCGGTCACCGGCTCGAGCGTCCTCGTCCCCAGGGGGATGCGGAACGCAGTGGAGACCGGGGCGTCGATTGGCGTCGTGCACTCGACGTTGATGCCGCGCTCGTCGAAGACGCACGAGGCCATGTCGACCTTCCCGGCCGCGCCGTCGACGTTGTTGCCGACGACCAGCACCGTGGGGCGCCCCGCCGCCTGCGCGACCCCGATCGAGAAGACGCTGACGCCAGGCTGGGTGTTGCCCGTGAAGACGAGGCCCGTTTGCGGGATCTCGGCCTCGACCCGCGAGAAGGCGCCTCCAGAGTGAATGACGGAAACGGTGGAGACTCCGATGCAAACCGGGATTTGCACCCGACTCTGATGGACCGCAGATCAGGATCCGAGATCGGCCTCGGCGAGCGCCACACGGGCCGCCACCATCGCTGTCTCCTCGAGCTGGCGCGCGCGGAGCGTGGGAGTCGCGATCACCTCGTCGGCCAGGATGCGACCGATCCACGGGTGGAGCGCATCGGCCGTGCAGCCCTGGCCGAGGGCGAACATCAACCCGATGACGAGCAGCACGTCGCGAGGCGCCGAGAGGCCGTAGCGCGCACCCTCGGCCGCGCCGGCGGCGATGAGCTCGCG
This sequence comes from Byssovorax sp., assembly GCA_025362495.1. GTDB lineage: Bacteria > Myxococcota_A > Polyangia > Polyangiales > Polyangiaceae > JANYGI01. The sequence goes on along the minus strand of JANYGI010000160.1, from coordinate 82,970 downwards.
CAGGGCCGGCTCGCCGACGAAGGCGCATTTCTCGGGGTGAACGTGCTCCAGCAGCGCCAGCGCGAGGGCGGGGAGATCGTCAATCCGGTCCGGGATCGGCAGCGCGGCGATCTCGACGAGGCTGCGCAGCGCGGCGCCGACGTGCTCGTCGTCGCCCCCGCGAATGGCGGTCAACGCGCGCATCGAGGCGTCGTGGAGCGCCGCCGCGCGATCGATCTGCTCGAGGCCGCGACTCGTGGGCTGCTCGTCGTCGGTGGGCGCCAGGCGCTCTCGCGCCCAGGGATACTGCACGTCGGTGTCGAACGCGCTGCCGAAGAGGAGCGCGAGCTCGACGAACAGGCGGACCGGCCCCGCGAACGTGAACCCGTGGCCCGCAGCGCGGGCGATGGCCGCGCGGACGACCGTGAGGAGATGCGGTCTGCCCAGCGCGGCGAGCGCCGGCGAGGAGGCGGCGCAGTGCTCGACGAGCTGTGCTTCGAAGTCCGCGACGGCGGCGCGCCGGAAGGTCGCGAGCTGACGCTCGTTGAGCTGAAACATCGAGCCTCCGGGGCTGCCAGCCGATCTGGACGTGGCGGAGGACCAGATTGACCCCCGGGCCCGCACCGTGTCAAGCGCCGGCGTGGATCAGGCGACGCCAGCAGGCTTTCGCAGGGCGAAGTACCGATAGGCCAGCATCAGCATCGCGCAGCCGAGGCCGAGCCCGGCGTACGTCGTCCAGACGGTGAAGGGCGAGCGCGGCCCGTTGGCGGGCAGGTAGCGCGCGATCATCCGCCCCGACACCTGGCCGCCAATCCACGCGCCGATCGCGGCGGGAACGAACGCCAGCCCCATGTACATGCCGGACTTGCCCCGGGGCGCGAAGCTGGCGATGTACTCGTAGAAACGCGGCGAGAACGTCATCTCGGCGCAGGCGTAGATCCCGCCCGACAGGCACGCTCCGACCAGCGTCGGCACCGCGCCCATCACCAGCATGGAGAGAGAGGCGATGAGCACGCCGAGGACCATGGTCGTGAGCGGGTGGAAGCGCTTCATGCGTCGGCTGACGAAGCCTTGACCGATCGCGATGAGCGCCGGGTTGATCAGGGTGATGATCTCGAGAGGAGCCTTGGCGTCGATGTGGCGAGTGACGTACTTCGGGAACGTCATGTAGAACTGCTCCGACATGAAGTAGAAGCCCGCGAAGAGCACGAGAAACAGCGAGAAGCGAAGGTTGGAGAGGGCGTCGCCGTAGCCCTTCAGCGTGTCGACGAAGCCCGGCTTGTCGGGCTCGCCGAGCGAGGCTTTCGCCGGGTTCCCGGGGGCGACGTCGCTCGCGGCGCCGGCGCGCTTCGGCTCGGTGTAGCCGAAGACGGCGAGCCCGAGCGCGGCCAGGCTGGCGATGACCGAGGTGATCATCACGTAGCGGAGCGCGACGAGCACGCGCACGAGGTACGCCAGCGATTTGCCGACGACGCTGCCGGAGTTGACCATGCGGTAGAAGACGGCGAAACCCTCGACCTGTCGCCCCGGCGGCGAGGTGCGCACGACGGTGCCAGTGATCACCGGCTTCATGAAGCCGCCGCCCACCGCGAGGAACAGGAGCGAGAACGGCGCGACGACCTGCGAGGGATACGCGAAGAGCCCGAGGTAGCCCGTGGCGTAGAGGCAGAAGGCGATGATCAGCGAGCGCTTGAAGGTGATGCGATCGGCGATGGCGCCGCAGGGCACCGGCGCGAGCGAGCCAACGAGGCGGAAATTGCCGAGCAGCCCACCGACCGCGATGTCGTCGTAGTGAACGACGTTGGTCAGGTAGAGCGCGAGCCCGACGTACATGCCGTAGTGGGCGAGGCGCTCGAAGAGCTCGATGCCGTTGGCGTAATAAAACGTCGGCGGGAAGGGCTCGATCGGCGCCTGGGGAGCCGCGGCGGGGAGGTCGTCGAGAGCGGGCTCGGCCATGCGGCGAGCTTATCTCAAGCGCCTGTCATAGGGCGTCGTCGTCCTCATCGGGGACGATCGCTTCCTGATCGAAGCGCGCGCGCGCCTCGAGGAGATCGCCGTCGGCGAGCCACGTGCGGTTGCATTCTTCGAGCGGGGCGACCTGATAGACGTCCTTGCGCTCGTCGCCGACGCCGTCATCGAGGATGCGGACGACCTCGTGGTGGAGGCCGCAGGAGGGACAGAGTGCGCGCATGCGGGCGACTATAGTCCTCGCCCGCCGCATCCAACAGCCACCCGCCGCCCCTGAAATGGAGACGGCGCGCCAGGCTGTTCGCCGACGCGCCGTCTCGGGCGATATGCCCGTGTGTAGCCGTGGGAAAGGCGCTTATGCGGCCTTGACCACCGCGGGCTTCAGGGCACCTTTTTCGTCCTGCTTGATGCGCATTCCGTAGAACGAGCGCCAGACGAAGATGACCGAAAGCACGAAGAAGACCGCCGTGAGCGCGATCCGCGTGGAGGCCTCGAGCTCGATCGCGAGCTCGACGGCGAGGAGGCCGAAGAGCGTCGTGAACTTGATGATCGGGTTCATGGCGACCGACGACGTGTCCTTGAAGGGATCGCCGACGGTGTCACCGACGACGCACGCATTGTGCAGCTCGGTGCCCTTCTCCTTGAGCTCGACCTCGACCAGCTTCTTCGCGTTGTCCCAGGCGCCGCCGGCGTTGGCCATGAAGAGCGCCTGGTAGAGGCCGAAGATCGCGATGCTGATCAGGTAGCCGATGAAGAAGTAGGCATCGAGGCAGGCGAACGCGAGCGTCGAGAAGAAGACGCCGAGGAAGATGTTGATCATCCCCTTCTGCGCGTACTGCGTGCAGATCTCGACGACCTTCTTGCTGTCCTCGATCGACGCCTTGTCCGAGCCGTCGAGCTTGATGTTGGCCTTGATGTACTCGACCGCGCGGTAGGCGCCGGTGACGACGGCCTGCATGGAAGCGCCGGTGAACCAGTAGATGATCGCGCCGCCGGTGATCAGGCCGAGGAGGAAGGGCGCATGGAGGATCGAGAGCTTGTCCATGCCGCTGGTGAGGCCCTTGGTGAGGACCATGATGATCGAGAAGATCATCGTGGTGGAGCCGACGACCGCGGTGCCGATGAGCACGGGTTTCGCCGTCGCCTTGAAGGTGTTGCCGGCGCCGTCGTTCTCCTCGAGGAAGTGCTTGGCCTTCTCGAAGTTGAGGTCGAAGCCGAAGTCCTTCTTCACGCCGGCCTCGACGTCGGGGATCGCCTCGATCATCGAGAGCTCGTAGACGGACTGGGCGTTGTCGGTGACGGGGCCGTACGAGTCGACGGCGATGGTGACCGGGCCCATGCCGAGGAAGCCGAAGGCGACGAGACCGAAGGCGAAGACCGCCTCGGCCTGCATCAGCGAGTGGAGCCCCTGGCCCGAGATGAAGTACGCCGCGCCCGTGAGGATCACGATCGCGAGGCCGAGGTAGTAGCCGCTGAAGTTACCGGCGACGAGGCCGGAGAGGACGTTGAGCGAAGCGCCGCCCTCACGCGAAGCGGTGACGACCTCGCGCACGTGGGCGGAGTTGGTCGAGGTGAAGACCTTGACGATCTCGGGGATGACGGCGCCGGCGAGGGTGCCGCAGCTGATGATCGCCGAGAGCTTCCACCAGAGCGAGGGATCGCCGCCGAGGTTCGGGATCAGCACGTAGCTGACGACGAACGTCATCACGAGCGACACGAACGAGGTGAGCCACACGAGCGACGTGAGGGGAGCCTCGAAGTCCATCTTGTCGGCCTTCTCGTAGCGGCCCTTCGCGACGGCCTCGTTGATCAGGTACGAGGCGATGCTGGCGACGACCATCATGATCCGCATCGCGAAGATCCAGACGAGGAGCTGGACGCGGTACTGCGGCTGCACGGCGAGCAGGATGAACGAGATCAGCGCGACGCCGGTGACGCCGTAGGTCTCGAAGCCGTCGGCGCTGGGGCCGACCGAGTCGCCGGCGTTGTCGCCGGTGCAGTCGGCGATGACGCCCGGGTTACGCGCGTCGTCTTCCTTGATGTTGAAGACGATCTTCATGAGATCCGAGCCGATGTCGGCGATCTTGGTGAAGATGCCGCCGGCGATGCGGAGCACCGAGGCGCCGAGCGACTCGCCGATGGCGAAGCCGATGAAGCAGGCGCCGGCGCTCTCGGCCGGGACGAAGAGGAGGATGGTGAGCATCACGAAGAGCTCGATGCTGATCAGCACGGTGCCGATGCTCATGCCGGCCTTGAGCGGGATCGCGTAGGTCGGGAAGGGCTTGCCACGAAGGGCCGCGAACGCCGTGCGGCTGTTGGCGAAGGTGTTGATGCGCATGCCGAACCAGGCGACGCCGGACGAGCCGGCGATGCCGATCATGCTGCACACGAGGATCATCACGACCTTGCCGGCATCGAGGTGCCGCAGCACGCCGAAGTACACGACCATGATCCCGCCGATGAGCACCTCGAGGATGAGGATGAGCTTGATCTGCGTGATCAGGTACGTCTTGCAGGTCTCGTAGATCAGCTCGGAGATCTCCAGCATCGCCTTGTGGACGGGGAGGTTCTTGAGCTGCGTGTAGATCGTCAGGCCGAAGACCATGCCGAGCGCACAGATGCCCATTCCGTAGAGGAGCAGGGTGTGGCCGTCGGTGCCGCCCATGAACTGGACGCTCCGGAGATCCGGGAGGACGAGGCTCGACTCGTCGGCGCGGGCGACGTTCGCGACGCCGAGGATCGCCAAGAGCGCGAGCATGCCGGCGAGGGCGCGCGCGAAGAGCGCGGGGGGACGGGACCAATGCTTCGAAAACATGTTCGGTGTGCCTCCTACCAACTCGAGCCACCGAGCCGGATGTGGACACCGCGCTCGACGACCCGTGGGTTTCGAGGGGTTGGCCGTCGACGTGAGCGCGCTCGTTCAGCCCCGCCCAGCAAGGGGCTCCTGGAAGGGAGCCCGTTGGAACCAGACAGGACCCGAGCGAGCGCCAAACACCGACGCTTCAGCACGGCCTCGCCCTTGCCGACCTTCGAGGGCCGACAAGGCGCGCGCTAGCTACCATGCGTCAAAGATGACGTCGAGAGAGTTGAGAGGGAGGGTGCGCCGCCCCGGGCGATGCCGCGCGGCGGCCTGCAGAACTACACGCGTTTGTCGCCGGGGAACTTGTCGCCCGACTCGCTGGCGTTCGACGGCGTGGGGCCGTTCGGCTGGTTGGCGTTCATCAGCTCCGTCACGAGATCCCGGCACTCGGGCTTGCCGCGGAGGTGATTGAGCAGGAGGTTCGACACCTCGCTGAAGCCCTTCTCGAAGCCCAGGCCTTCGCGCGTGCGCACGGCGACCTTCTCGCGGCCCTGCGCGAGATCTTCTTCGAGGGCCTCGGCGTAGCGCGCGAGCTGGCTGCGCAGCTCCTCGATCTGACGGCGGAGATCGCGAGCGTTGGCCTCGCGCGCGCCCTTCTTGTTCTCGTAGCGGCCGAGCTGCTCGCGCTTGGCTTGCGCGGTGGCGGCCGCGGCGCCGGCGCGCTCGAAGACCGAGGGCTCGCCCGAGCCGTTGCGCAGCGCCGTCTCGGCCTGCGTGCGCGTGGTGCCGGAGATCTTCTCGGCGGCCGAGAGCTCGAGCCGGACCTTCTCGACGTCTTCCCCGTCGGCGGCGGCCTCGCGCATCACGCGCGACTCTTCGTGCGCGAGCTCTTCCACCTTGCGGCCGATTTCAGCGCGGAGCGCGCGGCCGCGGCGCTCGAGCGCCTCGAGCTTGCGCGTGTGGCTCGCGACCTCGCCCTCGAGGCGGTTGGCGCGGGCTGCGAGATCCCACGCCGTCGCGAGGCCGTTCATCACCTCGGGAGGCGCGTTGCCCGAGGGGTACGCGCGCGAGACCATGCGAGAGAACAAGGCCGCGCGGCTCGCCCACTCGATCACGCCCGGCGACTGCGGAGGCGGCGGAGGCGGCGGCGCGGGCGCCCCGTCGCTCGACTCGAGGTCCCACGCCTGCGCCGGCAGCGTGCGCTGGAGGGCCTTCAGCTCTTCCTGGAGATGGTGGGCGTCGCGGTAGCGCTTGCGAAGATCCTTCTCGAGCAAGCGCAGCGAGATCGCCTCGCCCGTCGGGTTGGCGTCGGGCCGGATCGAGCGCGGTCGCGGGGCCGGATGCGTGCGCTGCATCTCGAGCAGCGTGTCGCGATCGCTCGATCGGAACGGGAGCTGGCCTGCGAGCATCTCGAAGAAGAGCACGCCGAGCGCGTAGAGATCCGCGTGGGGCGTGGCCTCTTCGCCGCGCGCCTGCTCGGGCGACATGTACTCGGGCGTGCCGAAGATCGCGCCCTTCGGGGCGAGGCGCGGATCGCGCGCGATGGCCGCGAGGCCGAAGTCGAGGATCTTGACGAAGTCCTTTCGACCGCCGCGCTGCGTGAGGAGGATGTTGTCGCTCTTGAGATCGCGGTGGATGACCCCGAGATCGTGGGCGCGGGCGAGGGCGGCGCACATCTGCTCGAGGATGTCGACGGCGCGGGCGATCGGCATCGGGCCGCGCGCCAGCTCGGCCGAGAGCGGGGTACCGACCAGGTACTCCATGACGAGATAGAGCTCGCCGTCCTCGGTCTCGCCGATGTCGTGGATGTCGATGATGTGAGCGTGATCGACGCGGTTCGCCGCGCGCGCTTCACGCAGCATCCACGCGCGCAAGTGGGTCTCGCCGCGAAGATCCGGGCGGATCAATTTGAGAGCAACGACCCTATCGATCAGGACGTGGCGGGCCCGGTAGACGATGCCCATCCCGCCCTCTCCGAGGCGGGCTTCGAGGCGGTAACGACCGGCGACGACCTTCCCGATCATCGGGTCGACGGCCTTCTGGCTCGGCACTGAACGCTGACTCGCGCGCTGCTCCATGATCCTCGTAATCTCCTCGGCCCCCGCACTACATCAGGCCATCCTACCAGCCGACAGCGTTTCCGGTCGACGTCTCGCCACGTCGAATCACGAGGCCGGGGCCTCCGGGAGCGATGACGCGCGCGACGTAGGCCTGCTCGCAAGGGGAATTCTGCAGGTGAACCGGGCGCCCCCGCCTTCCGAGCGCCCCAGGTGGAGGGATCCTCCGTGGCGGCGCGCGATGTCGGTCGAGATGGAAAGCCCCAGGCCGGTTCCGTGTCCCCGGGGTTTTGTGGTGAAGAACGGATCAAAAACCCGCTGCTTGAGCGGATCCGGCACCCCGGGCCCGTTATCGGCGATCGTCACCACGGCAGAATCGCCGTCGACCCGGGTCTCGAGGACGATCCGCGGATCGGCCACCGCGCCTTGCTCCAGCGCCTGCAGCGCGTTCACGAGCAGGTTCATGAAGATCTGATTCATCTCTTCGGAGCGGCACACCACGTGAGGCAGATCGCCGAATTGCCTCACGATCTCGACGTTGCCGTGGCGGAGGCGCGGGCCGAGGAGCAGCAGCGTCTCTTCCAGGCCGGCGTGGAGATCGGCGGGCACCGCTTCGCCCGAGACGCGCGAGAAATTGCGGAGGTTCTGCACGATCCGCACGCTGCGCTCCGTGGCGCGCTTGATCACCGAGGCGATGCCGGCGAGATCGTCGAGCGAGGCCTCGACGTCGAGGCGGTCGCGCAGCGCGGCGAGGGCCCGCTGGTCTTCGCGCGGCAGCAGGGCCTCGGCGGCGCGGTAGGCGGCCATCATCTCGCGCATCCCGGCGGCGAGATCTTCGAGCGGCACCGACGCTCCGGCGATGGCGTTGAGCGGGTTGTTGATCTCGTGGGCGACGCCGGCGACGAGCTCGCCGATCGAGGCCATGCGCTCGCCCTGGATCAGCGCGGCCTGCGCTTGCTTGAGATCGGCGAGCGCGCTGCGGAGCTCGGCGGTGCGCGTCTCGACGTTGACCTCGAGCCCCGCGCGCTCCTTCGACAGTTCGTCGATCGTGCGGCGCAAGCCCTGCCGCATGCGCTCGACGCTCTCGCCGAGGCCGACGATCTCCACCGGTCCATCGACGCGCGGGACCGAGGCGTCGAGGCTCCCGTTGGCGACGCTATCCGCGGCCTGCGCGAGCTGGATCATCGGCCGCGAGAGATCGCGCGCGGCGCGGGCGACGACGCCGCCGACGGCGATCACCAGCATGGCGAACGAGGCGAACAGCGCCGCCACCGCGTCGATGTCCTCGCGCACCGTGAGCGACGTGCCGAGCGCGCGGTAGAGCCCGATCGACGCGAGCAGCGAGAGCGCCGCCGTGAACAGGAGCGGCAGGCCGAAGTCGCGGAGCATGCGCCGCATCAGCGAGATCGGCTCGACGGCCGCGGTCGTCCCCGTCCACGCGCGCAGGCGCTCGATCGCCGGCGCCACGGTCTCGAGGTGCCAGGCGCGCTGGTAGAACACCACGCCGCACGCGAAGAGCGAGCCGAACGCGAGCTGCATGACGGCGTCGCCGGCCTTCCACGACACCGGCCCCGGCCGCATGCGAAGGATGCCGATCGCCGTGCAGCCCCACCACACGACGAAGTTCAGGTACGCGAGCAGGTTCGGCAGCGACTCGGCCTGCGTGAGGCCGCGCTGCAGCACGGCGGGATCACCGTTCGGCCCCGCGAGCAGCGCCGCGAGGATGGCGCGGGTGAGCGGCCGGACCGCGAGCGTGAACCCCACGGTGCCGAGCAGCGCGAGCGCGGGGACGAACTCGAACCAGGCCTGGAAGATCACCTGGCTCTGCGTGCGAAGGAAGGCGACGCTGAAGAGCAGCATCACGTGCCCGCCGAGGATCCCGGCCATCATCGCCGCCTCGCCGAGCCGCTCGCGCAGCGCGCGGCGCAGCGCCTCGTCGTCGAGATCGGCGTCGGGAGGCGAGAGCGTGCGCCGGTAGATCGCCCGCCGCAGCGCCCCCGCCATCAGGCCGAACGCGAGGCCGGCGACGATCACGCGCGGCCCCGAGGCCCACGCCAGCGGGCCGACGGCGATCGGCCACGAGAGCGTGCGCACCGCGCCGGCGAGGGCGTACCCACGCGCTCCGTGCGCCTGGAGCGAGCGCGCGATCACCGCCGAAACGCCGAGCGAAACAGCGAGGATCAGCGCGGGCCACGGCGTGCCGAAGCCCGCGGGCACCACCGTCGAGATGAAGAGCATCGCCGAGAACAGCTCCCACGCGACCGCGAGCACCTCGGCCCGGAGGGGCGCGCTGTCGAGGTAGTCGCGGAGGCGCGAGGCGTCGGGCGTCATGCGGCGAGCATCGTAGCGCGACGCGCGCCGGAGCCCGCGTCCCAAGCGCTCAGGGCCCGCACGGATCCGGCTGAGCCGGCGTGGCCGGGCCGACCCCGCCGAGCGAGATCGCCTTGGTCTTGAACCCGAGCCCGATCGAGATCCCATCGCAGCTCTTCGCGGGATCTTGCGTGCCGTCCTGGAGGATGTCCGACGCCTGCTGGAGCTGCGACACGATCGAGTCGATCGTCGCGCCGGAGCACAGCGACGGATCGAAGCTGCCCGCGACCTTCTTCATCTCCGCGACGAGCTCCGCGGTGGCGATCACGCCGCCGAGCTGCCCGACCTGCGAGCCCAGGTGGTTGGCGTCGAGATCCATCGACACGCGCGCGAAGTGCAGATTGAGGTGGATCTCGAAGCCGCCGACGTCGATCGTCAGCGGCACGGTCGCGCTCGTCGGGCCCGAGTCCCAGTGGTTCGCGGCGACGCTGCCCATCGGGAAGAACGACGTCGCCGAGGCGATGTCGGCCGGGTTCGCGAGCCCCGCCGGCGTGACGGGCCAGCAGTCGCTCCCGTCGAATTTCGGCGGCATGCCGAGCGTCGTACCCGTGTACATCTTGCTCGCGAGCGACGCCTGGTTCGCCCCGGCGCCGAGCCCCTCGAGATCGAAGATCAGCGTGTACTTCCCGTCGGTGATCGCCTGGTTGGCCTTCGTCGAGAAGTCCGACGCGATGCCGAGGAAGATCGGGAGGATGTTCTTGCCGAACGAGTTGTCGATCCCGCCGTTGCCGTCGGGGTACACGTTCTTCGGAGGGGCGTTGTTGACGGGCTGGCAGAGGTCGACCGACGACGCCGTCGAGACCTTGCCGTCGAGGTTGAACCCGAACTGTTTCCAGCCGTTGACGCTGTCGGCGGCGTCGTTGAAATCGGTGTTGCCGTAGTAGATCTTCGTGGCCGCGAGGATGACGCCCGACTTCGGCGTGCACCCCGGGAGCGCCCCGCCGCTCCCGCTCGCGCTGCTGCTGCTGCTCGCCACGGTGACCCCGCCGCCCTCGCCGTCGCTGGTGCTCGCGACCGCGCCGCCCTGGCCCGACGACGACGCGTTCACCGGCACCGAGCCTCCTTCGCTGGAGCTCGACGGCGCTCCTCCGGTGCCGGTGGAGCCCGTGCCCACCACGTCGAGCGCGCATCCATACCCACCGGCGCACGCGAGAGTGAGCGCCGAAAGAAAAGCAATTCCACTGGCCTTCATGCGGCCATTGTACACGCCTGCTCGATGCGATCGGTGCGCGATCGAAGCCCGCTGCTCAGCCACCCGTGAAGCCAACCAGGGCCTTCACCACGGCGGCCTCGTCGCTCGCCGTGTCGATGAGCTCCAGCGGGAAGCCCACGAGCACGCCTTTGCCGGGGAGGCCGACGGCCGCGGGCTGACCGCTCCCGTACTGGAGCAGCACCTGCCCTCCCATCGTCGCGCCGAGCACGTCGGGAAAGTCTTCGGGATAAGGCGCGTTCGGTCCGGCGTACGTGAAGCCCGCGACGGTCGAGAGAGCGCCTGTCCCGGTCACCGCGAGCGAGCCGCTGTCGTCGGCGACGAAGGTGGCGCCGAAGCAGTGCGCGAGGAATGTCTTGCCGGCCGCCGACTGGCCGAGCTCGTACGCGATCTCGCTGCCGCTCATCACGAGCGATCCGCCGCCGTCCACGTACGCGATCAGCGCCTGTTGCTCGGCGTCGGAGAGCGCGTGATCGGCGATCGACTCGTCGCCGACCAGCCAGATCACGACAGGCCATGGCGAGAGATCGAAGCCATCCTCGACGACGGCGCGGTGCGAGACGCTCGCGACCGGGCCCGCCGCTTCGCCGACGATCGCCGAGAAATCGTGATGGAGCCCGCCGAACGATCCATCGAGCACCCGATCGAAGCCGTCGACCACGAGGATCGTCGGCTGCGGATCGATCCGGTAGGTGTCCGACGGCAGCACGTCCGCGGGCGCCACGCCGGTGACCACGGATTTCACGCGCACCCGCGCGCCTTTCACGAGCGGGAACGAGGCCTGCGCGGCGGATGGGCCGACGGTCGCCGCCGCGCTCCACGTCGCGCCGTCAGGTGACGTCTCGATCACGAACCCGGTCACGTCGTCGTCGGGCGGCGCGAGCCACGCCACCGTGGCTGTTCCGCCCTTCGCCACGGCCGAGCGCAGCTCGATGCGCGGGCCACGCCGCGAGCGCGGGAGCCTCCAGCGGATCTCCTCGCCGTACGCTCCGTCGATCCGCGTCGATCCGTCGTGGCTCGTCGCCGCGAAGTAGATCACCGGCGCCGCGCCGCGCAGCGCAATCTGTGTCGCCTCGGAGGCCGGGGGATCGCCCTTCTGCGTGAGCCACGCGGCGACGCTCTGGTTGTCGTCGAGCGTGCCGCCGTCGAGCGTGTAGCTCGATCGGAACACGCCGCCGCCGAGCGCGTACGCTTCGAACGTGGGCACGTAGCCGTAGATGGAATCGAAGAGATCGATCTGCGCGATCGGGCGCGCCATCGTCGCCGGATCGAGGTTCACGGCGACGGCCTCGTAGCCGCCCGAGTGCGACGTGAGCACGACCTCGCCGAGCGCGGGGTGCTGGATTTTCCCTTCGCGGTAGAGCAGCACCAGCACCTCGTCGACGAGGCGCGCGAGCCCTCCCGGCTTCATCAGCTTGCCGAAGTCGCCGCTCGCCGCGCTGACCGGGCCTTGCGGCACGATCAGCACCGCGTTGCTGCCGCTGGCATAGAGGTGCTGCTGGTAGAGGTGCGAAGCGAGCGTGTCGGCGAGCGTGGTGTCGAAGCCGTGGAAGTGAACGATCACGTCCTGCGCGCCGCGATCGCGGTAACCCTCGGGCAAGAACACGCGGACGCTCGCATCGGTGAACGCCGAGGTTCCATCGGGATAAGGCGCAGCGGGCATCGCGACGGTGACGCCACGGCCAGCGTTCCTGCCCGCGTCGATCACGTCTTCCCAGGCGGCGGCGCCGAGCTTCGGATCACCTGCCGCAGCGAACACGGGGACGACGACGCTCTGTCCCGACGGATCGACGGAGAGGCTCGCGATCGCGATCGCCTCGGTGGGAGCGCCCGCGTACGTGATCGTGATCGGTGCTTTTTCACCGGCCGCGAGCGACGTCGGCGCGGCGCCGAGCGTGATCGAGGGATCACCCGTGATCGCCCACGCGAGGCCGGATATCGAGGCGTCACCATCGTTCTGCACGTCGACGGTGACGGCGCTGCCGGAGGTCCCGGCGATCACGTACGGCAGATCGATCACGCCCGGCACGACGAGGTGCGGCCCCTTCGGGCTGCCGCCTCCTCCTCCGCCGCCCGGACCCGAGCCGCCCGCACCGCCGCTCGAAGCAGCCCCCGCGACGCCGCTGTGGCCACCGCCGGGCGCCCCATCGCCACCGCTGCACGCCGCGACCGCGAGCGCCGCGCCGAAGAGCAAGAGGACTGCCTTCATCTGTCGATCTTAGGACAGGACACGCCCCGGAGGAGATAGCGTTCCCGTCAGAAAGGGAGCCGCCATGTCAGTCGATGAGTGCATCCAGTCCGGGAATTTCGAGGGCGCGCTCGCGCAGCTCAGCGCGCAGACGTCCGGCCCGCAGGCGGATCCCGGCCAGCTCCTCACCCGGTTCAGCATGGAAGCCCGGCTCCAGCGCTTCGACGCCGCCGAGGCTTCGATGAAGCGGCTCCTCGCGGCCGCGCCCCAGGTCGCCGATCGCATGAGCGCCTTTGGCCTGGCCGCGCGCGCCGAGGCCACCGCGACGGCCCGCCTCACCAACCCTGCTGCCGCCGGTCAGCGCTCCACGGTCGGCATGCCGCCGCCGCACGCCATGGCGTACGTCAAGGCCGCTGTGCTCCACGCGCAACGCGACCACGCCGGTGCCGCTGCGGCCCTGGCAGAGGCCAAGTCGCTCACGCCGGCGACGGCGGGCACGCTGACGTGGGGTAACGGGAAGACGGCGCGCTTCGTCGCTCTCACCGACACCGACGATCTCACCGGACCCACCCTGCCTTGCTACGATCGCGAGACGGTGCTCGATCTGCCCTACAGCGAGCTGCTCTCGGTGAACCTGCTCTTCGGCAGCACCTCGTTCGACGTGATGTGGATTCCGGCCGAGGTCGTCACGGTCGAGGGCAAGGCGCTCTCGGTGCGCGTCCCCGCGTATTACCTCGGCACCGGCGTCTCCCGCGACAGAGAGGTGCGGACCGGAGGACAGACGAGCTGGGCCCACGAGCGCGGGTATGCCGAGGCCGTCGGGCAGCGCGATTTCAAGGCCACGATGGAGGGCGGCGGGTCCTCGCTGATTGGCATACTCAACCTGAAGCGCATCGATTTCGACAACCCGCGGCGCACGCCGCCGACGCCGGAGAAGCCCAAGAGCTGGTGGCAAAAGCTCTTCGGTTGAGCGGGCTCAGCGCCCGGCGACGGCGCGTAACAGCGCCGCTTCATTGACCACGTGACGGCCGGCCTCGATCCGCGCAAAGCCCGCTGCAGCCAGCGCGGTGAGCGCGTGATCGGCGCGGCTGAGCGCGATCTTGGCGCGCGATCCCGAGCGCACGGCGAGCTCCTCCGCGTTCTGCGCCACGCCGCTCGCAAGCACCCTGGTCGCCAGGGCCACGAGCACGACCGAGCGCGGAGAGCGCCGCCGCGCGCGCCGTCTGGCGTCGAGGATCATCGCTCGCACTCCGGGCACCGCAAAGAGCTGATCGAGCGTCAGCCCCAGATCACGCAGCCTCGGCGCTTCGGCCTTCGCGGTGGTCGTGACGACGGGAGGTGACGGCAAAGGCGCGACCAGCGCCGGAGTCGTGAGTGGCACTGTCGAGGCCGATCCGACGGCCGGCGGGGCCGCCGCGACGATCACCTCATTGGTGATCACGACCTTGATCACCCCCGCCACCTGGAGCGCGATCCGCAGGCGCTCCGTCTCGGCCTCGGCGCGGACGCGGGCCTCCTCGGCGTGCTCCAGGCGTTGCTCGAGGCGGCGGATCTCGGCTCGTAGCGCGCGGGTCGGATCGACCGCGACCGCGACGATGGCCTCCTGCGCGAGGGCCGCGCGCAGCTCGTCGAGGAGCATCCCGAGCCCGGCGTCGGGGCGGCGCACCGCGGTGATTTCGCCGGCAAATGAAGGAGCATCGCCCCCATGCGGGGTGTGCCGATCGCGGAAGCGGCCAAAGCGATTCACCGCGGCGAAGAAGAACTCGCCCACCGGGAGCGCGCGGAACTCTTCGAACGGATGACCATCGACGATGGCCTTCACAGCATCGTAGTCGCGCTCGATCTCGAAGCCGCCGATCGCCTGGAAGTTGAGCTGACTCATCAGCTCTTTCGAGACGGCCTGCGTGCGCTGGCTCGCCGTCGCCAGGATGATCCCGCGCTTGCGACCCTGCTTGGCGAAGCGATGGAGGATGTCCGACGTGAGCGCCGATCCCGACTGAGGCGCGAAGACGTGGACCTCTTCCACGACGAGCGCGGCCGGAGCGCGGCGCTCGGTGACGAGGCTCCACAGACGCTCCAGAAAAGGATACGCGGCCTCCTGCTGGGCGCGGCTCGTGGCCCGGTCCGAGAGATCGAGCACCAGGCCGAGCCCCTCGTCGAGCGCCTTGCGGAGCGCGAGCGTGATCGCCGCGTCGCCGGTGGGAAGCGGCAAGTCGGCGTGCGCGCCGCCGAGGACGAGCACGCGAAAGCGCTCGCGCAGGGTGAAGAGCTCGCCCTCGGGATCGAGCGCCACGACGGGGATCCCCGCAGCCAGGAGCTCTTCGACGAGCACGCCGACGCCGAAGCTCTTGCCGCGGCCGGACGAGGCCCAGATGCCGAAGCGGAGGCCGGTGCGCGCGTGATCCGCGAGCGAGACGGTGAGATCTTCGCAGAGCGTGAGCGTGGGGCCGGCGGCGGGGATCTCCATGGGGTCGCGGACAGACTACCTCGCGCGTCGACGCGCCCCGCGGGAAAAACGCGTTCGCGTGGGTGTCATCGGGAGGCCGGGCTATGTCCCGTCAACGCCCCGCGGGAGGTGAGCGATTGTTCCAGTACCTGAGGCCCAGTCCCGTCACGACGAAGCAAACAGCGTAGCCGAGGAGCTGCATGCGCGCCGGATACGTGCCCATGAAGTGATCAACCAACGCCGTCCCGGTCAGGAGGCTGGCTCCGATCCAGATTCCCGGCATGTGCTTGCGCATTTCTACCACTACCTTCTGTCGCACCATTTTTCCTTGCACGCCTTTGCCGACACGAACGCTCCGGAACACGCGGCGAACACCGCGTAGTAGCAGGGCACGGAGACCCCGCCGATGGTCCACACCGTCCCGGCAGTACATGTGAAGCCGACGGCGAGACAGCTCATATCCTTTGCATAGTCACAGATGTCTTTGCAGCTCTGGCGCGACATGCTGGGCGGAGGCAGGCTGACTCGACCCCTGGAAGCCTGTCCCGCCGGCGACGCGTCCAGGCTTGCGACCGAGCACTCCATGATGCACTCGTTCGGATTGCCCTGGCATGCAGCGGCCCTCGCGGCCCCGCACGGAACGTTCACGGTGGGCGTGATGGGGATGAACGTGTTGCCCGTCGAGCAGACGCTGTCCACGTAGCCACAGAGGGCGTTGAAGTTCGAGGCGCAGCTCGCGACGCAGGCCTTGCTTTGCGCCTCGTTCTCGTCGCGATACAGGCCTTCGTACCGCTTCAAGATGTTCTCGCTCCGCCGCTGGAGGTTCTTCCACGCACGCTTCGCGTCGGCGATGTCGCCCTGCGTGGGGGCGGGCGGGAAGTACGTGCTCTGCCCACCGGCAGCGCCTCCCGGCCAAAGGGGCGACCGCGAATGGGCGCCGGTCTACCCCGGCCCCGGTGGCGCGCACGCGTCAACAATGTGGACAGTTCGGGCTCTCACGAGAGGTATGGAAGTCCTCATCGAGCAAGTCGAAGCCAGCTCGTCACGGAGCGGGCGGCTTCAACGGGTCAATGTCGGACCGACTGCGTCCCGGGTTGGATCTGCCGGATTTAGCCTCGGACCGACGGCGCCCCGGGTTGGACCGACCGAATTTCGATTCGGACCGAGCGCATCCCGGCTGGAGCTCACCGAATTTCGACTGCTACCGAGCGCGTCCCGGCTGGAGCTAACCGAATTTCGACTGGTACCGAGCGCGGCCCGCCCTGGACCGACCGGACTTCACCTCGAACCGAGATCGTCCCGCCTCGGACCGACCGGATTTCACCTCGGGGGGCGGCTCGCTCGCCAAGATCGCCTCCCCTCGCCGCGGCAACCTTCCTCGCCCGCTCATTCGGCGCGTCGAATACTCTCCCGCCCGTGCCCGGCCGCCGCCTCGCTCTCGCCTGCGCTCTGCTCGCCTTTGGCCTCCCGGCGAGCGCGCGCGCCGACGACGATCCGCCGCCGCCGCCCACCGAGATCGACGCTTCGCCGGCGGCGCCTCCCGCTCCCGGATCGGCCGCCGCCATCGCGGCGAAGACCCGCGTCCGCTACACGCTCGAGGGGATCGATCTCCGCGGCAACACGCGCACGGCGGGCCGCGTCGTGCTCCATTACGTTCGCTTCCGCGCCGGCGACATCCTCGACGTCAACGATCCCGAGATCGAGCTCACGCGCTACCGGCTGCTCGGCACCGGGTTCTTCGCGACGGTGCAGCTCTCGCTCCGCAAGGGATCGAAGCGCGGGACGGCGTACCTCGTCATCGAGGTGACCGAGCGCAACACGCTCGTCGTGCAGAACCTCTGGCTCGGCATCGCGGCCGACGAAGACACCGCGGGGCACTCGAAGCCGCTCTCGGCGTTCGTCGGGCTCCAGGCCGCCGAGACCAACCTGCTCGGCACCGGGATCACCGTCGGCGCGGGGCTCGGCCTCGCGTCGGAGCAGCTCGCGTTCCGATCGTTCTTCGAGGCGCCGACGTTCGCAGGGACGGCGTGGTCGGCCGCGCTGAGCGTACTTTACAACGACGCCCAAGACTTTTTCGGCAACCGCTCCGTCTTGTTCGAGTCCCCTTTGCTCGAACAGCGCGAGGTCACCGATTACGCCGTCGTCGCCTACAAGCGGCTCGGCGCCACGCTGGGCACGGGGCACGACCTCACGCTCTCGTCGCGGTTCCTGTTCGACTACCACCTCGAGCGCGTCTCCGCGACGGTCCCCACCGTCGCCTCGCACCAGCGCGGCAACACGCGCGAGCCGATCGTGTTCGACATCCTCCCGGGCAACAGCGTGCTCTCGCAGGTCCACGCGGCCATCGTCTACGACACGCGCGACACGCCCTTTTTGACGACGCGCGGCGGCTTCGCGTCGGCGTCGGTCGTCGTGGGCATGGCGCCGCTCGGGAGCGACTACGGCTTCGCGAAGATCGAGCTCGCCGCGCAGCGCTGGTGGACGCTCCCGTGGAAGCACGTCGTGCGCGCCTCGGCGTACGCCGGCGGGATCGCGGGGAGCGCGCCGTTCTTCGCGAAGTTCTACGTCGGCGATTTCACCGATCTGCTCCCCGATCGGATCCTCGAGCTCGCGCCCGATCGCCGGCAGCCGCCGAACATCCTCGGCACCGACATCGTCGAGGTCCGCTACGGCGACTTCGCCGCGCGCCTCGACGGCGAGTATCGCGTGCCGCTCTACGCCGGCCAGAAGTCCGTCTACGCGATCGATCTCTTCGGCAACTTCGGCATCTACGCGGTCGCGGCGGCGCGCGATTTCACCGATCCGCCGTCGGGGTATCAAGGCCTGCGGCGCCTGCCCGTCGACCTCACGTACAACCTCGGGCTGCGCATCGACACCAGCGTCGGCGGCGCGACGATCGCTTTCTCGAACCTGCTCGGCCTCTTCCCCGCGCGGCGCGGAGACGGTCCTTGATCAAGCGCTGGGCGCCGCGGATCCTCGCGCTGGCGATCGTCACGACCGCGTCGCCGTCGGGGGCTCGCGCCGACGACGACGCCACGCCGAAGACGCCCGCGGCGCTGCCCGCGCGCACCGCGCAGATCGCCCTCGACGATCGCGTGGTCACGCTCACGGTCAGCTTCCGTGACGTCGTCGACGCCGAGATCTCTCGCAAGCTGCAGAGCGGCCTCCCGACGGTGCTGACGATGCGCGGCTACGTGTTCCCGGAGGCGGGCGGCGATCCGATCGCGCTGACGGCGAAGAGCTGCCGCATCGTGTACGACCTCTGGGACGAGGTGTTCCGCATCCAGCTCACGCAGCCGGGCGGACAGACGAGCGCCGTGGCCGTCAACGTCGAGGGCGTGCTGCGCAACTGCGGCGAAGCGAAGAAGATCCCGCTCGCGGCGCGCGCGCTGATGAGCGACGCCGAGCGCTACTTCGTCGCTGTCCTGGTCGAGGTGAACCCGGTGAGCCCGGAGATGCTCGACCGGATCAAGAAGTGGGTCACGCGCCCCGCGGGAGGATCGGCGATCGGCCCCGGCGACTCACTATTCGGCTCGTTCGTGGGGCTTTTCGTCGCCAAGGTCGGCGACGCCGACAAGAAGCTCGCGTTCCGCACGCAAGCGTTCTCACCGCCCACAGCAGCCCCGTAGCGCTCACCACGACCGACAGTGCGCGTTGCAATGATCGCCGGATCATCGCTCCACAACGCGCGCGCTACGGAGTATTCCTTCCGGGGTATGCAGTACCTACCCATCGAGCTCGATGTGCGCGGACGCGAAGCGCTGGTCGTCGGCGTGAGCGCCGAGGTCGTGTCCAAGATCGATCGCCTCGTCGAAGCGGGGGCGCGCGTCACCGTCGTCGCCGCGGGCGATCCTGGATCCGAAGTGGAGGAGCGCGCGCGCGAGGGGATCGTCACGCTCCACCGGCGCGCGTTCACCGACGCCGATCTCGAGGGCAAGCTCATCGTCTTCGTGGCGCCCTTCACGACGCCCGAGGGCGAGGCCGAAGCGCTGCGGCTCCACGCGTGGGCGCTGCGCGAGAACCGGCTGCTGTGCACCGTCGATCGACCCGAGGCCTGCACCTTCATCAACGCGGCGATCGTCGAGGCGTCGGGGCTCAAGCTCACGATCAGCACCGGCGGCGCGAGCCCGGGGCTGGCCCGTCGGCTGCGCGAAGATCTCGGCGCGGTGCTCGCCGATCCGCGGCTCGGGCTCTTCGTGGCGAAGCTGCGCGCCCTGCGCGAGGCGCTGCCCCGGGGCGAGCGCGCGTCCCGCATGGCCGAGGCCGTGAAGGACTTCGCCCTCGCCGGGACGCTGCGATTTCCCGCCTGGTTCGATCACGGTGACGATCCGTAGCTCGGGCCATGTATCCTCGCGGTCGTGAAGGATCCCCTGCTCGGCAGGACCATCGCGCACCGCTACCGGCTGATCTCGCAGCTCGGCTCGGGCCGGTTCGCGTCGGTCTACCTCGCGCGTCACGTGCTCATCGAGCGGCTCAGCGCGATCAAGATCGTGCACGCCGAGCTCGCGTCCGGCCACGTCGCGCGCGATCGCTTCGTGCGCGAGGCGCGCGCCGTGAACCGGATCAACCACCCGTCGATCGTCGAGATCAACGACTACGGCGAGGCCGACGGCTTTGTGTACCTGGTGATGGAGTACGTGCCCGGCGAGCCGCTCACGCAGAGCCTCGCGCGCGGCCCGATCGGCTGGCGACGCGCGGCGAACATCGGCCTCCAGATCGCGTCGGCGCTCGGGCGCGCGCACGAGATGGGCGTGATCCACCGGGATCTGCGGCCCGCGAACATCCTCGTCGTCCAGCGCCGCGACGGGGACGAGCGGATCAAGCTCACCGATTTCGGCGGCGCGAAGATCCCCGAGGCCAGCCCGGGCGAAGGCGCGCTGCTGCACCTCGGCGCGCTCGGGTACGCGGCGCCGGAGTACCGTTACGGCGGGCACACCGACGCGCGCACCGATCTGTTCTCGCTCGGCGCTCTGCTCTACGAGGCGACGGCGGGCGTGCTCCCGTACGGCGACGATCCGCGCCCCGACGCGCTGCCGCCGGGTCCGCTCGGCGCGCTCGTCGACGACGTGCCGCCCTACTTCGAGGACGTGGTCGCGACGCTCACGGCGGTGAACCCCGAGGATCGTCCGCGCGACGGCTTCGAGGCCGAGGGGATGCTGCGGCGCGCGCTCGAGCGCGAAGGCGCGACGGCGTGGTCCGGCCCGGGATCGAGCGAGCGCCCCCGCGCGCTCTCGCGGAGCTCCGAGCCGGCGTCTCCGCGCGCGCGCGCCGAGGCGACGCCGGCGCCCAGCGATCCGACGACGCCGCGCCGATCGCAGCCCGAGCCGCACCTGACGACGGCGCCGTTCCATCAGCTCGCGCAGATCTGCGTGACCAGCCTCGGCCGCCTCGAGACGGCGCTGCGCGGTCGCGATCCTCTCGCGCCGCGCCTGGCGATGAAGCTCGTCGAGGCGCGCCGGCTCGTGGCGATGGTGGAAGAGATTGGCGCGCTCGTGGTGGGTGACAGCGCCGCGCTCGAGACCTCGGAGCAAGAGGCGCGCGCGATCCGCGGCGGCCTCGGTCGCCGCGTCGACGAGCTCGCGCGCGAACGATCGAAGTCCCTCGGCTGGGCGGGCACGATCGCCGAGCGCACCTACGACGTGCAGGCGCAGCGATCGTCGGGCGAGCACCCGATCCCGGCGATCGAGGCGATGATCTGGGAGCAGGCCGCCCTCGAGCAGGAAGAAGACCGGGTCCGCGAGAAGGCCGCCGTGCTGACGGCGAAGCTCGACGAGCTCGAAAATGAGCTGGCGCGACGGGGCGAGCAGCTCGACGCCGCCCTCGCCGACGAAAATGCGCGCATGGAGGGTCGGGTCGGCGCGCTGCGGACGCTGGCCCTCGATGCGTGGCTCGCGATCGCGGAAATCGCCGATCTTTCCGGGGTAGAACGGGGTGCACTGAGCACCCCTCCAGCGGCCTCCAGGCCCCCTCGGTGAGCCGCCCGGGCCGCCAGATGCGTCTCGCCATCAGCACTTGTGTTTGAGTCGAACGCGCTTCTTCGCTAACCTCGCCCCGGCTCGGGGGGGCTTCGCTGCGGCGGAGGGGCGTCGGCTTCGTTTCAAAGTCCTTGTATGGATGCCGCCCCGAGGTTTATCAGGGGCACAACGGTTCTGAGGAGGCTTCGGGTTATGCGAGCACTTTCGTCGACAGCAGCGGTTCTCACTGGGCTTTTGGCACTGACGAGCGCCTTGCCGGCGCAGGCGCAGGGCAAGCCCGCAACGAAGGGCGCCCCCGCGAAGCCCGCGGCGGCCCCCGCGAAGCCCGCGGCAGGCGCGAAGCCGGCCGCCCCCGTGGCCAAGGCCACGGCCAAGGTCGCGGTCACGGCCAAGGTCGGCGTGACGGCGAAGGCCCCGGCGGCGCCGAGGCCGCTCACGGACAAGCAGAAGAAGGATCTCGCCAAGAAGAACTACAAGGAGGGCGAGGCCGACTTCAAGGACGGCAAGTACGCCGAGGCCCTCGAGCACTACCGCGTCGCCGAGGACGCGCTCCCGATCGGCTTCACGAAGTACAAGATCGCGGCCTCGCTCGACAAGCTCGGCAAGGTGCAGGAGTCGGTCGCGGCGTACCAGATCTTCCTCAGCTCCTCGCCCGACGCGGTGAAGATGAAGGACCAGATCGCCGACTCGACGACCCGCGTCGAGGCGCTCAAGAAGACGCCCGGCAAGGTGCGCGTCGCGACGGATCCCGCGTCGCCGCCGAACCTCAAGTTCGCGATCGACGCCGCGGCGCCCGTGCCCGGCATCGCCGTCGCCGCGCCGGTCGCACCGCCCGGCACCCCGGCGGCCGCCGCGCTCACGCCGCCCGCGCCCGCGCCCGGCGCCGCTCCTGGCGCGGCCCCCGTCGCGACGCCCCCCGCCGTGCAGGCGATGGCCTTCAACGGCGAGTTCGCGATGGCCCCCGGCCACCACAAGATCACGGCGACCGCCGACGGCTACGACCCCACGTCGTCCGAGATCGATCTGTCCTTCGCCGAGACGAAGGACGTGAAGATGGCGCTCAACCTGACGCCGCCTCCGCCCCCTCCCCCGCCGCCCCCGCCGCCGCCCCCGGTCGCGGTCGAGCCGCCGAAGCCCCCGCCGCCGCCCCCGGCCCCGCGCTCCAACGTCCCCGCGTACGTCACGCTCGGCCTCGCCGGCGCGGGCGCGATCGTCGGCACGATCTTCGGCGTCTCGGCGCTCGGCGCCAAGAGCGACTTCAACGCCCCCGGCGGCGCCACGGTCCCGAACGCCGACAAGACGGATCGCAACGCGCTCATCTCCGACATGTCCTTCGCCGTGGCGCTGACGTTCGGCGTGACAGGCGCGGTGCTTCTCCTCAGCAACGACTCGCCCGCCGAGACGAAGGCCGCGACGACCGGCGCGCCGCACAAGCACGCGAAGTCGTCGATGCCCCGTGGCTTCGTGGCGCCGTATGCCGGCCCGACGGGCGGCGGCGCTGCCGCGTTCATGACGTTCTGATCAAGTGGAGCTTGGAATGATGACGCGAACGAGAAGTATCTTGACCGCAGCCGTCCTCGCGGCTGCGGGCATGTCCGCCGGCGTGATGGGCTGCGAGCTCATCGCCTCGGTGGATCGCAGCACGATCGCCGGGACGAGCAGCGGCAGCGGCGGCGCGGGCACCGGCGGCGCTGCCGCGACGACGGCGGCGGGCAGCACGGGCGGCGCGGCGGCGACGGGCACCGGCGGCGGCACGTCGACCTCGAGCGGCAGCGGGACCGGCGGCGCGATGATGTGCGATCCGGCGACGTGCCCGGACACCGTCGGCGACTGCCTCAAGCCGGTCTGCACGGCGAACGCATGCGCGACGGCGCCCGAGGCCAAGGACACTGCCTGCACCGTGGGCGGCAACGTCTGCGACGACGCCGGCGCCTGCGTCGAGTGCACCAGCGACACGCAGTGCACCAACGCGTCCAAGCCCCACTGCGACACCGCGGCGCACGCGTGCGTCACGGCGCTCTGCGCGAACACCGTGCTCGACGCGACCAACGGCGAGACCGACGTCGACTGCGGCGGCGCGAAGTGCGGCAAGTGCGGCGCGACGAAGACCTGCATCGTCAAGGGCGACTGTCTCAGCGATAGCTGCACGACGCTGAAGTGCGATCAGAGCGCGGTCGCCGGAGCCTGCTCCGGCAACGCGGACTGCACCAGCGACAAGTGCACGTCCAACAAGTGCGTCGCTGTCGCCGTCGGCCAGGCCTGCAAGGGCAACACCGACTGCACCAGCGCGAGCTGCGTCGGCAACGTGTGCAAGGCCGTCGCCGTCGGCGCCGCCTGCACCGGCAACACGGACTGCACCAGCAGCTCGTGCATCAACAACGTGTGTACCAAGGTCGGCGCCAACCAGACCTGCGCTGGCAACGGCGACTGCACGACCAACAGCTGCGTCGCGAACAAGTGCGCCGTCAGCGGCGTCGGCGGCGTCTGCGCGATGGGCAGCGACTGCACCAGCAAGAACTGCATCGGTGGCACGTGCACGGCGGCCAACTTCGGCGGCATGTGCACGGGCAACGGCGACTGCACGACGAACATCTGCAACAACGGCATCTGCGCGAGGAGCGCAGTGGGCGGCGGTTGCGGCATCAATGGCGATTGCACGAGCAACAGCTGCGCGGGCGGCGTGTGCAAGGCAGTCGGCGCTGGCAGCACTTGCTCGAGCGGCACGGACTGCTTGAGCACGAGCTGCACGAACAGCCTGTGCGACAAGGGCTCCGTGCCGGCGTTCTGCACCGTCGTCGCGGATTGCTACACCAGCATCTGCACGATGAGCCACTGCGCCGCGGCAACCACCGGTGGGCCTTGCCAGATCAGCGCGGACTGCACCAGCGGCGTCTGCACTCTCAACGTTTGCCAGTAGTGCCCGGCTGACGTAGCAAGAACGCGAGGGCGTCCAGGGTCACCTGGGCGCCCTTCGCTTTTTGTGCATATCTTCTCTACGCTTGCCATGGCGGCACCGCAATGTGAGCATCGGTGCCGGGGAACGAACAAAGCGCCGTGACCAACCCTACGCCCAGCACCGATCCATAAAATCCCACCCTCCCGGGCAGCGTCCTCGCAGGCAAGTACCGGGTTGAGAAGATCATCGGGCAAGGTGGGATGGGCGTCGTGGTCGAGGCGCGTCGCATCGCGCTCGACGAGCGGGTCGCGCTGAAATTCCTGCTCGCTGAGTATGCCCATCACCCCGAGGCCGCGACGCGGTTCCTCCGGGAGGCGCGCGCCGCGGTGAAGATCAAGAGCGAGCACGTCGCGCGCGTGTCCGACGTCGGCACGCTGGACTCCGGTGCTCCCTACATGGTCATGGAGTACCTGGATGGGTCCGACCTTTCACAGGTGCTGGAGACCCGTGGCAACCTGCCTATCGACGACGCAATCGATTTCTTGATCCAGGGCTGCGAGGCGATCGCCGAGGCGCACAGCTATGGAATCGTTCATCGGGATCTCAAGCCCGCGAACCTGTTCGTCAGCAAGCGACCCAACGGCAACTTCATCGTCAAGGTCCTCGATTTCGGCATCTCCAAGATGGCAGAGCCAGGGGTCGACAACCTGACGAAGACCACCGCCGCCATGGGCTCCGCGCTTTACATGTCGCCGGAGCAAATGTAGCAGACGCGCGGGGTCGATCACCGCACTGACATCTACGCGCTCGGCATCGCGCTCTACGAGCTGCTCGCTGGCAAGCAGCCCTATTACGCCGACGCGCTGCCGCAACTTTGCGCCGAGATCCTCACCGGGACGCCGACGCCGATCCGCACCGCACGACCCGATGTGCCCGAAGGGCTCGCGGCAGCGCTCGAGAAGGCCTACGCCCGCGACCGCGGGCATCGCTACCAGTCGATTGCGGAGTTCGTCCTCGCGCTGGCGCCGTATGCGCCGAGCCGCTCGCAGATCACGATCGACAGCGTGGCCAAGATGGCCGGTATCGCCTCGGTGATGGCCGGCGCACCTGGCGCGCAGCGAGCCTCGCTGCCATCGAACGTGACAGTGCTGCTTCCCGAGAATGCCTATGCGCAGCGCCCTTCTGCACCGTCGCAACCCGCATTCCCGGGCGGCTCTGGCGCGATTCATCCCGGCGCCGTTTCCGCCGGTCCCGTGTCGCTCCAGCCCCTTGGCGTACCGAAAAAGTCCGGCGCTGGCCTCGTCATCGCGCTTGGCCTCGCCGCGGTCGCGCTGGTGAGCGTGCTTGGGTTCTTCTTCCCGCGGAGTCCAGGCATCGCGGCGCCCGGCGGTCCCGAGGCGGCTTCGAGCGGCACGGGAGCACCGACGAGCAGCGGCGCTGTCGACGCCGCGCCTGCGACAACTATCACCGTCGCCACGGCGGAGCCGCTGCCGAGCGCCGCCGCTTCCGCCACCACCACGCCATCCACGCACGTGGCGGGGATCGCCACGCCACCGCTCCCCAGGCAGCCGGGCAAACCGGTGATCCCCGTCAAAGTAAAGCCTCCGAAGGCTGGACAGCCGACCGACGTCGGCTTCTGACCTTCGCTCGTACTCGTTCTCGCCGCAGGAGCTCCATGCGCTTCCGAGTTTCTCTCATCGTTCTTTTGTTCGCTACTGCCGGCACCCCTACCTTCGCCCGAGCCGACGTACCGGACGGCGACAAGGCCACGGCGCGCCAGCTCACGATCGACGGCTACGAAGCGCTGAAGAAGAACGACTACGCGGGCGCCGCCGACCGCTTCAAGCGCGCTGACTCACTCTATCACGCGCCTACCATCACCCTCGGCATGGCTCGCGCGCAGGCCGGCCTTGGCAAGCTGGTGAGCGCGCAGGAGCTGTACAGCCGCGTGGTCCACGAGCCCTTGCCGCCCAACGCCTCTGCGGGCGTCACCAAGGCCGTCGAGGACGCCAAGCGCGAGCTGGAGGCTCTTTCGCCGCGAGTCCCCTCGGTCGTCATCAATGTGAAGGGCACCGACGCCCCCAGGGTCACGCTCGACGGAATTGACGTGCCCAGCGCAGCGCTTGGCGTGAAGCGGCCTGTCGATGCGGGAAAGCACATCATCAAGGCGACAGCCACCGGCTTCGCGCCCGGCGAAGCGACGGTGATCCTCTTGGAAGGAAAGAGCGAATCAATCACGATCGATCTCAAACCCGGACAGGACACCTCCGCGGTGGCCGTGGTACCTCCGGGGACTCCGCCTCCTGCCACGCCGCCGGACTCGACGACTCAACCGCTCGCAACCCCGATGCCCGCCGGCCCCACGCCGGACCACGTCGACGCCAAGGGCTCGACGCGGAAGACGCTGGGCTTCGCGGCTCTCGGCGTCGGCGCGGCGGGCCTCATCGTTGGAGGGATCACCGGCGGCCTCGCGCTGGGCAAGCACAGCGCCATCCTCAAGTCGTGCCCTGAAGGGCACTGCCCTCCGGCTCAAAAGGCCAGCCTTCAACCCGAGATTGACAGCTACGCTACCATGGGCACCGTCTCGACGATTGGCTTCATCGCGGGCGGCGCGCTGGCCGCGACGGGCGTGGTGCTGATGCTCACGGCCCCGCGGGCGAAGGTCGCGGCGGCGGCGGTTACCCCCATTGTCGGACTCGGATTTCTCGGCGCGAAGGGGAGCTTCTGATGAACAAGACCATTCGTTCCGGGTTGCTCCTCGTCGTTTCGGTGACGGGCGCGTCGGCGTGTACGAGCGTGCTCGGCGGGTTTGACTTCGACGGGAAGACAGGCGCGACGGGCACCGGCGGGACGACCAGCACGAGCAGCATCGGCGGCTCGGGTGGCGTGATCGCGACGACCACCACCACGGGTGGCACCGGCAGCATGACCACCACCACGAGCGGAACTGGTGGCGAGAGTTCGAGTTCAAGCGGGACCGACGGCGGGATGATGTGCGATCCGGCGACGTGCCCGGACACCGTCGGCGACTGCCTCAAGCCGGTCTGCACGGCGAACATGTGCGCGATGGCGCCCGTGGCCAAGGACACCGCCTGCACCGTGGGCGGCAAGGTTTGCGATGACGCCGGCGGCTGCGTCGGATGCACCAGCGACACGCAGTGCACTGACGCGTCCAAGCCCCACTGCGACACCGCGGCGCACGCGTGCGTCACGGCGCTCTGCTCCAACGGGAATATCGACCCCACCAACGGCGAGACCGACGTCGACTGCGGCGGCGCGAACTGCGGCAAGTGCGGCGCGACGAAGACCTGCGTCGGCAAGGGCGACTGTCTCAGCGACAACTGCACGACGCTGAAGTGCGATCAGAGCGCGGTCGCCGGAGCCTGCGCGGTCGACGGGGACTGCACCAGCAAGAAATGCACATCCAACAAGTGCGTCGCGGTCGCCGTCGGTCAGGCCTGCAAGGGCAACGCCGACTGCACCAGCGCGAACTGCGTCGGCAGCGTGTGCAAGGCTGTCGCCGTCGGAGCTGCCTGCTCCGGCAACGCGGATTGCACCAGCAAATCTTGCCTCAACAGCGTGTGCACCAAGGTCGGCGCCAACCAGACCTGCGCGGTCAACGGCGACTGCGCCACCGCCAACTGCATCGGGAGCACCTGCGCGGTCAGTGGCGTTGGCGGTCTTTGCGCCATGAGCAACGACTGCACGAGCCACAACTGCGTTGGTGGAACATGCTCGACGACGAACTTCAGCGGCATGTGCGCGACCAACGGCGACTGTACAACGAACCTCTGCACCAACAACTTTTGTGCGAAGAGCGCAGTCGGCGGTAGTTGCGGCAACAATGTCGATTGCTCGAGCTACAGCTGCTTGGGCAATGTGTGCAAGGCCGTCGGATCTGGTAGCATCTGCTCCAGCGGAGCGGACTGCCTGAGCACGAGCTGCACCGCGAACAAATGCGACAAAGGCTCCGTGCCTTCGCCGTGTAACGTTATCGCAGATTGCTACACCACCGTCTGCACGGCAAACCACTGCGCAAAAGGCGCCACTGGCGGTCCCTGCAATATCAGCGTGGACTGCGCCAGTGGCCTTTGCACCAGTAAGGTCTGCCAGTAGTACCCGGCTGACGTAGCAAGAACACGAGGGCGTCCAGAAACACCTGAGCGCTCTCCCCGCATGATACCCGTCCGCTCGGGACTCGCTTCGATGTGCCAGCAATGTGAGTAGCTGAGTGTTCAGGAAGATCTCCGTCACAGGCAACGCACACCTTCTGACATACCTCCCACGTTGACAGCCGACCGACCAATAACCAATAAAAGAGGACCCCATGGAGAAGCCGAGAGACGACAGCTCGATCACCGCCTACCGTGAGCACTCCGCCTTCACCGTCGCCGGCGTCGCCGCGGATCCCGACGTCGCCGGCCTCGAAAAGGGCCTCGCCGACGAGCACCACGACCTCAAGAAGCAATCCCGCGCTCTCGAAGACCTGGAGGACGAGGTGCAGAAGAAGCGCGCCGTCTTCCTCGGCAAAGACGCCCGTTGCGACCGCATCGTGCGCTCCTTCGAGCTGCGCCTCCTCGATCTCGTCGGCAAGAAGCGCAACGATCCCCTCTATCGCCGCTACTTCCCCGAAGGCCTCCGCGAGGTCACGGAGGCCGAGCCGCGTGCGACGGAGCCAACCCTCGTCAAGGCCATGGTGAAAGCCATGAAGGAGGACAAGGGGAAGGCGGACATCGGCCCGCTGGCGACCGAGTTCCGACCGCAGCTCGAAGCGGTCCTCGCGGAAGTCGTCGCGGCCGAGGCGGCATTGAGCGATGCAGAGACCCAGGCAGTTCATCTCGGCAACAAGA
Source organism: Byssovorax sp. (assembly GCA_025362495.1). Lineage (GTDB taxonomy): Bacteria > Myxococcota_A > Polyangia > Polyangiales > Polyangiaceae > JANYGI01. The sequence continues at coordinate 54,231 of JANYGI010000160.1, read as the reverse complement.
CCATTCCTGAGGTCAAAGCCAGGTGGGTGGACGAGTACGTCAAGCTCCACGCCGCCCTCCGCGGGAAGCTGCCGCGCGATCCGGCGCGGGTGGAGGGGTTCTTCTACCCCTTCAAGAAGGACCGGAAGAAGTCCGCGGACGGGGCCGGCGACGCGCCGACACTCGCGCCCGGCGGGGCCAGCAGCGGCAATAGCGACAAGCCGGCCTGAGACGCGGGTGGAAGCCCGGGGAGGTGCGATGCCGGGCCCCGGGACGCCGCGTAAAGCGACTCGGGATGGGCGCGCCGGGCATCGCAGCCGAGATTGCCCGGCGGCGGCGGAGCGTCGACACAACCACAACCAGACAGGGACGTCGGGAGCGAGCGCCCGCCTGACGTCGCGAGCGGTCGTGAGCCGTCGCAAGGACAAGTCGGCGCTTCCCGGTCTACCTTGACAGAAACTGGAAAGAAGCCGGCGGAAAGGCAACCAGGTGCCGCGACCTCCGGTGATATGCTCGCCGTCCCACCGATGCGCGACCACTACAGCTTCACCGTCGACGGCTTCCCTCCCGACCACTTCTAGGTCCACGTCTTCACTGGCAAGGAGACGATATCCGAGCTTTACGCCTTCGACCTCGTCGTCACCTCGGATGCCACCAACGACGAAGAGGTGGAGCGCCTCGCCCTCGGGCAGCACGCCGTCCTTTCGTGGAGCGTCGGCACCGCGCCGCGAGCCTTTTACGGCCTCATCTCGGCGGTCGAGCTCGAGGAGATTCACGAGGCACCACCGTGCTCGGGCCGCTATCGCATGCGCCTCGTCCCGCGGCTTTGGTTGCTCAAGCGCAAGCGGCGCACGCGGATTTTCCAGCAGATGAGCGTGCGAGATATCGTCACCGCCGTCCTCGCTGAAGCGGGGATCGCGACGCGCTGGCAGGTCCTGCGCGAGTATCCGGCGCGCGAGTATTGCACTCAGTACGAGGAGAGCGATTACCGCTTCGTCGCACGCCTGCTCGCCGAGTCGGGCATCTATTTCTTCTTTCCACAAGGCCCTCTCGACGAAGATGGCACGGCGGCAGCCGACGCGATGGTCCCCGGCGACAGCCTGATCTTCAGTGACGATCCGGCCGGTTATCCGCCCATCGGTGGCGACGATCGCGACGAGGGCTCCTCCGGCGGCGACGCCCCCTCGCTCTTCTTCCTGGCGATGCAGGAGACGACGGCGTCACACAAAGACAAGGTCACCCACTTTTCCCCGCGTACCACGGTGCGGCCCGAAGCGGCGATGTTTCGCGACTACGATCCGGAGCGGCCGATGGCCCGCCTCGTCAGCTCGGCGTCGTCGACTCACCCTTTTCCGAGCCCGGACGCTTCGGTGATCGACACTGCGGTCGCCGCGTTCACCGGGAAGTCGGGATCGGCGCTCGGGCTCGAGGTGTACGAGCACCATGGGTCCTTCCTCTTTCCCAAGTGGAGCTTTGCCAGCGACCAGGCGCCGCTCATCCTCCGCCAGAAGCGCCGCCGCGCCTCGACGGCCCGTGGGGAGGGTGGCTGTGCGGATCTCGCCCCGGGACACCGCTTCACGCTGGAAAATCATCCCGGCGCGCGCCTCAATCGCATCTACGTGGTCACCACGGTCGAGCACCGCGGCGAGGCTCGCCCGCAGGGTGGCGAGTGGCGCGTGTACCGGAATACGTTCGAGTGCGCACCCGTCGAGGTCACGTACATCCCTCCTCGTCCAAAGCGACGGAGCGTTCAAGTCGCGCTCACGGCCACCGTCACCGGACCGCCCGGCGAGGAGATCCACGTCGATGCTTTGGGGCAAATCAAGGTCCAGTTTCACTGGGATCGCGAGGGCGGGTATGATGAACGCAGCTCGTGCTGGATCCGGCCCATGCAAGCCTGGGGCGGCGCCGGCTGGGGCGCGCAGTTCATCCCGCGCGTGGGAATGGTGATCATCGTTACACCTGCGTCCACTCAATCGACGCGGCGTGGAAGCTGGGCCCAATCGATCCTCTGGCCACCCGGCTTCACGACGCCGTCCCCGAGGCTCGTCCGCGGGCGGCTCCGCGCGGCGTTCTCGCTGTCGCGGCCACGATCGGGCAACGTCCCCTCGCCGCTCGCGACGAACGGCGACGCGTCGTCGGGCGTCTTCGCGATCCGCTTCTGCTTCTTGGCGCGCAGCAACGTCGCAGTCGCCCCAGCTCTCGCCTGCCCGGGCGGGACCACCGCAGCGCGCAGCGGCGAGCGCGGCCCGAACACCCCCGACAAGCGCTGGACTCCACGCCCGCGCGATCGGCGGCGCTTCCGTTGGCAGCCCGAGGTGCGCGAGGATCGCCACCACCACCTCCTGTCCGAGATGTCGCGGCGGTAAGAAGAGCAACGCGCTGCTTCAACGTGGCCGGTGGCGACGGGCCGGCTGCTCCGGGGCGGCATTGACGCGGACCACGGTAGCCACGAACTCCTGGTCGAGCTTCTCCTTCGAGAACCAGCGACGGTAGAACAGTGCTCCGGCGATTGCGGCAACCACGTCCTCGGGCGTCCGCCCGGCGAGCTCGCCGCGCTCTTTCGCGCGCAGAGCGACGACGAGTAGCGGCCTCATTAGCCGCGCGTGGAGTGTGGCGTGGAGCGCGGCGAGCTCGGGGTCGCGCTCGGCGGCGTCGATGATGGAGGGCAGGACCGCCGGCCAGCCAGGCGAGGTCAGAGCCACCGCGAGTTCGTCGGCAAGCACCGTGAGGTCGCCATGTAGGCTGCCAGTGTCGGGTACGACCGCGTCGGCGCCGAGCTGGCCGCACGCGTCAAGGAGCAGCGCGGCCCGCGACGGCCAGTGCCGGTAGATCGTGGTTTTTGCGACGCCGGTCCGGCGCGCGATCTCGTCGATGCTGACGCCACTGATGCCCCCCTCGGCGAGCAGCAGGTAGGTCTCGGCGAGCACGGTGGCCCGCGATCGCGCGACGCGACGGTCGAAAGGTGACGTCATTGCTTGCCTCGAACGACACGCTACGGTAGCGTATCGTTCCGCCTGTTAACTGTCATCAATGAGAACCTCTACCATGAAGCTTGCATCGATCCGCCTCGTCACCAAGGACGTCCCGAGCCTCGCCGCATTTTACGAGGCGGTCACGGGCGTCGCGCCGATCGCCCCGTTCGGCAGCGCCGCGGACTTCGTCGAGTTCCGCGTAGGTGGCGCGACTCTCGCGATCGTCAGCGTCGCTGGCATCGAGAGATTCAACCGCGGCGCAGCGGAGGCGGCGTCCAACCGCTCGGCGATCCTCGAGTTCGAGGTCGACGGAGTCGACGCGGTTGACGCCCTGCGCACGCGCATCGCAGGGCGCGTCACCGACTGGATCCAGGAGCCGACCGATCAGCCGTGGGGCAATCGCTCGATGCTGTTCCGCGACCCGGACGGCACGCCGATCAACGTATACGCGATGAAGTCGCGTGGCTGACAGCGCGAGTAGCGGAGTGAACGCCACGTCGCCGGGGAGGTTACGACCCTCTGGCACCGTCTTTGTCGAGTCTGAGTCTGTTTTCCTGGGGCTTTGCCTGGCATGCGACCCCATAGCCTCGCCAACAATCATCGGTCTGCTGGGGAAAGCGCCTATCCCGGCGAGTTGGACCCGGGCGGCTTCGCTCAGGGGGCGCCGTCGGCTCAGGTACCGGCTTGGTACCGGAGGCCGGCTCGGTCTCGCGTACCGGGTATCGGCCGGGTATCGGATACCGGCTCGGTGTCGGGTATCGGAAACAGGATAGGTCGCGCCTGCCGAGATCCGGCTCGTGGTAGGCAGGTGGCACAGATCGATGTTTCACGAAAAAGATCGGACAGTTGGCAAACAGTTCGGTCTGTTACCTCCCTCGGCATGGAGGTCATCGTCGTCTTCGAAGGCGGAGACACCGACAAGCCCATGATCCTCGGGAGCCTTTACAACGGCACTCACCCGCCGCCCTTCATGCTACCCGGCGACAAGACCCGAAGCGGCTGGCGCACGCAGAGCTCGCCAGGTGGAAACGGCAACAACGAGCTGTCTTTCCAGGACGCCGCCACGAAGGAGCAGATTTACGTCCACGCTCAGCGCGATCTGGACGAGGTCGTGGAGCGCAATCACACGTTGCAAGTGCGCGGGGACGAGAGCGTTCGGGTGGTGGGGAGCCGCGTCGATATCGTCGAAGGAGACGTGATCGCGCGCGTGGCGGGGAACGACGAGGCGCAGGTGGCGGGCGACCAGACGACGCAGATCGATGGAGATCGCGTCGAGGTGGTGACGGGGAGCTCGGATGAACGAGTCTCGGGCACGCTGGTCACGCGCGTGGAGGGGAGAGAGCGGCGCTGCGTCGAGGAGAACGCTGATCTCGAGTACGGGGAGGACCTCACGGTGCGCGTCGAAGGGTGCATGACGACGCTGGTGGGCAAAGCCGACAAGAAGCGCTCGTGGGTCACGCACGCGGAGGGGACGGTGATGCTCTCGAGCCTCGACTCGACCGAGGTGATCTCGGAAGGTGAGCTGATCTTGCGCGTGGGGAAGAGCTCCATCCGGATCACCGAGGACAAGATCGAGCTTATTTCCTCGGGGATCACGGTGAAGGGCGCCGGCGCGGGGATCTCGGTCGACGACGCCGGAATGGCGCTGTCGTCCAGCGGAGACGCGCAGATGATCGTGGAGAAGAAGCTCACGATCATGACGAAGGACGGCGCGTCGCTCTCGATGGAGAAAGAGTTCAAGATTGACGGGAAGAAGATCTTGCTCAACTCGCCCGAGCAAGCGACGGATCCCGCGCCGAAAGAGCCAGAGCCGCCGACGACGCTGGCGCTCGACGATGAAGAGGGGAACCCGCTCCCGTATCAGCGCTTCCTGGTGGTGATGGACGACGGCTCCGAGGTCGGCGGGATGACCGACAAGGACGGCAAGGCGGAGGTCGGCCTCGCGAGCGATGGAAAGGTCATTTTCCCCGACGCGACGCTGGCGGACGAAGCGGCTGCCCAGGGAGACCCGAGACCTTACGTCGTGCGACAAGGCGACTATCTGGTCAAGCTGGGCTTTCTTCATGGCTTCGATCCAGAGGTCGTCTGGAACGACGCCAAGAACGGGGACCTGAAGAAGCTCAGAGGCGACCATAACATCCTCGCCCCAGGCGATGTCGTGCATCTGCCCGCGAAGAGCAGGAAGGGATCTCCCGTCGCGAAGGGAACGACGAACAACTATGTGGCAAAAGTGCCGAAGACCACGGTGCACCTGCGATTCAACGGCGATGACGGCCCTCTGGCAAACGAGCCGTACCTGATCCAGGGACTCGGAGAGCAGCCCACAAAGAAGACGGACGCTGACGGCGGGATCAGCGTCGAGGTGCCTGTTCACGTCCGAGAATTCCAGGTTTTTTTCACCGAGCGATACGTCATTCACACGGTGGAGGTCGGAGACATGGACCCGGTCGACGAGCCGTCGGGGTTGCGCAAGCGGCTGCAACACCTGGGCTACTCCCATGGCTGGTTGCCTGAAGATTCATCGTATCACGACTCGGACGAGAGCGTGACGGCTCGAGATCGGCAGGCGCTCATGACGTTTCAGACGGCGTGTGGGCTCACGCCCACGGGCGCGCTCGACGAGGCCACGAAGGCCGAGCTGGTCAAGCGGCACGGTTCCTGAGCGGCGTCACGCAAACGTGACGTCGCCCAAGGAGAGCCGGTGATCTCGCGTCGTTCCATCAACACAGGGTAAGCCATGACAGACACACGATTCCTCAAGCCGGCCGTCAGCGACCCGCGTGGATACGACGCCAGCCTCAACAAGCAGACCATTCGCATGGACGAGTCGTCGGAGGTGACGCTGCAGTGCGGACCCGAGATCACCGAGCTGCTCACCGTCACGCCGAACGACCGGAGCATCGTGGAGGTGACCGAGACGGACTCCTTCAAGCCCCACCTGCGAAACTTCCACGTGAAGAGCAGCAGACCTGGCTTCGCGATGCTCGAAGCCCGAGACCACAAGGGCGAGGTCTGGGCCTACATGCAGATCCAGGTGGTGGCCCCCGTCGCCGGGGCACGCATCAAGGCGACTCCCAGCGATGATGTCACGAAGCAGATCACCCCGGTCAAGTGTCAGCCTGCGATCGACCGACTCATCGCGGTCCGCGCCACCCTGATCTCGGTCGTCAAGGGGATCCAGGCGCGCCCGTTCACCGGAGAGGCAAAGTCGGCGGTCGAGTTTTTCGGGTGTATCAACGCCCTGGATGCCGTCCTTCGGGTCGTGGCCGACCAGCCTGGGTACTCGCCCAACAACCGGGAGGGCAACGCCGTCAGGGACAGGATGAAGCCTCTGATCGAGCAGATGGACAAGATCAATTACCACGTGATGACGACCGTCGATCCGAGAGCGCCCCTGGAAGCGACCGCCATGGAGCGGATCTCCGCGCGCAACCATGAAGCGGTGAACCTCGTCGGGATCTTGTTGAACGAGGAGAACGCGGCCGACGTCATGACGGTCTCCAATGACCGCGCGCTCGCGGACACCTGGAAGGACATGTTCTTCGCGCAGCTTGGCAACTCGGTTCACGAGGCCATGGTGGAGGTGCTCAAGACCAACCAGCAAGAGCATATCTACAAAGCCGTCGACGACGCCCTCGATCAGCATCAACGCACGACGATGATTGGAGGTATCTTGTGGGCAATTCAGGCTGCGAGCTCGCTGGGCGGCAATTTGCCGGGGCCCAACTCGCTCTATGTCGGCGTCGTGCGGATACGCGCCCTCGTCCTCCTCGAAAAGGCGAAAGATGCGGGCAAGCTCTCCGGCTTGCTCGACGAGGTTCTTCCTCACTGGTTCGCGGCTCTGAAATTCTCTGACCAGGAAAGGGCTGCGTTCAACGTTTCGCTGGGCAAGTTCGTGGGCGCCCACAACAAGGCTGTCGCCGCCAGCCAGGAGCCCACCACCGAGATCACCAGGACCGCGGCCAAGGCGGCTAGCCTCGACGCGAATACCATCTACAAGGACGAGCTGAAGTCTCTCGTGGAGTCGAAGGGGAGCCCGCAGTCTGGTCTCAAGCTCAGCGGGTTCTTGACCATCTTGAACCTCGCATGCCTCTTTGCCCTCTGGAAGCAGTCGCCGGAGCTGAAGAAGATGGCTCTGTCGGATTTTGCCAACCTTGGCGTCTCGGCGTCGAGCAGCCTGTTCGGCATCGTGGCGACATTCTCGCGGTGTAGCTGGGCGGTCAGGTATGCGGAGATGCTGGGAGAAGCGCAGGCAGCAGGCACAGTGGTCCCGGGCACCCTCGCGAAGGTCATGAGTCCCACGTTGAAGCTGGCCAACAGCGCGACCGTGGGCAAAGCGCTCGGTGCGGTCGCCGGTTTTGTCACGCTGGTCGAGGGGGTCATGACCGTCACGGACGAGTGTCATGAAGGCTTGTTCATGAGCAAGCTGATGATTGTTGGAGGGGTATTCCAGGGCATTTCGGGCGCGATTCTCATATGGGGCGCTGTCACCGGTTGGCCCCCCGCGCAGCTCGCCGGGGTTATCATCGCCATCGCCGCGTCTCTCGTGGAGCTGATCGCGGACGAGCTCAAGGACAAGATGGTTGCGTACATACGAAGGTTGATCGCGCTGATCAAGGAGGCGACGTCCCCCTGGGACAACGGCAAGCTCGAGGACAAACTCGGATTATCCGGGATGATGAGCGACCTCGAGACGCTGGTGGCCACGTGCGACGTCACCGAGATCGCCTACGACGCGAGCTGGATCGACAGCAAAGGAATTCTCGCGCAAACGAAGGTTCATGATTGCCTCGCCGCGCTCGGCATGAAGAACGCGGAAGACCGCGCGCGGCTCATGCGCCACGTCTCGACGAGCTAGGCAGAAGATCTGATCTGGAGCGATTTTCACCGTGAGTAGTTTACCCAGGGTTCGCGCCGAAGGCGTCCTCCGCGCGCGCGTGCGCGCTGATGCCGCGCTGTTTCTGCGACGCCAGCTCGCGGCGATTACCATCACCTGCGGCGCCGGGTTGCTCGCGGTCGCGGTGATGGCCGTCGACGCGTCGCATCGCGGCCACCCGCTGACCGTACGCGCGGTGGAGGCGTGGCTGGCTGAGGTCGAGCTGGTGACGCTGGCCGTAGGTTTCTTTGGCCTGGCTGGCATGAAGCGAGCTCTCTATCGATGCCCGATCAGCGATCCGTGGTCGGGGCTGACGGCCGAAGATCGGAGAGCGGTGGCGCTCGACGTGATCGCCGCGAAGCCACCCGAGCTGTCCGGACCGAGACCTGTTGCTCTGGACGGGCGCGTGTCGCCGGCGCCCGACGGGATGCCGCTCGAGGCCCCGCTGAGCGGAGCTCCGTGCGTGTATTACCGCGTCGTCGTGGAACAGTGGACCGCCGGTGCCTTCCCGCGGAGCGACTGGTCGACCCTGGACGACCAGTGGCGGCGCGAGGCGTTCGTTCTCTTGGCCGAGTCTGGATCCTTGACTGTCGAGCGTCGGGAGGAGGATGCGAATCGGAGAGATAGCGTCGAAGCGTTCTCTTTGATCTCGTCGGTCGCTGAAGTACATGATTCTCCTTCGGGCATCGACGGCCTTCCGCCCCGCGTGCAAGCGTACCTGGAGGCGAGTCAGAGGCCGTATCAGCTCGCTGATCGGACCAAACAACTCTTCTTCGACAGGCGCAAGCGAACCCGCGTTACCGAGATCACCCTCGCGGAGGGCGATCTGATTTTCGTGACCGGATTCGCCGAGCAGCGGGGGGGCGAGGCCGACATGTTCCCCGACGCGATGACGGATCTGTACCGGATCATTCCAGCACCTTTGCTGTTGAGGATCTTTCCGGCGCCGCTGGCAGACCTTCTCTGGGTTCGCTCGTTTCATCAATGGTTCACGCGCGCGCTCATCGCGGGGGGCATGCTGTGCGCCGGAATGTCGGTCCTCGGATTCTATCTCATGGTCCGGGGGTGAGCTCGTCCGGTCGGGATACGGCATTGGCCGTCTTGCTCGTCCGAGCAGAACATGAATTTGCGCTCGATCTCTTGAATCCCCAATCGGGTTGAAGGATTCCCCTTGCGGACCGGATGCGCGTAGCCTCGACGCCGCATGCTCCGCAAAGGCCTCCGCTCCCAGCTTCTTTCCGCCGTCCTCCTGCCTGAACGAATCTCACCCCGCCTTCGCATCGATACCGATCGGCGCGCGGCCTCGAAGCGCACGAGGGCCATCGCCCTCGTCGCCGCGGCCCACCCGATGGATCCATGATCCACCCACCCCCCGCGGCGCCCCGCTGAATCTCTGCTGATCCAGGCCTCCCGCCGCGCTGGCCCGTTCCTCGCAGTCCCCGCGCATCCCGATGCGCGCCCTCGCCCTCCTTCCCCTCCTCGCCCTCCCACTCTCCCTCGCGGCCTGCGACGCCGCGCGCCCCGGCGAGCCTCTCGGCGAGGCCGCCGAGGCCGTCGTGGTCTGCCCCGGGCCAACCACGCTCCCCGGCATCGACGTCTCGGTCTACCAGGGCAACATCGACTGGAACCAGGTCAAGGCCGCGGGGATCGTCTTCGCGATAGCGCGCGTCAGCGACGGCACCTACCTCGACACCAAGTTCGATCAGAACTGGGCGGGCATGAAGGCCGCGGGCCTCATCCGCGGAGCCTATCAGTTCTTCGAGCCGGGCGACGATCCGGCCGAGCTCGCCGACATCCTCATCAACAAGATGGGTCCGCTCGGGCAAGGCGATCTCCCGCCCACGCTCGACGTCGAGGCCACGGGCGGGCAGTCGCCGGCCACGATCACCGCCCACATCCACACGTGGATGGATAAAGTCCAGGCCGCCACGGGGCGCGTCCCGCTGATCTACACCGGGAAATACTTCTGGAACGACAACGTGCAGAGCGGCGACTTCGCCGGCAATCCGCTCTGGCTCGCCGCCTACGTCTCGCCCTGTCCGAGCACGCCCGACCCCTGGGGCGGATGGACGATGTGGCAGCACAACGACAACGGGTCCTACCCGGGCATCGCGGGCGCGGTCGACGTCGACATCTTCAACGGCACCATCGACCAGCTCAACGCGCTGGCCTCGCCGCCCAACAAGGCGCCGATTGGCTACCTCGACTCGGCCGACTGCACCTCCATCGCGGGCTGGGCCCAGGATCAGGACACCCCCGATCAGCCCATCGACGTGCACCTCTACTTCGACGGCAACCCCGGCGATCCCGCCGCCAAGGCCTTTGCCATTCACGCCGACCAGCACCGCGACGACCTCTGCGCGGCCATCGGCTCCTGCAACCACGGCTACAGCGCCGCTCCTCCGCGCTCGCTCCTCGACGGCCAGCCGCACACCGTCAACCCCTTTGCGATCGACAGCATGGGTGGCAACAACCCCGCTCTCAGCGGCGGCCCGAAGACGTTCCAGTGCGCGCCGCCCGCGCCGCCCGTCGACGCGCTCCACGGCGTCAAGCGATGGATCCCCTCTCCTGCTGTGTTCGATGCCTGGCGCCTCGACTGGTTCCGCGATCTCGCCCACGAGCCCGACGCCCTCGTCGCGAGCTTCCCCGACGGCCCGAGTGAGCCCGACGCGCCCGTCGTCGTTCAGGCCGACGACGGCACCCCCGAAGTGTGGGTGATCGATACCGGGGTTCGACGTCACGTGATCGATCCCGCGTCGCTCGCCGCCTGGCGCTTCGACGGGCCCGGCGCCATCGCCATCATGCCGGCAGCGCAGGTGTACCAGAACCCCGAAGGCCCCGATCTCCCCGCGGCGCCGTTCGTGCTCTCGAGCCCGTCGGATCCGAAGGTGTATATCCTCGACGTCTCGCTCCAGCCTCCCGCCATGGGCACCGGCGGCGCCGGCGCGGGCGGCGCTGGATCGAGCGGCGGTGTCGGCGGCGGCAGCGCGAGCTCCGGCGAGACCGGCTCCGGCGGCGGCGCGAGCGGTCCGGGCCAGGCCTCGGGGTGCGCGGCCGCGCCCGGCTCGGCGGGCAACGGCGCCGGGGCGCTCGTCCTTTCGGCGCTGGCCATGGCCGCGCGCCGACGGAGATTGGCAATCAGAGCACGATGACCGCCGCGCAAAGCCCGCACGCGAGCACGCGTCGACTCCTCGGCGCCGCCAGACTCCGACCTGGCCCCGAGCAGCTTTCCGCCGGGAGCCTCGCTTCATTTCTTCAGCAGAGATGGATTCGACGAGGGCCGCGGCGCGCGATCGCGCCGATCGATCTGCGCGTTTTGTGCCCCTCCGCCTGGTTTTCCGCTAGTCTCGCGCGCGTACCCGCTTACCCCCGAGGGCGCCATGAACCGAACCTTCCGACATCTCCTCGTCCCGTGCCTGCTCGCTCTCGTCACCACCACGGCGGCTTGCGAGCTCATCTCCACCATCGATCGAAGCACCATCGGCGGCACCTCGGGAACCGGCGGCGCGGGCGGCGTGGCGGCCTCCAGCACGTCGGGTGACATGGCGACGGCGGGCACCGGCGGCGCGGCCGCGGGCTCCACCAGCGCCACGACGGGCGCGGGCGGCGCCGGCGGCTCGGGCGGCGCGACGGCGAGCAGCAGCAGCGCCAGCACCACGGCAGGCAGCACGACAGCGAGCAGCAGCAGCGGTGGCGCGATGTGCGTCAATCCACTCACCGACTGCCCCGCGGCTGGCCCCTGTGCCGTCGCGGTCTGCGCCGGCGGCCTCTGCTCGACGACGAACGTGGCCAGCGGCACCCCGGCCGGCACGCAGGTCGCCGGCGACTGCAAACAGAATGTTTGCGACGGCGCTGGCAACCTCACCTCGATCAACGACAACGCCGATCACATGAGCGACGGCGAAGCCTGCACCGACGACAGCTGCGTCAACGGCGCGCCGGTCCACAACCCCCATCCCGCGGGCACCGACTGCACCGCAGAGGGCCCCGCGCCCAAGCACCTTTGCGGCACGCCCGGCGGCGCCGCGGCGGGCAAATGCATCGAGTGCAACGCGGGCGCCGACTGCGCGAGCAAGGTCTGCACGACGAACGCCTGCCAGGCCGCCTCCTGCACCGACGGCGTGCAGAACGGCGCCGAGACGGGCGTCGACTGCGGCGGCACCTGCGCTGCGTGCCCGACCGCGACGTGCTTCGACGGCTCGAAGGACGGCACCGAGACGGACATCGATTGCGGCGGCACCTGCGCGGCCAACTGCGCAGTCGGCAAGGGCTGCACCGGCGACGCGGACTGCGCGAGCAACGAGTGCGCGCTCACCGGCTGCATCCCTGCCACCACCTGCAGCAACACCGTTCAAGACGGCACGGAGACCGACAAGAACTGCGGCGGCCAGGCCTGTAACCCGTGCATCATCGGGCTCAAGTGCCTCGTGAACAGCGACTGCGTCAGCAACTCGTGCAACACGACCGTCACGCCGCACGTCTGCAACTGAGCACGACCAGCTCAACTTAGGCGGACGTCGTCCCCGGAGCACGTATATGCTCCGGGGATGCACACCTCATCTTCCTTCGCTCTCCTCGTCACGCTCAGCCTTCCGACGCTCGCCCTCGCGGGCTGCTCGTCCTCGCCATCGACCGGCGGCGGCGGCTCCACATCGTCGGTGTCCACCGGCGACACCTCGGCTTCCACCAGCGGCGCCGGCGGCGCCGGCGGCGACCACACGACGACCGTGTCCAGCACCGGCGCGGTCACCAGCACGGTCACCAGCGGCGGAACGAGCTCCGGCTCTGGCACCGGCGGCACCGGCGGCACCGGCGGCACCGGCGGCACCTCGTCGGCATCGTCAACGGCATCTTCGTCGTCAACGGCGTCCTCATCGTCTTCATCGTCAACTTCGTCTTCATCGTCAACTTCGTCGTCTTCATCGTCGACGTCCTCGTCGTCTTCATCGACGACGTCCTCCTCGTCCACCGGCGGAGGCGGCACCTGCTCGGGCGGCAACGTCGGGCTCCCGGCGGCGGCCTGCACCCCCTCCGATCCCACGTGCAACACCCAGATCGCCCAGTGCCTCCCGGTCCACGACAACGCGGGCGCCGGCCACTTCGGCCTGCGGATGGCCGACCTCACGTTCACGGCTCCTCCGGCGCTCACCAAGGGCCTTGTGAAGAGCGTCCTCGTCAACGGCGTCACTCCTGCACAGGCAGCGTGTAACCTCAACGGAGGTGGCACCTTCTCGTGGCTGCTCGACTTCGACACGGTCGCTGGCACCGTCAAGACCGGCGGCGCCAAGCCGGCGGCCAACCCCGCGCTCGGCTACAGCTTCGTGGACCAGAATTATCCGATCATCAGCGGAATGCTCCACGTCAGCCCGGTGACGCTGACGGCCCCGATCGACGCGGCGTGCAGCACCAATTCGTCCGCGGGGAGCCTCAACCTGCCCGTTTACCTCAACCTCCAGGCGACCCAGGTGATCCTGTTCCCGCTCCAGCAAGCGCGCTTCGTCAACCTCACCGTCTCTGGCAATCACGACTGCATTGGAACGTTCAACGCCGCCGGGCTCGATCCGGCGTCCGGGTGCCTCGCCGACGCGCAACACCCCGCCTTCTTCCCTGACGCCCAGGTCGTGGGCCTCATCAACCTCGATCAGGCCGACCTCATCCCGATCGCGCCGATCGGCCAGACTCTCTGCGTCGTGCTCTCCGGCGACGCGGCGGCGTACGGCGACGGCGCCACCCCGATCAGCCGGTGCAAGCGCACCAATGGCAAGATCAACTTCCAGGGCGACTGGTGCACGGCGACCAACCAGCCGGCGAGCGCCCAGTGCAAGGACGCCCTCTACTTTGCCGGCAACTTCGCCGCGAGCGGCGTGATCATCAACTGACCATCACCGCCGCTCGATTGGCGCTCTACGGTGAGCCCGCGCCCGCAAGCTTGGCGGTCGGGCTCGCCGCCAGCGGCGAATTGCGGGCCTCGCTCGGGCGATCCCGCGCATAGAGGAACTCGTAGGCCGTCAGGCTGGTGATCACCCGCTTGGTGTACATCCGCGTCTCCTCGTAGGGGATCCGCTCCACCCACAGGTCGAAGTCGTCGCCGGGGCGCTCACCGATCCACTTCTTCGGGGCGCCGCCGCCGGCGTTGTAGCCCGGTATCGCCAGGAGCGGATTGTCGGGGAACTGCCCGCGCAGGATCGTCAGATAACGACACCCGACGGCCACGTTCACCTCGGGGTGCTTCAACGACTCTTCGTCCCACGGGAGCCCGAGCGGCTCGGCCATCTTCTTCGCCGTCGGTACGATGAGCTGCATCAGTCCAAAGGCCTTGGCCGGCGAGACGACGCGAGGATCGAAGGCCGACTCTTCGCGCATGATCGCGTAGGCCCACGCCTCGGGCAGGCCGGAGCGCCTGGTCTCCGCCGTCACCGGGGCGAGGAACGGGCGCGGATAGGCCACCTCCCACGGCGCCCGCCAGCGCCCCACCGGGTAATGATCGAGCCAGTCGACGAGCTCGTTCCCGGGGGCTGCGTTGCTGTTCATCCCCGAGCGCATGAACCCGTGAGAGGCCGTGACGGCGCCCGCGCGCGAGAGCAGGAACGCCGACGCCCAGGTCAGCTCGCGCGGGGCGGTGCGGGCGCCGACGCCGAGCTTGTCGAGCTCGCCCTTCGCCAGCCTGGGATCGCCCTGGCGGATCAGCTCGACCGCGCGCAGGAAGCCGGGATCATCGGCCCAGGCGCCGCGCGCGATGGTGAAGGTCCCCTCGGGCTCGCGCGCGATCGCGTCGGCCACGGCGCGCTCGGCGGCGGGGCGATCTCGCTCGGCGAGGCGGGCGTACGCCAGCGCCATGTAATACGAGAGCGGGTAATCGCGGATCACCCCGGCGAGCTCGGAGAGGCCTTTATCGGCCTGCCCCGTCTCGAGGTGCGCGCGCGCCAGGTAATAGGGCAGCCGCCCCGCCGCGAAGTACGCCCGCTCGTGCGGGGCGCGGCTCGACGCCTTCTCGAGCGGCGCTATCGCCGCCTGCCAGTCGTGCTTGCCCACGTCGAGCAGCGCCAGCTCGAACAGGCCATCACCCGCCAGATCGCCCTCGGGGTAATCGTCGGCGATGGTGCCGAGCATGGCCTTGAACTTCGCCTCGTCGCCGGCGTCGAGCGCCGCCCGGGCCCCGCGGAGGCGCGCGTCGTCGGCCAGGCGATGCTTCGGGAACTCCTTCTCGACGAGGGCGAAGCGCGCGATCGACTCGATTTGCCGGCCCGCGGACGCCGAGGCCCGCGCCCCGAGGAAGAGCGCCTCGACCCGCCGCGGCTGCCCGGCGCACTTCTCGATGGTGCTCTTGAACGCGTCGGCGGCCTCGGGCTTCTTCTTCAGCTTCGTCAGCGAGTCGCTGCGCACCATCCAGAGATCACAGGTGTACTCGCTCGGCTTCTTCCCCTTCGGCGTCCGCACGATCCGGTCGGTCACCAGCACCGCTTCCCGGTACTGCTGCGAGCCCGCGAAGGCCCGCGCGCGCGCCAGCATGTCCTCCGGCGTCGTCCGCTCCAGGGCGGCACGGTGCTTGTGCGGGATCGTGTCGAGAGCTTGCTTCTCCAGATCCTTGCCGGTGCCCGCCCCCGCCCCGCCGGTGGACTCCTCGATCACCCGCCGCGCCAGCCGATAGGCCTCCTCCGAGTGCGCCTCGCTCGGGCGCTGGAGCAGCGCGTTCGCGAACCGGAGCGCCACCGTCGACCACTGCGGAGGGTGCTTGTCGCGCGCGAGGTAGGCGCGGAATCGCACCGCGGCGCCCTCGATGTCGTTCTTGCCGAGGAGCGCGTCGGCCATCACCAGATCGACGGCGGCGCCCACGGGAGCGTCCTTGCCAATCGCCCTGGCCTCGACCAGCGCCGGATCGAACTGGCCTGCTCCGACCAGCCATTGCGCGGCCTGCAAGTGGGCGTAGTCGGCGAGGGCCCACGGCGTCGCGGCCGAGTCCTGAAAGGCCTTTGCCGCGCCCGCCGGATCTCCGCCGAGCGCGCGCAGGCGACCGAGCTGATAGAGCCACGCCGGGCGCTCCTCGGCCGTCGGCGGCGTCGCGGTCATCGCGGCGCTCATGGCCTGAGCGGCGCGGGGAAACGCCTCGCGATTGGCCTCGATCTTCACCGCGGCGAGGCGCGGATCGTCGAGCACGAGCGTGATCCGCGCCGGCTCGAACAGCGTGGGATCGGCGGGCGGGAGCGGCGCGGGCGGCGGCGCCACCGTCTCCGCGAGCGGCGGCGAAGCGGGCGGCAGCGCGGGCAGCGGATACGGCGCGATCGGCGCGGCCGAAGGGGGCAGCGCCGGCGCGCAGCCGGAGCCCGTGGATCCAAGGAGGCCCGCGGCGAGAGCCGACCAGCGTAGAAATCGGCCAATCACGGCTGCGGAGCCTAGTCCATCTCGTCCGATCGCCCAAAGCCTTCGCATGGGGAGGCGCAACGCCTCGCGCTCCTTCGAGCATCCCGGCGCGAGTCGCGGTACGGTGCGCCGCATGTCGCCTCCCTGGTCGCGCCCCGAGCCCTTCGGCGCGTGGGTTCGCCTCGACGACGCCACGCTCGTCGCCGTCGACGACGCCCTCGCGGCGCGCCTCGGCGTCGATCACGGCCACGCGCTCGGCCCCGCGACACGGCCGCTCGAGCTCCACATCGCGGTCACCTCGCGCTGCCCCGCGCCCTGCGAAGGCTGCTACCTCGACGCGCGCCCCGACGGGTACGAGCCCCCGATCGAGTCGATCCTCGCGCGCCTCGAAGCGGCCCGCGCGGCCGGCGTCTCCACCGTCGCGCTCGGCGGCGGCGAGCCCCTCACGCGCCACGATTTGCCGCAAATTGCAGCCTTCGCGCGTCGGCTCGGCCTCGTGCCCGTGCTCACGACGAGCGGCATCGGCCTCACCCGTGATCGCGCCCACGAGCTCACCGGCTTCGCCCAGATCAACGTCAGCCACGACGGCGTCGGCGAGGCCTACGAGGCCGTGCGCGGGTTCGATGGAAAGGCCCACGCCGAGCGGGCGATTGGCTTGCTTTGCGACGCGGGGATCCCCACCGGCGTCAACGTGGTCCTCACGTCGCGCTCGCTCCCGAGCCTGCTCGCTACGGCCGATCATGTAGCCTCGCTCGGCGCCGGCGAGATCCAGCTCCTCCGCTACAAGCCGGCCGGCCGCGCCGACTCGGCCACCTACGACGAGCTCCGGCTCACCCCCGATCAGGTGGCGCAGCTCTGGCCTTTGATCGCCGAGATCATCGGCAAAAAGCGGCTCCGCGTGCGCATCGACTGCGCGATGGTGCCGCTGCTCTCGGCCTCGCTCCTCGCGGCCGTGAGCGACGCGCCGGCCACCCTCGAAGCCCTCGGCGTCTTCGGCTGCGAGGCCGCCCGCCACCTCGGCGCGATGCGCGTCGACGGTACCCTCGCGGGCTGCAGCTTCTTCTCGCTCGTCGCGTCCGGTGATGGAGAGCGCCCCGTCGCCCTCCGCCGCTCGG
Organism: Byssovorax sp.; assembly: GCA_025362495.1. GTDB lineage: Bacteria > Myxococcota_A > Polyangia > Polyangiales > Polyangiaceae > JANYGI01. Next base: position 36,928 of record JANYGI010000160.1, on the reverse strand, counting down.
CCGCCGACGTGGGCGCCGCGTGGGACGAAGGCCCGGATCTCACGGCGATCCGCGCCTATCACGCCGCCCCCGCCGCGCCCTGCGTAACCTGCCCTCTCTTCGCCGTCTGCCGCGGAGGGTGCCAGATCGTCTCGCGGCGCACTGGCACGTTCGCGCCCGATCCCGAGTGCCCGCGCGTCCTCGCTCACCGCGCCTCGACGAGCGCCGCATGATCGCCACCGACGGCGTGGTCTTCTTCGGCGCCCGCCGCGCCTTGCTGCTCCTCCACGCGGGCGCGGCCATCGTCCTCATCGGCGCGGCGACGCACCACGCCTTGCAAATGCGGCATTATCTCCGCGGCAACTTCGCGCGCGAGGCGCTCGAAAAGGTCTACGCCAAGGTCGTCTCGGTCGGGTACGTGATCACGTTTCTCCTCGGCGCGACGGTCTACCCGAGCTACCGCGTCCAGGTCCGCGGGCTCTACCTCGACCGCTTTGCCCCGGCATATTCGGCGCTGTTCGATCTCAAAGAGGTCTATGCGTCGCTCACCCTCACCGTGGCCGTCGGCCTCGGCGCGCTGGCCTTCACGCTGCGGCCGGCCGAGTCCCCGGCGCTCGCCCGCGTCTACGCCGCGATGAGCCTGCTGGTCTGTGCCGTGGTGTGGTTCGACGTCATCGCCGGGCTCCTGATCACCTCGGTGCGAGGGCTCGGATGAGCGTACTCGGCTTCAAATCACGGGTGATCCGGTGAAAGCCGCGCGGGTGTTCGCCGCGCTCCTGGTCGCCCGCGGCGTCTACGGCGTGGTCTACCTCGCTGCGACGGCAGGGCGCTGGGCGCTGCCCTGGTATTACCCGCTCGAGCGCCGCTGGGCCTTCGAGGCCACCCCGCGAGGCTTCGCGATGGGCTGGTTCGGGACCACGGCGCTGGCTCTCGTCGCCGCCTCCGCGGCCGCCGCCATCGTGTGGAGTCTGAGCGCAAAAGGCCGCCTTTCAAAGGCGATCGCCCGCCCCGAGACCATCCTCTCCATCGCCCGCGCCGGCGCGATGATCCTCCTCGTCGACTTCGTGTACTTCGGCTGGACTCTCACCCACCAGACCCCGACGCCACTGCCACTCTCGACCGAGAGCGCCCCGCCGTGAGGCCCGGCGCCTGGATTGTCTGTCTCGCGTGGATCGCCGTCGCCTTCGGGGCGGCCCTCGTCGGCGCGCGACGCGGGATCCTGGCCGGGCGCGGCCGGCGCGTGACGGCGCGCCTCGCGAGCCCGACAGTCTATCTCTTCACCGGTTATCTCGTGCTCGCGGCGCTGGTCACGCCGCACGCGGCCGACGAGTCCGCCTCACCGCTCCTCGGCCTCGCCCTGGTGCTGCCAGTGGCCTACGCGCTGGCCTCGCTCGACGCGCTCGGCGACGATCACGGCCGCCCCGCCGCGGCCGTCGCGCGCGCCGCCATTCACGGCGGTGCAGTGCTGGCGGCAGCGGCGATCGTCCTGGCGCTGAGCTCCCCGGCCTTCGTGCCGGGGTGGCTCCGCTAGAGCTGGGATCAGGGGTTCGCCGCGGCGTCCTTGGCGATCTCCGCCTCGATCGCGGTGAAGTCGCCGAAGCCGGACTCGAACGACAGCACCTTCAGGTTCTTGTCGACGATCGCCAGCGAGGGATACCCGAGCATGGCGGCCGGGATCGCGACGCCAAAGGTGCTGAGGCCCCAGCTCCGGTCCGAGAGGATCGGCGTCGTCAGCTTGTACTTCTTGATCCAGGCGTCGATCTGCTTCTTGCTCGTCACGCCGGTGGTGTTGGCGAGCGACGGCGCCATCAGGGTTATCATGTTGACCTTGATGTTCTTCGCGGCCATGTCGGCGATGAACTTCTCCTCCGCGCCGGCCATCGTGTTGCAAGGGGGGCAGTCGATCGCCGACATGTCGACGACGAGGTACGTGCCCTTGAAGTCGTGGAGGCGGACCGCCTCGTTGCACGAGTCGTGGAAGAGGCCGTCCGGGAGGACGCCACCCACCTTGAGCGAGTAATCGCCGGTGTACGGCGGCGGATCGGCCTTGGGCCAGCCGCACGCGTACGTCGCGGGGGACACCCAGCCGTTCTTCGGATCGCCGGCCTCGATGCCGGGAGTGAAGCTCCCCGTGACGTCGAAGTTGAGCATACCACCCTTCGGCGCGGCGGCCGGGGGGACGCTGTTGGCCATCGTCACCATCGTTGCACCGACGACCGAAGTGCCCTGCTCGTTGAGCGGGCCGCCCGGGGCGCGATAGAACTTGCCGTTGCCGTAGCCGATCCACTCGGTCTTGGCCGGCGGCGTGTCGCTCACCTGCGGGAAGCAGTCGGTCGCGCCGGCGGTCATCGTCACGTCGGCGAGGTACGCGATCTGGCAGTCCGGGCAGAGCCACGGAGCCGACGTGTCTTCCTTCGCCTCGTAGTGACGCGTGTAGCTGCAGTCGGTCGCGCCGGCCGTCTGGGCCGCGGCGTCGAACGTCACCTTCCAGGTGATGTCGCCGGAGAGCGTCTTGCGCATCGCCGGAGGGGGCATGTCCACCCCGCCCGAGCCGCCCGTGCCCTGGGCCGTGCTCGTGGCGTCGGAGGTGCCGGTGGTGCCCGATCCCCCCGCTCCACCGCTGGTGGCGGCGGTCGTGGTGATCGGATCGGGGGTGCTGGTGCCGCACGCGGCGACGAGCGCCGACGCCGCGATGAGGAGGCCAGTGAGCGCACGCGGAGAGGTCGAGGGGTATTTCACGGGGGTAGCTGACGCTATCTCACCCGAGCCCCGGACCGAAGCGAGAAAATGCGGCGTCAGCGAGATCCGCGAGCGATCCGCGCGGGCGGATTTTTCGTCAACTGGATGTATCGTGGATCGACACCCATGGACGCGATCGAGGTCGCCTCCTCGACGGCCGAGCTCTCGCCCTCGGGCGGAGCCGCCACGCGCTCGGCGAGGACAGTATAGGTGTCCGAGATGCTCTCCTGGATCGATCGAGCTGCAGAGTCGGGATCCTGGGCTCGTGGCCCGGGCGGCCGCCGCAATACTGGCCCGCCGCGTCGTCGAAGCCCGGAATGCGATGGATGCGGTGAGCGAACGTGCCATTGATGGCTCCTTGTTGCTGTCCCCGACTCCTGTTGACCGCGGCGCCTGCGAACTGTCACGAAAGGTTGCGGCGGGTCGGGAATCGATCGGGGACAGCGCGGAGCCGGGCTACATGCCCTTCCTGGAGATCAGCCGGGCGTTGCGCTCGATCTCGTGCTTCGTCGCCACGACGAGCGCCGCCGCGGTGTGGTCGCGCGTCCGCAGCACCCGCAGCTCGGCGTAGGTCTCGTCGGGCAAGAGATCGTTGTCGACGCCGAACTTCAAGGTGTCGACCCTGGCGAACCGATCGTCCTCGACGCGCGGCCGGACGATCGCCTGCGAGCCGGCGGTGTGAATGTTCTGCGCCCAGCGATCACCACGACGGATCGCGAAGAAGCGCTGGCCGGGCTTCACGCCCTCCTTCGCTCCCTTGTCGATGAACACCACCTGGTTCTGCACGTAGACCTGGTTCGGGTAGAGCGAGGCCAGGATGTTGGCGTCGAGATCCGCGTCGGCGGGCACCGGCGGGACGACGTCGAACCGGCGCGTCACCGGGCCAGCCTTGGCGCCGCGCTCGATCACGTCGAGCGCCTCGGTGATGCGCGCGCGCACCATCCGCGTCTTCGGGTTGTAGCGATCGATCTTCGCGGTGCCGCGGATGGAGACCAGCTCACCCCTGGCGTTCTCGTTCTCGACCGTGCGGATCGGGCGGAACAGCGTGAGATCGTCGCCGACCTGCACGTCGTGGCCGTCGGCGATCTGGAGGTAGATCTCGTCGCCTTCGCTGAGGAACATCTTGTCGTCGGGCGCGCCGACGAGCTCGCCCCAGGTGTCGTCGGTGCGATCGTCGACCCAGCCCGTGTCGCGGAGGAAGATCGTCTGCGGCGGGACGGCGCCGTGCGGCCGGACGACGCCGATCGTCGTCGTCGAGAAGCCGGCCGAGCCGTCGCGCAAGCGCACGCGATCGCCAGGGTAAATCCAGTGTGGATTGTGGATCTGCGGGTTGAACGACCAGAGCTTCGGCCACTGGTACGGGTTCTGGTAATAGCGCCCCGAGATCTCCCAGAGCGTGTCGCCGCGACGAACGGTGTGGCCGTCGGGGACCGACTGCCCATCGACGACGAAGCTGCCGTTCGCGGTGCCGCGGAACGACGTCGTCCCGGTCGAGGTGCTCCCGTCGTCGAGCCGATCGCCACGGTTGATGTCGGTGAGCGAGTGCGAGCCGGGCCCGAGGTGCGCGTCGGGATCGAAGCCCGCGGACGGCAGCGAGCCCGGGTACGTCGGCGCCGCGGGAGCCTGGACGATCGTGACGGTGGGCGCGCCCTGCGTGTCTCCGTTGCCTGCGGGTGCGGCCGGGGCATCTTGCGCCCACGAAGGTCCGGCCGTCGCCGCCACGAGCGCGAGGGCCTGGAGGGTGATCGAGATCGAGACGGTCACAGGCTTCATGGGCTCTTCTTCTTCGCGGCGCCGGTCTTCGCGAGCTTCTTCGCGGCGTCGCTCCCCGGGTAGGTCGCGAGCAGCTTCTTCTTCATCCGATCGGCGCTGTCTTTGTCGCCGAGCTTCACGTAGGCCTGCGCCGCGCGCAGCAGGGCGTCGGGCGCGCGCGTCCCCGTCGGGTACGTGGTCGCGACGGCCTCGAGCTGCTGCGCGGCGCCGCGCGAGTCGCCCTTGGCGTAGAGGCATTCGCCCCGGAAATACGCGGCGATCTCGGCGCTCGGGTGATCGGGGTTCCTGGCCACGAAGGCCGAGAACACCTCGATAGCCTTGTCCCAGCTCTTCGCTTTGTAGAGCTCGAGCCCGTGATCGAGATCGTCCTGCGCGCCGCCGGTCGTCTTCCCCTTGGCGCCGCGATCGACGATCGTCCCGTTCGAGCCGACCGAGCGGACATCGAGGCGCGGCGTATCGGCGTCGTCGTCGGGATCGGCGTCGGGCGCGAGACGAACGACGGCGAGATCGGGGCGGTCGGGATCGATCGGTCGCGGCGCGGGCGGGGCGTCGGTGATCGCGGCGCTCGCCGTGCTCGCGCCGCGGAGGCCACCGCGCGCGATCTCGAGCGCGTCGAGGCGCTCTTGCGTCCGCGACTGGTCGGCGCGCAGCCGCGTCAGATCGCTCCGCAGCTCCGACAGCTCTTTCTCGGTCGCATCGCGCGCGCCGCCGCAGGCCACCAGGGTCGGTGCGGCGAACAGAACGGCGAGGGCGAGCACGCAGCACCTCATGGGCCCGAGCCTAGTCCCACCGCGCGGGTCTGGCCAAATCTCCGCCCGGGGTCATCGCCATCCGCGGGGGTTATCTGCTAGCGTCCCGGCCCCGCGGGGGCAGTCCCCGGTCACCCAAGAGGAACCATGGCGAACGCGCGATTCACGATCCCCCTCCTCTCCGCGCTCCTGCTCGCCTCCGTGGCGATCGCGACCAGCGGATCGCTCGCAGGCTGCGGCGGCGGCACCGCTGGCAGCACCGGCGCAGGCGGCGGCGGCGGCGGAAGCTCCTGCGGCCTCGATGGCGAGGGCTGCTTCGACTACACCTGCTTCAAGGGCGACTCGCCGACCGTCAGCTTCAAGACGGACGTGCTCCCGATTTTCCGGACCTCTTGCGGCCTCTCGTCCTCCTGCCACGGCGGCGAGAGCGGCCCCGCCGGCCAGCACTACCTCGGCCCGAAGAACTCCGACCCGGCGCCGACGGCGGCGCAGATCCAGAAGATCTTCGATCAGAACGTGGGTCAGATGCCCGCCGTCAACGCCGGGATGAACATCATCACCGCGAAGGATCCCGAGCACAGCTTCATGATGTACAAGCTCGACGGCCTGAAGTGCACGAAGCTCAGCTGCGCGTCGGATGACAGCTGCCTCTCGCTCATGCCGCAGGGCAACACCGAGCCGATGGACGCCGCCAAGCGCGACGTCATCCGCCGCTGGATCGCCCAGGGAGCGAAGAACGATTGATCGGCCGGCTCGCAGGGCGAATCGTCGATGACAGCGCCGATGGGATGCTGGTCATCGACGTCGGCGGCGTCGGCTACGAGGTCATGGTCCCGCTCGGGACCGTGGGCCGCCTCGCGGTCGAAGGCGGCCTCGTCACGGTCTACGTGCACACCCACGTGCGCGAAGACGCCCTGCTGCTGTACGGCTTCGCGTCGCTCGACGATCGCGCGACGTTCCGGCTGCTCACGGGCATCTCGGCCATCGGGCCGAAGATCGCGATGAGCATCCTCGGCGCCGTCACGATCCCCGATCTCGCCCTCGCGGTGACGCGCGGCGAGACGACGCGCCTCACGAAGATCCCCGGCGTCGGGAAGAAAACAGCCGAGCGCATCGTGCTCGAGCTCAAGGACAAGCTGGTGGCGCCGAAGGCATCGCCGGCCGGCGCGACGAGCTCCGCGTCGCCGGCCGCCCAGGCTGGCAAGGCGGAGCTGGTGCATGGCGCGCTCACGCGCATGGGCTTTCGCCCTGCGGAGGCCGAGCGAGCGATCGCGTCGCTCGGGTCGCGGATCGACTCGGCGCCCATCGGCGACCTGGTCCGCGACGCCCTCGCCGTGCTCTCGAAGTAGCTCGATGCGCGATATTCGTCTGCAAACTCGGGCGCGCGGCGCGCGTCGTCTTCGAACTGTCGACACCGGGCCACGGGCGCGCCTATGCTCCCGCCCGTCTGTGGGCCCTGCCTGCGAGGAGATGCGGTGATCACCTGCCCGAAGTGCTTCAAGGAGAATCAGGACCACTACAAGTTCTGCCTCGGCTGCGGAGCCGAGCTGCCACGCGACGCGTCGCCGAAGAAGTTCGCGGCGGGGACGCCTCCGCAAGGCGTGCCGGCCGTGCGCCCGGCGGCCGCGGCGGCGATCATCGACGAGGTCACGAGCCAGGGCGCTGGCATGACGGTCCCGATGCCGAAGAAAGCGCCGGTCGCGGCGCCGACGGTCGCTTCGGCCATCGCGCCTCCGGCGGCTCCTCCGGCCGCGCCTTCGCCGTCGCCCATCGCTGCGCCGGCCACGCCTCCCACGCCGGACAAGTCCTCGACGGCCGGGGCGAACGCCTCGGGACCGCCGGTGCTGTGCCCGCAGTGCGACCATCCGAACCCGGGCAACAACAAGTTCTGCGCGTCGTGCGGCTTCAAGCTCACGCGCCCGTCGGCCGAGGTCGCGCCGGCGGCTGCAGCGGCGGTGGCTCCCGCAGGTCCCGCGGCCGCCCCGAGCGGGGTCGTCCTCACCGCGCTGCGCGCTGACGGCACCGAGGCCGGCTCGTACGCGCTGCCCTCGGGCAACGCCAACATCGGCCGCGACGTCGGCGCGATCTTCGCGGGCGACAGCTACCTCTCGCCACGCCACGCCACGTTCCTCCCGCGCGGTGGCAAGCTCTTCATCAAGGACGAGAACTCGCTCAACGGCGTCTACAAGCGCCTGCGCCGCGACGAGCCCATCGCCATCAACTTCACCGACGTGTTCCGCATCGGCCAGGAGCTGCTCCGCTACGAGCCGCTCTCGCCGATGCCGGCGACGGCCGACAACGTCGAGCGCCTCGGCAGCCCCTCGAAGGGCTACATCGGCCGCATCGCGCTGGTCATCGGCCGCGACGCAACGGGCAACGCCTTCCCGCTGCCCGAGGCCGGCATTCACCTCGGCCGTGAGCGCGGCGACGTGCTCTTCCCCGAAGACGGCTACGTCTCCGGGCTCCACTGTCGCCTCGCGCCCGTCAACGGCCAGCTCTACCTGACCGACCTCGGGAGCTCGAACGGCACGTTCGTCCGCATCAACGGCGAGACCGACGTGATCGACGGCGATATCCTCCTCATGGGACAGCAGCTCTTCCGCATCTCGATGTGAGCACAGCGCGCGCGTTGCACCTTGCAACGCCGCGGCTCCGTGACAGATAGAGCCGGCCTCCTTTCCGGAGGCCGCGCGCCGCGAGCGCGGCGAGGATCACCCCCGAACAGGGGCACGAGGAGGGTCGGGATGGAGACCGTGCGCACGATTCGCGTCGTCGCCGCAGTGATCGAGCGCGATGGCCGCTACCTCATCACGCAGCGTCGCCCTGCCGCGGTGCTCCCGCTGCTGTGGGAGTTCCCTGGTGGCAAGGTGGAGTCGACGGAGACGGACGCCGCGGCGCTCAAGCGCGAAGTGCGGCACCGCCTCGCCGTGGAGATCGAGGCCGGCCAGCTCATCTCCTTCGTGAGCCACCCGTACGAGCGCTACGTCGTCGATCTCTATCTGTACGAGTGCCGCATCACCGGCGGCGATCTCTCGCCCCTCGCGGTCAACGCGTTCAAGTGGGTGACGAGCGCCGAGTTCGATCAGTACCCGTTCACGCCCGCCGACGAGGCGAGCATGAACAAGCTCCTCGGCGTCGGCTGACGTTCGGTGAAGCGGGCACGGCGGGCGCGCAGGCCCGCCGCGACGGCCCGTTTCGTTTTCAGCCGCCGGACAGCATCGTCGTCAGGGCATGCGTCTCGCGGGCCCCCATGACGCCGAACTGCACGCCCATGCCGGTGGGCTTCCACCAGCGGACGATGGCCTCGATTCGTGTCTCTTGCTTCAGCCCGGGGAGCTTGAGGAACACGCTCACCGCCGTGCCATAGGCCTGCGGATCCGACGTCTCGATGTACATGCCGCCGAGGCTCACGTCGTGACACGCGGCCTCGACGCGTGGACCTTCACCGATCTGGAACGCGACCGATGAGGTGAGATTCTTTCTGGGGTATTGACGATGCTCGGGCACAGGATCTCCTTCGCCTGATGCTCTAGGATCTGAAGCATGGCGTCCAGGAATCCACGCATTGGTCTCGAGGGTTCCACGAGCGCGCCCGTCAAGGAATTGGCACGAACCACCGGGTGGTCGCGCCACCTCGAGGGCTGGCAACCCGCTTTGCTCGCTCTGTTGCTCGCGGGCAGCACAGCCGCGCTGGCGATACCGCGTTCGATCGCGCCAATCGATCTCCCCGAGCCTCGCCTCGATCCGGGTGCGCTGCGACACATCGAAAATGTCGACGCCGATCTCGCGGCCTCCGCCGACCGAGAGCGGCTCGACGTCGACGTGCTCAAGCTCGGCACGCAGCTCTTCGCGTACGGCGTCGCCGACGCCGAGCGCGACGACGAGGCGCTCGCGACGGCGCGGCGCGACGTGCTCGACGCGTCCGAGCGCGCGCGCCGCGTCGGCACGGCGCCGATGCTGGCGCTGCGCGCGCATCACCTCCGCACCTTCCTCCGCGAGATGGCGCAGTACGACGCCACCGGCGAGGAGACGCTCGAGCTCCGTCAGGTCGCGGGCGGCATCCTCCATCGCCTCGAGCACAACGGCTGGATCGATCCGACGCGCGCCCATCACCGCGTCCTCCCCGACGCGACGGTGCTCGCGATCCTCTTCAAGAAGCACTGGAACGAGGTCGTAGGCGTCGTCGGCGAGCCCTTCGACAGCACGCTCCCCGAGGCTCGCGCGTTCTACCGCTTCCTGCTCGCGCACCCCGCGCTCCCCGACGGCGCGAGCTCGCCCGGCCTCGTCGACGCACGCGCCTCGATCACCGGACAGTACCGCCTGAAGAAGATCGACGAGCTCGCCGCGCTCGATCACGACTACCCGATGCAGCTCGCGCGCGGCGTCGTCTACTTCCAGCTCGGTCGCTTCCCGCTCGCGGTCGAGGCCTTCCGCCGCCACCTCGAGTCGCGCCCCGACGGGCCCTACACGTTCCGCGCGCAGAACTACCTCCGGGCCGCCCTGGGCCGCTCCCGCGACGAGCCGTGAACGAAAGAACCACGATGTTGACGACCCTGCCCACCGGATCCCACCTCGAGACGACGTTGCCCGATCACCTCCAGCTCCTCCCGGAGCTCGACGCCGCGTGGCGCGCGCCCTCCGCGGGCGAGCGGCTCATGGCGGTGCGCCGCGCCGCCCCGCGCCTCCGCGAGCGCATCCTCGCGAGCGGCCGCGTCGAGTGCGTGCGCACCTTCGACATCTCGCCGCTGCCGTACCCGACGCGCTTCGCGTTCGGCGGCGCCGCGCGATCGATCGTGCCCTACGTGCTGATGACCAACCGCTGCAACCTCGTGCAGATCGCCACGAGCGCCGGGCCGAAGACGCTGCTCTTCAACCCGACCGACGCCGCTCGCAGCGCGAAGACGCCGTTCTTCGCCGATCTCACCGCCAGCCTCGGCGAGGCGATCACCCGCCGTGTCGAGGCGCGCTTTCGCCGCCCCACCGCGGCCGAGAGCATCTTCCACCTCGGCGTGCGCCCCGAGGACGTCGACTACATCGCCTTCGATCACCTCCACACGCAGGACCTCCGCGGCCTGCTCGGCACGCGCGACACGCCCGCCGCGTTCCCGAACGCCAGGCTCCTCGTCCAGCGCTCGGAGCTCGCGATCCTGACGGCGCTGCACCCGATCCAGCGCCCGTGGTTCATCCCCGACGCGCTCGAAGGCGTCGCGCCCGATCGCTTCCTCGTCACCGACGGCGATCTCCTCCTCGGCCCCGGCGCGGCCCTCGTGCGGACCCCGGGCCACACCGTCGGCAACTGGTCACTCGTCGTCAACACCGATCGTGGGGTGTGGGCGGTGAGCGAGAACGGCGTCGCCTGCGACTCGTATGCTCCCGAGGCCAGCTCGATCCCGGGGATATCGCGCCACGCCGCGCGCCACGGGCTCGAGGTCATCTTGAACTCCAACACCCTCGAGGGGCGCAACGAGCAGTACACCTCGATGATCCTGGAGAAGGCCCTCGTCGATCGCTGCCCGGCGAACCCCGCGTTCTACCAGCACCTCTCGTCGTCCGAGCTGACTGCCAGTCTGCTGACCCCGGGGCTCTCACCCACCTACGCGCACGGCGGGGTGAACAGCGGCAGCGTGCGGCGCTCGGCCGCGGCCTGAGAGAGACGGCCGAGCGGATCACCTATCGGCCGCGGGCGGGACGGCGTAGGGTCCGGGTCACGCGCCGCGGACTCGTCGTCTCCAGACCATTCTCACAGGTCACTCCATGATCAAGCCTTCACGCCTGCTCGCTCTCGTCGCCTCGACTCCACTCGTGGTGCTGGCGTGCTCTTCCGGGACAGCGACGACGAGCACGACGACGGGGGCGGGCGGCGCGGCGACGACGTCGAGCACCGGCACGGGCCATGGCGGCTCCGGCGGCGACAGCGATCCGATCACGGTGGGCACCGGCACGGGCACGGGCACGGGAACGGGCAGCGGCGGCGGCCCCTCGTGTGTGCCACCGGACGTGCTGATCGCCCTCGATCGCACGCTGACGATGCACAAGACGCCCGAAGGGTCCGAGCCCACCGACGCGCCCGCGTACGCCAGCTCGAAGTGGTTTCAGGCGCTCGCGGCGATCAAGGGCCTCGTCACCCCCAAGCTCGATCAGAACATCCGCTTCGGCCTCGAGATGTGGCCCAAAGATCCGGGGATGGGCTGCCTCACGCTGACCGAGAAGGTCATGGGCATGGCGGCCACCAACCCCGCTTGCCAGGACGGCGACGTGCTGGTGCCGCCCGGACTCGGCACGACGGCGAAGATTGCCCCGCTCCTCGATCCCACGACGGCGCACATCTGCACGTCGACGCCCACGGGCGCGGGGCTGCTCACCGCCGAAGCGTATCTCAAGGCCAACCAGGCCGCGGGGCGTGGTCAATACATCATGCTCGTCACCGACGGCGCCGACTGGGACCAGAGCTGCCCGATGCCGGATCCGCTGATGGTGACGCAGCAGATCGCCAAAGATGGAATCAAGACGTTCATGGTCGGCTTCTCGGCCACGGGCGACATCCAGCCCGGCGGCACCGGCGCTCCCTTCCTGAACAACATGGCCTGCGCCGGGATGACGGCCAAGGGCTTCCCCGACACCTGCGTGATGACGCCCGCCGGCTACGCCGCCAAGGATCCGATGGGGCAGACTCTGTATCTCCAGGCCAGCGACGGCGCCGCGCTCACCAAGGCCTTCGCGGGCATCGCCGCGGGCATCTGCTGCAACTGCGTGAACTGAGCGGCCTCCGGGCGGCGTGGGAGCAGGATCGGTGATGTCGACGTTCGTCGCCCTCGATTTCGAGACCGCGGATCGCTACCGCGACAGCGCCTGTTCCATCGGCGTGGTCCGGGTCGAGGGCGACCGGATCACGGCGCGGGCGCATCACCTCATCCGACCGCCGCGCGCGCTGTTCGAGAACACCGGCGTTCACGGCATCTCCTGGGCCCGCGTCATGCGCGAGCCGCGCTTCGCCGACGTCTGGCGCAAGGTGACTCCGCTGCTCGAAGGGGCCGAGTTCATCGCCGCCCACAACGCGAGCTTCGACCGCTCGGTCCTCAAGGCCTGCTGTGAGGCCGCGGGGATCGCGCTGCCTCCGCACCGCTTCGAGTGCACGGTGAAGCTGGCGCGGGCGCGCTGGCAGATCCGCCCGACGACGCTGCCCGACGTGTGCAGCTGGCTCGGCCTCGCCCTGCGCCACCACGACGCCCTCAGCGACGCCGAGGCCTGCGCCGGCATCGTCCTCGCGGCGCGTCGGTAGCCCGCTCCCCGCTGCGGCGCGCCGGCATCCGTGGTAACCGCCGCGGATGAGCTGGAACGACGTCCTCTCCGCGACCGCCCTCGAGCAAGCCGGGATGATCCGCGCCCGCGCCATCTCCAGCGAGGAGCTGACGCGCCTCTACCTCGATCGCATCGCGCGAATGAACGCGGGGCTCAACGCCTTCGTCACGGTCTTCCGCCGCCGCGCCCTCGCCGACGCCCGCGAGAAGGACGGCCTCGTCCGCGCCGGAGGCACGCTGCCCACGTTTCACGGCGTCCCGATTGGCATCAAGGATCTCAACCTCGTGCGCTACTCGTGGACGCGGATGGGGTCGCGGGCGACACTGCCAATCTTCGCGCCCATCGACGACAGCACGGCGGCCTCGCTGCGGCGCGGCGGCTTCGTGATCCTGGGGAAGCTGGCGACGTCGGAGCTCGGCGCCATGCCCATCGTCGAGCCGGATACCCACCCTCCGACGCGCAATCCGTGGAATCCGCGGCACACCGCCGGCGGATCGAGCGGCGGATCGGGAGCGGCCGTGTCGGCGGGCTTGCTCCCGATCGCGCACGGGTCGGACGGCGGCGGATCGATCCGCATCCCCGCGGCGCTCTGTCATCTCTATGGCTTCAAGCCCTCGCGCGGTCGCGTCCCGAACGCCTTCGGAAAGCCGGATCAGGACATCCTCTACACGTGCGGTCCGATCGCGCGCAGCGTGGCCGACGCGGCGGCGATGCTCGATGTGCTGGCGGGGCTCGACGGCGGCAAGCCGCACTGGGCGCCTCCGCCGCGGATGAGCTATCGCGCGCTCCTCGGCGAGAAGCTGAAGCCCTTGAAGATCCGATTCACCTCGAAGAGCCCTCTCGTGGCCACGCACCCGGACATCGCCGCTGCCGTCGAGGGCGCGGCGAAGCTGCTGAGCGAGCTCGGTCACCACGTGGAAGAAGGCACCTTGCCCGACATGACGGTCGAGGAGTTTCTCCCGCTCTGGCAGCACGTGATAAGCGATGTCCCGCTGGTGCGCTGGTCGCGGGCCCAGGCCGTCACGCGCTGGCTGGCCGAGCCGGGAAAGGCCCTCTCCGCGCGCGCAATGGTGACGTTGCGCCGGACGATCTCGGCGCGCCTGCTCGCCGACTTCGACGCGGTGGACGTGTGGCTCACCCCGACCGTGGGCATCCCGACGCCCGAGGTCGGGCAGTTCGCGCGCCTGCCGCCCAAGGAGGCGTTCTACGGGGGCGCAGCGGGGCTCGGCGCCTTCACGGCGACGTTCAACATCACCGGGCAACCCGCGGCGAGCGTGCCAGTCGGCCTCACGAAGGAAGGTTTGCCGATCGGCCTCCAGGTGGCCGGCCGCGCGCTCGCCGACGACGTGGTGTTCGCGCTCTCACGGCAGCTCGAGGAGGCGGCGCCCTGGCGCGGGCGGACGGCTCCGCTGTTCCGTGGCGACGCGCCGTAGGGCCCACCGGAGTCGTCGCTTCTGCCCGCGCACCATTCGTGCTACCCCGCGGGCAGATGAGCTGGAACGATATTCTCTCCGCCACCGCCCTCGAACAGGCCGGGATGATCCGGGCCCGCGCCATCTCCAGCGAGGAGCTGACGCGGGTCTACCTCGATCGCATCGCGCGGCTCAACCCGACGCTGAGCGCGTTCGTGAGCGTCTTTCATCGCCGGGCCCTCGCCGACGCCCGCGAGAAGGATAAATTCGTGCGCGCGGGAGGCACGCTGCCCACGTTTCACGGCGTCCCGATTGGCATCAAGGATCTCAACTTCGTTCGCTACGCCTGGACGCGCATGGGGTCGCGCGCCACGCTCCCGATCTTCTCGCCGGTGGACGACAAGACGACGGCCTCGCTGCGGCGCGGTGGCTTCGTGATCCTCGGCAAGCTGGCGACGTCGGAGATGGGCGCGATGCCCGTCGTCGAGACCGATACCCACGCTCCGACGCGCAACCCCTGGAATACGGGGCACACGGCGGGCGGCTCCAGCGGTGGATCGGGAGCGGCGGTGGCGTCGGGGATGCTGCCAATCGCCCAGGGGTCGGACGGCGGCGGATCGATCCGCATCCCCTCGGCGCTCAATCACCTCTACGGCATCAAGCCCTCGCGCGGGCGCGTGCCCAACGCCTTCGGGAAGCCGGATCGCGACATCCTCTATTCGTGCGGTCCGATCGCGCGGAGCGTCGCCGACGCGGCGGCCATGCTCGACGTGATGGCGGGGCTCGACGGGGGGACCCCGCACTGGGCACCTCCGCCGCGGATGAGCTATCGAGCGCTCCTCGGCGAGAAGATCAAGCCCTTGAAAATCCGCTTCACCACCAAGAACCCGCTGGTGGTCAGTCACCCGGAGATCGCCGCGGCGGTGGAGAGCTCCGCGCGCCTGCTGGAAGGCCTCGGCCATCACGTCGAAGAGGGCACTACCGCCGAGGGGACCCTGGAAGAGTTTCTCCCGCTCTGGCAGCGCCTCGTCGCCGATATTCCGCTGGCGATGTGGTCGCGCGCGCAGCCGATCACCCGGTGGCTGGGCGAGCCGGGAAAGGCCCTCGACCACCGCGCGATGGTCGCGCTGCGGCGGTCGATCGCGGCGCGCTTGCTCGCGGATTTCGCCGAGGCCGACGTGTGGCTCACGCCCGCCGTCGCTCTCCCGGCGCCCGAGGTCGGGGCGTTCAATCACGCCTCGCCCGAGGCCGGCTTCCGCGCCGCGGCGCAGCTCGGCGCGTTCACGGCGCCCTTCAACATCACGGGGCAGCCCGCGGCGAGCGTGCCAGTCGGGCTCACGAAAGAGGGTTTGCCGATCGGCCTCCAGGTGGTCGGCCGCGAATTCGCCGACGACGTGGTGCTCGCCGTCTCACGGCAGCTCGAGGAGGCGGCGCCCTGGCGCGGGCGGACGGCGGCGCTGTTCGGCGCCCCGGCGCCGTAGAGCCTCGCGGAGCCATCGCTTCTGCCCGCGCACCTTCCGTGGTAGTCCGCGGGCCGATGAGCTGGAACGATATCCTCTCCGCCACCGCCCTCGAACAGGCCGGGATGATCCGCGCCCGCGCCATCTCCAGCGAGGAGCTGACGCGCCTCTACCTCGATCGCATCACGCGGCTCGACCCGACGCTGAACGCCTTCGTGAGCGTCTTTCGCCGCCGCGCCCTCGCCGATGCCCACGCAAAGGACGAGCTGGTGCGCTCGGGAGCCACGCTGCCCACATTTCATGGCGTCCCGATTGGCATCAAGGATCTCAATTTCGTGCGCGGATCGTGGACGCGCATGGGCTCGCGGGCCGCGATGCCGGTGTTCGCGCCGATCGACGATCGCACGACAGCCTCGCTCCGCCGCGGGGGCTTCGTGATCCTGGGCAAGCTGGCGACGTCGGAGCTCGGGGCGTTACCGATCCTGGAGTGGGAGGGCCGCTCACCGACGCGCAACCCGTGGAGCCTGGGCCACATGCCCGGCGGATCGAGCGGCGGATCCGGCGCCGCGGTGGCCTCCGGGATGCTGCCAATCGCCCATGGATCGGACGGCGGCGGGTCGATCCGCATCCCCGCGGCGATATGCCACCTCTATGGGATCAAGCCCTCGCGTGGGCGCGTCCCCAACCCGTTCTGGAAGAACGATCGCGACATCCTCTACACCTGCGGTCCAATCGCCCGGAGCGTGGAAGACGCCGCGGCGATGCTCGATGTCCTGGCCGGGCTCGACGGCGGAAAGCCGCACTGGGCCCCTCCGCCGCCGATGAGCTATCGCGCGCTCCTCGGCGCCAAGGTCAAGCCTTTGAAGATCCGGTTCACCACGAAGAGCGCCGTGATCACCACCGATCCGGAGATCGCCGCGGCGGTCCTTGGCGCGGCGCGGCGGTTGAGCGAGCTTGGCCACCACGTGGAAGAGGGCAGCGCCCCCCTGCTCCTCGTCGACGAGTTCCTCCCGCTCTGGCAGCACGTGATCGGCGATGTCCCGCTGATGCGCTGGTCGCGCGCCGAGCCGGTGACTCGATGGCTCGCCGAGCCGGGCCACGCGCTCCGCGCCGACGCCATGGTGGCGTTGCGCCGCGCGATCGCCGCGCGCCAGCTCGAAGGGTACAACCAGGCCGACGTGTGGCTCACCCCGACGGTGGGTATCGCGACGCCGACGATCGGGCAGTTCGCCAAGCTCGGGCCGGAGGAGCGGTTTCACCAGGGCGGCGCGGCCATCGCGGCGTTCACGGCGCCGTTCAACGTCACCGGCCAGCCGGCGGCGAGCGTGCCTATCGGGCTGACGAAGGCCGGTTTGCCAATTGGCCTCCAGGTCGCCGGCCGCGAGCTCGCCGAGGACGCGGTCCTGGCGATCTCGCGGCAGCTCGAGGAGGCGGCGCCGTGGCGCGGGCGGACCGCGCCGGTCGGCGCCCAGGCGTGATCACATTGGCGGAGGCGGACACCCGTAGATGAAGTCGAGGGTCGAATAGCCGCCGGCCTTGGCCTTCTCGCACACCGCGCCCAGCAGCGTCGCCGTCATGCCGTCGGCCGAGATCGACCAGCCGTCGCCCATCTGGGTTTCCATGATCTCGTAGCCCTTGGGGTTCATCGCGTCAGTCACGATGAGGTGAACCTTGGACTTGTCCGCGGGCGGAGGATCGAGCGTGATCGTGCACTGATCGATGGTGCTCGAGGCGATCTGGCCAATCGCCATCTGGAGCGCCATCGGATCGGCGGGCGTCAGGTAATTCATCGTCCCGCCGGCCATGGCGATCTTGTCGAGCAGCGCGCTCGCCGCGGCCGAGCCCGGCAGGCCGATGGCGTACGTCTTGATGCCACGAGAGAACATGGCCTGCACCGGCGCGAGGATGTTGGCAGCCACCGTGTCGCAGGTCGGAGCGCCGTCGGTGATCAGCACCACGGCGCGAGCGCCCATGAGCGGTGAAGGATCGGGCAGGGCTTTATCGGCCTCTTGCAAGCCGAGCTTGAGCGGCGTGCCGAGGATGAGCGACCAGCCCGGCGCCGTGAAATGCCCCTGGAAGGCCGTGATGAACGCCGGTCCGGCCTGGATCGGGATCTGCGGCGGAGTGCCGATGGGATCGACACCACTGCAGCCGTTGCCGGTGGCCATGGTCGGGAAGAAAACCGCCCCGCCGCTGACGATGCCCTGGATCGGCGTGAGCGCCGCCACGAGCGCGTCTTCCGCGACCTGCCACTTGGGGGGCGAGCCGGCCTGGAAGGGCTGCTTCATGCTGTCGGATTGATCGAAGACGACGACGATGTTGCCCGGCTTGGTGTGCGTCTTCAGCATGACGCTGCCGCACGCGTCGCTGTCGTTGACCGAGCTGTCGCCGATCGGCCCGGCGTCGATGCCGAGATCGCCGCCGCCCTCGCCGCTCGAGGTGCCGCCGCCGTGGCCGCTGCTGGTGCTCGCGCCGCCCGTGCCGGTGGTCTGGCTGGTGGCGACGCCGCCCCCCGAGCCGCACGCGGCCATGATCGCGCCGAGAGAGATCGCCATTCCGGAGAGAAGCAAGGTTCGCATGGTGGGCTCCAGTGGATCAGGCTACGCGCTTTCGGCGCCCGGCGCCCAGGCGTTTGTGGCTGCGCCAGTGGCGCTTCGCGTCCGCGGGCCGGATCGGGATCCGGTCACGGGTTGCGCGGAGCCTCACGCGCAACCAAACGAGGAGGGCCACCCCTGCGCCTCTCCACTGCAAACGTATGCCAGATACGGGGGCTTGCGGCAAGCCCCCTCTCATGCCCTATCGTCGCCGGCCGCACGCGAAGAGCAACAGCACCTGGAGGATCGAAATGCACGAGGAACGCAGCGGGGCCGTGAAGGAGCATGCCGTGGTGATCGCCGGAGGAGGGCCGACGGGGCTGATGCTGGCGGCCGAGCTTTCGCTGGCGCGGATCGACGTCGCGATCGTCGAGCGGCGCGTCACCCAGGACGTCGCCGGCTCGCGCGCCGGGGGTCTTCATTCACGCACCATCGAGGTGCTCGATCAGCGTGGGATCGCCGATCGCTTCCTCTCGCAAGGGAAGGTGATGCAGGTCGCGGGGTTCGCGATGGTCCCTCTCGACATCAGCGATTTTCCGACGCGCCACAACTACGGGCTCGCGCTCTGGCAGGAAGGCATCGAGCGCGGACTGGCCTCCTGGGCCGCCGAGCTTTCGGTGCCGGTCTACCGCGGACTCGAGGTGACCGGGTTCGCGCAGGACGAGGCCGGCGTCGATGTCGAGCTGTCGGACGGGCGCCGGTTGCGCGCAAAGTACCTCGTCGGATGCGACGGCGGCCGCAGCCTGATCCGCAAGAAGGCCGGTATCGATTTTCCGGGATGGGAGCCGTCTCTCACCTACTTGATCGCCGAGGTCGAGATGACCGGAGCGCCGGTGGGGGGGATCCGCCGTGACGCGCGAGGTATCAATGGCCTCGGCAAGATGGAGGACGGGAAGCGCGTGCGGGTGGTGCTCAACGAGCCGGAGATCAGGCAAGGCAACGAGCCGACCCTGGACGATCTTCGCGAGGCGCTCATTGCCGTCTACGGTGACGACTTCGGGGTTCACAGCGTCACGTGGCTCTCGCGGTTCAGCGATGCGGCGAGGCAGGCCGCGTCGTACCGGGAGAGACGGGTGCTGCTGGCCGGCGACGCGGCGCACGTGCATTCCCCCGCCGGCGGACAGGGACTCAACATCGGTGTGCAGGACGCCGTGAACCTGGGGTGGAAGCTCGGCCAGGTCGTCAAGGGCACCTCGCCGGAGAGCCTGCTCGATACCTATCATGCCGAGCGCCATCCGATCGGCGCGCGCGTGCTCGAGAGCACCCTGGCGCAAACGGCGCTCAACCGCGGTGACGAGCGGACGAGGGCCGCACGCGAGACCATGGCGGAGCTGCTGAAGATGGATGAGCCCCGCAAGCGCTACGCCGGGAGGATGTCCGGTCTCGACGTTCACTACGATCTCGGCGCGGGCCACCCGCTGCTCGGGCGCCGCATGCCCGATCTCGATCTCGACACCGACAGCGGTCCACGGCGGGTGTTCACGCTGCTGCACGAGGGGAGGCCGGTGCTGCTCAACCTCGGTGAGCCCGGCGCCCTCGTCATCGCTCCCTGGGCGGACCGGGTGAAGCACATCGATGCGCGCTACGCGGGCGCGTGGGAGCTCCCGGTGCTCGGCGCCGTCACGGCGCCTGCTGCCGTGGTGATCCGGCCCGACGGCCATGTCGCGTGGGTGGGAGACGGCACGGACGAGGGCCTTCGTGAGGCTCTGACCACCTGGTTTGGGCCGCCCATGTAGCTCGGTCGCGAGTACAAATGACGGTTTGGCGGGCCTCGGGAGAAGACGCCCGCCGCCCAGGCGCCCTGAATCAGCGAGCGCAATCCTCGAACGACGCCAGCTCGTGGCGCTCGGGGAAAGAGGATGGAGAAACCGCGGGGGCCGCAAGGGCCAGAGAAGAATCGAAATCTCCGAATCCTTGCGGCCCTCGCGCCCTTGCGGTTTTCCCGCTCCGTGTTCGAGGATGATGAACGGTGATTTAGCAGATCATCACGGCCGATCGCAGTAGTCGAGCCCACCCGGCGTCGCCGCAGCGCTCGACAGGATGGGTGAAGCTGGCTAGCGTCCCGCGCCTGGACACACTCACCCGCCGAAGCGCCCTGGCCGCGGGCGCCGGTCCTGAGGTGCACTCGATCAGCGCCTTGGGCATCCCGGTTCCCGGTACCCGCCAAAGGCGCGGCAGCTGGGCGCCCGGGACGCCCCGCTCGCTGACTCGCGTGATCCCATAGCGTATGCGCTTCTCGTGATCGCGCGGTTTCAGCGTGAGAGCGTCTCTGGACCTGTCCAGATGGAGATCGTGGAAGCAGAGCGCCACTCACGCCCTGCCTGCGCCAGATTCTCCCTCTCAGTTTCGCTTCATCAGCGGGGTCGCCGACGCCTCCGGAGAGCTCACCCACGAGTTGCGCTCGGGCCCGGCGCACGGGAGCGTGAACGAGAACTCCGTGCCTCCCGCGGGGATGACGGCGACGGCGATTCGTCCCTCGTGGGCTTCGACGATGCCTTTGGCGATGTAGAGGCCAAGGCCAGTGTCGGCGCCGGCGCGGCCGCGGCCCGTCCAGTGGCGGTCGAAGATGCGCGGGATGATCTCGTCCGGGATGCCAGGGCCGTTGTCGGTGACGAAGAAGGTGACCTGGCCTTCGGCGCTCGACGCGCTGAGGACGAGCTTGCCGGACTCGGGGGTGAACTTGATGGCGTTGCCAATCAGGTTGGAGAGGACCTGCTGGATCCGGTCGCGATCGCAGCGCACGAGCGCGACCCCGGCGGCGACGCGGGTCTCGACCGAGATCGACTTCTGCGCGGCGAGCGGCGCGAGGAGGTTGGTCGCCTCGGCGAGGAGCGCGGCGGGATCGTGATCGCTGAACTCGAAGCGGAGGCGGCCGGCCTCGATGCTGGACACGTCGAGGAGATCGCGGATGAGGCGGCCCATCTGCTTCGCGGCGCGCTCGGCGAGGGCCGCGAGGGCGCGCGCCTCCTCGCCGTCGGCGCCCGCGGGGACGGCGTCTTGCAGCGCGTTGCTGCTCAGGCCGATGACGCCGAGGGGCGTGCGGAGATCGTGCGCGACGATCGCGAGCAGCTCTTCGCGGGCCTGGCGCGCGGTGCGCTCGGCGATGATGAGGCCCTCGCGCTGCTGGTTCACGAGGGCGAGCTCGGCGCGGCTCTGCTCGAGCTCGAGGTTGCGCACGGTGGCGTCTTCGAGCGACGAGACGAGCAGGCGGAGGATGCGCGCGGGCGGCGCGTTGACGCGGAAGCTTTCGCCCTGGACCTCGACCACGGACTCGTCGGCGGAGCGCGCGTGGTTGGCGACGGTGGAGCGGATGCGCGCGAGGAGGCGGGCGTCGTCGTAGGGCTTGGTGACGAAGTTGTCGGCGCCGGCCGCGAGGGCGCGCACGACGTCCTGGGGATCGGTGAGCGACGTGAGCAGGAGAACGGGCACGTCGCGCGTGGCGGGCGCGGCCTTGAGACGCCGGCAAACCTCGAAGCCGTCGATGCCCGGCATGAGCACGTCGCTGACGACGATGTCGGGGAGCGAGGCGTCGCTGCAGAGGCGGACCCCGGCCTCGCCGTCCTCGGCCACGAGCACGGTGAAGCCCTCCCGTTCGAGCAGCCGCCGGAGCCGGTGCGCCTGCGTCTTGCTGTCCTCGATGACGACGACTCTCATGAGATCCCGCTCCTGCTGCAGAGCCAGGCTGCAACTGCTCCGAGGGCGAGGACGTCGTCCACGCCGCCCCGTTCGAGAGCCGCTTTCGGCATGCCGTATATCACCGACGTCGCCTCGTCCTGCGCTGCGATCGTGCCGCCCGCTCGCCTCAGCGCGACCGCGCCGTCGGCGCCGTCGTCGGCCATCCCGGTGAGGACCACGCCGAGTGAGCGCGGGCCGGCGTGGCGCGCGAGGGAGAGAAAGAGGTAGTCGGCCGCGGGGCGCTGTCGCCCGATCGCCGGGTCGGCGCTGAGCTCGATGCGGTGATCGGAGGTGATGCCGAGGTGGCGATCGTCGGGGGCGACGACGACGCTGCCGCGCTCGAGGCGCGCGCCGTGGCGAGCCACCTCGACCGGGTGCTTCGTGCGCTCGGTGAGCCAGAGCGCGAAGCTCTCGCCGAAGCCGGCGGCGATGTGCTGCACGATGAGGATCGGCGGCATGACGCCGAGGGGGAGCGCGGCGAGGACGGCGACGAGCGCGCCCGGACCGCCCGTGGACGCGGCGATGCCGATGAACGAAATGGTCGACGCCGCGCGATGGACGAGAGGCCGCAGCGGCGCCACCGGGACCTCGGTCGGGCGCCGCGACTTCGCCACATCGATCGCCGCCATCGAGCGCACGAGCTGGGCCAGCGTGCCGCAGCGAAACCGGTACGCCGGATCCGACGGCGCGGGCGGCGCCTCCGCGATGCAGAGCGCGCCCGCCTCCAGCGTCTCGAAGACGACGGCGCTGTCGCGGGGATCGACGACGGCGGAGATCATCACGATCGGCGTCGGCACGCGGGCCATGATCGCGCGCGTCGCGGCGTAGCCGTCGCTGCGCGGCATCACCACGTCCATCAGCACCACCGCGGGGCGCGTCCTGGCGACGACCTCGACCGCCTCGAGGCCGTCGGCGGCCTCGGCGACGACGGTGAAGTCGGAGGTGAGCGCGAGCGCCGCCCGGAGCGAGGCGCGCATGGTCCTCGAGTCGTTGACGATGACGACGCGAAGGGGCGATCCATCGGAGAGGCGAACGGGCGCGTCGGATTTCACAGGAGCTGCTCCAGAATATCGAGGAGGGCTTCCTGATCGAAGCCGCCCTTCACGACGTAGGCGCTGGCGCCGACCTCGAGCGCGCGGCGCCGATCGGCGTCGCTGTCCCGGGCCGTGACGAGGACGACGGGGAGCCGCGCTGTGCGCGTGGTGCTGCGCACGCGGGCCGCGAGCTGGAAGCCGTCGAGGCGCGGCATCTCCACGTCGGAGACGACGAGATCGAAGCCCTCGCCGGCGGCGAGGCGATCCCAGGCCTCCTCGCCGTCGCGGGCGACGTCGACGTCGTAGCCGGCGGCCTCGAGGATCGATCGCTCGAGCTGGCGCGTGGTCACCGAGTCGTCGACGACGAGCACGCGCTTGCGCTGCGGGACCGACGCGGCCTCGTGGCTCTGCGCGGGGCGCGCGAGGCGCACGAGGTCGGCGACGTCGAGCACCGGCGCGACCTCCCCGTCGCCGATCACGGTCGCGCCGCTGACGAACGCGGCGCGACGGACCCGCGCGCCGAGCGGCCGGATCACCACGTCGCGCTCTTCGATCAAGGCGTCGACGCGGAGGGCGAGGCGGCGATCGCCCGCGGCGAGCACGACGCACGGGCGCGGGCCGTCCTCGCTCGCGGCGCCGCGCGGCCGGCGCGAGAGGCCGAGCACGGCGTCGAGATCGGCGAGCGGTACGAGGCCGGATCCATCCGGCAAATAAAGCCTCCCCGCGGCGGCGCGGAGATCGGCGCTCGCGACCCGCTGCAGGCGGAGGATCGCGGTGGTGACGATCACGAACGGCACGTCGCCTGCGCGGATGATCAGGCCGCGCACGATGCTGAGATCGAACGGCACGATCAGGGTGAACCGCGCGCCGCGCCCCGGGCGGCTCTCGACCTCGACGCGCCCGTGCATCTCGGCGACGCGCTGGCGGACGACGTCGAGGCCGACGCCGCGCCCCGACAGCGGCGTGACCACCCCGCGCGTGGTGAACCCGGGCTCGTACAGGAGCGAGAAGAGCTCGGCGTTGCTCGCGGTCGCGTCGGCGATGCCGCGCGCCGCGGCCGCGGATCGCACCGCGTCGACGTCGATCCCGGCGCCGTCGTCCTCGACCGTCACGCAGAGATCGCGGCCGGCGAGCGAGGCCTGGATCTCGACGACGCCGACCGACGATTTCCCGGCGCGAGCGCGGACCTCCGGCGCCTCGAGCCCGTGGTCGACGGCGTTGCGCAGGAGGTGGAGCAGCGGATCGCGGAGCCCGTCGCGCACGCGGCGATCGATCTCGAGCGAGCCGCCGCGGAGGCGGAGCTCGACGGGCTTGCCCACCGCCGCGCCGGCGTCGCGCAGGGTGCGATCGAGCGAGGGCTCGAGGCTCCCGAACGGCACGACGCGCAGCGCCCGCGAGCGCTCGGCGATCTCGCGCGCGAGCGCCGCGCTGGCGCGCCACGCCGTGGCGTCGTCGCGCTGGTGATCGATCGACCAGGCCGAGAGCGACTGCACGGCGGCCAGGCCGCGATCGATCCGGCGCATCACCTCGTCGCCGCCCGGCGCGCGCTCGAGGCCCTCGGCGCGCGTGGTGTAACGGGCCCGCCGCAGATCGTCGCGGAGCTCGGTCAGCGCGTCGTCGAGCGGCTTCCAGCGTGTCGACGCGCCGCTCTGGCGTCCCGCGAGCGCCAGCATCTCCTCGCTCGTGGCGAGCAGCTCGCCGAGGCGCTCGGGCGAGACGCGCACCGTCTCCGGAGCGCGATCCGTCGCCGCGCGAGGCTCGGGCGCGATGGCCTTGATCTCGGCGGCCGGCGGCGCGATCGGGGCCGCCGCGATCACGGCGGGCGGCGGCGACGGCGTCGCCGCAGCGGGGGCGACGACCTCTGCCAGCCGCCGCTGCGCCGCTTCGATCGCGCGATCGTCGGGCGCCCGACCGGCGGCGAGATCGATCGAGCAGCCGAGCAGCGCGTCGGCGGCGATCGCGGCGATCGCGGCGACGTAGGCCGGCTCGGCGCCGCGCGTCGTCGACGCGAGCTGGGTCTCGATCGCGTGGCAGAGCTGCTCTACCGCGTGATGATCCACCGCCCGCGCCGCGCCCTTGAGGCTGTGGACGACGCGGCGGACCTCGGCGACCGCGCCGCGGATCTCCTTCGCGTCCGCGTCCGAGCGCGCGAGCACGGCGCGCTGACGCTCGAGCGACACCAGGTAATCGGCGAGCTCTTCGCGGAAGATATCCCGCAGCTCGTTCAGCAGATCGCGCTCGCCGCTCACGGGTGGATCAGGTCCGGTACTGGGAGACGGCCTCGCGCAGGCGCACGCTCAGCTCGTTGAGATCCCGCGCCGCGCGCTCGGTCTGGCGCGTGCCTTCCACCGTCTGCGTCGCGGCCTGGCGGATGGCGTGGGTCGCCTGCGAGATCTGCCCGATGCCGGTGACCTGCTGCTGCGCCGTCTCCACGATCTGCTGCGCCGTCAGCGCCGTGGTGGCGATCGTGCCCGCGAGCTGATCGATGCGCGCGCCGGCGTCGCGCACCAGATCCACCGCGGATCCGACGGCTTTGTTGCCCTGCTCCGTCGCCAGCACCGCCGCCGTCGTCAGCTTCTGGATGTCGCCGAGGATGCTGCGCACCTGCGTCGTCGCGCGCTTCGACTGCTCGGCGAGGCCGCGGATCTCCTGGGCCACGACCGCAAAGCCGCGCCCGTGCTCGCCGGCGCGCGCCGCCTCGATCGCCGCGTTGAGCGCGAGCAAGTTCGACTGCTCGGCCAGCTCGTTCACGGTGGTGATGATCTGCCCGACGGTCTGCGCCTGCTCCGACAGCGCCAGGATCCGCTCGCCGATTGACGCGACCTGATCGCGGGCGCGGCCCATCGACTCGATCGTCGCCGTCACCGCCTCGCGCCCCGCGGCCGAGACCTCGACGCTGCGCTGCGAGGCCGCGTCAACCTGCCTGGCGCGCTCCGCGGTCTGCTGCGACGTTTGCACGACCTCGTCGACCGTGGCCACCGTCTCGACCACCGCGGCTGCCGACTCGGTCGCCGCCGTGCTCTGCTGCTGCGTCGTCGTCAGGATCTCCGCGGTCGCCGACGAGAGCGAGTTCACGGCCTCGTGGATCCGCAGGGTCATCGTCCGCAGCGCGCGCCCCATCACCTCGAGGTTCAGCCCGAGCTGCGCGAGCTCGCCGTCGGCCTCGCGCTCCAGCGTCGCGCCGAGCTCCCCGCGGGCGAGGCGATCGATGAACACGCCGTACGATCGCACCGCGCGCGTGAGCCGCTCGCGCTGCTCGGCCTCCTCGCGCAGGCTGGTCTGCTCGCTCTCGAGCTTCTCGGCGAGCTTGCCCTCCGACTCGCGCAGCTCGTCTTCGCGCGTCCGCGCCACCGCCAGCGCGGCACCGAAATCGCTCGAGACCGAGAAGAGCTGGCGGCGCGTGAAGAACACCAGCACGCCCGCGACGACCGCGAGCAGGACGCCGCCCACCCAGATGAGGTGGTGCGAGGCGTCGCTCGCGGTGCGGGTCCGCACCGTCCGCAGATCCTCCTCGATCTTCGTGAACGCCCGCATCGTCGCGCGGATCTTGTCCATCACGATTTTGTTGTGCTGAACGGCCGAGGACAGCCGCTCATCGAGCACGCCCGCCTTGTGCTGTTCGATCTCGACGTGCGCGAACTCGTCCCAGCGCCGCCCCAGATCACGCACCTCGGCGAGCCGGTGCTGCTGCGGCGGGTTGTCGGCGACGAGCGTATCGAGCTCCTGGAAGGCGCCGTCGAGCCGCTTGTCGGCGTCCTCGAAGGGCTCGAGGAAGGAGGGAATGCCGGTGATGAAATACCCCCGGAGCGAGGTCTCCTTGTCGATCAGCATCCGCTCCACGTCGGACGCCTTGGCGATCACGATGTCGGTGTGGTCGACCCACTCCGTCGTCTCGTTCGCCCCGCGGATCTCCCAGAAGAGCACCAGCGCGGTGACGATCAGCGGGATCAGCGGGAGGAAAATCGACTGACGGAGGATCCGGTCGACCCGGGTTTGTTGCTCGGAGGCGACCGCGCCAGCCATTGTCTTTTCCTTTTCCATGAACGAAGCCGCTCAGAACGCGGGCGCGACGATGTCGATGAACAGCCGATCCGACGCGAGGAGCGCCTCGGGATCGAGCAACGGCACGCCGTCGCGGTCGACGCCGCGGATCAGCGCGCCGGCCGTCGCCACGAGCGTCGACGGCGCAGGCCGCAGGCTCGTCGGATCGACGCGCGTCGTCCCCTCGACGGCGTCGACGATCAGCGCGAGCTGCCCGCTGCCCTCGCCGAGGAGCACGATCCGCCCGTACTCGGGCAGCGCCGTCAGCGCGAGGCCGAGGACGGCGCGCAGGTGGAAGACGGGGACGATCATCCCGCCGCGCGCCGTCAACCCCGCGACCGACGGCGGCGCGTGCGGCAGCGGTGAGAGGCGCGAGAGGGCCGCCACGGCGCGCACGGCGTCGGCGGGCAACGTGTAGCGCTCGCCGCCGACGCGGAGCACCAGCGCCTCGATCCCCGCGCCGCTCTCGCGCGCGAGCGGGGGCGCCGCGAGCGATCGCGTACGAGCTTCGAGGATGGCGCGGTCCTCGTCGGACCAGCGATCGTCGGGGCCTGCGGCGCTCAACGTCGCCCCCCGGAGGCGCGGCCAGCGCTGGCCGACACGAGGCTCCGGTCGAGCTGTCGGCACGCGTGGAGCAGCTCGCGCGCGGTGACGCCGCCCGATCCCGGAGCGCCTTCTTCGGCCGCGAGCGCCGAGAGCAGCCGCTGCGCGTTGCGGACGTGCCGACGCGCCTCGACGCGCTCGCCGAGCCGCGCCCGCGACGACGCCGCGATCACGTGCGCGAACGCGAACCCGCTCTGCAGGAGGATCGCGCGGTCGGCGTCCGCGGCGGCCGCGGGATGATCTCCCCGCGCCTGCGCCAGGACGGCGCGCAGCGCGTAGGCCTCGCCCCGGAGCGGCTCGAGGATCACGGCCTCTTCGATCAGCGCGAACGCCGCGGCGAGATCACCGCCGTCAGCGAGCCGCCGAGCGCGCTCGACCGCATCGCGCGGCGGGATCACCGTGACCGGCGGCAGCGGCGAGGCGGGCAGCGGCCGCGCGGCGACGGACGGCGCCACGCTCGCGACGACGCGCGCCGGTGTCGTGACCGCGACGAGGGCCACCTCGTGGTGCGCGCGCCGGTAGGTGATCATGCCGCTCACCGCGCTCACGACGAGCTCGGGGCTCCGCTGCAGCGGATCCGATGGCCCGGGCACCATCCATCCACCGAGCACCAGCGCCCGGGCGAGCTCGGCCGTGACGCGCGCGATGGCCGCAGGCTCCAGATAGATGAGCACGTTGCGGCAAAATATCACGTCGATCCCGGGCGCAGCGCCGTCGCCCGCCAGCAGCGGCGGCGGCGGCCCGTCGAGGAGGTTGCGCGCGGCGAAGCGCACCATCGCGCGCGGCGCGTCGGCCACGCGGAAGCGCGGCCCGTCGCGCTCGAACCACCGCGCGCGCACCTCGGGCTCGACGTTGCGGAACGACCACTCGCCGTACGTCGCCGCGCGCGCCCGGGCCACGCAGTCCGGGTTGACGTCGGTGCCGACGATGGCGACCGTCCGCTCCGCGACCGGCCCCAGCGCCTCGAGCGCGGCGATCGCCATCGAGTACGCCTCTTCGCCGCTGGAGCAGCCGGCCGACCAGAGGCGGATCGGCGCTCCCGCAGGGCGATCCAGCGCGATCGCGCGCAGCGCCTCGCGGAGAAAATCGAAGTGGTGCGGGTGACGGAAGAAGTACGTCTCGCCGATCGTCAGCTCGCGCGCGAGCTCGTCGATCACCGCGCCGTCGCCGGCGGCGAGGCGCAGCAAGAGCGACGCGGGGACCTCGCCGAGCGCCGCGGCCGCGCGCCCGATCCCGGCCTCGAAGGCCTGCGCGCGCGAGGGCGGGAACACCAGCCCGAGCGTCCGGCGCAGCTCCGTCGCGAAGGCGTCGAGCAGCGCGGGTAGCAGCGCCTCGGGCGACGCGGTCGGCGTCACGAGAGCTCGCCCCGCTGCTGCAAGCTCGCGTCGATCGCCCGCTCTTCGTCGAGCGAGAGCGCGGCGTCGAGATCCTCGATCAGCAGGAGCCCGTCGGCGAGCGTGACGACGCCGGCGAGGTGCGGCGCCGGCGTCGGCGCGGGCCAGACCCGGCGCTCATCGAGCGGCTCCGTCGCGTCGACGCGATCGACGACGAGCGCGACCTCGCGGCGCGCGCTGCGAACCACGAGGAAATGATCGTCGCGCCCGGGCGGCCTCGGAGCGTGGCCGAGGCGCGCGCGCAGATCGACGGCCACCATCGGCGCTCCACGGTAGGAGAACACCCCGAGGATCGGCGCTGGTACCGCCGGCAGTGGCGTGAGCACCACCCGCGCCACGATCTCCAGAACCCGCTCCGCCGGCACGGCGTAGCGGGTTTCATCGAGCGTGAAGCAAACGAGGGTGCTCATGAGAAGCACCCACCCTAACACTGCTCCGGGACGGGGAGACTGCGGGAAAAGTGCTCTGGAGAGCGGCCTCACCCCGGTGGCGGTCCGCTCCAGGACAGGGCATCTCGCTACGGCAGCTGGACGCCGCCAGGCAACGTCACGCGCCCCCGCGGCGCCAGGATCTCGCGGGCCAGGTGCACCTCGAGGAGGTCGGCGACAGGGCTCGTCGCCACCGCGCGGAGCCGCGGCTCCGCGCCCGGATCGCCGCTGACGCGACCGGACATCGCGGTATAAAAGGCCGCTTCGACCCTCTGCGAGGCGCTCTGCGCCGCGGTGCTGAGATCGTTGTCGCTGAGCTTGCCATTGGCCCACGCCGAGAGCTTGGCAGTCCAGGTGGCTTTGCCGACGGTCCGCAAAGCACGCTCCGTGGTCCCGTCCGGCGTGGCGTGGAGCTCGCGCTCGAGGAGCTGCACCCAGAGGCCGCCGTAAACGAGGTCGTCCTCGCTCGCGTCCCCGTCGAGGCCCCTTCTCAGGGCTCCTCGCGCGCCGGCGAGATCCTTTTGCACGAGGGCGCGGCCGATGGCGTCGAGCATCGCCGCGCCCAGGGTCGGCCGATCGCTCGCCGCGAGCTGGAGCGCGCGCTCGTAGGCCTTGGCCGCGCGCGAGCTCTCGCCGTAGCTCTCGAGGACGCGGCCCAGCAGCCGCTCGGCCCGCGCCCGCGACGCGGGGCTCCCGCCGGGCTGTCGCGCGGCCAGCACCGCCGCGAGGGCCGCGTCGAGCGCCGGCTTGGCCTTGTCCGCCGCGTTGCCGTCGCGGAACAGCTCGAACGCCGCCAGGTGCGCCTCGGCCACGTCGAGGGGCGCCACGCGCGTATCGGGCGCGCGCAGCGCCTGCTCCACCGCGGCGAGCGCCGCCTTCGTGTCGCCCGCCTGCCGCTCGACCATCGACAGCATCGTGTAGCCCGAGGTCGTCGGCTCCGCGGCGAGGGCCGATTGCAGGAGCGGGCGCGCCGCCGCGAGGTTGCCGGTGCGGATCTCGATCGACGCCATCACGGCGCGGATGCGCGCCGGGCTGGGATCGAGCTGCCCGCGAAATTCAGGGCGATCCGCGATCGCCAGGATCGCCGCGCCCGACGCGAAGGTGCGGCGCGCGGCGTCGAGATCGTCGATCTCCGCGCTGTCGCCGATGGCGCCGAGCAAGAGCTCCATCGCGGCGCGCACCGAGGCGACCGAGGTGTGCGCGGCCAGCCCTTCGCTCACCACCAGCGGCGCGGCCTCGGGCATCCCGAAGCGGGTGAGCACGCGCGCCACGAGCAGGCCCGCGTCGAAGCTCGTCGGATCGCGGCGATAGGCCTCGATCGAGCTGCCCCACAGGCCGGCGACGAGCAGCTCGGGATCGATGTCGGTCTCGGGATCGGCCTCGTCGGGATCCTGGTGACCGAATGTCGCCGCGAGCGTGAGCCAGTCGCGCGCGCCGGTGTCGCCGTCGCTCGCCGCCGCGCCGCGCACCCGCGCCATCAGGCCGGGGAGGATCACGTGCTTGGCGTTCGACTGATCGAGGTGCTGCAGCGCCGCGCTCGCGTCGCCGCTGCGGAGGAAGATCGAGGCCATCGTCGCGCCGCCGGAGGAGAGCGCGCGCTGCGCCTCGACGGCCTCTTCGCGCTCCGGCCGCTTCAGGCCCTGGCGGTACTCGTTGTTGAACTGGATCGCGCCGCCGATCCAGGCGTTGACGGCGTCCGAGGCTTCTTTCAGCGCCTGATCGCTGGGGTCGACGAGGGCGCGGGCGACGCGGGCGCGTTCCTCGGTGCCCAGGCGCCGCATCGGGCCGCCGGTCCGCGTCTCGCTCATCCACTGCGTCAGCGCGGCGAGGTGCTGATCGAGCTCGGCCTTCGCAGGCGAGCGCGGATCGAGCGCGGCGGCGCGCATCTGCATCAGCGCGAGGGCGCGCCCCTCGTCGCCGCGCGGGCTGAAGCGATCGATCGCCGCAGCGAGCGCGCGCTCCGCGGTCGGGTCGATCATCTCCTTCCGCCCCTCGCCGGGTCGGACCAGGTAGAGCGCGCCGATCACGCTCGCCGTGCCGCTCGCCTCGTGCCCCGTGGAGAACCGCCGCTGCGCGTGCGCGAGCTGTCGGCGCACGACGCCGATCAAGAGCCCGTGGCGCTCGGGGGACTCGGCGCCGTCCTTGAGCAGGCGATGCAGCGACGAGGCGAACTCCGCGTCGGGCACCTCTTTCGCCGTCACCGCGCCTTCGCCGTGCGGCACGTTCGGGCCGCCGACGTTCGTCGTCGTCGTCCCGCAGCCGAGGGTGAACAGCGAGGACGAGAGCGCTGCAACGACGATCGCGCGGGCGGAAAGCAGGGCGAGGCTTCGCATTCTTCGGCGCCAGTGTACACGTGCGAGCCTCACACGCACGGCCCCGTCGCGAACGGCCGCTACTCTTCTTTACGCCCCAGCAGGCGCGCCGTGAGGCCGCTGCCCAGCTCTTCTTCCATCAGCTGCTCGACGATGGACTCGGTCGCGCGGCGCTCCTCGTCGTTCTTGTACATGAACTCGATGCCCATGCCGGCGGGCGAGTCCGGCGTCGCGTCGCCTGTCGCCACGATCCACTTCACGCGGCCGTGCAGCCGGAGCGGCTCGGCCAGGCCGCGGATCGTCAGCGCGAAGACGAACTCCGTCGCGACGTCGAGCGGGCGATCGGTGCGGATGAACGTTCCACCTTTGGAGATGTTGCGCGTGTAGTCCGCGAAGAACGTGTTGAGCCGCTTGTACTCGACGTTGAGCTCGATGGCTGTGCGGTTGCCGCCGCCACGCCGGTCTTGATTCACCGCCGCACCCTACACAGCCAGCAGCCCGGCCGCTAGTTCCGCCGAGTCATTCTGGGATACAGTCGAGGCCTCCATGGCGCTCCAGGACAGACTTCGCACGATCCGTGATGCCGCGAAGCAGGCCCGTTTTCGCGTCGAAACGCTGGTGCGCGTCGGCCGTAAGCTTGGCATGCACCGCCAGCTCACCTGGGGCGGCGCGCGGCTGCTGGCGCGCACGCTGCCGAAGGGAAAGACGAACCCGTCGCTCATCTTCCGCTTCTACGCCGAGGTCGATCCCGATCGCACCGCGATTGTCCAGGTCACCTCGCCTGCCCGGGCCGCGGGCGCGGCCGAGCCTGTCGGGCGTCGTCACTACTCGTACCGCGAGATGAACGAGACCATCGATCGCATCGGCCTCGCACTGTCGCGTCGGGGGATCGCGCGGGGCGCGGGGGTGCTGCTCCTGATCAAGAACCGGATCGAATTTCTGCTGATCCAGCCGGCCCTCGGGCGCATCGGGGCCTCGGCCGTCCCGGCGTCGTGGCGCTCGACGGCGCCGGAGATCGAGTACCTAGCGAAGCACTCCGGCGCGCGGGTGATCTTCTTCGACGCCGACATCGCCGACGCCATCCGCGAGGTGGCCACGCACCTCGCCATCCCGAAGAGCAACCTCATCAGCGTCGGCGGCGAGGTCTCCGGGTTCACGTCGCTCGAGGAGCTCACCGATCGCGAGCGCGGCGAGGCGCCCGACGAAAGCGAGGCCGGGCAGGTGGTGATGTACACCTCGGGCACCACGGGCAAGCCCAAGGGCGCGGTCCGCACCTTCCAGGAGAACGCGCTGGCCGGCGCGCTCTGCTTCATCGGCGAGACGCCGATGGCCCTCGGCGACGTGCACCTCGCGGCGTGTCCGCTCTACCACGCGACGGCGTTCGGCTTCTGCGGCTTCTCGTTCCTGCTCGGCGGCACCGTCGCCGTGATGAGCGAGTTCAAGGCCGAGCCCTTCCTCGACGCCGTGCAGCGCTACCGGGTCAACACGACGGCGCTCGTTCCCACCATGATTCACCGCCTGGTCGAGCTCGGGCCCGCGGCGATCGCCCAGCGCGAGCTCGGCTCGCTCCACGCCATCTTCTCGGGCGGCGCGCCGCTGGCGGGGCCGCTGGCGATCGAGGCCATGGATCTCCTCGGTGACAAGCTCTGGAACTTCTACGGCGCGACCGAGACCGGCGTCGTCACGGTGGCCTCGCCGTCCGATCTGCGCGCCTCCCCCGGCACCATCGGCCACCCGATCCCTTCCGTCGAGATCCGCCTCCTCGACGACCTGGGCCGCGAGGTCCCGACGGGCCAGGTCGGCGAGCTCTACGCCCGCGGCCCGCTGCTCGTCGACGGCTACCACGCCGACGCCGGCGCCACGCGCGAGGCGATGAACGAAGGCTTTTTCTCGGTCGGCGACCTCGCGCGCCGCGACGCGCGCGGGTGCTTCCACATCGAGGGGCGCAAGCGCGACATGATCATCTCGGGCGGCGTCAACGTGTACCCGGCCGAGGTCGAGGGCGTGCTCCACGAGCACCCCGCCGTCGCCGAGGCCGCGGTGATCGGCGTCCCCGATCGCGAGTGGGGCGAGCGCGTCCGCGCTTTCCTCGTGCTCCGCCCGGGCATGGACGCCGGCGACGACGAGCTCCGCGCCCACTGCAAGGGCCGCCTCGCCGGCCCGAAGGTCCCGCGCGACTATGTCTTCCTCGAAAGCCTTCCGCGCAACCCCACGGGCAAGGTATTGAAGCGAGATCTGCGCGCCATGGAGGGCGCCTGAGCATGCTTCGAGTCGGTCTCCTCACGGGTCGTGAAAAGTCGTTCCCCGACGCTCTCATCGCCGAAGTAGAGCGGCGCTCTGCCGGCGTCGTCGCCTCGTACGCCGCGCTCGACGCGACGCGCATCGATCGCCCGCCGCCGTACGACGTGCTCGTCGACCGCATCTCGCACGAGGTCAGCTGCTACCAGCCGATCCTCAAGCTCGCGGTGCTCAGCGGGACGCGGGTCGTCAACAACCCGTTCTGGCGCATCGCCGACGACAAGTTCTTCAACACCGCCCTGGCGGCGCGCCTCGGCGTCGCGGTGCCGAAGACCTACGTTTTGCCCTCGAAATCGTACGCGACCGACGTCTCCTCGGAGACGCTCCACAACCTCCGCTACCCGCTCGACTGGGTGGGCATCGCCAGCGATCTCGGCTTCCCGATCTTCCTCAAGCCGCACTGGGGCGGCGGCTGGCGCGACGTGCACAAGGTCGACTCGATCGAGGAGCTGATCGTCGCCTACGACAAGACGGGCCAGAACACGATGATCGCCCAGGAGGGCATCGCCTGGACGCAGTACGTCCGCTGCCTCGTCATCGGCAAGGAGCACGTCCGCCCCGCCCTCTGGAACCCGAGCCTCCGCCATTTCGATCGCTACACGCAGGCCGCGAGCACCATGCCGCCCCTCACGCCCGAGCTCGAGGCCCGGGTCGTCGAGGACGCGCGCAAGCTCTGCCGCGCCCTCGGCTACGAGATGAACACCGTCGAGTTCGGGATCCAGGGCGGCGTCCCGTACGCCATCGATTTCATGAACTCGGCCCCTGATTTCGACATCTCCTCGCTCGGCCCGGATCACTTCGCCTGGGTCGTCGACAAGATGGCCGATCTCGTCATCGACATGGCGAAGCGCCCCCCCGCCGACCCGCCATCGACCTGGGACGCCGTTCTTCACCGCTGAAGCCGGCGCGCTGTGCCCCCACGTAAATCGATGCTATCCACCCCGCGTGCGCGATCCGTATGAGCTTCTCGGCGTCGACCGATCGGCGACGCAAGACGAGATCAAGAGCGCGTTCCGGAGGGCCGCGACGCAGCATCACCCTGACAAAAACCCGGGCGATGACGGCGCACAGCAGCGCTTCAAGGAAGTCAACGCGGCCTACCAGATCCTGAGCGATCCGCAGAAGCGCGCCGCGTTCGATCGCTTCGGCAGCGCGGCGATGGGTGGGGCGAACGGCCCCGGCGGCCCCTTCGGCGGCCAGGGCGCGCCGTTCGACATGGCCGACCTCAACCTCGACGGGATCTTCGGCGATCTCCTCGGCGCCCTCGGCATCAAGGTCGGCGACCGCGGAACGCTGCAAAAAGAGGTGAAAATCACCTTCGAGGAGGCCGCGTTCGGCTGCACGAAGGAGATCACCTACGACCGCGTCGAGTCGTGCGGCGACTGCGCGGGGTCGGGCTCGGCGCCCGGCTCGGCCACCGAGCGCTGCTCGGTCTGCAGCGGGCGCGGCCGCGTTCGCTTCCAGCAAGGCGTCTTCCCGATCGCCATCGAGCGGCCTTGCTCGCGCTGCAACGGGAGCGGGCGCCTCGTCGTCAACCCGTGCCCCACGTGCCGCGGCGCCGGCCTCCGCAACAAGCCGCGCACGGTCGAGATCACCATCCCCCCGGGCATCGAGAACGGCGCCACGCGGCTCGTCGAGCGCGGCGGCAACGCCTCGCGCCCCGACCGCCCCGCCGGCGATCTCGAGCTCACCATCCGCGTCTCACCCCACGACTTCTTCCGTCGAACGGGCGACGACATCGTCTGCGCGCGGCCGATCACCTTCGCTCAGGCCGCGCTCGGCGGCGAGATCGAGATCCCCACGCTCGAGGGCAAAGGCAAGATGCGGATCCCCCCGGGCACGCAGCCGGGTACCGTGCTTCGCGTCAAAGGCAAGGGCATCCCGCGTCGCCTCGCGGGCGGCCGCGGCGATCAGCTGGTCGAGGTGACGATCGAAGTCCCGACCCAGCTCACCGCCTCGCAAAAAGAGCTGATCGCCAAGCTGGCGGAAGACCTCGGGGAGAACGTGCAACCCCAGCAGGCAAGCTTCATGGAGAAGCTCAGGAGTCTGTTCGGGTGACGCCGCCGAGCGACGATGGCAATCGAGAGATCGTCAGGGAGCGGCACGCCCGCTCCCTGCGCGAGGGACTCTCAGCTCATCTCCTCGAAGTCGGCCTTCTGGGCGCCGCAGTCCGGACAGGACCAGTCGGCGGGCAGCTCCTCGAAGGCGGTCCCCGGCGCTATGCCATTCGCCGGATCGCCCTCGGCCGGGTCGTAGACGTGATCGCAGACAGTGCAACGGTAGCGCTTCTTCATGGGCCTCCTACCCAGGCTTGTAGCCGCATTTCCGGTGTCGTGACAACAGGAGCCATCGCTTGGACAAGCCCCGCTACATCGACGTATTGAGCGACTCCACGGGCGAGACGGCCGAGAAGGTCGTCCGCGCCGCGCTCCTCCAGTTCCCCCAGGCGGGCGCGCAGATCCGCCTTCACACCCGCGTGCGCACCAAGGAGGTCGCGCGCCCGGTGCTCGAGCGGGCGGCCCGCGAAGGCGCCCTGCTGGTGTTCACCGTGGTCAGCCCCGAGCTCCGCGAGTTCGTGCACGGCGCCACCGCCGAGCTGAAAATCGAGGCGATCGACGTCATCGGCTCGCTGATTGGCAAGCTCGGTACCTTCCTCGATCGGGAGCCGATCAACCTGCCGAGCGCCATGCTCCCGCTGAGCGAGGAGTACTTCCGCCGCATCGAAGCGGTGGAGTTCGCCGTGAAGAGCGACGACGGGAAAGAGCCGCGCAACTTCAAGAAGGCCGATCTCGTGCTGGTGGGCGTCTCGCGCACCTCGAAGACACCGCTCTCCACGCTGCTGGCCCAGCGCGGCCTCAAGGTGGCCAATCTGCCCCTCGTCCTCGGCGTCAACCCGCCGCCCGAGCTCTACGAGGCCCCGCAAGACCGGATCATCGCCCTCACCATCGGTATCGAGCAGCTCTGCGAGATCCGCCAGGCCCGCCTCCGCCAGCTCGGGATGCCGATCGAGACCAACTACGCCATGCGCGAGCACGTGCGCGAAGAGCTGGAGTTCGGACAAGCCCTCTTCCGCAAGCACCCGGAGTGGCCGATGGTCGACGTGACCGGCCGCGCCATCGAGGAGACCGCGGTGATCAT
>JANYGI010000140.1 GCA_025362495.1 Byssovorax sp. | reverse complement strand
GGCGATTACCCGGAGAACGTCGACGACGAGTAGCCGCGCCGGAGACGACCCGGAATCGGAGGCACGGAGTCTGGGCCAGGGCGCCGATCCGCTTGAAATGCCAAAAAACACCGGAAATTTAACAGGGAGGCGAGGAGACGGCGAGGTGAGAGGAAGATTGGGAAGGATTTTCCCTCGGGTCTCCCGGTCCTCCTCGCCTCCCTGTGAAGTCTCCGACTCTTCAACCTGTTCGGTGCTCCAGGTGGCCAGGCTTGTCGAAGGCCGGCTTCGGTCGACGCGACCACCCGGCGAGGCCTTCGAAGGCCCGCCAAGGTGGACGCGACCACCCGCGGCGGCCTTCGAAGGGGGGTCGGATTGGTTTCGAACCAATCCGGAGGCCCTCCGAGGGGTCTCCGATTGGTTTCGAACCAATCCGGAGGCCCTCCGGGGGGTCTCCGATTGGTTTCGAACCGAAAAAGTGGCCCTCCGAAGGCAGCGGCGGGTGGTCGCGACCTCGCTTTCGCCCCTGTTTCGGCTTCCCGGGATCCGGCGCTTGATCGCGCGCCGAGCCGGGCGCTACCCTCGCGCGATGCGCTCGCCTCGAATGGTCCTCGGCACCGCCCTCGTGGCGGCCTTCGCCCTCGCCCTCCCGCTCGCTTCGGCGGGCTGCGCCACGTACCGGCAGGATCTCGCGCGGGCCAAGACCCACTACGAAGCCAACGAGTACGAGAAGGCGCTGGCGCTCTTCCGCGTGCTCGAGCCCGACATGGATTCGCTCTCCGAGGCCGAGAAGACGCAGTTCGCGTACTTCCGCGGGATGACGGACTACCGCCTCGCGGGCCTCGCCAACCCGGGCTCGGGGATGAGCAACCCCAAGCAGGACTTCCGGAGCAACGCGCGCCACTGGCTCGGCGTCGCCTCGGCGATCGAGAAGCAGTCGCAGGGCGGCCTCACCGGCGACGAGAAGCAGCGCCTCGCCGACGCGATGACCGACCTCAACAAGGACGTGTACGGCGGGGCCGACAGCGCGCCCGACGACGCCCCGAAGGCCGGCGACAAGGGCGCCAAGGGCGGCGCGAAAGACGACGAAAAGGCTTCGGACAGAGCCTCCGACAAGCCCGAGCCCACGAAGAAGCCGTAGCGGCTCCCCGGAGCTGCTATCAAGCGCCGCGTGGCGGACGACACCGACCCCACGGCGCCCGCGGGAGCCGGATCGACGAGCGTTCGCCGCGCTGCGAGCGCGTTCGCCGAACGCTTCGCGCCCTATGTCCCCGCGCTGATCGGGAGCTGCATCGTCGGGTGGCTCGCCACGCGCGGCATCCTCGCGCGCACCGGCGAGCCGGCCGCGCCGCTCGACGATTCGTTCATTCACCTCCAGTACGCGCGCCGCCTCGCCGAGGGGCACTTCTTCAGCTACGTCGCCGGGGAGGGCTACACGAGCGGCGCGACCAGCCCGCTCTGGCCGGTGCTCCTCGCGCCATTTCACGCGCTCGGCCTCCGCGGCGTGTCGCTCCTCGACGCCGCCTGGGCCCTCGGGACGCTGGCGCACGCCGCCGTCGCCGTGGAGACCTACCGCCTCGCCGAGCGCCTCGCGGGGCGCGCCGCGGCCGCGGGAGCCGCGCTGATGTGCCTGCTCTTCGGCGCCTTCGCGTGGTTCGCGTGGAGCGGGATGGAGACTGTCCCCTTCGCGTGGGCGCTGATGCGCGCTGCCCGCGTGTCCGCGGATTTCGCCGAGCCGGCAAAGGCCCCTTCCGGCGCGCGGCGCCCCACCGAGGGTGGCCTCCTCGCGATGGCCATGATTGGCCCGCTCCTGCGGCCAGAGGGGGTGATCTGCTCGGTCGTCGTGGCCATCGCGCTCGCGGTCCGGCCTCGCAATGGCAGCTCGTGGCGGCGCCTGCTCGCGCTCGCGGCGCTGGTGGGGCCGCTGCTCGTGCCGCTCGTCCATCTGGCGTTCACCGGCCACGCGGCGTCGTCGACGACCAGCGTGAAATGGCTGGCGGCGAACCCGTATTACCCGGGGCCGCAGCTCTGGGCGTCGATCGGCGCCAACGTGCGGCTGCTCTTCGGTAGCTTGCTCGATGGGAGCGAGTGGACTGCGGTGTTCCTCCCGGAGCACTTCGCGTTACCGCTCCTCCTCGGCGTGTTCGCGTTGCCGCTCGCGGCCCATCGCCGCAAGGCCCCGTATCACGCGCTCTTCGTCGCCGCCGTCGCGCTCGGCACGCTGATCCCGTGCAGCTACCTGAGCTTCCTCTGGAATCGCGTCCGCTACATCTGGCCCTTCGCCGGCGCGTGGTTCGTGCTCATCGCCTGCTTCGCGCGCGAAGCGGGGGATCTCGCCCGGCTCGCGCGCCCGCGGCTAACGTTCGTTCCAGCGCTCCTGACTGGCCTCGTCGCCGGCGCGCTGGCGATGAAGCTTTCCTGGGCCCTGTCGGATCTCGCCCAGTCGTCGCACGCGATCCAGCGGCAGCAGGTCGCGCTCGGGCGGTGGGCCGCCGAGAACCTCCCGGACGACGCCCGCATCGGCGTCAACGACACCGGGGCGATTGCCTATCTGAGCGGCCGCCGCACCTTCGATGTCGTCGGGCTGACCACCGAGGGCGAGGCGCGCTACTGGGTCGCCGGCGCCGGCTCGCGCTTCGAGCACTACGAGAAGCTCGCGCGGGAGCGGCTCCCCACGCATTTCATCGTCTACCCGCAGTGGATGGCCTGCTCGCCCGTCCTCGGCAAGCAGCTCTTCGAGGCCACGGTCACCGACCAATCGATCCTCGGCGGCGCGACGATGGTGGTTCACGAGGCGCGCTGGGACACGCTGGGGACTGGCGCTCTC
Source organism: Byssovorax sp. (assembly GCA_025362495.1). Lineage (GTDB taxonomy): Bacteria > Myxococcota_A > Polyangia > Polyangiales > Polyangiaceae > JANYGI01. Next base: position 27,149 of record JANYGI010000140.1, on the reverse strand, counting down.
CCGGCCGCGCCGCCGGCCGGCCTTACCCTGGTGGACGAGGTCGACGTCGCCGATCTCGAGTCCGAGGCTGGGCACGGCTACGATCTCGCGGGCGGCTTCGATCAGGACAACCAGGTGGTCGAGGTCGGCAAAGAGGTCGACTGGGAGGGCACCATCAAGCGCTCTGGCGTGGCCGACGGCGGCCGCGTCCACCGGCACCACGACCGCTTCACGGCTCATCTGCCCGCTGGCAAGGCCGTGCAGATGGTCATGCGCGGCGGCTCCGAAGACGACGTGACGCTCACCGTCGCCGTGGAAGGCCACGAGATCGGGACGATCGCGATCCCCGCCGGCGCCTGGGTCGAGCCCTCGATCACCCTCCCCGCAGGCGTCGCGGCGGCGTCAACGGCACTGACGATCACCGTGCTCGGTGAGGGCGATCCGCGCTTCCACTCGTTCCATTACTGGTTCTACGCGGCGCCGCCGTGACGTGGATCTTTTCGATCCGCGGGTGAACCGTTCTCCCGGGCTCGGGGTACGTACCGCGCGCCGGTACGATCGCCGGCCAAACGGCTCACGCGCCCGGGATCGCCAGGACTCATCATGCGAATGCTCACTCTCCGTGCTCTGTTCATCGCGACGTTGCCTCTCGTCGCCGGCGTCTCGGCCTGTAGCTCGAGCGGCAGCACCGCCGGCACCAGCACGGTCTCGGGCGGCGCGACGTCGTCGACCACGGACGCGACGGCGTCGGGGAGCGGCGGCGCGGGTGGCGACGCCAGCACGAGCGCCGGGAGCACCGGCGCGGGCACGGGCGGCTCGGGCGGCGGTGTCGTGGCCGATCCGCCGGGCATCTTCGTCGCGGTGGGCGACGGCGGCCGGCGCCTGCGCTCCAAGGACGACGGCGTCACCTGGACCGACGATGTCTCCATCGCTCCCGACGGCGGCGACGACTTCGTGGGTCTGCGCACGGTCGCCTGGGGCAATGGCCTCTTCGTCGCGGCGGGCTGGCGCATCATGACGTCGCCTGACGGCGCCACCTGGAAAGACACGCCGCCCGACATGTTCAAGCAGAACTGGATGGGGCAGATGGCCTATGGTGCTGGCTCGTTCGTGGGCCTCGGCGGCTACGGCTCCCGCGTGACGAGCCCCGACGCCGTGACCTGGACCCAGCACTCGATCGATACCAATGCTTCGCACGCGCAGGGCGGCATCGCCTTCGCCAAGGGCAAGGGCTTCGTGTCGGTGAACGACAGCGGCGATCTCAGCCAGTCGCCCGACGGCGTGATCTGGGCCTACACGATGACCAACATCGGGGCGGCCGCGCACCTCGTCGCCTACGGCAATGGCTACTTCGTGGCGATCGGCGACAAGGGTATCTACACGTCGTCCGAAGGGACGGCGTGGTCCGGCCCGGCGCCGTTCTTGACCATGGATCTCCGCGCCATGGTCTTCGGTCAGGGCCATTTCACGGTGATCTCGCCGGAGCACGTGTACACGTCGGTCGACGGCGCATCGTGGCTGGACACCGCCGTCAAGGGCCTGTTCGTCTACCATGCGGCTTTTGGCCATGGCACCTACGTGGCCTTCGACGTGACCCGGGTGCGGCGCTCGACGGATGGCCTCGTCTGGTCGGATCCGGTCGAGCTCGGCGGCAAGAACGCCATCCAGCGGGCCGCCTTCGGCCCGCAGTGACAGCCGCGTGGATCTGGCTCCCCGCGGGGAGCCGGATCAGAGCGCATCAAAGCGTGTTGAGGTACTCGACCAGATCGGCCTGATCCGCGGGCTTGAGATCGGCCGAGGGGGGGAGCCGCTTCACGACGTCGAGCAGCGTCCGCGCGCTGCCGTCGTGGAGATACGGCGCCGTCGCGAAGACGCCGCGCAGCGTCGGCGTATCGAACTCGCAGGCCGTGTGGGCCTGCGCTGTCACGTCGACGCCGGGCTTGTCGGGGAAAGCGCCCGTCTTCACGCAGGTGCCGAGATCGTGGAGCAAGATCGGCTTGGTGAAATCCAGCGTCGGGTTGCCGGTCCCGCTGTCGGTGTAGAACGGGCCGCCATGGCAGCTCGCGCAGACCGACTTGAACGTCGTCTGGCCGCGGGTCTGGGCCTGGGTGAGCTTGCCGTCGGCCGCGAGATAGGGATTCTGCGGGAGCGAGATCCCGTAGTTCACATAGGTCGCGAGGGCGTCGAGATCGGCCTTCTGCGCCGGCTGCGCCAGGGTGTACGTGCCGCCCTGCTCGGCCTGGATCGTCTCGTCGTACTGATTGACGTCCGAGCGCAGGGCCTGGTGAAGGAGAAACCCGGTGTTGATCGGGCCACCGGCGTTCGACGGCGTGTCGCGCGGGCCCTCCTTGAAGAGCCAGGTGACGGCGTCCGACCCGCCCTCGATATGGCAGCTCGAGCAGGCGACCCAGAAGTTCTTGGTGATAGGGAACCGAGCTGAATTGGCCGTGAAGAAGAGCCTTTGCCCGTGGCGCATCGTGGCCGGCATCGGATCCTTCGCGAGGAGATCGATCGGTTTGCCATCGACCGCGACGGGGAACGCGGTGTTCGTCTGGTCGATCGCGAGGACGGAGACGTCGTGGGTGTTGCGCCCGTCGACATAGGCATGCTTGCCGGCGTGATCGATGACGATGCCCTCGAGCATCGCCGAGGGGAGGGGCCGGACGAGGCTGACCTCGAACTTCGTCTCGGTGTCGAAGACCATCACGTCTTCGCTCTGGGCGAGGGCGAGGAGCGCGAGCTTGCCGTCGGGCGTGAAGGCCACCGCGCGCGGGCCAGAGACGCTGTCGGCGAACGAGCCTGTGGCGCCGGGGATGCTGGGCTGGAAGACGAGGCGCTTCCCCGCGGCCGAGCCGTCGGCCTTGATGGTGGAGATCGTCGGGAACACCGTGGACTCGAAGTCGAGATCGGGCTGCGCCGTCTTGACGCCCAGGAGCAGATGCGGAATCCAGATCTCGCCGTTCGCGGGGTTCGGGACGGCCTCGTAGAGGCCGCGCGCCTCGCCGTTCGGCGTGCGCTTCTCGAAGGGGACGCTCCGCGGCTCGTCGGCCAGAGGCACCTTGCTCTTCAGCTTGAGCGAGGCCGTGTCGACGATGCTCATCCCCGGATCGAGGAGGATGTGAGTGACGTACAGGGACGCTCCGTCGGCGCTGACCGAGGCGCCCCAGGGGTGCTCCGTCACGGCGAGGGTGCCGGTGATCGTGTCCGTCACCGTGTCGATCTTGGTGATCTTGGCGGCCTCGTTGCTGACGACGTAGACCGCGCTCCCGTCGGGCGCGGCGGCGACCGAGACCGGCGCTGCAGGCACGGTGATGGTCGTGAGGATCGAGCGCTTGACCGCGTCGATCACGTAGACGCGATTCGAGGCCTGGCCGACGACGTACACCTTCGCGTCGCTGACGACGGCGAGGGCGCGCGGCGCCACCGCCGGGTCGAAGCGCTTGGTGGCGGGATCGACCGCCGGAGCCTTGGATCCCAGGGGGATCTCCGCGACCACAGAGCGCTTGTCGACGTCGATCACCGACACCGAATCGGCGTCCTGGTTGACGACCCAGAGGGTGTGATCGTCGTCCGAGAGCGCGAGCGAGGAAGACACCGTGGTGCCGTGGGGCGCGGCTGGCGCGCCGGTCCCTGTCGATCCGGTGGCGCTGGTTGCGCCCGTGGAGCCTCCGCCGCTGGTCGACGTCGTCGCGGTCGCGCCGGTCTCGTCGCCGCCGCAGCTCGCCATGCCCACGCCAGCGAGGACCGCGACGAGCGGCCCCGCGAAGCCGAGGAGCGTTCCCACGGACCCGATGTGCTTCCTCATGTTGTCTCGGCCTCAGTCGTTTCCGGGGCGACGCGCGTCGCTCATTTGCGCTCGATCACCAGCTCTGCAGCGAGGGACGCCGGCATCCCGGCGGTCGCGACGTCGGGCACGCAGTCGTGGTCTCGGTCGCCCTTGTCCGTGGCGATCGAAAACTCTCCCGTCAAGGCCCGTTCGGCCATTTGCAGGCCGGCGCCGAGGCATTCGCCGGGCTGGACCACGCCGTCGGCGTTGACGTCGTTCCAGCCGTTGACGACGAGCTTCATGCCGCTCGTGATGTGCGACAGGACCTCGGCCGCGAGCTTCTCGTTGCCAGGGTGGTTGGCCACGAGCTTCCAGAACTGGCGGAGAGCGCCGTGGGTCGCGCCGAAGGCGACCGGCGTGTACGTCATCTTCGAGCTCTCGCCGAGCGTGGTGCGGTAGAGATGGACATCGCCCATCCAGAACCGCTTTTCGAGGATGTCGTAGGCCTGGGTGGCGCGCTGGCGATAGTGCACGTTGCTCGTCGCGAGGTAGGCCTCCAGCAGGCCGCGGATCGCGCTCGACTGCGCTTCCAGGGTAGTCGGCGCCGAGTCGGCCTTGCCGGTCGCGAGGTCCCAGCCGTTCGCCGCGAGGCCATCGGCGTCGAGCAGCTTGTCGGCGAGGAAATCGCCCTGCGCGGTGATGAGATCGAGGACGCGCGATCCGAGCGTGCCAGTGTACGGAGCGCCGCCGAGCTTGGTTTGATCGAGCGGAATCGGCGTCCCGACCGCGTCGGGCGTGTCGTTCGAGTAGAGGGCGAGCGACGCGTTGAGCCCGCGGAGCGCCGTGCGGAGGCCGAGGATCGAGTACGACGTGTGCAGCGTCGACACCGTGGTTCCAGGGGCCTTGGCGATCGGATCGGCCGTGTCGGTGAGGACCTTGTTCCTGGTGTCGAAGTGGAGGCGATCGAGGTTCACCAGCGCCATCTTGAGGATGGCGAGCGAGCGATCGTGGAGCGAATTCTCCCCGTCGGGGAGGCCGTTGTCCGCGGCGAAGGGCACGCCGTCGAAGGTGGCGAGGAAGGGCAGGGAGCCGCCGACCTCGGAGTTGACGGCGTCGGTCATGGCGAACACCGTCCCGAACCCGCCGAGGACGGCCGTCAGGTCTTGAAGGCGACTGCCCTTGTTCTGGATGGTGAACGTGGTGGCTTTGGGGAAGAACTTGAGCGACTCGGCCGGCGTCCCCGTGGCCTTCTCGGTGACGGCGATCGAGGCGGGCCACCAGCGCACGGGAGACGTGTAATCGTAGTCGAGGGCGGCCTTGACGCTGGCGACGCCGGAGACCTTGGCGCCGTCGGTCGTCATCAGCCCTTTGAGCATCAGCTCGGATTTGTTGTCGATCTCGTCGAGCATCACCAGGCCTTGCCAGCCCTCGAGCGAGACATCGCCGAAGAAGGTGCCGGCCTTGCCGAAGACGAGCGAGGTGCCGCCGGGATCGAGCGGATCGGGCCACTGACCGACGAGCGCGTTCCCGGGGACGCCCACCTGCGCGAGGCTCGCCGGGTCGAACTTGATGATCGGGTTCTGATCGACGTCGTGGAGGGAGCCCCAGTAATTGATGGTCCAGAGCGTCTGTTTCCAGGCGGCGAGGCCGAGCGCGTCGACCTCGATCACCTTCTCGACCTGGGCATCGCGGGACGGGAGGTTCAGGCTGGTCGAGTCGCACTCGTAGTCGCCGACGTACTGCATCGTCGTCCCGGGGGGCGTCGGCTCGTCGATCGCGCCGGCGAGAGAGCATTGCTGATCGGCCCCGACCTTGGCCTTGATCGTCGGATCGAAGGAGCGGAACTCGGCGTAGACCGGCCAGAAGCCGGCCCAGCCATAGGCGTTCTTCAAGTCGTTCGTGGGGGCGGGGACGGCGACGAAGTCTTTGCCGACCTTGGCGCCGGAGGCGCGGCTGGCCTTGGCGAAGTACTCGAGTCGGGGGCCGAGCAGCGCAAAGGCCGCGTCGCCCTCGGCGCCCATCGGGTTGAGCAGCGGGCCGAACTGGAGTGAGAGCCCGGCGCCGGACTCGAACGAGAGGTTGTTCATGGCCTGCTTCGAGTACTCGTAGGACTCGACCGCGGTCGAGAAGCCGAGGAGATCGGGAGCCGACATGCCCGTCGCCGGATCGACGTAGACATCAGGGGTGCTGCTGAAGCGGTCGTAGCCGCCGAGGTCGCGCCCCATCAGCTCGGCGAAGGGCTCGCCCGAGATCTGCATCTCGAGCGACGCCAGCATGTGATCGGCCGTGAGGAAGCGACGACTGCTCACCTTGGCAGTGAGGCTCGTGGGCAGCATGGGGCCGCCGTCGCCGCCGCCCTGGCCTCCGGTGCTCGCGCTGGTGCCAGCGCCGGTGCTGACGCTGGAGCCGCCGCCGGCGTTGCTCGTCGTGCCGCCGTCGGGCCCGGGGGTCGGGATGATCTGCCCGCCGTCGCAGCCCGAAACGACAGAGCTCATGCCGGCGCCGGCGAGGACGCCGACCACCGAAACCGCGACGAAGGACCGAAGACGACGCATAAACTACCCCTCTCGGGCATCCCGAGGTACCGAGCTAACGCAAAGTAGAACGACCCGATCCGAGCGGGTAGCGCAAATTCCGCGAATCTTCAGAATAAAAGAAAGTTGCACCGCGCGTCAAGCGCAATCGACACGATGGTGCGTACGGAGACGTGCTGATCCCGGGCGTGGTGGCTTGCGGATGCACACCGCGGCGCTCGGAGGGACGCTGTCGTCGAGTCGCGTATCTCGGACCAACGCGTGATTGCCATTTCGTCGTCGAGGCCAGTGTCGGCCACCTCTCGAGAAAAGTTGCCTCGCGGTGCAGAGGAATTTCACTTGCCCGTTCGAGCAAGCAAAGGATATCGTGGCCAACATGGGATCTTGTTTCAACGCGGCGTCCCCGCGCCGCCGGCTCCACGATCCTTGCGAAGAGGCCGCTCGGTGACGCTCCCGGATGAGCTCACGACGATGCGCCGGGCCTCTGCTGGCCTGTCGATTGTCCTCGCGTTGATTCCGCTCGCGTGCGGTGGTGCGGGGACGAGCGCCGGGGCCACGTCCAGCGCCGGCGCGACCACCGGAACCGGGCCTGGAGCGGGGGGCGCCGGAGGACACGGCGGCGCTGGCGGCCTGTCGTCTTCCTCCGGTAGCAGCGGCGGTGGGACGGCAGGATCGGGCGGGCAAGGCGGCTCCGGCGGGAGCGGCGTTTGCGTGGCAGGCGCCATGGATCCTTGTTATACGGGCCCGCCGGGCACCCAGGGAGTCGGCGCTTGCAAGGGCGGTGTCCAGACCTGCAACGCCGAGGGCTCGGCGTTCGGCGCGTGCGTGGGCCAGGTGCTCCCCTCGACAGAGACGTGCGCGACGCCGCTCGACGACGACTGCAACGGCGCCGTGAACGAGGGCGGCCCGGGCTGCGCGTGCGCGCCCGACGCGACGACAGCCTGTTACACCGGCGCGGCCGGCACGCTCGGAGTCGGCCTCTGCAAGGGAGGCCAGCAGACGTGCAACGCCCAGGGCACGGGCTACGGCGCCTGCGCGGGCGAGGTGGTGCCCGCGGCCGAGACGTGCCTCGATGCCTTCGACAACGACTGCAACGGCGAGACAAATGAGGACGGCGCTGGCTGCGTCTGCGCGCCGAGCACGATCACGAGCTGTTACACCGGCCCTGCGGGGACAGCGGGAGTCGGCCTCTGCAAGGCGGGACTCCACACCTGCGACGCCCTCGGGACGAGCTATGGCCCCTGCGCGGGCGAGGCCCTTCCCCAGCCCGAGACGTGCGCCACGCCGGGTGATGACGACTGCAATGGTCAGGTCAACGAGGGCGGCGCGGGCTGCGTCTGCGCGCCGAACGGAGCCGTGAGCTGCTATCCAGGCCCCGCGGGGACGCCGGGAGTCGGGATTTGCAAGGCCGGTACGCAGCTCTGCAATGCGCAGGGCACGGCGCTCGGAGCGTGCTCGGGCGCCGTGCAACCGCAGGGGGAAATCTGCGGCGATTCGCTCGACAACAACTGCGATGGTCAGGTGAACGAGGGGTGCGGCTGCGTGCCCGGCTCGACGACCCCCTGCTACAACGGCCCTCCGGGGACGATGGGTGTCGGCGCCTGCCAGGGCGGGACCCAGACCTGCAAGCCCAGCGCCGACAGCTACGGTCCCTGCGTGGGCGAGACGCTGCCCCAGCCCGAGACGTGCGCCACACCCATCGACGACGACTGCAATGGTCAGGTGAACGAGGGCGGCGCGGGCTGCGTGTGCCTGCCCGGCTCGGCGGCGCCTTGTTACAGCGGTCCTGCTGGCACGGCGGGCGTGGGCGCCTGCGCGGCGGGCACGAAGGCGTGCAATGGACAGGGCACGGCGTACGGCGCCTGCGTGGGCGAGGTGCTCCCGCAGGCCGAGACGTGCAGCACGCCTGTCGACGACGACTGCAACGGTCAGACGAACGAGGGCGGCGCGGGCTGCGTCTGCGCGCCGAACGCGGTGGTGAGCTGCTATTCCGGCCCTGCCGGCACCGCGGGCGTCGGCATCTGCAAGGCCGGCTCGCAGACCTGCAATGGTCAAGGCACCTCGATCAGCGCCTGTCTGGGCGCGGTGGGGCCGCAGGCCGAGAACTGCGCCACCCCGGCCGACGAGGACTGCGACGGTATCGCCGCTCCGTGCGCGGGGACCCACGTCTGGAGTCACGCCTGGGGCGGGGCTCAAGACGAGGAGGGCAACGCGCTGGCGATCGACGCGGCGAACAACGTGCTCTTCGCGGGCTACGTGACGGGGCCGGTGGATTTCGGCTGCGGGGTCGTCCCGGTGGCGGCCGGCAACGACGCGGCGCTGCTGATGAAGCTCACGCCCGGCGGCGCCTGCACCTGGAGCAAGGCGTTCGGCCACAACGCGCAGATGACGGGGGTGGCCGTCGATCCTTCGGGCAACGTGCTCGCGACTGGCATCTACGGTATCGACATCGATCTCGGCGCGGGCCTGGTGACGAGCCAGGGCGGCAACGACGCCTTCATCGCCAAGTACGATGCGCTCGGCAATCACCTCTGGAGCAAGACGTTCGGCGACCCCTCCACGCAGACGGCGGACACCGTGGCGACCGACTCGGCGGGCAACGTGATCGCGCTCGGCATCTTCAGCGGCACCATCAACCTGGGCGGTGGGCCGCTCGTGAGCGCCGGCGGGACCGACCTCTACCTGGTCAAGTACAGCCCGACTGGCACCCATCTCTGGAGCAAGCGCTTCGGTGACGCGGTCAATCAGTCGACGGCTCACGGTCTGGCGATCGACCCGTCGGGCAACATCCTGCTCACGGGGACGGCCTTTGGAACCATCAACTTCGGTGGCCCCACGCTGACGACGCTCGGCGGCGGCGACACCTTCGTCGCCAAGCTCGATCCCGGAGGGAATCACCTCTGGAGCAAGCGTTTCGGGGACTCGACCAACCAGCTCGGATCGGGCATCGCCACCGACGCGGCCGGCGACGTCGTCGTCAGCGGCTACTTCCTCGGCACGATGAGCTTCGGCGGATCGAACCTGACCACGCAGGGCCTGGCCGACTCCTACCTCGCCAAGCTCGATCCGTCGGGCAATCACCTCTGGAGCATGCGCGGCGGCGGCCCCGGCAACCAGAGCGCGGTCGGCGTCGCGGTGGATCTCCTCGGCAACGTGTCGATCATCGGCAGCCTCACCGGCTCGGGCAGCTTCGGTGGGCCGACGCTCACCTCGGCGGGCGGCGCCGACATCCTGATCGTCAAATACGACGCTGCCGGCAATCACCTCTGGAGCAAATCGTTCGGTGATCCCGCGACGCAGTCCGCAAAAGGGCTTGCCGCCGACTCCGCGGGTAATGTGCTGTTCACGGGTATTCACGGCGGGACCGTCGATTATGGCGGCGGCCCCCTGCCCGGGTTTGGCGGCGAGGATGTCTGTATCGTCAAGCTCGGGCCTTGAGCCGCGAGCCGCGCCCGGGCCACGGCCGGGCAATGTCTGCAATCGGGATGGAGGATTCGATGAATCGATCGCGCACGTTTCAGGGCTTGAGTGTGGCGCTCTTCGCGGCGACCGGTGGTCTCGCGGCGGCGTTCGCGGGGTGTGGGGGCGGCACGACCGGCACGACGTCGACGGGCGCCGCGACGACGTCGGGCGACGCCACGGTCACCAGCTCGGGCGCCACGACCACCTCGACGTCGACCTCGACCGGCGCGGGCGGGAGCGGCGGTAGCACCACGACGAGCGCGTCGAGCACCTCGAGCGCGTCGAGCGGATCGACGGGCGGCGCCGGCGGGATGGGGCCTTGCCCGAGCTGCACCGTGATCTCGTCGCTCGCCGGGAGCGCGCCTGTCGGGCTCGCCGTCGACGCCAGCAACGTTTACTGGACGAACTCGGGGTCGAACGAGGTCATGCAGGCCAAGCTCGACGGCACCAGCCCGGTGACGCTCGCCACGGGGCAGAGCACGCCCTTCTCGGTCAAGGTCGCCGGGGGCTTCGTGTACTGGGGCTCTTACTCCGCGACTGGCGTGCTGCGAAAGACGCCGATCGGAGGCGGGGTGATCACCGACATCGCCAACTCCGCGGCGGTGCGCGAGGTGTGCGTCGGCGTCAAGGACATCTGGTGGACCAATGATCCCGACGACGTGCAGCAGATCCCGCTCGACGGCACGGGCGTCGACGGCGGCGCGCTGGTCGTCGCCACGGGGAACAAGCTGGCCAACGGCATCACGAGCGACGGCGCGGATCTCTACTGGGTGAACCGGGAGACCGGCGAGATCAAGCGGTCGGATCTGAACCCGCTCAACAGCTATGCTCCCGGCTCGGGCGACATCCCGTGGGACATCGAGGTGGACGCGAAATCGGTGTACTGGACCGAGGCCGGATCGCCGCCGGCGAAGGGGCAAGTCAGCATGTCGGTCAAGCCGACTGGCACCGACAGCCTCGTCCCGGTGATCATCGCGTCTGGCCAGGCGGCGCCGCACGGGATCGCCATCGACGCGACGCACGTGTACTGGGCCAACAGCGGTGACGGGACGATCCACAAGGCCCCCATCGGCGGCGGCGGCGACACGGTACTGGTCTCGGGGCAGATGAAGCCCGAGAACGTGGTCGTCGACTCCAAGTACGTTTACTGGACGGATCCGAAGGCGGATCTGGTTGTTCGGGCCCTGAAGTAATCGCTCGCTGAGTCGGACGGTGATCGCTCAATCAAGATCGGGGGCCGTCATGGCGTATCGAGATCGAACGGGTTTTTCGCGGATGACGGCGGCGTGGCTGTCGTCGTCCGGTCTCCTCGCGGTGCTGCTGGTCGGTTGCGGGAGCGGGACGGCGCCCTCCGGCGCGAGCGCCAGCGCGGCGGGTAGCACCACCAGCGCTGCCGAGGGCAGCAGCAGCAGCGCGACGACGGGGGGCGGCGGCTTCGGCGGGATGACGTCCGGGACCGGCGGCGCGACGTCGAGCACCGGTGGGCTCGGCGGCGCGGGCGGCGTCGCTTCGAGCACGAGCGCGACCACGAGCGCGACGGCCTCTGGCAGCGCATCTGGCAGCGGCGGCGGCATGGGCGGCGCCGGTGGCACGATGGGCACCGGTGGAGTGGCATGTACGCCCTTCGAGGAGATTGTCTGTTACACCGGCCCGGCGCGGACCGAGGGAGTCGGCCAGTGCCAGGCCGGCACCAAGATCTGCGACGCGTCCGGCACGGCCTATGGCCCGTGTGTCGGCGAGGTGCTGCCCGAGCCGGAGACCTGCCTCGACGCCGAGGACAATGACTGCAACGGCCAGACGAACGAGGGCGGCCCGGGCTGCGTCTGCACGCCCAGCGCGACGACGAGCTGTTACAGCGGGCCCGCAGGCACGCTCGGCGTCGGCGTCTGCAAGAGCGGCACGCAGACCTGCGACGCGCTCGGCACGAGCTATGGCCCCTGCGTGGGTGAGGTGCTGCCCCAGCCGGAGATGTGCGCCACCGTCTTCGACGACGATTGCAATGGTCTGACGAACGAAGGCGGGCCGGGCTGCGCCTGCGTGCCCAGCACCACCGCGAGCTGCTACCCGGGCCCGGCCGGGACGGCGGGAGTCGGCATCTGCAAGGCCGGTACGCAGCTCTGCAATGCTCAGGGCACCGCGCTCGGCGCGTGCGCTGGATCGGTCGTGCCGCAGCTCGAGAACTGCGCCCTCGCGCCGGACGAGAACTGCGATGGCAGCGCCCCGGCCTGCGCGGGTACGCACCTGTGGAGCCACAACTGGGGTGGTGTGCAGGATGAAGAGGGCAACTCGGTGGCCGTCGACGCCGCCGACAACGTGATCCTCGGCGGCTACGTCACCGGCCCCGTGAACGTGGGCTGTGGTGCCTTGCCGGTCGCGGCCGGGGTCGACGCTGCGGCGCTGATCAAGCTCACGCCGGGCGGAGTCTGCACCTGGAGCAAGTCGTTTGGTACCGGCGCGCAGGTGACGGGCGTCGCCGTCGATCCCACGGGCAACATCGTCGCGACAGGCATCTTCAGCGGCACCATCAACCTCGGCGCCGGCGTCGTCACGAGCCAGGGCCTCAACGACGGGTTCATCGCCAGGTTCGACGCTTCGGGGGCGCCGCTCTGGAGCAAGACGTTCGGCGACGCCGCCGCGCAGTCGACGGACTCGGTGGCGACCGACGCGCAGGGCAACGTGTACGCCCTCGGGTTCTTCGCCGGGACCATCAACCTCGGAGGCGGCGCGCTCACCAGCCTGGGCTCGACAGACCTCTACCTCGTCAAGTACGGCCCGACGGGTACGCACCTCTGGAGCAAGCGCTTCGGCGACAATGCCAATCAGTCGACGACGCATGGTCTCGCCGTCGACACCTCCGGCAACGTGCTGATCACCGGAACTGCCTATGGCACCTTCAGCTTCGGTGGAGCGACCCTGACGACCCTCGGCGGCGGCGACATCTTCGCCGCCAAGTTCGACACCAACGGGGTGCACGCGTGGAGCAAGATCTTCGGCGACACCACCAACCAGATCGGCTCGGGCATCGCCGTCGACGCCGCCGGTGATGTCTACCTGAGCGGCTTCTTCCTCGGCACCGTGAATTTCGGCGGCTCCAACCTGCCTACGGCCGGCCTGGCCGACTCCTACCTTGCCAGGCTCAGCCCGTCGGGCGGCCACCTCTGGAGCATGCGCGGCGGCGGCGTCGGTAACCAGAGCGCCGTGAACGTGGCGGTGGATCGGGTCGGCAACGTCGTCATGCTCGGCAACCTCACCGGGTCGGGCAGCTTCGGCGGGCCCACGCTCACCTCGGCCGGGAACAACGATATCCTGGTCGTCAAGTACGATCCCAGCGGCGCGCACCTCTGGAGCAAGGCGTTCGGCGACGCGTCGTCGCAGGGATCAAAGGGAGTGACGACGGACTCCCTCGGTAACATCCTGTTCACGGGTATCGGCAATGGCACCGTCGACTACGGCGGGGGCCCGCTGCCCGGGTTTGGCGGCGAAGACGTGGTGATCGTCAAGCTCGGCCCTTGATGGAACGAGGCCAGTCGCCGTCGCCGGTCCAGGGCGGCGGCGAATCGTCTGCTCGCCGCTACGGGACGGCGAGGCTCGCGAGGCTCTGCGGCTTCGCGGGCGCCCTCGGGGCGAAGTCAGCCGCGTTGTTCCCGGTGTCGATCTGGTTGCCCAGCGCCCCGCCGGGCTTCCGCTCCAGGCTCGCGTCGACGGTGCTCGCGGCGCTGAGGGTGTTGTCGTGCGGCAGGTTGCTCGCGGGCGTGCCCTTGCACACGTACGGAACAGCGCAGCTCGCCAGGTTGGTCTGCGTGGCGGCGTCGTAGCTGTAACAGAGGGCGTCGACCAGGCTCGTGCCGTGATAGAGGCCCAGGCTCCCGGCGTCGGCGATACCGCCGTTGACGAGCGTGGCGTCTCCCGCGGGAGACTGCGTGTAGCCCGTCCCCACGATCAAGAGATGCGCGTGCGGCGGCACGATCTGCCCCGATCCCGTGAATTTGACCAGGGCGCCGTCGGTCGCGCAGGCGCCCACGGCGCTGCGGACGCTCAGCGTCCAGGTGCCATCGAGGGTGACGGTGATCTTGCTCGGGTTGTAGAGCTCGACCAGCTCGTCCAGCGGGCCTCCGGCGCCGCGCGTCCGCACCTCGCTCAGCAACAGCACCTCGGCGCACAGGCCACCATCGCAGCGCCCACCGAGACAGTCGCCGTTGCCAGAGCACTTGGCGCCAATCGCGCAGCCGAGGCACGACGAGCCGCCACAATCGACGTCGGACTCGCCGCCGTCGAGCGTGCCATTCGAGCAGGTCGGGTCAGGCGCGGCGCACACGTCGCCCGCGCAGGTGCCGCTCGCGCAGTCGGCGCCGCTGCCGCAGGCCTTGCCGAGGGCGCAGCCGCCGCAGCTCGGGCCGCCGCAGTCGATGTCGCTCTCCGCGCCGTCCGCCGCCTGGTCGCTGCACGTGGGCAGGCACGCGCCGTTCGCGCACGCGCCGCCGAGGCAGTCGCCGTCGGTGATGCAGCCCTTGGTGACGCCGCACCCGGTCGGACAGCCGCCGCCGCAGTCGAGGTCGGTCTCGGCGCCGTTCTTCGCGCCGTCGCTGCACGACGGGCCCTGGCACGTGCCCACGCACACGTGGCTCGCGCAGTCGACGCCTTGCAAGCAGGCCTTGCCCGTCGCGCACGGCTTGCAAGCCGCGCCGCCGCAGTCGACGTCGGTCTCGCTGCCGTCGAGCGTCAGGTCGAGGCACGTCATCAGGATGCACTGCGTGTCGAGGCAGGCCTCGCCCGCGCCGCACTGGGCCTTGCCCAGGCACTCGACGCAGGCGGCCGCGCCGTCGCAGACCTTGCCGCCGTCGACCTTGCAGAGCGCGCCCGCGGGGCTCGGCGGGTGCGCGGGCGTGCCTGCCGTGCAGATGTCGAGCGTGCACGGGTTGCTGTCGACGAGCACGTCGTCGTCATCGTTCGCGAGCGCGGCGTTGCCGGCGGCGTCGCAGACCTCGCGCTTGCAGTCGCCGGGGAGCTGCTTCGACGTCGGCGTCCCGACGGGCTCGAGCGCGACGCCGCACTGGCCGGCCACGCACGTACGCTTCGCGCAGTCGGTGTCGACGCCGGGGCACGTCTCCGCGTGGAGACACTCGACCACGACCACGCCTGTGCCGCTCGTCGCCGTCGCGGTCGTCGTGCTCGTGCTCGTCGCCCCGCCTGCGCCGCCGCTGCCGCCGCCTCCGCCGACGCCGGTCGACGTCGTGCTCTTCGGGATCAGATCGCGGTCGTTGGACGCGATGAGCTCGCACCCGACGGCGGTGACGGCGACCACCGTGATCGGGAAAATTCGGCGGGCGAAACCCCAAGATCGCGATCGCACCATGGCCAGGCGACGTTCCTCTCCAGCGCCGGTGAGCGCGATCCGAGGAGGTACGTCGTCCGCGGCGCACGAGCAAGCGCGGGATGCGTCGAGGTCACGGGTGCGCGCCGACGAGGCGGAGGTACGGCGCGTTCAGGCGCTGGAGCACGCCGCGATCGAGCGTGAGGCCCGGCGGCGGGGCGAGCGCCGCGCAGATGCCCAGGGCCATCACGTAGCTCGCGGCCGCGAGGACGATCCACCCCGCGGCGCCGGCGAGCGCCGCGCGCGTGGGCGAGACCGCGACGCGGATGATCTGGGCGCGGATCTGCACGGATCCAAGCACGATCACCGCTCGCTCGCCCTCCGCGAGCGCGATGCGATGCGGGCCGGCGAGGAGCCGCGGCAGGTCCCCTCGCTTGTGCATGCGAGCGCGCGCGCGCGGCGGAACGTACAGCGTGTGCTCGCCCGAGAGCACCTCGCCCACGAGCACCGGCTGGCCGCCGAAGTCGTCGAGCTGAAGGCGCACGAGCGCGTCGCTGACGTTGCCGATCCAGGCCGTGCCGCCCTCGACGAGGTGCCGCACGCCGAGGACATCCCGACCACGAACGGCGACGAGCTCCAGCGCCTGTCGCGTCTCTTCGCGCTTGCCGGTGCTGCCGGGCCTGTCGCTCTTCGGCGCCGAAGCGTGCGCGGTTCTGACCAGCTCCGACATGATTGCCCCCTCGCCTCGAGCTCTTCACGAGGGCAAAGCAAGGATCTGGCCGACGCCGCGGCGGCGGAAGCGTCTCCTCGGGCGCCCTTCGATCGGGCGGGCGAAGCGCGCATGCGCAAATCCGTGGCGCGGGGTCTCGCCTGGTGTAAATCGCCCCCGTGAGAAAACGGCCGCTCGGGAAAACCGGACTCGAGGTCACCGAGCTCGCGCTGGGCACCTGGGGGCTCTCGGGCGACGGCTACGGGCCGATCGCCGAGGGCGAGATCGAGCGCGTGATCCCCCGCGCGATCGAGCTCGGGATCGAGCTCTTCGACACCGCCGACATCTACGGCAAGGGCGCGATGGAGCGCGTGCTCGGCCGGATGCTCCCCGCGGGCTCGCTCATCGTCACCAAGATCGGTACCGATCTGGGCTCGACGCCGCCGCGCAAGCGCTTCGAGGTCGGCTTTCTGCGTCAGTCGTTCGAGCAATCGCAGGAGCGGATCGGCCGCGATTCGCTGGACATCGTGCTCCTCCACAACCCGACGATGCTGGCGATGGCCCGGACCGAGCCCTTCGACTTTCTGAAGGATCTGAAGAAGCGGGGCACCCTGAAGGCCTGGGGCGTGAGCGCCGGATCGATCGACGTCGCGCGCGCGGCGATCCGCCACGGGGCCGAGGTGATCGAGCTCGCCTACAACCTCTTCGTCGCCGCCGATCTCCACGAGCTCGCGGGAGATCTCGCCGACAGCGGCTGCGCGGTGCTGGCGCGATCGATCCTCTCGCATGGCCTGCTCACCGGCCACTGGACGGCCGAGCGCGAGTTCTACCCCGGCGATCACCGCGCCGATCGCTGGACGGGGCCCGAGCTCAAGCAGCGCATCTCCCAGCTCGAGGCCCTCCGGCCGGTGGTCACCGGGCCGGTACTCACGCTGCGATCCGCGGCGATCCGCTTCGTGATGTCGAATCAGCTGGTGACGTCGGCGGTGCTCGGGCCGCGCTCGGTCGCCCAGCTCGAACAGCTCGTGCGCGAGGCGGGCTTCGGCCCGCCCTACCTCAAAGACACCGCCCTCGCGGAGCTCGCCGCGCGCCTCAAGGGCGTCGGAATCATGGTGTGAACATGGCTGGATTCGCCTCCCTCGCGCGCGAGATCGACGTCGCCCTCGCCACCGCGCGCCGCGCCAGCGCCCTCGTCATGGAGATCTACGCGACGCCGTTCACGGTCGAGCTCAAGGGCCCCAACGATCCAGTGACGCGCGCCGATCGCGAGGCCAACACCCTGATCTGCGCGGCCCTCGCCGAGGCCTTCCCGGGCGACGCGATCGTCGCCGAGGAGAGCGCGCCGGAGACGCCCGAGGCCACGCACGCGCTCGTGTCCCGCGACCGCGTGTGGTTCGTCGATCCGATCGACGGCACGCGGGAGTTCGCCGATCGCAACGGCGAGTTCGCGGTGATGATCGGGCTCGCGCTCAAGGGGCGCGCGGCCCTCGGCGTCGTGCTCATGCCGACGCTCGGCGAGGCGCTCGTCGGCGTGGTCGGCGGCGGCGCTTTTCGCGAGGACGCCGCGGGGATTCGCCGCCCGCTCCGCGCCTCCAAGATCCGCGATCCCCGCGACGCGACGCTGATGATCTCGCGATCGCACCGCCCGCGCATCGTCGACCCGGTGATCGAGCGCCTCGGCATCCACAAGACGATCTCGTGCGGCTCGGTCGGCGTGAAGGTCGCGCGCATCGCCACCACCGAGGCCGACATCTACGTGCACGGAGGCCGCGGCGCCAAGCTCTGGGACGCCTGCGCGCCCGACGCGATCCTCACGGCGGCGGGCGGCAAATTCACCGACATCGAGGGCGAGCTCATCAACTACGCAAGCTCGGATCTCGCGCTCGACAACGGCATCGTCGCCACCAACGGCGCGCTCCACGATACGGTCCTCGCGGTGACGTCCGTCTACCAGGGTTGATCGGGAGCAGGGCTCGGGCGGGGCTGTCGCTCGCGAAGGTCCATGCGGCGGGCACGGAGGCCCGCCCCACACGGCGCGGGAGCTACTCGGCCTTGAAGCTCTTGCAGTCGCTGTTCACGGTCACGCGCTTGTTGTCGGGCGTGATCTGCACGTTGCTCAGGCCGTTCTCGTGCTCGTCGATGATCCAGATCGTCAGCGTGCCGTCCGTCTTGCGGGCCTCGCTGCTGATCGAGTTGCTGCTGATCGACGATTTGCGGCCGCTGCTGAAGCCGGGCTTCCCGTCGCCGTAGAACACCGGGACGGTCTTGCTGCAGTCGCTGTGCACCTCGATCGTCAGCGGGATCATCTTCGCGGGCGCGGCCGGGGCGCTGTTCGCGGCGTTGTTCGCGCTGCCGCCGTGGCTCGCGTTGCCGCCGTTGCGCGGCTCCTCGACCTGGGCGGGCGGGTTTTTGCTCGCCATCGAGCCCGCGCCGATGGGGCGCTGGAGCATGATGCACCCCAGGGTGACGGAGCTGGAGGCGCAGGCGAGGGCGATCAGAAGCAGCGGGCTCTTGGACATCCGCGCAGAGTCGAGGGAAGCGCGCTCGCGCGTCAAGCGCGCTACGACCGCCACGTCACGCAGAAGCGCGCCTTCTCGGTCGGCACGCCTCCCGTCACGCTGTCGAGCACCGACCGCGCGAACTCGGTCTTCACGTCGCGCGCGCCCTCGAGCACGAGCGCGCCGGCGAAGAAGCCGATCGTCGAGCTGACGTACAGCCCCGACATGCACCGGCGTAGCGCCACGGGTACGCGGTCATGCTCGACCTCAGCGCAGCCGGCCATCGCGGCAGCGCCGTCTCGGTGGCGCGGAGCACTCGCGCGATCATTTTCGATCGCCCCGCGCCATCGCGGCGCGCGTCAGCCGAGGCGTTCGAGCAGCGGCGCCAGCGTGTCGCTCGACCCGCCGCGCGGGCCGAGGGCGCGGATCGCCTCGAGCTCGTAGTCGAACGTGCGCGGGCGCCGGATGAAATGCACCGCGGCGCCGAGCTCGGCGGGCAGCGCGAGATCGAGCTCGTAGATGTCGCCGCACACCAGCGTCGTCTCGGGCCGCGCGCCGGTCTCGCGCCAGATCGCGGCGAGCGCGTCGAAGTAGCGCCCTCGCTCGAGCAGCAGCGGCCGGGTGAGGCCCGCGATCTGCTTCGATTTCGCGATCGCATCGAAGCGCGCGTCGGGCGCCGACGCCGGGCCGATCAAGAATTTCCGCGCGTCGCCGCGGAGCCCGAGCTTCTCGAGGCCCTCCGGCGCGAGGCTCGCGAGCTTGCGCTGCGCGGCGTCCTCGGCGGCGTTGGTCACGAAGTAAACGTGGGGCACCCGCGCCAGCAGCGCTTCGAGGACGGCCTTGGCGTCGGGCCGGAACGCCGCGCCCGTGTGCTGGTAGGCGCGCCGGTAGAGCGCCGTCGTCACGTCGCTTCGAAGCGCGGGGTCCGCCAGCAACAAGAAGCGATCGAACAGGAGCTGCGCCGCGCACGAAGCGAGGATGTACGGATCGGCGTCCGCCGGCGCGACGACGTGCCCCTCGACCGTCCACCCGAGCTCGGGTGACAGCGCGTGCACTTGCTGCTCGGCCTCGGCCCAGGCGACCCCGAGATCCTTGCCGACGAGATCGGCCACCAGCCGCGGAAACGCCGCCTGAAACGCCGGCGCCTCGTCGACGAGGTTGGTGAACGTCCCGTCGAGATCGAGGACGACGCAATCAATGGGCATGGAGGATCCGGCTTCAGCCGTCAGCGTGTGGACGAGATCGAGCGACCGCGGCCACGACGCGCCAGCGCTCTCAGCGCTTGTTGACGCGCTCGAGGTACTTGCCCTCGACGGTGTCGATCTTCACCCACTCGCCCTCCTGGACGAAGAGGGGGACGTTGACCGTGGCGCCGGTCGACACGGTGGCGGGCTTGGTCGCGCCGCTCGCGGTGTCGCCCTTGATGCCAGGCTCGCTGCTCACGATCTGGAGCACGACGTGCGCGGGCAGGCTGATGCCGATGGGGAGGCCGTTGAACAGCGTCACATCGACGGACATCCCGTCGCTCATCCAGCGCGCGTCGTCGCCGACCTTCTCGCCGGGGACGTTGATCTGCTCGCCGGTGTTGGCGTCCATGAACACGAAGTCCGTGCCCTCGGGGTAGATGTACTGGAAGGAACGCTCCTCGATGTCGGCCGGCTCGAGCGACTCGCCCGACTTGTACGTACGCTCGAGCATCGTCCCGGTCTTCATGTTCCGGGCCTTGAGCCGGGTGAACGCCTGCCCCTTGCCGGGCTTGACGAACTGGAAATCGACGACCGTGCAGGGGTTGCCGTCGATCATGAATTTCAGGCCTTTGCGGATGTCACTCGTGTCCATGGGGGAGGGTTCCTGATAGCGTGAGGGCCGGGCGCCGCCCGTCTAGCACGGGCTCGTCCCTGGCGCACAGCCCTGGATGTGCAAATCCGTGGGGCTCGGCTCCCTTCGCCCGCGCCGCTCTGGTACTGCGGGGCCCTCACGCCATGATCCCGACCCCTGCCAGGCACCCGTCCCCCTCCGATCGCGGCGCCGACGACGTCGACGACGAGCTGCGCGACATCAAGCGCGAGATCGTCGAGTCGCGCGGCCTGATCATCAAGACCAACAACCTCACCAACGCCCTCGCGGCCGATCTGAAGAGCATCTCGCGGCGTCAGATCAGCTTTGAACGCAGGGCTTTCTGGAACAGCGCGGGCGCCAACCTGCTCTTCGTCGTCGTGGTGATCGGGGTCGTCAAGCTGGCCTGGGACGCGCGCGTCGACTCGGTCACGGCCGACACCGCCGGCGCGAGGCAGAAGGTCACCAAGCTCGAGAAGGACCTCGACGACCTCAAGAAGCGCGGCGACGAGCACACCCGCGCCGAGAGCGCCGCGGCCGCGTTCTACGAGCTCTGCCGCGCCGAGCGCCGCCAGGAAATCATCGACGGCTTCGAGGCCATCCGCAAAGAGCCGCTCACCCGCGCCGAGCTCGCCTTCTTCACCGACGCCGTCGAGAAGGCCCGGAGCGAGCTCTCGATCAAGGCCTACCAGCTCGGCCTCGATCACATGCGCACCGGCCGCTGGCACGAGGCCGCGATGGCCTTCGAGGACGCGATCCAGAAGAAGGACACCGCGTCGCACACCCCGGCGGCGCGGCTCAACCTCGCGCGCGCGTACCGCAAGCTGAGCCGCCAGCGCGACGCGATCCCGATGCTCGTGCAGCTCTCCGAGGCCTCGGCCGACAAGGAGATCCTGGACGACGCGACCTTCCTGCTCGCCGAGTGCCTGATCGACATCCAGGCCTGGAACGACGCCAAGACCACGCTGCGCTCGTTCATCCGGCGCTTCCCGGATAGCTCGTTCCTGAACGACGCGCGCATGGCGCTGGCCGATATCTCGCTCAAGCATTGAGCGAAGGAGACACCGAACGATGATCTGCCCGAGCTGCCGTCAGGACGCGCCCACCATCGTGCGGGGAGTCCGCGCTTACTGCACCTCCTGCGGGGCGCCGCGCCCGCTGCTAGGCAGCTCCGCCGTCAACGTCGCGGGCAAGCCGATGAAGGTCGGCGGCGGCATCGCGAGCGTGATGGGGTGGGTCGTCCTCGTCGGCGGCGCGTTCGCGTCGCTGGTGATCGGCGCGCTCTTCAACCTGCTCTGGTCGATCGCGGGATCGGCCGCGGCCGGCACGGTCGGGCTCGCGGTCGGCGGCTTCCTCGGCGTCGTCACGGTCATCCTCGCGGTGTCGCTCCTCTTCGGCGGCCGCAAGCTCACGAAGACGGGCGAGGGCGATCGCCGCAAGGTGCTCGAGCAAGGCATCTTCGCCCTGGCCGGCAAACAGAGGGGATCCGTGACGCCGCGCGACGTCGCGCGGGCGCTGGCGATCACCGACGCCGAGGCCGACGAGCTCCTCACCGACCTCGTCAAGAAGGGCGACAACCGCGTCACCCTCGAGGTCGACGACGACGGCACCCTTCGTTACACGGTGCCGGAGCTCTTGCCCCCGGTGCGGATCGATCCGAGCGCCGCGAAGGGCCCGAAGGTGCGCGTGGCGCCGAGCGCGGAGATCCCCGACGCCGAGTTCGAAGAGGACGAGGGCGCCTCGGCCGAGAAAGATCGCGATCGCATGCGCCGCTGAAGAGAAGAGAGAAGAGGATTTACAGGGAGGCGTTGAGGTCGGACCGGATTTTCCTCCGGTTCTCACGCCAGAAATTCTCCCTCCGATTTTCCTCCGACTCCCCGTCTCCTCGCCTCCCTGTAAAATATCCGACTCTCGATCTCTTCAGGGATTACCAGCGAGATAGCCATTCTGGAGCAGCGCCTCGCGCACGTCGCCCGCGACGAGCGGGTCCGCGTCGACGCAGATGATTTCGAGGGTGCCAGTCGCCGCGAGGGCGATCGCCTGGCGCACCACGGCGGCCCGATCGGTGATCCGCGCCGCCGCCGACGATCGCGGCGCGAGCGCGCCTGCCTTGTCGTACACCCGATCGGCGAACCCCTCGCGCAGGTAGCGCACGCCGCGGCGCTGCGCTTCGTCGAGGAGCGCGCCCTTCGGCGGCCCGACGACGGCGAAATCAGTGACGCCGAGGCCGCGCGCGGCGCCGTCGAGCAGGGCGCGGGCGATCCCGGGATCGGTCGCCGCGTCGTCGTGGAGCCGGCCGTGCGCCTTGACGATCGCCGCAGGAAACCCGAGCTTCTTGGCGATTTTCTGCAGCGCCGCGCACTGCCGCTCGATCGCCGCGGCGACATCCTCGACCGGGATCGTCATCCCGCCGCGATCGGGGTACGCCGGGAGCGCCGCGATCGCCGCGCCGCGCGCCATCGCGAACGAGACGGCGCGCGCCATCGACGCCGTGTCGCCCGCGTGGCCGCCGCAGGCGATGCTCGCCACTGTGGCGAGGCCGAAGAGAGCGGCCGGCTCGTCCGCGCGCTCGCCGAGATCGAGGTTCAGATCGACGAGCTTCATCAAGGGTTCGCCTTCACGAGCGCGTAGGTGAGCTTGTGCCAGAAATCGCCCGCGGGGATCCCCGGGTACGAGCCCACCGCCACGAGCACGTAGCCGCCGCCGTTGACGACCTGGGTCGAGGCCACCGTCCCGTTCTGAAAGGCTTCGCCGAGCGGGGTCGCCGAGGTCGCGAACATCGTCCCCTGGCCGGGCTGGTACGTCGTGATCGACACGGTATCGAGCGGCCCGAGCTCGTTCACATTCAGCGTCGTGAAGGGTGGCTTGGGCTCGATCCCGCCCGTCGGCAGCGACGTCGCGAGCGAGATCGGCATCGACTGCTGGATCGCCGAGGTGATGCTGATGTCCGTCGGCTGCACGGCGACGGAGGCGTTGACGACTTGCAGCGCGACGTGGTTCGCCTCGGTCTTGCGCGACATGCCGAGCGCGAGGAGATCGACCGTCGGCGTCGCCATCGTGTAGTTGAACCCGCACGCGAGCGCGGCGCTGCCGCTGTCGTGGCCGGGCCCGCCGATGCAGCCGACGGGCGCGAGCAACAGGCTCTTCCCGCTCGTGAACACCGGGCCGGGCAGCACCGCGAGGGCCGCCATCATCAGCGGCTTGGTGACGGTCGGATCACCGCTGTCGGCGAGCGCGATGGTCGCCGCTTGAGCGCAGGTCTTGCCGGTGATCTTCGCGAGATCGCCGGCGAAGATCGTGGGCTGCACGTCAGTGCCGGTGGGGAGATCGACCGCGAGATCGAGCACCGCGCCGTGCGCGAACGGCAGGCCCGACGCCGCCGCGGGCCAGAGCTTCGTCGCGCCGCCGGCCGGGTACGGAGCGAAGCAAACGCGGATGGCGTCGTAGTCGTTGACGCCGTTGACGATGGTGACCCGTGTGGGACCGACCGGCTCCGCGCCGCCCGCGCCCGTCCCGGTGCTCGCGCTCGAGTCCCCGCCCGCGCCGCCCGCGCTCATCGACGAGCCTGTCCCGCCGGTCACCGTCGAGCTCGCCCCGCCGGCGCCCGTCGAGGTGGTCGTCTCGACGCCGAGGCCGTGACCGCGCGCGCACCCGTTCAGAGCGGCGAAGCAGACGAGGAAGGGAGCGACGCGGACGTGCAGGCGAAAAGTCACCGGCGCAGCTTACCGTGCGCGGCGATGGCCGGCTCCTCCGAAGTCGTTCTATCCTTCGCCCATGCGGGTCCTCGAGACGGAGAGGTTGTCGCTGCGGCATCTGGCTGCGGGCGACGCGGCGCACATCCTCGAGCTGCTCAACGAGCCTGGCTTCGTCGCCAACATCGGCGATCGCGGCGTCAGGACGCTGGAGGATGCCAGTTGGTACATCGCCAATGGCCCACGGAAGAGCTACGACGAGCACGGATTCGGCCTCTACCTGGTCGAGCTGAGAGACACCGGCGCTCCGATCGGGATCTGCGGCCTGATCAAGCGAGCGTCGCTCGACGACGTCGACATCGGGTTTGCCTTCCTCGAGCGCCACTGGCGAAGGGGCTACGGCCAGGAGTCCGCCGCCGCCGTGATGGACGAGGCGCGCCGGCTGCACCGGCTCGATCGCGTGGTGGCCATCGTCTCGCCGCACAACCGCGGCTCGATTCGCCTCCTCGAGAACCTCGGCTTCCGCTTCGAGAAGATGATCCGCATGCCGGGCGACGAGCAGGAGATCAACTTCATGGCCCGGGAAAGCGCGGGCGAGCGCCCCGCCTGATCCAGGCTGCCCCGCGGCGAATGACGCGTGTTGCCTCGAGAGCTCGGCGGCCGGGATCGCGAAGGCCGGCGCGCACCCGGGCCGCTCGCCGTGCTAGGCGGAGCCCATGCCGATTCAACTCGCTCGCCTCGCCGCGCACGCGGTGCGCCGGGGGCACCCCTGGGTCTACCGCGAGGGCATCGTGCGGCCGCCGCAAGGCCTGGCCGCGGGGACGGTGGTCGACGTCGTTGACGAAGAGGGACGCCCGCTCGGCCGCGGCCTGTGGGACCCGGCCTCGCCGATCACCGTGCGGGTCTTCAGCGGCGACGAGCCGCTCGACATCGCGGGCCTGACGAAGCGAATCACGCTGGCGTTCGCGCGGCGCGACGGCTGGTTCGACGAGGCCACGACGAATGCGTACCGCCTCTGCAATGGCGAGGGCGATCGCGTCCCCGGCCTGGTGATCGATCGCTACGACACGGTCGCCGTGGCCAAGCTCGACACCGAGGCCTGGCGCCCGCACCTCGCGGCGGTCGCGCGCGGCCTCGGTCGCGCTCTCGGCGCGCGCGGCGTGAAGACGCTGGCGATCCGCCTCGACACGCCCGCCGCCGATGGCCGTAAAATCGAGACGATCTTCGGCGCGCCGCCGCCGGATCGCCTCGTCGTGCGCGAGCACGGGATGGCGATGGAAGTCGATCTCGCGCACGGCCAGAAGACGGGCGCGTTCCTCGACCAGCGCGAGAACCGCGCCCGCGTCCGCGCCCTCGCGAAGGGCCGCGCCCGCGCGCTCAACCTCTTCAGCTACGCTGGCGGCTTCTCGATCGCGGCGGCGCTCGGCGGCGCCGGTCACGTGACGTCGGTCGACATCGCCTCGGGCGCGCACGCCTCGGCGCAGCGAAGCTTCCGCGAAAATGGCCTCGATCCTTCGAGTCACGCTTTCGCCACGGCCGACGCCTTCGCGTTCCTCGAGCAGGCGAAGAAGCGCGGCGAGAAGTTCGATCTGGTCGTCTCCGATCCGCCGAGCTTCGCCCCGAGCGAGAAGGCCCGCCCCAGGGCCGAGGCCGCCTATCGCAAGCTCCACGCCGCGGTAGCGGGCGTGCTGGCCGAGGGAGCCACGTTCTGCGCCTCGTCGTGCTCGAGCCACATCAAGATGGAAGATTTCGTGGCATTACTCGATGACGCGACCCTGGGACGAGGAGACCTGTGCGTGCGCGAGCTGCACGGGCAGCCGGCCGATCACCCCACCTCGTCGGCGTGGTGGGAGGGTCGGTATCTGAAGATGGTCGTGCTGAGCTGATCGGAGCTCACCCGGAGCGGCTCGACTAGCTCCGCCCGGGAATCCTCGAAACATGATCAAACTTCTGACGGGCGGAACTAGCGGTCGAAGAAAGAGGCCTGTTGAAACCGCAGGCCGGCCAGGATCTGCTCCACCCGATCGTCGGAGAGCGCTCCGATGCGCTCGCCGAGCCGGGCCTTGTACACCGTGGAGATCTGCGACACGATGACCACGCTCTGCCGGGGCAAATTGCCTTCGCCCACCTCGAGGCGCACGTTGCCCGGCTCGCTGCCGCGGCTCAGGTTCGAGGTCAACGCGCACACCACGACGGTGCTGATCCGAGAGCGATTGAAGACGTCGTCCTGGATCACCACATGCGGGTGAGGTCGGCCGGGGATGGATCCTCGCGACTCGTCGGGCTCGATCCAGAACAGGTCGCCTCGGCGGATCGTCGCCGGGCCCGGGCCGGGGGGTTGTGCGGTCTTGCCATCCATGAGGGGCGCTCGTCGGTTCCAGGTATACGCGAGCAGCCGCGGCGGCGGCGCCGAAACGAGACGGATCGCCGCTGTCTCGGTCGAAGTGCGCCCGAGCATCGCCGCGACGCTGGACGCCGGCCCTCGTCATCGCATACTCGCCCCCGTCGTGAACCGGATCGAACCTGCCCTCACCCCCAATCGCCTCCTTCGCCTCGCCGAGCTCGACGCCGTCGTGCTCCACCTCCGCCGCGGCGGCCTCGTGGTCTTGCCGACCGAGACCGGGTATCTGCTCGGCGCCGCCGCGCTCGATCCCGACGCCGTGGGCCGCGCCTACGCCGTGAAAGTGCGGAGCCCGCGCAACCCCATGCACGCTGCCGTCACCGGCCTCGAGATGGCCGAGCAGCTCGCGCACCTCGGCGCCTCGGCGCGGCGCCTGCTCGAGACCTTCACGCCGGGGCCGCTCACCGTCGTTTGCCCGAAGCGCGAGGCGGTCCCCGACATCCTCGTCGCTGGCACCGGCACCCTCGGGATCCGCATCCCCGACAGCCCGGTCACGCTCCAGATCATCGCCGCGCTCGGCGGCCCGATCACCGCGACCAGCCTCAACGTGTCGGGCGATCCGCCTCGCTCGACGCTCGACGGCACGATCGCGGCGCTCGAATGGAAGGCCGAGCCTGCCCTCTTCGTCGTGCGAGATCCGCTCTGTGTCCTTCATCCGCGACCGTCCACGCTGGTGTCGCTCGTTGACGGACATCGCAAGATCCTCCGCGAAGGGCCGGTGAGCGCCGAGGCGATCGCGTCCGCGCTCGCCGGCATGGCGGGGTAGATCGGGATCCCGCCGGGGACCCCTCAAGGTTCCTGGCAGCGCGCCGATGGACGGTCTCGTGAGGAGATCGTCATGACTGCCCATTCGCGCGCTATCTCGGCCTTGCGGCGCGTCGACCTCGGATCGTGCCTCCTGCTCGGCGGCCTCGTCAGCGCGTGCGCTGTCGGGACGCAGGCCGGTCCGCCGGATCACTTC
>JANYGI010000106.1 GCA_025362495.1 Byssovorax sp. | reverse complement strand
GAGGGAGAGGCTCGTCGGCCATTCTCGCGGCTTCGTCAGCCTGCATCGCCCGCGTTCAGCGAGACGGCTCCGAGCATTCCGAGGCCGAGCCCTCCGAGCACGCGCGCGACGTTCATGGTCCTGGCTCCCGGGCTCGCGCTCAATTCGAGCAGCTGCGTGTCTACTAGAGCAACTGCATCAAATGAGCAAGCGGGACGCTCGTCAGCGCTCTGGACCCGGCGCGCACACCGCAGCTCCGATGGTTCTCGAGCAGCTACCTCGACCGTTGCAGAGATCGGGCTTGCGCGGATCGTCGACGCAGAGCCCCGCGCGCGCCGGGAGCTCGAAAGCAGTCAAGCTCCACTCACAGCGGAGGCGCCGGCGGATCACCGGTGTCGATCGGCGCGGGGGCGGGCGGCTTGGGCACCGGCTCGGGCCGCGGCCGCGGATCGGGCCTCGGCGTGGGTTGCGGCCTCGTCTGCGCGACCTGATCGCGGGAGGGTTGATCGGCCGGCGCGTGGTACGCACAGTGGGCGAGCCCGAACGTGGCCCCGAGCGCCAGCGCGGCAAACATCGATACCTTCTTCGTCATGGCTTCCTCCTGACTTCGAGTCTGACAAGCAACGTCGCCACGAACGTGCCGTTCGAGACAGCCATTGATCACGTCCTGGATGGGCTCTCCCGGTGGTGACGCCCACCGCTCGTGCAGTCGCCGTGGCGCCCAGCGACACGAGGTCGCCACAGTCGTTCTGTGCGTGTGGCGTTCACGCGATACGTGATCCCTGCAGGCCTGTCGAAGGGGGCGTGAGCCGGGACGCCAGGCGCGATCACCGTCGCTCCATTGCTCGACCGGAGCCGCCGGATCGATTGGCTCTCTTCACGCGCGCCCTGGAGGTGCTTGCAGCCCGGGTGCGAATTCGAGATATTCGTGGGATGCGCACCCCGATCGCACGCCTTTCGACGGCGCTCTCCGTGGTCCTGATCGCCTGTGGGGGCGCCGCCCGACCGCCTGCCCTCCCCGAGCCGGGCCCCGTCGCCATCACCGCCGCGTCGCCGACGCCGGCGATCACGGCACCACCGATCAAGCCGGCCGCGCCCGCCGTCCACGCGGCCTGCGCCGGCCCGATCGCGACGCCGCCACCCGGGCTCGTCGCGGTCGACGAGCCGGCGCCCGCGTGGTCGATCGGCGAGCCCGGCAAAGGCTCGCTCTGCGCCGGTCGGGTCTTCACCGCCAAGGGCCCGGTGACCGTCTATCGCCTCTTCAGCGCCTCGTGGAAAGAGTCCCGGCTCGCGGGCCCCACAGGCGCTTACTGGACGCTCGACAGGCCCGGCGGCACCGCGGCGACCTACCGCAGCGTCTACGAGATCTGCAAGCAGTGGAACGATCTCGACATGATCAGCGAGTGCACCATCGAGGCCGGAGCCAGGGTGGTGATCGGCCCCGGCCAGAGCGCGACCTGCGACGAGAGCGATACTTCGTATCCCCGCTCCGCGGCCAACCAGGTCGTGCTCGTCAAGAAGGCCGACGGCTCGGTGCCCGTCGTCGATTGCAAGCAGGCCGCCCACACCTGGGCGCCGTGAAGAGGGCCCACCGCCGCGCGTTGCTTCCTGGTATTCGTCGGGCTCACCCCTTCACGCGACGGAGCTCCCGATGCCCCCTGGCAACTTCGATCCCGACTACGTCTTTTCGCACCACTCGGCCACGCCCGCGAAGCTCGCGCAGTACGAGGCGCTCCACCGGGGCGCGAAGGTATTTGCCGAGGTGATCCTGAAAGAGGTCCCCGACTGCCCCGATCGCGACGCCGTGCTCCACCTGCTCCGGGAAGCGTCGATGCTCGCCTGCGCCGCGGTCTCGCTCGACGGGCGCTTGAAGCAGGCCTGAAGTCGCGCCGCCGTGCTCGTCGCCATGCCGCGACGAGCACGGAAAATCAGCTCGCCATCAGCTCCGCGGTGATCGCCGGCACCTCGCGCGCCGGGCACCCGAGCAGGCTCGCGAGCTGCCCGACGGAGGGGCCCTGTCGCTCGGGATCGCCTTCGTTTGCAGCCTTTTCGACGAGGGCCCGGTGGACGCGCTCGGCCACGTCGCCGCGGACGGCGCGCGCGCCGAACACCGGATAGCCAATCAGCACATAGGCCCTGGGCTCGACGCCCTTCTCCGCGGGCATCGAGACGGCGCCGGGCCGCGGCAACGCCGGCCGGGCGCGCCCGTCGAAGAACGTCGCGTACAGCGCGGCGCGCTGCTCCACCGCGGGGCGCTTGAGCAGCGCCGACGCGTAGACGACGCGGCCGCCGATCGTCACCTCGAGCTCGGCGAAGATCTGGCGATCGCGCGGCGAGAGCTCGGCGATCTGGCCGCGCGCGTCGCGGGCATCGAGCGTTCCGAGGCCCTGCTCGATCTGGTAGACCACCCCGCGTCCAGCGGCGGAGAGCTCGCGCGCTGCGTCGACGCGGAGCGGGGAGAGCAGCTCGGTCACCAGATCGCGCGCGAACGCCACGAGGCGGCGGAGCACGCGGGATCGCGCGCCGGCGCCGAGCTCGTCGAGATCGAGCAGGCGGACCTCGGGGAGCAGCAGCGTGGTGCCGCGCGTGAGGTGGCCGAGCACGCGCTCGCTCTCGGTGTCGAGGATGCGGCCGCTCGCGTCGACGGCGAAGCGCTCGTGCCCGGCCGACACCAGCGACTCGACCCAGCGATCCGGCGCCGCGACGGGATCCGGCGGATCCGGCGCGAGCCGGCCGCGCAGCGACGCGAGGGCCGCGAACGGATGCGACGCGTTCACCGGCGCGGCCTCGATCTCGCTCTCGCTCGCGGCGCTCGCGCGGGCGCGCTTCGAGCTCGCGGTCCCGCGCTTCCCCGCGCCGTGCTCGACGAAGCGCTGCACCAGGCGGTCGTGGAGCGCGTCGCTCAGGTGATCCTCGATCGCGCGGGTGCGCTCTTGCCAGGCGGCCGCGTCGGCGATCCAGAGCGCGCGATGCGAGATGTACGTCCACGTCCGGATCGAGGCGATCCGCGCCAGCAGCGTGTCGATGTCGCCCTCGGGATCGTCGATCTCGGCGAGGCGCGCCGCGAGAAAATCGGAATCGATGATCGCGCGCGGGCCGGTGAGCTGCGCGTAGATCTCGGCGAGCAGCGTCACGTGCGTATCGAGGAGCAGCTTGCGAAAATCGGGGACGCGGCACACCTCCCACAGCAGCGCGACGGCCTCCGTGCCGCGAGCGCGCGCGCGCACGCCAGGATCTTGCGCGAGCGCGACGAGCGCCGCGGTGTCCTCGGCGTGCTCGACGAGGCGGAGAGCGTGCGAGCGTGGGCGCTGCCGCAGCGACGCCACGAGCCCGTCGACGGACGTCGTGTCGAGATCGGTGTTGCGATAAAATAGCCTCCGTACCGGGGCGAAACGATGCAGCTCGATCGCCTGCGCCAGCTCGGGCGAGAGGCCTTGCGGGGCCACGGTGCCGAAGGTGCCGTCGGTGGTGTAGCGGCCCGCGCGTCCGGCGATCTGCGCGAGCTCGGCCGTGTCGAGATCGCGCACGGCGTGCCCGTCGAACTTGCGCAGGCCCGCGAACGCCACGTGGGTCACGCCGAGGTTGAGCCCCATGCCGATGGCGTCGGTGGCGACGAGGTAGTCGACCTCGCCCGCCTGGAACAGCGCGACCTGGGCGTTGCGCGTGCGGGGCGAGAGCGCGCCGAGCACCACCGCCGCGCCGCCCCGGAGCGCGCGCAGCCGCTCGGCGATCGCGTAGACCTGCGGCATGCCGAACGCGACGACGGCGCTGCGCGCGGGCAGCTTGGAGAGCTTGGCCGGCCCCGCCGACGTGAGCCGCGAGAGCCGCGGGTGCTCGACGATCTTCGCCGCGGGGCAGAGCTCGGCGAACATCTGGCGCATGGTGTCGGCGCCCATGAACCACGTCTCGCGGCGCCCTCGCGCGGCGAGGAGGCGCTCGGTGAACACGTGCCCGCGCTGATCGTGCGCGGCGAGCTGGATCTCGTCGACCGCGAGGAAGTCAACCTCGCGATCCATCGGCATCGCCTCGACGGTGCACACCCAGTAATCCGGGCGCCGCGGGACGCGCTTCTCCTCGCCGGTGACGAGCGCGACCCGCGCCTCGCCCACGCGCGCGGTGATCCGATCGTAGACCTCGCGCGCCAGCAAGCGCAGCGGGAGGCCGATCATCCCCGAGTCGTAGGCGAGCATGCGCTCGACGGCGCGGTGCGTCTTCCCGGTGTTGGTGGGCCCGAGGAGCGCGGTGATCGGAGAGCCTTCGGTCATGGCGCGTCGAGTCAGGAGAGACCCGTCGTCGTTCTCTACCACCTCTCGATTGTGTTCGAACGTGTCGCGAGCAGACGGCCATGGCGATCCGCACGCGCGCCCGGCTACTATCGCCGCCATGAGCTACATCGCCCACAATCTCGAGCATCGTTCCACTCGCAGCGCTGTCGGAACCGGACAGTGCGTGGCCCTCGTTCAAGCGTGGGCCGGTGCGCCCAACACCGCTTCCTGGCACCAGGGCATCAAGGTGAAGGGCAACGGCCACCTCATCACGAAGGGGACCGTCATCGCGACCTTCGTCGACGGGCACTACCCGAACCACTCGCACGGCAACCACGCGGCGATCTTCCTCTCCGAAGACAGCAACGGGATCCGCGTGCTCGACCAGTGGCTCGGCCACGCGCCGAGCGAGCGCATCATTCATTTCCACGGCGGCAACGGCAGCGCGAGCAACGACGGCGACATGTTCTCCGTCGTCGAGTAGCCCTCGCCCGATCGTTCGACGCTCCCCGACGACCATGGTAGGCGCCCGTCGCCATGAAGCTCGGGACGCTCCGTGATTCGACCCGCGACGGCACGCTCGTCGTCGTCCGCCGCGACAACCAAGTTTACACGCCCGCGATCGGCGTCGCGCCGACGCTCCAGGCCGCCCTCGACGCCTGGGAGCGCGCCGAGCCCGCGCTGCTCGCCCTGGCCGCGCGCCTCGACAGCGGCGAGACCCCCGGGGTGCCGGTCGATCCCGCGCGCTTCGCGGCGCCCTTGCCGCGCGCGTACGAGTGGGTCGACGGCTCGGCGTACATCAACCACATCGTCCTGGTGCGCAAGGCGCGCGGGGCCGAGCCGCCGGCGACGCTGCGCAGCGATCCCCTCGTTTACCAGGGTGGATCCGGCGTCCTCCTCGGGCCGACCGACGACCTCGTGCTCGGCGATCCGGCGTGGGGCCTCGACTTCGAGGCCGAGGTCGCGCTGATCCTCGGCGACGTCCCGCAGGGGACGACGAAGGACGACGCGCACCGCTGTGTCCGGTTGGTCACGCTCGTCAACGACGTCACCCTTCGCAACCTGATCCCGGACGAGCTGGCCAAGGGCTTCGGCTTCTTCAACTCCAAGCCGGCGACGGCGTTCTCCCCGTTCGCGGTGACGCCGGACGAGCTCGGCGACGCGTGGCGCGACGGCCGCGTTCACCTCCGCCTCCGCTCGACGTACAACGGCGCGCTCGTCGGCGATCCCGAGGCCGGACCGGAGATGCACTTCTCGTTCTACGAGCTCCTCGCCCACGTCGCGAAGACGCGCGCCTTCACGGCGGGCACGATCCTCGGGAGCGGCACCGTCTCCAACGCCGATCGGGCGCGGGGCATCTCGTGCCTCGCCGAGCAGCGGATGATCGAGACGATCGAGCAGGGCAAGCCGGCGACGCCGTTCATGAAGCCCGGCGACACGATCGCCATCGAGATGCTCGATCTCGAAGGGCGCAGTTTGTTCGGCCGGATCGCGCAAAAAGTCGTGGCGAAGTAGCGCCCACCTGGAGCAAACCACACCCCATGTCGACCATCGAACCGCTCGGGATCAAGAAGCTCGAGGCCATCCACTATTACGTTCACGATCTGGAGCGGAGCCGGCGCTTCTACACCGAGAAGCTCGACTTCGCGGAGATCGGCGGGAGCGGCCCCGAGCTCGAGGCCGCGGCGAAGCAGCGCAGCGCGATCTTCCAGGCCGGCGAGTGCCTCGTCGTCTGCTCGTCGCCGCTCGGCGAGGGCGGGCGCGCCTCGCGCTTCCTCCGCAAGCACCCTGACGGCGTGGGCACGCTGGTCTTCGAGGTGGAGGACATCGAGCGCACGTTCAAGCTCCTCGAGTCGCGCGGCGGCACACCCATCGACGAAATCCAGCGCGCCACCGACGCCGGCGGCGAGTTCGCCTCGTTCTCGATCACCACGCCCTTCGGCGACACGACGTTCCGCTTCGTCGAGCGCAACGGCTACCGGGCGCTCTTCCCCGGCGCGGTCCATTACACCGAGCCGCGCGGCGGCAAGAACCGCCTCGCCCTCGAGCGCTTCGATCATGTCACGTCGAACTTCCAGACGATGGCCCCGGCGCTCCTCTGGATGGAGCACGTGTGCGGCTTCGAGCGCTTCTGGTCGATCGAGTTCCACACCAGCGACGTCGACGAGAGCGCGACCCACGGATCGGGCCTGAAATCGGCCGTGATGTGGGATCGTCAGTCGGGCGTGAAGTTCGCCAACAACGAGCCCTACCGGCCCTTCTTCAAGGCCTCGCAGATCAACATCTTCAACGAGGAGCACCGCGGCGACGGCATCCAGCACGCGGCGATGACGACCAGAGACATCCTCGCGTGCGTGCGCGAGATGCGGGCGCGCGGCGTCTCGTTCATGCCCACGCCGCAGGCCTACTACGACATGCTCCCGGAGCGGATCCAGCGCCTCGGCATCAAGCAGATCGATGAGGAGGTCAGCGTGCTCCGCGAGCTGGAGATCCTCGTCGACGGTGATCGCGACCGCTCGTACATGCTCCAGATCTTCCTGAAGGAGTCGGCCGGCACGCACGCCGATCGCGAGGCCGGCCCGTTCTTCTACGAGATCATCCAGCGCAAGGGTGATCAGGGCTTTGGCGGGGGCAACTTCCGCGCGCTGTTCGAGAGCATCGAGCGCACGCAGAAGGCAGAGGGGGCGGCCTGATGATCGACCGGATCGCTGTCGGCTCGTTCCCGCGGAAGCACCACATCGCGCACCGCGACGCCGCGGGGACCCTGCGCTGGGAAGAGTGCCTGACGCGCGACGGCTTCGACGGGCCGTACACGATCCTCTACCACGAGCGCCGGCCGCACGAGCACCGCGTCGCCGAGGCCCACCACGGCTTCGCGGTGCCCGAGGCCGCGCTCCCCGCGCCCCACCTCGCCAAGCGCCACTACAAGTCGTTGGAGCTCAAACGATCGGGCGGCGCCCCGATCGACGTGCGCACGCCGCTGCTCTTCAACGACGACGTCGTCGTCGGCCTGGTGCGCCCGACGGCGGCGGATCCCGTCTATTTCTCCAACGGCGATGCCGACGATCTCTTCTTCGTGCTCCGCGGCGGCGGCCTGCTCCGCACCGTGCTCGGCGATCTCCGCTTCGAGGAAGACGACTACGTCTACGTCCCCAAGGGGCTGCTCCACCGCTTCCTGCCCGACTCGAGCAAGGAGCAGGTGTGGCTCTCGATCGAGGCGCCGGGCGGCATCCACCTCCCCCGCCAGTGGCGTAACGAGGCCGGCCAGCTGCGGATGGATGCGCCCTATTGCCACCGCGATTTCCGGCGCCCCGAGTTCGTCGGCCCCCTCGACGAAGGCCTGCGCGAGCTGGTGGTGAAGCGCGGCAACGTGTTTCACGGCTTCACCGTGCCAGACTCGCCGCTCGACGTCGTGGGCTGGGACGGCACCGTGTACCCGTTCGCGTTCCCGATCCTCGACTTCCAGGCCCGCGCCGGGCTGGTTCATCTGCCACCCGACTGGCACGGTACGTTCGCGACGCGAGGCGCCCTCATCTGCAGTTTCGTCCCCCGGATGGTCGACTTTCACCCCGAGGCCATCCCCTGCCCTTACCCGCACTCGGCCGTCGACTGCGACGAGATCCTCTTCTATTGCCGAGGTAACTTCACCTCGCGCCGCGGCGTCGGGCCAGGGAGCATCTCGTTTCATCCGGCGGGCTTGCCGCACGGGCCGCACCCCGGCGCCTACGAGGCCAGCATCGGCCACCGCGAGACGTCGGAGCTGGCCGTGATGCTCGACACCACGCGGCCTCTCCGCGAGACGGCCGCGGCTCGATCCGTCGAGGATCCCGGCTATCAAGAGAGCTTTCGCTGATCCGCTTCTCACCGCCGAGGTAGCTTGATCCCGGTGAGGGCCAATCGCCCCACGGCCCTCAGCGTCTCGAACACGCCGAGGCCCCTGGCCGCGGAGGCCTCGAGCTCGGGCACGCGGCGCGGGTTGAGCAGCTCGCGCAGCTCGGCCACCGGGACCGCGTCGGCGAGATCGCGCTTGTTGTACTGGATCACGAGGGGCACGCTCTCGAGCGGCTGCCCCTGCTCGGCGAGGTTCTCCTCCAGATCCGACATCGACTCGGCGTCGGCGTCGAGCCGCCCGGGCTGCGAGTCGGCGACGAACACCACCCCGTCGACCCCGCGGAGGATCAGGCGCCGGCTCGCCCGATAATGCACCTGCCCCGGCACCGTGTAGAGCTGGAGCCTCGTCGTGAAGCCGCTGATCTTCCCGAGATCGATGGGGAGAAAATCGAAGAACAGCGTCCGGTCGCTCTCGGTCTTGAGCGAGATCAAGCGCCCCTTCGAGCCCTCGGCCGTCCGGTCGAAGATGTGCTGAACGTTGGCGGTCTTGCCGCCGAGGCCCGGCCCGTAATAGACAATCTTGCAGCAGATTTCCCGCGTGGGAAAGTTGATGAACGACATCAATCGTCCCTCTTGAAGAGGGTTGAGAACGGATGAATCCTCTGGCGGCGAAGCGCTTCGCCGCATCGCGCCCCGCGAGAGGGGGCGCCGCGCCCGCCGGATCAGGCGAAGGCGTCGGCGATGGCGTGCAGCGCCGCGATGACGCCCTCGAGCGAGGCGTCGCCAGCATTGCTGTGCTTCACGAGGCGCTCGTTGACCGCGATGAGCTCGGCGATCTCGGCGCTGACACCGGGGATGCGCTGGAGCTCGTGCACGGCGCGGCTGGCGCGCGACGGCGGATCGAGGCAGGCCAGAGCCGACAGCGCCGCGAGGGCGCGGGCCTCGTCGCCGGCGGTGAGGGCGGCCCGGATGATGGCGATCAGGGCCATCGCAAAGGCCATCTGGACGGCCTCGAGGAGGCCTCGCGGCGGCCCGTCCGGGCCTCGTCCCGCCTCGCTCCAAACGACGGTGATCAGCTCGCCGATCTCCGGAAAGGCTCGCTGCGCCATCAGCGCCGAGAGGGCCTGGAGTCCATGCGAGTCCCACGCCGCGCGGGTGGCGAGCTGCCGCGCGAGGAAGGCCACGAGGCCATACGATACCGGCCCTTCGTGCATGGACGCGAGCGCCACCGGGAGCAGCACGGCGCGCGAAATGTCCTGCGTATCGAGCCAGTTGAGGAGGTTGGCGCGCTCGGCGCTGCGTGGCGTGGAGCGGGCCTTTTCGAGCACGGCGTCGCGGAGCGCCGGAGGGAAATCGGGCGCGGCAGCGCTCCAGTCCTCGGCCGGGGAGCCCGCGCGCGCCAGGGCCAGCACCGCGAGCGCGGCGTCGTCGAGCGAGAGCTTGCCGGCGCTCCTGGCCTTGAGCAGATCGCGGATCGGCACCGCGTCGATGCCGCGCTGGCGAATCGCCTCTTCGACCGCCGCGCCGTCGTCTTCGTCGAGCGGGAGCAGGCCGCGATCGAGCACGCCGGGCGTGAAGAGCTTCTCCGGCAAAGGGCGCACCGGCCGGGCCCCGCCGCGCGCGAGGATCCCCGCGAACACCGCGGCCGGGACCCGCCCGTTCACCAGAGACGCGAGCTCGGTCCACTCGTGTTCGTGCATCTCGATCTTCGGTAGATCGAGCACCTCATGCTGGAAGCTCCGCGGATCGTCGATGGCTCGCCGGGCGAGCTGGCCAATCACGGCGGCGGTGAACCCCTCTTCGCAGCGGGCGCGCCAGCGGAGGAGATCCGAGGCGCCGAGCTCGCTCGCGTGCTCGAGGAGGAAGGCGTGATCGTCGGGCTCCAGCGTCGGCTGCCGGAGCACGTGAAAGAAGGCCACTGGCCGGGCACGGCCCCGGTGCGCGAGCACCAGCGCGTCTATCTCCGCCTTGCGCATGACGACCTCTTCAGCGCCGCGCCCACGTTCTGGAGCGCCGCGCCTTCTCGAAACATTCGTCCCCAGTGGGTGACTGGGCCGCCATGACTCGTCGGTCGGTGGAATGGCGGATCCGATCCGGGCCGGTCTCGGGACACTACACGCTGCCCGCGCGCCAGTCAATGCGATCGAGGACGAACCGCGCCGCCGATGGCGACACGCCGGAGCAGCCTCGGATAGCATCGACCCTCATGTTCCCCTTGATCGAGACGGCGGCCGCCTTCGCGGCGGTGATGCTGGTGGTGAGCCTGTTCGTCAGCGCACTCGTGCAGGCGATCCAGAGCGCGCTCGGGCTGCGCGCGTCGGGCCTCCACGACATGCTGGTGTCGCTGATCCACAACTATGCGATCCTCCAGGGGGAGAGCCTGAGTGACGACGAGAAGAAGGCCTTCGTCGCGGCCGTCGTCACCCATCCACTCTTGCACACGCTGCCGCCGAAGACGGTGGCCGGCGCGAAGGTGTCACGACCCATCGAGTACCTCGATCAAGACGATCTCATCGATCTCGTCAAGACGGAGATCAGCCAGCCGACGCCGAGAGGGCGCGCCGTGCTCAAAGCGGTGATCGACGTCGAGCGCTTCACGGCATTCGTGGAGCGCTGGTACGAGACCGTGGGCGCCACGTCGTCGCAGCGCTTCAAGCTGAAGATGCGCCGGCTCACGCTCCTGGTCTCGTGCTTGCTCGTGATCACCTTCAACTTCGATGGGATCCGGCTCATCGGCGATCTGCACCGCGACGAGACCCAGCGCGACGCGCTCACCCACGAAATCAAGGAGATCCAGCGCACGTCGGAGCAGCTCTCAGGAGAGCACGGGGAGCACGGGGAGCACGGGGAGCACGGCGACGCCGCAAAGGCCCCTCGTGCGCCCGAGCCCGCGCTCCGCGAGCTCACCGAGGAGCTGCGGCGCACCTCGCGGATCCTCGAGGGCTCGGGCCTCGGCGCCGGGTGGCAGTCGAGCTACATCGTCGGTCGCTGGAGCCTGGCGCTGCGCGAGCCTCGGGATCGCGCGGCGGGCGAGCGCGCCCCCACCAGGCGCGAGCTGCTCGGCGATACGCTGCTGTGGCTGGTCGGTATCGTGTTCTCATGCGTGATGCTCTCGCTCGGAGCGCCGTTCTGGGCGACGACGCTCGGCAGCCTCGTCAACCTCACCAACGCCGTTCAGAAGGCCAAGAGCGGGCCTGCGAACGATCCTCCGAAGAGCGTCGTCAGGGGCAAGGTGCCGTCCGGGCCCGAGTCGGATCGATCGCCGGTCTGATCCGGAGGGGCGCGCCGATCACTCCTCGATCCGGAGCAGATTCACGTCGAACACCAGCATGCCGGCGGGGACGCCGGGCCTGCCCGGATTGACTCCGTAGGCCAGCGTGGCCGGGATCCAGAAGCGGTACGAGTCGCCGACCTTCATGAGCTGGAGCCCCTCGGTCCAGCCCTTGATCACC
This sequence comes from Byssovorax sp., assembly GCA_025362495.1. Lineage (GTDB taxonomy): Bacteria > Myxococcota_A > Polyangia > Polyangiales > Polyangiaceae > JANYGI01. The sequence goes on along the minus strand of JANYGI010000106.1, from coordinate 38,772 downwards.
TGGTTGACGCCGAACGAGATGGGCTCGCCCCGCACGACCGAGCTGTCGAATATTTTCCCGTCGGTCGTCCAGCCGGTGTAATCGACGCTCACCGTCGTGGTCGGCCCCGGCGAGGGGCCTTTGCCAGGGCCCTTCTTCAGCACCCGATAGGCCAGGCCCGACCGCGTCTTCTTCGCGGTCTTCGGCGGGGATTTCACGTCTTTCGGGGTGAGCGGCGGCTTGGCGGCGGGCTTGATGTCGAGGAGCTCGACATCGAACGTCAGCGCGCCGGCGGGCGCTCCGCCGCGGGGATGATCGCCATAGGCCAGCTCGGCGGGGATCCAGAGTCGACGCTTCTCGCCCACCACCATGAGCTGAAGGCCCTCGGTCCAGCCCGGGATGACCTGCGCCACGCCGAATTTCATCGACTCTTTGCGGACGACCGAGCTATCGAACATCCGGCCCGACTTCGTCCAGCCCGAGTAGTTCACCTCGACCTTGTCGTCCGGGCCGGGGTGATCCTTGCCGGTGCCAGGCGCGAGGACCCGAGTCGCGAGGCCGGAGGCCGTCTTCGCGGCGTCTGCGGGCGGGGCCGCGACGTCCGGCGGGGCCGGCAGATCGTCGGACGGCGACTCCGGTGCTTCGGCCGTCGCCGTGGCGGCCGGACTCGGCACGTCCGCCGCGACGGCCGGATGGGCGTCGATCGCCACGGCCGCGGCCGGAGGCGGCGCCGCGGGCGCGAGGGTGCTCACCGGAGGCGGCGCCGCGCTGCACGCGGTGAGGGCGAGCACGACGACGAAGGGCAGGCGCTTCATCGCCGGAAAGTGGCGCATTCCCGGCCGAAAGTCACGTTTTTCAGGCCTCACGAGCGGCGTCGTCACCCCTCCGCGCGCGAAGGAGCCAGTGGCGTGGCTCTTCCCGGGCGATCCGCGCGGCAATCGCCGGCCGGCTGCGCTATACGCTCGCGCACTCCCATGACCGAGATCACCCCTGCCGCGCTGCGCGCCGCCATCGAGCTGCTCGAGAAGATCGTCGACGATCGCAACCTGCTCTCCTCCATGGACGACCACGAGCGCGTCGCCCTGCTCATCGCCGCCGGCCGCATCTCGCGCCCGACGCGCCACGAGCTGATGCGCACCGCGAAGCACTTCCGGAAGGTCACCCGCAAGAACGATCGCGAGTCGGATCGCGAGGCGCGGGCCAGCACCGAGATCCGCGCCGCCCGCCGCGCCGAGGTCTTCAGCGCGCCCCCGCAGCTCGCGCCGGGCGTGATCGAGGCCGCCGAGGCCGAGGCGCCCGAGCTCATGCAGTCGCGCGCCTGCTACGTCTGCAAGGCCGAGTATCGAAGGCTCCACTTCTTCTACGACTCGATGTGCGCGCCCTGCGCCGAGCTCAACTACCAGAAGCGCTTCCAGACTGCCTCTCTCGCGGGCCGCACCGCCGTCATCACCGGGGCGCGGATCAAGATCGGCTTCCAGGCCGCGCTGATGATGCTGCGGGCCGGCGCCAGGGTGATCGTGACGACGCGCTTCCCCCACGACGCCGCGTCTCGCTTCTCGCGCGAGGCCGATTTCGCCGACTGGGGCTCTCGCCTCGAGGTCTATGGCCTCGATCTCCGCCACTCGCCCAGCGTGGAGATCTTCGCGCGCTACCTGGAGCAGACCCAGAGTCGTCTCGACATCCTGATCAACAACGCGGCCCAGACGGTGCGCCGGCCGTCCGGCTTCTATGCCCACCTCCTCGAGCACGAGTCGCGCGCTTTCGGCGACCTCACGCCCGAGGTGCAGTCGCTCCTCCGCGGCCACGAGGCCTGCAAATCAGGCCTGGCCGAGCCCGCGCTGGCGATCATCGATCATGGCCACGTCGATCCGAGCGGCGTCGTCGCCTGGCGTGGCGGCGGCCCCGGGATCGGGATCCGCGCCTCGGCGATGCTCTCGCAGATCCCCTGCGCCGAGGACGCGGGCCACGGAGAAGACGTGTTCCCCGCGGGCAAATCCGACGCGGATCTCCAGCAGATCGATCTCCGCCCCATCAACAGCTGGCGCCTCACCCTGAGCCAGGTGTCCTCGCCCGAGATGCTCGAGGTCCAGCTCGTCAACGCCGTCGCGCCGTTCATCCTCTGCAGCAAGCTGAAATCGCTGATGCTGCGCTTCCCGACCGGCGAGAAGCACATCGTCAACGTCTCGGCGATGGAAGGCCAGTTTGCCCGCCGCACCAAGACGGACAAGCACCCTCACACCAACATGGCCAAGGCCGCTCTCAACATGATGACGCTGACCTCGGCGCCCGACTACGCGGCCGACGGGATCTTCATGAACGCCGTCGACACCGGCTGGGTCACCGACGAGGATCCGGCGGCGCTCTCGGCGCGCAAGCAGCAAGAGCACGACTTCCATGCTCCGCTCGACATCGTCGACGGCGCGGCGCGGATCTGCGATCCGTTCTTCTCGGGGCTCCTCAGCGGCGTCCATGTCTCGGGGAAGTTCCTCAAGGACTACGCGCCGACGCAGTGGTGATCGGGCGCGCGGCGTACGATCACCAGCCTCGGGGATAATCCTCGTTTGACATGCTTTCCACAGGCGTGATAGCGCCTGTGGATGCGAACGCGGAGAGCCTGGACTGTCTCCGCGTCGTCGTCGGCCAGCGGGGCAACGCCGACGGATCACCGCGGCGCCTGGGTGATTGCCGCGCTGCTGACGTCGCTGCCGGCGTGCTCCAGCGATCTCCAGCCGGGCGCGACGTCGAGCGGCGCGGGCGGCGCCTCCGCCGAGGCGGGGACCGGCGGCAGCGTCGTCGGCAGCTCGAGCGGCAGCGGCGGCGCAGGGGGCGCGGGCGGCGCGCCGGTCGCGGCGATACCGGGGCTCCGCGCCGAGTATTTCGCCAGCTACCTCGATCTCGCGCTCGAGCAGATCGAGCCGGGCGTCGACCACGACTGGGGTGACGGCGCCCCCGGAGCGGGCCTGGGCAAAGATGACTTCTCGGCGCGATGGACTGGCCTCCTCGTCCCCCCCGAGAGCGGGATGTACACGCTGACGACCGACGCCGACGACGGCGTGCGCCTCTGGATCGGCGGCAAGCTCGTCATCGACGACTGGCACGGACAGCTCGCGACCGCCACCGACACGGTGGTCGCTCTCCAGGCCGGCGTGCCCGTACCGATCCGGCTCGAGTACTTCGAGCTCGATCTCACGGCCTCGGCGAAGCTCTCGTGGTCGAGCGCGACGATCGACAAGGAGATCATCCCCACGACGAGCCTGGTCGCCGCGCCGATGAAGAGCGGGCTCCACGGGCCGACGCCGCCGTACCAGAACCCGGTGATCGCCTTCGATTGCCCCGATCCCGGGGTGATCGCCTCCGGCACGGGCACCTCGCTGAGCTACGATGTGGTGTGCACCGGCGGCAAATTCCCCATCCGCTCTTCGCGCGACCTCGTCACCTGGTCGGACACCGGGGACAAGGTGCTCCCCGCGGGCAAGCCGCCCTGGGCCGCCAACGGCTCTCGCAACTGGGCTCCCGAGATCCACCCGGTCGACGCGGGCTTCGTCGCTTACTACACGACGGTGAACGACGCCAACGTGCTCTCGATCGCGGCCGCCCACGCTCCCTCGGTGCTCGGCCCCTACACCGACAGCGGCGGCCCGCTCGTGCAGAACGCGCTCGGGGTCATCGACGCCACGTTCTTCGAGGACCCGGGCGGTAAGCGCTGGTTGTTCTACAAGATCGACGGGAACTCGCAGGGCAAGCCGACGCCGATCTACGCCCGCGAGCTGGCGAAGAACGGCCTCTCGTTCGCGGCAGGCAGCGTTGCCACGAAAGTCCTCGTCAACGATACGGCGACCTGGGAGGGCGGCGTCGTCGAGGCCCCGTGGGTGGTGCTCCACGACAGCATGTATTACCTGTTCTACAGCGGCAACGTGTACGACTACCGCTATCGCACCGGCGTCGCGCGCTCCGCGAGCCTGCTCGGGCCGTACGTGAAGCACGGGGCGCCGATCCTGGGGAACAACGAGCGCTGGGTCGGGCCCGGCCACGGCTCGGTCGTCGCCGTCGGCGCAAAGGACTACTTCGTCTATCACGCGTGGACCAACAGCGGGAACGGCAAGCAGCTCGACGGCGACGGTCGCCAGGTGCTCGTCGATCGGATCGACTGGCAAGCTGGCTGGCCGGTGATCCACGACGGGACACCGAGCCGGACGCCGCTCCCGTGGCCTGGATACGACTGAGCGCGCGTATCTATTTAACTACTGACGACGCAGGGTGGAGACTGGCGTCGTGGCCTCGATCCCCTGGATGTCGCCGAGGATCGGCTCGCCCCGTGGACCGAGCGTGATCGAGAAGCCGAGGGCGCGGTCGGCGACGCCGTCACGATCCTGGTCAATCCAGGCGACGCCCCTGCCCTCGGCGTTCGGCTTGACCAGCTGCCACTGGAGCTGGAAGTCCATGGGATCGGTGATCTGGAACTGCGCGCACGACCAGACTGCCGTCTTCCAGTCGCCCGGAGCCGGGGTGAACGCGCCGTCCTTCAGCGCGGCGAGGCCGGGTGGCACCGCCGGCGAGCCGCCCGGGAGCGCGTGGATCCCGTTGCGAATGCAGGTGTCGAGGCCAGTCCGCAGGCGCTCGAGCGTGGCGCGGGCCTGGAGCTCCGCCGCGGTGACGGCGGGAGGCCGGGGCGGCTGCGCCGCAGACGGCGTCACCTTGGCCGACTTGGCCACAGAGAGCGCCGGCGCGACGACAGAGGCAATCTCGACGGGCGGAGCGGGCGCGGGCCGGATCCGCGCGTAGCCGATGACGGCGGCGATCGTCAGGGCCGCGACGCCGAGCGTCATCGGGACTGCCACGCTCCGCGGCTGGCGCGCCGGCCCCGCCCTCACCGCCGGCGGGGGCTCGGGAACTGCCGCCGCGGGCGCCGCCTTTGCGGCCGCTTCGTCGCGCGTCAAGTTGACGAGGTTGGTGAGTTGACTGACACGCAACCGCGCCGTCGCCCGCGTGTCGCTCACCGCGGACGCGACCTCGCGTGAAATATCGACGATCGGCGTCGGCCGATCGTCGTGGGGAATCGAGGGCTCCGGTGCCCGCGCCGGCGGAGCCGCCCGATCGTCGAGACGTTGAGCCACGGTGTCAGCGTAGCCAATGTCGCGCCGGGCGCGGCAACAAAACCGGCAAGCGCGTGCTGACGCCCCGGCTCGTGCGCCGCGTCACCGATCTTGCGACCTCGACGGGACGAATATTGACGAGATGGACTGGCTCGCCGCGCTGATCGTGAATGCCAGTCTGGTCACTCCGAGGCCACGACAGATTGGCTCGTTCGATCGCGTCGGCCATGGCCTGCCTCGGTTTGCCTGCCGCGCCGCCGCTCGCGGCAGCGCGAGCCGGCGGGCCGGCCTGACTCAAAGAGCGGACGGAGGAGCCTTGGGGACCTCGCCGCGGAGGATGGTGATCGGCTCGGGGGCAGAGAAGCCCGCCGCCGTCAGCTCCTCGAGGATGGCCTCGTTGGTGGCGAAATAGACGTCCCAGTAATGGTTGTTGTGACAGAAGGGCCGCACTCCGATGACGGGGCCGACGGCGCTGAACTCGAGCAGCTCGACCGAGGGAGCCGGATCGTCGATCACGTGAGGGACCTTGACGAGGCGGGCGCGGAGGAGGGAAATGGCCTTCTTGGTGTCGGACCCGTGGGCGAGCTGCGCCTTGATGTCGACCCGGCGGTACGGGTTGGTGGTGTAGTTCTGGATGGTGTCGCCGAAGATCTTGTTGTTGCCGACGAAGGTGCGGATATTGTCGGCGGTGTCGATGGTGGTGGCGAAGAGGCCGACCTCGTGGACGACGCCGGTGACGCCGGCGGCGCTGATCATGTCACCCACCTTGAACGGGCGGAGGACGACCATGAAGACGCCGGCCGCGAAGTTCGACAGGAGGCCCGACCAGGCCAGGCCGATGGCGACGCCGGCCGCGCCGATGATCCCCGCGAACGACGTGGTCTCGACGCCGAAGAGGCTCAGCGCAGCGAGGAACAGCAGCAGGTTGAGCACGACCCCGAGGACGGAGTCGAGGTAACGCACCAGGGTGACGTCGAGCTTGCGCTTCTCGAGGCTGTGGCGCGCCATGGAGCGAACCCAGCCAATGACGGTGCGCCCGACGATCCACAGCAGCAGCGCCCCGAGTAGCTTGCCGCCGACCGGCACCGCGTACGTCAACAGGAGGCGTTTACCTTCGTCCGACCATTCAGGTTTCATGCGCGCAGGAATAGCACGCGGGATACCACGAATGGAATCCCCTGAAATCGCTGGAAATCATGCGGTGCGGTAACGTACACGGGGTGAGGGGCCGAGTCCTCAGCGGCCCCATTGTGCTGCCAGCGGCCCTCGAAGTGGCAAGATCGTCAATCGAGCCGCGTCCGGACCGCGAGGCTCAGGCTTCGTGAAACCTGAGTACGCGTGGGGCCCGCGGGAGCGAAGGTGCAGAATTGCCCCGGCGCGCGCGGCCTGCCAGCCTTGCCGCCGCAGAGGCAGCGTCGGAGAGCGGCGCGCCTCGCCTCGACGAGCCTCAGGCGGCCTTGCGCCCCTTGTGCTTTCCCTCGGCGAACTCCTCGATCATCCTGGCGTTGAAGGCGGGGATGTCGTCGGGCTTGCGGCTGGTCACGAGGCCTTGGTCCACGACCACCTCGCGATCGACGACGGTGGCGCCCGCGTTGCGAAGGTCGGTGCGGATCGACGGCCACGAGGTCATCGTGCGGCCGCGGACCACGTCGGCCTCGACCAGCGTCCAGGGTCCGTGACAGATCGCCGCGACGGGCTTGCCCGCATCGAAGAAGGCGCGCACGAACGCGACAGCCTCCGGGTTCATGCGCAGCGTGTCGGGGTTCATCACTCCTCCGGGCAAGAGCAGGCTGTCGAAGTCCTCCGCGCGGGCGGCCTCGATCGGCACGTCGACGGGGAAACGGTCGGCCTTCTCGTCATGATTCCAGCCCTGGACCTCGGTCTTCTGCGGAGATACGATGAAGGTGCGGGCCCCGGCCTGCTCCAGCGCTCGCTTCGGTCCGGTGAGCTCGACTTGCTCGAACCCGCTCTCGACCAGTATCGCGACCTTCTTTCCGTTGAGCTCACTCGCCATGACATCCTCCGGGGGCATCCAGCGCCCACCAGGATGACGAGCAAGAGGGATGCCGCGCCGCGAACGATTCCTGCTCACGACACGAAACCGACGCGTGCGTGCGGTGGCTCGCCCGGGGCGCGGCGGGGATCGTCCACGTGACACGCTATCAGCCACCCGCCGAGGCCGTCCCCGTGTAACCTCGCCCGCGTGGCCACTCTGGAGATCGATCCCGCCGCGCTTCCGCCCGTGGAGCGAGAAGAAATCGAGCGGCTGCTCGCGGGCCCGAAGATCCTCGCGGAGCCCGAGAGTGGCGCGATCGCCGTGGGCTGGATCGTCCTTGGCACCCTCGGCGCGGCGGCTCTCGGCGGCCTGTTGTTCTGGCGGGGCCTCGGCGTCGTCACCTCGCCGTTCGCCTCGCGCGGCCTCTGGATCGCGATCCCGTACGCGCTCGCGACAGCGACGCTGGCGATTGGCCTCTTCAAGAGCGTCAGCGCGATTCGCGTGCAGCGCCTCCCGTGGGCGCCGGGGCGTTACCTGCTCGCGCAGGGCTTCCTCGACACGCGCCGCCGGCCGATGCGCTTCTTGCCGATAGCCGACTTCACCCGGGTCGACATCCACGAAGGCGAGGCGCACTCGACGCAGCTCCGGCCCTTCACCATCAGCGTTCATTTCGGCGATCAGGTCGAGAAGTTTCACCTCTTCGGGCTCGAGCACCACGTGCCCCGCGCGGCGCTGGACGATCTCTCGGCGCACCGGGACGCGGCCCGCGATACGCAGCGATCCGAGGGCGGATATCGCTTCTCGCGCCGTGCGTCGATCGACGCGCCGCCGGCGCCGGCCCGCGCGCGACTCCAGATCTCCGATCACCCGTGGAAGGTCGCCGGCCTCGCCGGGCTCCTCGCCGCGCTGGCCCTTCATCTCTTCGTCCTCCCGGCGCTGTCGCTGCGGGCCGCCGAGAACGATGGATCGATTCGCGCCCTCCGCGCCGCGGCTACCGCGTATCCCCACGACTGGGTGCTTTCCCGCGTTCGCCCGGCGATCCACGCGCGCTTCGAGGCGGCGCGCGCCATCGCCGCACGCGAGATCGTCCCGGAGCGCCGGGCCGCCGTCGAGCGTCTCCTGACCTACCTCGAGGCCCAGGACAGCGCCCGGGTGCGCGTCCGCCTCGTCACGCCGGATCAGGCGCAGCTCGACGCAGCGACGCGCGAGCTCGAAGCGCGGATCAAGGGCCTCCCGGGCGTCACCGCGGCTCCGGTGGCGCTCAATCATCAGGTGGTCAGTCTGGCGGCGATCCGCGTCGGCCAGGACGAGCTCGCCAGAGGCCTCTCCAGCGCCTTCTCCGCGGCAATTCCGGTTGACGTGCTCGAGGTGGAGAGCGAGCCTTCAGGCTTCGAAGTGCCGGACCTCGATCCGCGTGATCCGGTGATCGAAGTCCACTCGAGCGTCGCCACGCTGGCCGTGTTCCAGGGGCAAGGCCAGCGCGCCTTCGCGGCCCTTTCGTTCGACTACGAGACCTCGTTGCTCGTCCCCGGCGAACAGGCAACCTTGCTCGTCCCGAGGTTCACGGTGTTACCGCCTGACAACCTGTCGATCAGCCGCTTCAGCTTCGGCGGGGAGAAGCCCCGGCCTCTCGGCGGCTCGGGCGACGCCATGCTCGATCGCATCGACGATGGAATGGTTTACACGAAGCAGGCCGAGACGGCGGCGTCGGCAGGCGGCGCGAGGATCGCACAGGCGCTGCGCGCGCCCTGATCACTCCCCGGACAGCACCGCAGGAGGCGCCGATCGAGGCTGCTCACTTCCCGAGCAAGGCGTCGACGCTGACGCAGCTCATGGCGCCCACCAGCCAGCCGGCGAGCACGGCCTCGTCGGTGGTGGAGCGGATACGCTTCTCGTGCTTCTTGCGCACCTTGAGGCCCCGCGCGGCGAGCACGGCCAGCAAGGACTCGATGCGGCCTTCGGCCTTGCCCTCGGCCTTGCCTTCCAGCTTGCCGGCGAGGCGGCCCTCGATCTGGCCTTTGCGCTCGGCGTCGTCGAGCGCCGTGGTGATCACCGGGTTCCGCTTCGCGAGGAGCGCTTGCGCCACGGCGTCGTCCGAGCTCATCGCCTCGACGAGAGCGCGCACGGGCAACGGCAACGCGAGCGCGCGGTCCTCGATCGCGCCGCCTTGCGGCAGGATCTCCCAGGTGTTCGTCGTCGCGGACCAGCTGAGCGCGCTCCTGCGCTTCACGTCGATGGCGAAGATCTTCCGCACGCCGCGCTCGGCGAGAGCGCGGGCCTTCTTCGCGGCGTGACCGGGGCGCTCGGTGCCGAGCACCTCGAACGCCAGCTCTTCCAGCTGACGGCCGCCGGTGCGCGGATCGCGCGCGGCGGGGAACACGCTCGCGTCGGGCGCGAGATCGCTCTTCACCGAGGTGCGCGTCAGCATGTCCGAGGCGACGTCGTAGCCGGGCGCCGCGTACGCCTCGAGGAGCGCGGAAATCTTGGAGTGACGACTCCCGTGCGACTCGTCGGCAGGGGGCACGAGCTCGACCTTTCCGTCGATGACCTCGAAGCGCGTCTCGGGCATCACCAGGCGCTCGTCCACCGCGGGCAGCCCCGCTCGCGGCTTCCCCGAACGGCGGCCTGCGGCGGAGCGAGCGTGGGACGACGCGAGCGACGACATCCCGGGCAGGCTAGCACGAACCGACGGGGACAACCGGCGCGATCCGGCGCCGAGGATCGGCGGCGTCGACAGGCACGCTCGCCGCACGAACCGGCCGATCGGCGCCTGGTTTCGGCGAGGATTCACCGCGATACGATGGGTCGCAGCTCCGGCAAAGGCCCCTCGAAGAGCTTCGCCCACAGGCGCCCTGCGGCCCCTCTCAACGCCTCTTCCGGGAGCGCCGTCAAGGCCAGGTAGATCTCCGCGGCGCGCTCGCGCTGGATGTTGCCGCGGGTCACGAGGCCGCCGCGAGGAGGCACGCCGAGCTCGGCGGCCAGCCCCTCGAAGATCACCACCGCAGAGTAGCTCTCGGCCATCCCCTGCATCTGCTTCTTGAAGAGGAAGCGCGAGATCATCGTCAGGTTGACCCTGGTGGTGCGCTCGTCGCGCGAGAGCTCACCGAGGTAAGCCGAGAGCTCGGCGCGGGTCTGCGAGGCGAAGCGATGAGACTCTCCCTCTCCCGCCGGCCCCACCAGGGCTTCCAGCGGCGCTGGCATCGGCAGCGGATCCTGACGGGCGTAGTCGATCCGGTGCTGGGCCTCGTGGCGCTCCACCGAGTCGACGAGCACGTCGCGCAGGCGAGCGTAGGTATCGAGGCAGGCCTTCTCGCCGACCTCGTCATCGAGGCTCCGCAGCTCGTCGAGCTCGCCTTGCGGGACGGCGCCGGCGAGGGCGGCGTCGTAGTCCTGGTCGAGGCGGAGCTTGCTCGGCGTGCGCAGCGTGAGGCCGCGCGCGGACACCCGCTTTTCGAAGCTTTCGAAGAGCTCGCGGCGCCGCGTGAGGAGGCGACCGAGGCGCTCGGCGCGGGCGGAGTCGAGGCCGGGCGCGCCGCCGTACTCCGCGCGCACGAGCTCGCCCGCGCGGCTCTCCACGGCGTCGCGCAGCGCGGTGGACACGCCGGCGTCGTCAGGATCGAAGAGCTCGATCCTGGAGCCTTTTCCCAGCCCCGGGAGCACGTACGTCACGAGCTGCTCGTCGACCTGATCGAGCAGCACCAGCGCCTCGCGCAGGTGCGGCCGGGTGAAGCCGAGGAGCGACTGGCTCCAGTTGAGGTGGTCGAGGCGGCGCAGATCGAGGGCGCGGATCGTGGCGCCGTTCGAGGTGAACAGGCTGACGCTCTCGACGGTGAAGGCGTAGATGATCACCAGGCGATGCCCGGTGCGCAGATCGGTGATCACGTCGCCGTCGACGAAGTAGCCGAGGCCCGCGGCGGCGAGCTCGTCGTCGAAGGCGCCGGTGGCGGCCATCATCGGCTCGTTCGCGGCGTGGGCGCGATCCGCCGTGGATCCCTCGCTCGGGGCGCGCTGCGGCTCGTCGCTCTTGCCGGGATCGCGCGCGGCGTCGAGGAGCTGCTCGAGGCGCTTCGAGGCGCCCTCGCCGAGGGCGGCGCGCACCGGCGGCGCGAGGATCTTCGCGCGCGCGGCGTCGGCGTCGGCCGCGAGCCGGGCGAGCCGCGACGCCAGCGCGCCCTCGCGCCGCGCGCGGCTCCACTGGTCGACGGCGATGAGGTAGTCGGGCAGCTCGACGCCGAGGGCCCGGGCGACGGCGGGGCTTTGAATCGCGGGTTTCCCGCCGCCGGCGAAGGCCCCGCGGGGCGGCGGGCCGGCCCGATCCGCGGCGTCGTAGCGGCGCGGAACCACCACGCGGTACGAGGCGAACGCCGCGGCGGAGACGGCCCCGCCGATCGCGAGGACGAGGAGCGCCGAGGCCCACCAGACGCGAGAAATGCCGGCCGGGCGGCCCTTTCGCGCGTGGTCGAAGGCGGCGAGGATCGCGTCGGGATCATCGGTGATCGCCGCGTCGGGCGGCGTCCCCGCGAGGCCGAGGTACGCGAGGCGCATGACGTGGCGATTGGCCTGCTCGCCCTTCTTGATCTGCGTGCTCACCAGGGCGTCGACGTAAGCGTCGCGCACGAGGCGGCGGGCTCCGCGGCGCCGGAGCGGATCGTGACGCGACAGCGCGGCGTTGGCGACGTCGATGTCGCCTCCGACGTCGACGGCGTGCGCGATCGCGGCGAGCGCGGCCGACCGCGACATCAGCGGCGGCCCCGGAGGTGATCGGTGGTTCCCGCGAAGAGCATGGGCCAGTGCCGCCGTAGCATACCGCGGCGCGCCGATTCACCATGGTTTCCTGTGAGCGTCGGCGCCTCGGTGGAGTGCCCCGCTACTGGGCGCAGGCGATCGGCTCGTCCTTCCAGAGGCCGGCGGCGCAGACGCGCCCGGCCGAGGTCGCGGCGCCGCAGGTGCCGTAAACGCACTTCGCGCCGTCGATGGTGCACGACGATCCGAGGAGCGCCGGCTCGGCCGGGCAGCCGCCCGCGGGCGGGCTGGAGCAGCCCCAGTGCGGCGTCATCGAGCACGGGCCGCCGATGCACGAGCCGCACGCGCAGCTGTTGCCCTGGCCAAGATCGCAGGTCAGCCCGTCGGGCGAGCAGTCGCCGGTGGCCGTCGGGGCGGTCGGACAGCCGTTCTCGCCGGGGACCGAGAGCGCGGCGCACTTCGCTTGAAGCACGTTCCACGCGCCGCCGGTGCACTCGGCGCGCGGGCGGCAGCTCGGGCGAATGTCGTCGCCGTACTCGCAGGCGAGGCCCTCGATCGAGCACGCGGTCTTGGCCTCGGGCTGCGCCGGGGGGCACACGTCCACGGCCGCGACGACGCAGTGCTTCGACGCCGCGCACACGGCCGTCCTGGAGGCCGGGTAGCTCGGCAGGCACTTGTTGCAGGCTTGATCCGGGGCGCAGACCTGGCTCTTGTACGTCGCGGCGCCGCTCTGGCTGAGAGCGATGAGCTGGCTCGGCGACGCGTCGGCGCACGCCTCGCAGCAGCCGGCGTAGCGAAGGCGGCAGTCCGCGTCCGTGGAGCAGGCCGAGACGTCGTCGCTGCGCACGTCGATGGGCGTACAGGTCCTGGCGACGCAGAAGGCCGCGAGCTCGGGGTTGATCATGGTCGCGCAGGCCGGGCACGGGACCGGGCCGGAGCAGTTGTCGGCCTGATAGGCCGTGTTCTCGTTGATGTTGACGCCGTTGACGTCGTTGATCGATGGAGTACCGCAGGTACCACAGCAGCCCTTGGCCGCGAGCTGGCACTGGCCGGGCGCGGTGCACGCGGCCCAGGTCGAAGCGCCGCCGCCCCCGCCGCCGCTGCCGCCCGGTGTGCCAACGACGCTGCCACATCCGGCAACGCTGATCAGGGAGAGCCCGGCAAAGAGGCCCACCGCGCCAAGGATCGAGGAGATCGTGCGGAGTTGACGGTTCATGGTCCCCGCACGTTACAAGACGCGTGCCCGCTGCGGCGTCGTGGTCAGGTCACGGCGACGATCTCGTACTCGCGGACGCCGCCCTCGGCGCGGACCTCGACCACCTCACCGGCGAGGCGGCCGAGCAGCGCGCGGCCGACGGGGGACGGGGGCGTGATCACCTGGACGACGACGCCGTCGATCGTCACGCGGAGCCCGCCGCCCTGGGGCGCGAGGAAGTAGCACGAGCGCTTGCCGTCGACGTCGACCTCGACGAGCGCGGCGGAGGCGATGGGATCGGCCGCGGCGAAGGCCCGGAGCGGCAGGAACTCCAGCGCGTTGACGACCTGCGAGAGGGCGCGCACCCGCTCGGCCTGGGCGCCGGCCAGGTACGAGGCCTCGATGGCGCGGGTGTCCTTGTCGTTCTCGGGCTTGGCCTCCTCGTGCGTCGCCGCCTCGCGCGTGGCGCGGGCCGCGCGCTCGAGGATGGCGATCTCGCCGCGGGCCACGCCGATGAGCTCTCGAATCAGTGCGCGCTTGTCCACGGGGCGAGCATGCCTGCCCTTCGGGCGCGGCGTCGAGGAGCTTGCGTCCTGCCGCGCGCTGGCCGACCGTTCGGCCCGCCATGCACCCCAACGCCCAGATCCTCCACGACTTCTACGACGCCTTCGGCCGCCGCGACGCCGAGGCGATGGTCGCTCACTACGGAGACGACGTGGAGTTCTCGGATCCGGTGTTCCCGGCGCTCCGCGGCGACGAGGCCAGGGGCATGTGGCGCATGCTCTGCGGCCGCGCGAAGGATCTGAAGGTCGTGGCGAGCGGGATCAGCGCCGACGACACCTCGGGCAAGGCCCACTGGGACGCGGACTACCTGTTCTCGGCGACGGGGCGCATGGTCAACAACCGCATCGACGCGAGCTTCACGTTCCGCGACGGGAAAATCGTCAAGCACGTCGATACGTTCGATCTGTGGCGCTGGTCGGGGATGGCGCTCGGCCTGCCGGGCAAGCTGCTCGGGTGGTCGCCGCCGCTCCAGAACAAGATCCGTCGCGGCGCCGCCGAGGGGCTCGCCGCCTACATGAAGAAGCGCGCCGCCGGCTGAGCGCGACCGAGGGCGCGCACGGCGTTCACGGCGCGACGCATTTCACGCGGTGCATCGGGGCGTTCAGGCCCTCGCTCGTGGTGACGTAGCCCGCGCCCGAGGCGAGCCAGCCGATGGCCTCGCCCTGCGAATCGTTCGGGGCCGGCTCGGGGCACGGCGTGCCGAGGAGCGCGGCGACGACCGACATGCCTGGCGCCTGCGGGAAGAGCCACACGTCGGAGTACGTGCGGATGAGCACGCCGCGGCCTGCGGGGTGCACGTCGCCGCCGGTGATCAGCGCGGGCATGATCGGCAGCGAGAGATCGCCGGCCTTCTTCAGCACCACGCTCTTGCCAGGCGTGAGCGGGAGAGGAAACGCGTACACCGACGAGGTGCCGATGGTCTTCGTGACGACGAAGAGGCCGCCCGTCACCGGATCGGCGAGCAGCGTCTCGGCGTTGTGCGGGCCGTCGGGGTAGGTGAACGCGAGCGTGTCGGCCGCGAGCGTGGCGTCGGCGATCGCGCCGGGCTCGGCCACGCGGTACACGGCGTACCCGGTGCGCTTCGAGTTGTTGTCGCCGATGTCGCCGAGGAAGAGGCACGTGCCGGCACCGCCACCGCACGGTCCGCGCGCGATGTCTTCCCAGTCGATCGCGCCGGCGCCGGTGACGGTGAACGTCGCGAGCGGCGCGCCCTTGACGTCGATCGCGAAGAAGCGCGCGGTGTCGCCCGAGTCGTTGTGAACGTAGAACACGCCGTCGTGCGCGAGGCTGGCGACGACGCCGGAGATCTCGATCGCCTCGGCGCTGACGAGCTTGCCCGTCTCCTCGGGCGGCTCGCACACCGGGCACATCAGCGCGGCCCCGCCCGCTCCGCCCGCGCCGGTGCTCGCTGTCGATGTCGTGGCCGTGGACATCGCGCCGCCCGCGCCTCCCGGTCCTCCCGTTCCCGCCGATGCTGCGGCGGAGAAGGCCGACGGGGGCGGCGGCGGAGGCAGCCAGTCGCAAGCGGACAGCGCGACGAGGACAGTCATCGTGGCGGCGGCGCGCTTCATCGGGCGGAGCATAGCGCCGCCGGTGGTACGTTAGAATCGGTGATCACCATCGAGCTCTTCGGCGTGCCCCGGATGCGCGCCGAGCGCGACTCCGTCGTGGTCGAGGCCGACTCGCTGGGCGAAGCGTTTCGCGCTCTGGGCGTGGCGTGCCCGGCGCTCGATCCCACCGTGGTCCAGGAGGGCCGGCTGCGATCGCACTACCTCGTCGCCGTGAACGGCCGACAGCTCACGGCCGATCCGGCGACGCCGCTCCGCGAGGGCGACGTGGTGGTGCTGCTCTCGGCGGAAGCGGGAGGCTAGGCGCGATGAACGGGGGATGGTTCGGCCGGTATCTGCGCGTGGACGCGAGCCTGGGATCCGGGCAGATCGTGACGATCGAAGCCGCGGCGCTGCGGGCCGTGATCGGCGGCGCGGGCCTCGGCGCGTGGCTCTTGCTGCGCGAGACGCCGGCCGGGTTCGATCCGCTCGGCCCGGACGCGGCGCTGATCTTCGCCTTTGGTCCCCTCGGTGGAACACCGTTGACGACGTCGGCCAAGCTCGCCGTGGTGGCAAAATCGCCGCTCACCGGGCGGATCGGCGACGCGCTGACGTCGAGCGACTTCGCCCTCGCCGGCAAGCGCACGGGCTTCGATGCCATCGTGGTGCGCGGGCGAGCGGCCGTCCCCTCGGTCGTGCTCGTCGACGGCGAGCGCGTGACGATCGCCCCGTGCGAGGATCTGTGGGGCGGCGGCCGACCGATCGGTGAAGTCGAGGCGACGCTGCGCGAGCGCCATCCAGGCTTTGAATTTGCGGTGATCGGCGCGGCGGGCGAGCGGCTCGTGCGCTACGCGGGCGTCGTCAACGGCGGGCGCCACGCGGGCCGCGGCGGGCTCGGCGCCGTGCTCGGCGCGAAGCGGATCAAGGCCGTGGGCGTGCGCGGGACGCAGCGCGTGGCCATCGCGGATCCGCCGCGCGCGGTGGCCCTCGCCAAGGATCTCGCGCGGCGATCGCTCGGCGCCGCGACGGAGAAATACCGCGAGCTCGGCACCGTCGCGAACCTGGCGACGTTCAACCGGCTCGCGGCGCTGCCGACGCGCAACTTCCAGGCGAGCACGTTCGAGGGCGCGCGCGAGGTGTCGGGCGAAGAGCTCAAGCTCACCCGCGAACGCGGCCGCGGCTCGTGCGCGAACTGCACGATCGGCTGCGAGCATTTCTACGAGGTCACGCCCGGCGCTCCCGCCGTGAAGGCCGAGTACGAGAGCGTGTTCGCGCTCGGCCCCCTCTGCGGGATCGCCGATCCCGCCGTGGTGCTCGCGGCCGCGCGCGCCTGCGACGAGCTCGGCCTCGACACGATCTCCACCGGCGGGACGATCGCCTTCGCGATGGAGTGCGCCGAGCGCGGCCTCTTCCCCCGAGGCCCGCTCGCCGACGAAACGGAGGGCCTGCGCTTCGGCGACGGGGCGCGGCTGCTGGCGCTGATCGACGCCATCGCGCATCGCCGCGGCGCGCTCGGCGATCTGCTCGCCGAGGGCAGCCGGAGCGCGGCGGCGCGCCTCGGACCGCTCGCGCAGGAGATCGCGCCGCACGTGAAGGGCCTGGAGATCCCCGGCTACGATCCTCGCGCGCTCCAGACGATGGCGCTCGGCTTCGCCGTCGGGACGCGCGGCGCCGATCACAACCGCAGCGGCGCGTACGAGGCCGATTTCTCCGGCAAGGTCGATCGCCTGGCCGCGGGGCCCGAGGCCGCCGCGTACGCGATCGCCAGCGAGGATCGCGCGGCCGTGATGGATTCGCTCATCCTCTGCAAGTTCCTCCGCGGCGCGCTCACCGACTTCTTCGGCGAGTGCGCGGAGCTGCTCGCGGCGGTGACCGGCGACGCGATCGGCGCCGACGAGCTGCGCGCGACGGCGGGCCGGATCGTGCTGCTGAAGAAGCTCTTCAACGTTCGCGAAGGCTGGACGCCCGCCGAGGACACGCTGCCGGCGCGCCTGTTCGATACGCCCCTCCCGAGCGGCGCCGCGAAGGGCACGGTGCTCTCGCGCGCGCGGCTCGGGGCGATGATCGAGGCCTACAACCTCGGGCGCGGGTGGCGAGCGGATGGGAGCGTGCCGCGAGAGGCGGTGATCGCCGCGGGCCTCGATGGGCTGGTGGACATCAGCGGCCTCGGAAGAGGGTGGGCGGAGCAGAAGGAGAGGATTTTACAGGGAGGCGAGGAGACAGGGAGGTCGGAGGGGGAACGGAGATGAGGGCTCAGAGGGGGGATTTGCGGGGTTGATGGGGTGGGGTCGATTTTTCGCAACCGGGGGCGGGCGCGCGTCGATGTATGGAGATGAGTACAGAATCGACGCTCGGGGAGCGGGCGGCGGGGAGATTCGGGGAGCTGTCTGCGCGGGTTCTGGGGGCGTGTATCGAGGTTCACCGTCATCTCGGGCCCGGCCTGCTGGAGTCCACGTACGAACGGTGCTTGTGCCACGAGCTGTCGCTGGTGGGCTTGAGCTTGGCGAGGCAGGTGCTGGTGCCGGTGGTCTACAAAGGCGTCACGTTCGACTGCGGTTACCGACTCGACGTCATCGTCGAGGGAAAGCTCGTGCTGGAGCTCAAGGCCGTCGATCGCCTGCTGCCGATCCACGAAGCGCAGGTGCTCACGTATTTGAAGCTGACGGGCCTCGACGTGGGCTTGCTCGTCAACTTCAACACCCCCGTGCTCCGAAGCGGGGTCCGCCGGCTGACCCGCCGAAGCACCAGCAGCCTCCTCTCCCTCGGGAACTCCTGATCCCCCTCTGACCTCCCTGTCTCCTCGCCTCCCTGTAAAATCCTCTCCTTCTCCTCCGCCCGACAGGCAGGTACGTCCGGCGCAGTGAGTGGAAATCGCCACAGCGAAAGCCCGCTCCTCGCGCGCCTCGTCCCCGCCGCCCACGTCGCACTCTGGAGCGACGCGGCGCGTGGTCCCCACCTACCCGAGCGCGGCGATCTTCTCGTTGCAGACCCGCTCGACCACACAGCCCAGCTCGCGCACGCGCGGCCCGAGCGCGCCGAGCTCCTCCGCCGTGATCCGGTAGTTCGTGTTGTACCGAGCGTCGACGTACGCCTTCTTGAGCAGCTCGAACAGCCGCTTGTCCTCGGGCAGCTCGCGCGGCAGCACCGCCCGCAGATCCGGGTGCAGCCCCGCGGCGAGCTTCACGAGCCGTTCGAGGTTGTGCGTCGCCGGCATGTACGCCGTGAAGACGAGCAGCATCGCCCCGAGGTACCGCTCCGCCGCCTGGTGCAGCTCGAACGCCGCCTTGGTCAGCCACCCGCGCGCGACGTGGTCTTCGTACGTGATGAAGAACTCGTTCGCGCTCGTGAACCGGTGCTCGAAGTCCCGCTGCGCCTGGTCGAGCCGCTGCGCCTTGGTGGGCGCGCGCTTCGCTGTGAGCGTGTAGGCCCCCGACGTGAAGAGCAGCACCCCCTCGTTGGCGATGTCGCTGAAGAAGAACTGCCCGCGCTTGAGCTGATCGTTCACGAACTTGTAGTCGTGCACGATGAGGCTCACCGACGGCATCGAAAGCTCCGCGATGCGCGACTCCGCCGTGCCCCACACCATGAGATCTTCGGCGATCCTGGCCGTCTTCACGATGACCAGGAGATCGTAGTCGCTCTCGTAGCCGGTCTCGGGGTCCTCGACCCAGTCGCCGCGGGCGTGGCTGCCGAAGAGGACGATCATCTCGACCGGGCCCGCCTCGCGCAGGAGGGCGACGAGCGTGGCGAGCTCTTCGTGCTTGCGAGCGGGGAGGTGGTCGAGCGAGGTCTTCACGGCGGCAACGGCGTCGGCGGCCGAGCCTAGAGCCCCGCGATCGGGCGTACAAGGAGGGCGATCGCCGCAGGGAGGCTTCCACGGGGAAGAGGCCGCGCCCCGCCTGGCACATGGAGGCCTCCACGCCGGAGATCCCGCGCAGGACTTGTTGCGTGGACCCCTCGCCGCGCTTTCCAGAGCGGCCGGAATCTGTTTCCCTTCCTACCATGGCTGCTGCCCCCCGAACGCTCGCTGTCTCCGAGTCCTTCGACGCTGTTGAAGGGTTCCTGGAGCATCTCTCCGTCCACCTCCGCGCCTGCGCTTTGACTCAGGCACTCTCGCTCCCCATCACTCAGCTCCTCGATCAGGTCGCCCAGCATCGCGCGACCCGCGGCCAGCTCGCCCGGGTGGTCGCCGCGCTCGAGGCCCGGCAGATCTTCTGCGACGACGAGCTGAACCGGGTCCTCGACGACACCAAGGCCGCGCTCTCGGCCGACAAGTCCGACGCCGGCGTGGCGCTCTACAAAGACGTCTTCGAGAACAGGAGCCCGATCGACACGCGCAAGTACGTCCTGGGCCCCCAGTTGACCACGATGACGTTCTGGCCAGGAAAAATGGCCGGCTCACCGCGCGCCGAGGTCAACGCGCTCGGGGCGGCATCGAAGCAGATGACGGACGAGGCGACGACGCTCCTCAACGACATCGGCACGGCCGGGACGGCGCTCGCGCAGTTCGACACCGGCCCGCGGGCCGCGTTCATCGACGCTTGCAACGCGGCCGTGAAGCTGGTCTTCGGCCAGCTCTCGGAGCTCGATCACGCCCCTCCCCCGTCCCAGAAAGGGCCGCTCCCTGCCGGCTTCGTGGACCGCTTCTTCCTGCGCGACACGAGCGGCCGAGCCGTGACCCAGAAGGCCCTCGAGGACGCCGTCGATCAGACGAAGGCGAAGCTCGCCAGGCAAGAGGCGCAGCTCAAAGAGATCACGGACAAGGTCGCGAAGACTCAGGACGAGAAGCTGACCAGGCAGCTCAAAGACCAGCTCGGCCAGGCGAGCGCCGCGCAGGCTGCCCTGGATACCGCCGCCGGCGAGGTGGCCCGGCTCAAGGCGGAGATCGAGAAGAACAAACCGCCGCCGGGCGTGGCCACGTGAGGGCCGATCTCGATCTGGAAAAGCGCCCCGCTGGCATCGATCCGATTACACTCCCGGGACGATGAACAAGATCATCTCGTGGCTCGGCGCCGGCTCGATGGCAGTCACCCTCCTCGCGTGCGGCGGCAAGGTCGTCGTCGACGGCAACGCCAGCAACACCGGCGGCTCGACGAACACCGGCGGCGGCGGGAGCACGGCGACGGGGGAACCGCACTCGTGCGGGGATCTCGTCGTCCCCTCGCCGGCCACGCTCACCGACTGCACCCCGGGGACGAGCGGCGTCGGCAGCGGCGGCCCGACCACGTGCGAGACCGACTTCTGCGACGCCAACGGCAACGTCTACGGCGCGATCTGCACCGGCGCGGCCTGCGCGTGTCAGCTCAACGGCTTCACGAAGTGCAGCTGCGCCACCAGCGGCGTGACCGACTTCTGCAGCGGCGGTGCGATCGCCTGCTGCCCGTGGATCGCCATCCCGCTCTGACGGCCTTCGCGCGGGCTCACCCGGTGGTGGGCGGGCACGCCGTGCGGCAGGTGAGCACGTCTTTCGGGCACGTCGTCGGCTTGTCGCAGGTCGTGATCTCGCACTTCGCGCCGGGCGCGCAGTGCACGAGGCAGAGCGCTTTGCCGGGGCAATCCAGCGCGCAGTCGCCGTCGCAGGTGAACTCGCAGACGCCGTCGGCGGAGCACGAGCCGGTGCCGCCCGGGCCGACGTGCGCGAGGCAGCCGCCCTTGCCCGAGCAATCGACCTTGCAGCGCTCGCCGCAGGTGAGGTCGCACTTGGCGTCGCCGGCGCAATCGAGGGCGCAGTCGCCGTTGCACGTGGCCGCGCACGTGGAGCCCGCGGTGCAGGTGCAGGTCGCTGTCGCCTGATCACACCCGCAGCTGCCGGTGCAGGTGTAGTCCGGCGCGTCGCCCGTCGACGTCGCGCTGCCCGTCGCCGCGCCGGAGCCGCTCGTGCCCTCCGTCGTTCCACATGCAGCGATCGCGGTGACCACGGCGAAAAGGCACATCAGCCAGCGCATTCACGACCCTCCAGCCTCCGCTCGTATCACGAGCCCCGCGGAAAGAGGAGCACCGCGAGGCGGAACAGCTCAGGGCGAGAGGCGCGCGAGGAAGATGTCGTTGGTGCCGACGCTCGTGAGGGCGCCCGGCGGCATCGCGCCGAAGTCGATGGTGCCGGCGAAGATGCCAGTCGACCACACCGTGCCGAGCGGGCCAATCGCCACCGAGAAGCCGCCCTGAGCGCTGGCGTCGCCGAAGAGCCGCGCCCAGAGCAGGCCGCCCGCAGGATCGTATTTGGCGACGAAGGCGTCGGTCGCGCCGGCCGCGAGGCGAGCGCTGGTGACGGGGTTCGCCGGATCGAACACCGTCGTACCGGAGGCGAAGCCGGTGACGACGGCGTTGCCCTCGACGTCGACCTCGACGCCGAGGCACTGCTGATCGGTGCCCGTGCCCATCGTCGCGGGATCGCTCTGCGAGCGCACCCAGAGCGGGGTGCCGCCCGGATCGATCTTGACGAGGAAGCCGCTGACGTCGCCGAGGCTCGGAGTCGCGACGGGCGGGAGCGCGCCGAACGTCACGAGGCCGCGGAAGCCGCCGGCGACGAAGACCGAATCGCCGGGACCGATCGCGACGCTGGACGCCCGGTCTGTCCCCGGGCCGCCGAAGCAGCGGGCCCACAGCGGCGCCCCGCCTGCGTCGAGCTTGGCGACGAAGATGTCTTCGGCGCCCTGGCTCACGAGGACGGTGCCTCCGAGGACGAGGGTGCCCGTGAAGAAGCCGGCGACGATCACGTTCCCGGCGCCGTCGACGGCGACGCCGCGCGCCTGGGCCACGTACCCCGACGCGCCGAAGGACTCGCTCCAGAGCGAGGCGCCCGCGGGATCGAGCCTGGCGACGAAGAGATCGGTCGTGCCCACGGCCGTCAGCGGCGCGCCCGGTCCGATCCCGAGCTTGCCCGCGAAGCCTCCCGCGAACACCGCGTCGCCGGGCGGAGCGACGGCGACGGCGCTGGCGTTCTGGTCGGCGGCGTCGCCCCAGCGATGGCTCCACAGGTGCTTGCCCGAAGCGTCGAAGCGCACCACGACGGCGTCGTGGGTCGGGGGCGGCGGGCCGGTGAGGACGCCGCCGCCGAAGTCGACCGCGCCGATCGCGCCCGCCGCGAGGAGCACGTCGCCGCTCGGGGTGACGGCCACGCCGCCCGCCGACGTGTCGGCGAAGCGCTTCTGCCAGAGGGCGCTCAGCGTCGGCGTGAAGCGCGCGAGGAGCAGGTCGCCGATCATCGGATCGCCGAGCTCGGGCAGCGGCCCGCCCCCGAGCTCGCTCGTGCCGGTGGCGGCGCCGAGGAAGATCGCGTCCGCGCCCGCCGCGGCGACGGCCTTCGCGCGCTGATCGCCGACATCACCGAAGCGCGCCGACGCGAGCCACGCGCCGACGCAGCCTATGCCGTCGCAGTTCTCGTCGGCGGCCGTGGCGCAGAGCTCGTACGCCGGCACGCAGGCCCCCCCGGCGCCGCCGCTCCCGGTCGATCCCGCGCTGCTCGCGCTGGACGACGACGTCACCGGCGTGGACGACGTGGACGATGTGGACGTCGTCGCGGCCGCGCCCCCCATCCCTCCAGCGCTCGCGGCGCCGCTGCTCGACGTCGAGCCGCTCGTGGACGCCGACGGGCTCCCGTCGCCGGAGCTGCCCGCGCTCGTCATCGGATCGGGATCGGGCACGACGTCGGGGAAATGATCGATGAACGAGCACGCGCCCACCGTGACGCCGAGCGCCAGCGGCAGGATCGCGAGCCGGGCGCGGGCGGGGCGGCGGATCCCCTTCACAGGTCGCCCCGGACGACGACGCCGCCGCCCGTCGCGGCGATCCACGGCGCGAGCGCGGGGCGCCGCGCGGCGGACGCGGCGAGCGAGCGTCGCGGCGGGTTCACCAGCAGGTACGCCGTCACGCCGGCGCCGGCGATGAAGACGCCCGTGAGCACGGTGCTCGCCAGCGCGGCCGCTTCGCCGCTGTCGCGGAGGCGCTGCCGCCCGGCGAGGCTGCCCGCCCGAGGGTTGGCGTTTTCCATGACGAACTCATCGAATTTCGCGTGGGCGATGAGGCCGCTGATCAGCGCGCCGAGCCCGACGGCGCCGGTCACGCCGCCGGCGATGGCGCCGGGGATCCGGTTCGCGGCCGGCTCGGGCGGAGGCGCCTTCACCGGCTCGGCGACGGGCTTCGAGGCCAGCGGCCCCGGCGCGATCACCGCCGCGCTCACCGACGCGATCGCCTTCTTTTTGCCGAGATCCGCCGTCACCGTCGACGGCTGCTCGGCCGTCGCCGCCACGTCGGCTTCGAAGGCTCGTTCGTAGTTCGAGGCGCGCACCACGACGTGACGGCGCCCGGGATCGACGACCATCGTCGCGCCCGCGAGCGCCGCGGAGACAGGGCGATCGTCGAGGATGATCGCGATCCCCTCCGCGTCGGCGGGCACCTGCACGGCGAGGTGCGCCACCTTCGGGCGGAGCCGCGCGAGGTGGGCGCGCGCCTCGGTGGCCACCGCGGTGTCGCGCTTCTTTTCGGCCTCCTGCGTGGCGAGCTCGAAGGCGTTGATGGCCTCGACGACGTGCCCGAGGGACTCGTGGCAGGTGCCAATCCGCAGGTAAAGCACCGGTGAGACGGTGATCTTCGCGATGCGCTGGTAGATGGCGACCGCCTCGGCGCAGCGGCCCTGGTCCTGCGCCGCGAGGGCCTCGGCGAAGAGCAGGCGCGCCGTCGCGAGCTCGGGCGCGGTGGGCTCGGGAGCGGCCGCCGCGGCCGGCTGGGCGAGGGCGAGCCGAGGCGCGGCGGCGAGCGTGGCAAGCGCGACGATCAACAGTGCGGAGGCTGGGGTCGGGCGCGTCATCGTGGGTCAGCGGCGGCAAGGCGAGGCTATCGCAGCTCGCGGGCCGCGTACACCTCGCGTCTTGTGGGGCGTCGACGCATCTGCGATGCTCCACGGCGAGGATGCGCCTTCATTTGCCGGCTTCACGAGGGGGATCCGCCGCGAGGTCGAGGCGATGAGCGCCGGTATCACGGCCGCCCCCGCGCTCCAGAACCTCGCGGCCGGCGACATCCTCGGCCGCTACGAGCTGCTGCTCCCCGTCGCGCAGGGCGGCATGGCGACGGTCTGGGCCGCGCGGATGAGGGGCACCCGCGGCTTCTCGAAGATCGTCGCCATCAAGACGATGCTGCCCGCCCTCTCGAGCGATCCGCGCTTCGAGAAGATGTTCCTCTCCGAGGCCGAGCTCGCGTCGCGGATCAAGCACCCCAACGTGTGCGAGATCCTCGACCTCGGCGAGCAGGAGGGCGTGCTCTATCTCGCGATGGAATGGATCGACGGCGAGTCGCTGGTGACGCTGCTCGGCGACTGCGAGCGCGCCGGGCTCCGCGTCCCGTTCGCGGCCGCGGCGCACCTCGGCGCCGACGCCGCGCGCGGGCTCCACGCCGCCCACGAGCTCAAGGACGACGCCGGGGAGCTCGTCGGCGTCGTGCACCGCGACGTGTCGCCGCACAACATTCTGGTCACCCACGACGGCATCGTGAAGATCGTCGATTTCGGCGTGGCCAAGGCCATGGCGCGCACCGATCACCAGGCCACGAACGCCGGGCACCTCAAGGGCAAGGTCCACTTCATGGCGCCCGAGCAGGCCTTCTGCGACGAGGTCGATCGGCGCACCGACGTCTTCGCGCTCGGCATCGTGCTCTACCAGCTCACCACCGGGAACCACCCGTTCCGCGCCGACAACGAGCTGGCGACGCTGGCCCGGATCACCAGCCCCGAGCCGGTCCCCGACCCTTCGATGCATGTCGCAGATTACCCGCGCGAGCTGGCGGCGGTGCTGCTGAAGGCGCTCGCGAAGGAGCCGGCGCAGCGCTTCGCCTCGATGCGCGATTTTGCCGACGCGCTCGACGCGGTCGAAGCCAGGCTCGGCGAGGGCGGCGCCCAGGGCTTCGAGGCCTTCCTCCAGGAGGCGCTCGGCTCCCGCCACGAGGCCCGCGCCGCGCAGCTGAAGGAGGGTCGACGCGCCGCCGACGAGCGCGCGGAGCGGCGGGCGATCGACGCCAGCGCGACGCCGCTCCCGGGGATCGCCGTCCTCGCAGCGCCGCACCTGGCGGACACGCACGGCCCGATCGCGACGCCTATCCAGCCGTCGCGCGGCGGGTTCGCGCGGGCGGCCGGCCTGGTGAGCCTCGGGGCGATCCTCGGCGCCATGGCGCTGATCTGGGCGACGCGCGGGGCGAGCACGTCGGCGGTGAGCGCGTCGTCGCTGTCGGCGACGCTGCCGCCGCAGCCCAGCGCGAGCGCCGCGGCGCTTGCTCCGTCGATCGAGGCGACCACGTCGATCGCCACGACGACGTCGGCGTCAGCGCCCGTGCTCGCCGCGTCGGCGCCCGTCGCGGCCGCGAGCGCATCCGCCCGATCGAGCCTCAAGACGGCGGTCGGCGCGCCCCGATCCACCGCCGCCCCGCCGAAGAGCGGCGGCGCCGACAAGTTCAGAAACCCTGGATTTTAGCATGAACCCGGAGAGCTCCTGTTGAGTAGCCGCGCGCCCAGCGCCTCGACGTCGTTGTTCCACGAGAGCGCGGAGCACCTCGCGCTGCGCCTCGAGCAGGAGAGCTCGCCCGAAGCGCTCGCCCTCGCCGAGGAGGCGCGCGGCCTCGTGGCGCTGTTCCTCGCGTGGCAGACGTCGCGCCCCGCCGACGCCGATCGCGTGGCCGGGATTCAGCGGCTCTTCGACGTCAACCGCCGCGCGATGGATCTCCTGGCGCGGTAGCGGCGGCGCGCGAGCGCGAGCCCGAGGGCGCCGACGACGGCGAGGGCCGAGGCCCCGCCGGTGCGCGTGGCCGCGCGATCGATCGCGCAGCCGCCGACCGCGTCCACGACGCCGTCGGAGGTCCACACGTCGGTGCCGATCGGCAAGGTGCGTGATCCGAGCGAGCCGCCGCCGTAGCGGACGTCGAGCGTGAGGGCCTCGCCGACGTGGCCCGCCGCGCCCGCGACGGCGAAGCGAAACAGCCCGTGGCGCACCTTCACGAGCGGCCGCACGAGCTCGCCGTTGGTGACGACGACCGAGAGCATCGTGCCGTCGAAACCGTTCGCGAAGCTGCCGTCGGCGTGGCGGAGCTCGATGGTTCCCCACACCGGGAACGCCCCGTCGGGCTGCGCGTAGGCGCTAGACAGCGTGTACCAGCTCTTCAAAAGATCCGGCGCATCGCCGCTGTTCACCGGATCGGCCATCGCCTGGCGCGCGCCCTCGATGTCGAGCGCGCCGGGGCCGAGCTGGTAGTCGAACGGCACGCGGCCCGTCGGGTGGCGCGCGCCGGCCTCGAGGAGATCGGTGACGCGGCCCTGGGTCAGCGTGGGATCGAGCTGCATCAGGAGGGCGATCGCGCCCGCGACGTGGGGCGCCGACATCGACGTGCCCGCGGCGACCGCGTGCTGCTCATCGACGAGGAAACAAGGCTTCGTGGCCTGCGTCGGATCCTTCGCGGGCGGGCAGCCGGTGGAGTCGAAGAGGCCGCCCATGACCTTGCGCGGATCGGCCTCGGAGCTCATCGCGCCGACGACGAAGCCGCCCGGCGCGCTGATCTCGGGCTTCATCACGCCGAGCGGCGTGGGCCCCGAAGCGCTGAAATAACAGGCGCCGTCGGGCTCGGGGTGCTCGTCGCCGGCGAGGGCCGTGATGGCGATCGCCGTCTCGCCGAGCGGCTTCCAGCCGAGGCGATTGAGGGTGCAGCCCACCGCGAGGAGGCCGGCCGCGCTCGCGGGGACGGTGACGGTGCCCTGCCGGATCGCGCGCTCGAACACCATGCCGATCGGCGAAGTCGGGCCGACGTCGCCGGTGCCGACGACCCAGAGCGACGCGTCGCCGGAGCCGCGCAGCAGCACGTTGAACTCGCTGTGATCGGCCCACACGCCCTGCACGACGACGACGGCGCCGTTGGTGTCCGCCGTGAGCGACGAGGCCTTGCTGAGGTGGTTGTTGACGACGCCGGCGGTGGTGCCCTTCTTGTCGTCGTAGCCGGCCTCGCTGTCGGGCGACTGGAAGCCTACCCACCGCGATCCATCGGGCCCTTCGAGCGCCACGTCGACGACGTCGCCCGGGCGGAACGTGATCCAGATGAAGCCCTGGCCGGTCGTCGAGGCGCCCGCGCGCACCGGGACGCGGGTGATCCCGCCCGGCGTGACGCGGGCCTCGGTGTGGATGCCCGACGACGGGCCGTCGCCGAGATCGGTGAGCGCGCCGCTGTTGCCCGCAGCGACGACGATCGCCCGGCCCGGCTTGTCGTCGCCGACGAGCGCGGAGAGGCCCTTCTCGAGCGCGCTCGTGCCGTCGTGCGGGCCGAAATCACCGCCGAGGCTGAGGTTGCACACCACCGGCTCGCCGAGGGCCGTCGCGCGATCGAAGACGAAGCTGGCGGAGCGCAGGACGTCGGCGTCGAAGAAGCCACCGTCGGTCGACGGGCTGGCGATCACCAGCGTCGCGGCCGGAGCGATGCCCGCGTACTTGGGGGTCGAATGGATCGAGACGCCGCCGTTGCCCGCGGCGATCGAGGTCACGTGCGTGCCGTGCCCCTCGGCGTCGTGGATCGCGGTGCTGCCCTGCGCGATCAGCGCGTCGATGTCGGCGGCGCTGTAGATCGCGCACTGGGACTGCTTCGGATCGTCGCAGCCGAACCGGTGCTCGAGGTCCGGATGGAGGCCGCGCGGCGGCTCGGCGTTGAGCATCCACGCGACGCGGGTCTTGCCGTTCTTGTCGAGAAAATCCGGGTGATGGATGTCGATCCCGGTGTCGACGACGCCGACGACGACGCCCGCGCCGTCGCCGCTGTTGCCGCTGTTGGCGCGGAACTGATCGACGTGGACCCAGCCGCGCGACAGGTCGAGCAGCGGCCGGCGCGGCGGCTCGAGGCCGAGATAGAGCTCGGGGTGCGAGGCGGCGAAGGCCGTGAGCCCCGCGGGCGGGAGGCGAGCCGCGCCGATGCCGGGCGCGACCTCGAGCAGCCCGAGCGCCGAGGCGCTGGCGCCCGCGGGAAGAACGACGGTGAAGGGCACGCGCCCCTTCGAATCCGCGAGCGGATGCGGCCGCCCCGGCGATCCGAGGAGGCGCACCAGCGCGGCTGCGGGGGCGTCGGCGAGCGAAGGCGAAGCAAGGAGGAGGGCGGCCGAAGCGACGAGAGCCGACGCGGGCCGGCAGCGAAGGGAGATCACCCTTCGAGGCTACCAAGGCCCACGCGCTCGCGCCCGGAAAAGCCCCGCGGCGCGCCGCATGGTCGCGGCGTTCTCCGCTCTTTTGCGCTATCCGCGGTGACGACGAAGACGCAAAATGCGCCCCCTCGAAACCACGCGATTCGAACTGGAGCCCTCGACGATGAACCTCTCCTCGACCCGTTTTTCCCTGCTGATCACCGCGCTGCTTCCCCTCTCCGCGCTCGCCTGCGGCGGATCCGACTCCACCAGCTCCGACCCCGTCGCCACGACGGCGCTCACGGGGATGATCAACGGCCAGGCTTTCACGGCCAAGGGCGCGATCGGGAGCAACCTCGATCCGTCGTCGGGGAAGCGCTTCATCACCATCACGGGCGACGCCATCACCTGCGCGAGCAGCAACATCCACGGCGCGGCGGTGCTGACCAGCGTCGCCTGGAAAGAGGGCACGGCGATCCCGTTCGACTTTCAGAATAACGCGACGCTGTCGTTCCCGAAGGGCGACACGATCGAGAACAACGTCGCGACGACGGGCCGGATCGAGGTGATCAAGGCGCCCACGAAGGTCGGCGAGAAGGGCCAGATCCGCATCCGCGCCACGATCGACGACAGCAACCACGTCGAGGGCCAAGTCGACGTCGAGGTGTGCCCCGACTTCTGAGCGGGCCTCAGCGGCCAGGCGAGGGCGGATAGAGCGGATTGCGCGGGCGATTCGACGCGCTCGCGCTGGCCGTGGGGCGCGCGATCGGCGTGGCTGAAGGCACGGCGGGCACCTCGTGGCTGCGGCCGAGCGCGAAGGCGATGCCGATGATCATCACGGCGATGACCATCAGCCCCGCAAGCACCAGCGGCGTGATCGCCGCCGAGCGCGGCGGCGGCGGCGCGAAGCGCGGCAGCGTGTGCTCGGTGCTCGGCGTCGGCGCGGCGGGCGCCATCACCGGGACCGACGGCTGCGAGAAGCGTGGCGCGGCGATCGCCGGCTGCGAAGGTTGCGACGGCCGCGAGTAGCGCGCCGGCGGCACGACGTGCTCCTCGGCGGGGCGGGCCGTGAAGGGCATCAGCGCCGCGGCGAGATCGGCGGCGCTGGCGAAGCGCTTCGTGCGATCCTTGTCGAGGCACCGGAGGATGATCGCCTCGAACGCGGGCGGCATCTGCGGCGCGAAGTTTCGCGGCGGCGCCGGCGTCCCGTGGATCACCTGGGCGCAGGTGTCGCCGAGGCTCGCCCCGCTGAAGGGCCCGCGCGCCGTGCACAGCTCGTAGAGGCAGACGCCGATCGACCAGATGTCGGCGCGCAGATCGACGTCGCGCGCCGACAGCATCTGCTCGGGCGACATGTACTCGGCCGAGCCCATCGCCACGGCGGATCCCGTGAGGCCGGCGTCGGGCTCGCCCGGCCCACCGAGCTTCGAGATGCCGAAATCGAGGACCTTGATCTCGGTCTTCCCGCTGCGTTTCCGCGCCAGGAACAGGTTCGCGGGCTTGATGTCGCGGTGGATGATCCCGAGCCCGTGCGCCTCGCCGATGGCCTCGCAGGCCTCGATCAGGTAGCTCGCGACGAGGGCCGGCGGGAGCGGCCGACCGTTGCGGCGCACCGCGGAGAGATCGTTCCCCTCGAGGTGCTCCATCACCATGAACGGCGTCCCGTCGTCGAGCGCGCCGACGTCGAGCACCTTGGCCACGTGCGCGCCTTCGATCTTCGAGGCGGCGCGCGCCTCGCGCTGGAAGCGCTCGACGACCTCGGGCATCCGCCGCAGCTCGGGCCGCAGGATCTTCAGGGCCACGCGCTGATCGAGCCCGAGGTGGATCGCCGCGACGACGATGCCCATGCCGCCCTCGCCGAGGACGTGCTCCACCCGGTACTTGTCCTGGAGGACTGTCCCGGGCTGGAGTGGGCCTGCCATTGCGGGCGCCATCGTCGCGCGCTGCGGCCGCAGATTCAAGGAGGCAAGCGTCAACGTCGAGCGACGACCTCGCGCGCGGCCACCTCCAGCTCCTTCGCGGTGCGCGCCACGAGCACCTTCGTGGCCGCTGCGGCGTAGCGGAGCATGGCGCTGTCGCCCGTGCCCCACGTCCCCTGCCCCTCGGGGCAGAGCCACAGCACGGCGCGGGCCCGCTCGCGGAGCCGCCGGATCACCCCGGCCTCGTCGGCGAAATAGTTGGTGCGCCCGTCGCCGAGGATCACGATCGTCGTCCGTCGATCGACGGCGCCGCCCACCCGCTCCTCGAAGGCTCGGAGCACGCGCCCGTAGTTGGAGTTGTGCCCCGTATCGACGACGCCGCCGCTGTACACGCGCCCCAGCGCCGCGGTCACCGGCTGATCGGCGAAGAGCCGCGTCGTCTCGCCGATCTCGCTCACGAACACGAACGATCGCGTCCCCGAGAACAGGTCCTGCGCGGCGTGCGCGAACTCGAGCATGAACAGCGACGCCGCGCGCACCGAGTCGGAGACGTCGCAGAGCACCATCAGCCGCGGTTTGTCGCGTCGACGACGCCGCCGCGCCGGCTGGAACGGCACGCCCCCGGTGCGCAGGCTCTGCCGCAGCGTGCGGTGAGGATCGATGCGCCCGCGCGCCGCGTGACGCCGCCGGACGCGCTCCGCGCCGCGCAGGCGCTCGGCGAGGGCCCGCACCGCGCGACGAACCTCGTCGACCTCCGCGGCCGAGAGCGCCGTGAACGGCACCCCCTCGGCGTGACGTCGCGATCCCGCCGCGGGCTCGCGGAGGCGCCGCGCCAGCGTATCGCTCACGTGCTCGCGCGCGCGCCGCCGCACCCGCGCGAGCTCCTCGCCCACGGCGTCGGCCAGCGCCTTCCCGCGCTCGTCGCCGAGCGCGTCGCGCAGCGCATCGCGGATCCGGTGCAGCGCGCTCGCGGCCCGCGGCACGCCGATCTGATCGAGTACTTGATGTGTGAAGTATCCCGTCTGGAGCGCGCTCGACATCGGCGCGAGGGCCCGCGCGATCCCGGCCGCCATCAGGATCTGATCGAGCTCGCTCTCGCCGCCGAGCAGCGCCGCGAACCCCATCGCGTCGCCGCTCGCGCCGCTCTGCGCGGCCGCCCCGTCGAGCAGCTGACGGAGCGCGTCGAGCTCCTCCAGGGTGAACCCACGATCGCGCAGCTTGCCCCAGAGATCCTGCGGGTGCGCGCGCCCGTGCGCGAAGAACTCGGCGAACACCCGGCCGAAATGCGCCTGATCCGCGCGCCTTTCGACGACCACCGCCCCGACGGCGTCGCGGAGCACCGCGGGATCCTCGAAGCCGACGAGCCGCACGATCCCCACGACGTCGATGGCCTGCGCCGTGGAGATCGAGAACCCCTCGCGGCGAAGTACCCAGAGCAGCTCGTCGAGGCCCCGGAGAACGCCCCCGCCCATCGCCCTGCTCATTTCACGGCGCCGGCTCGGCGAGGAGCGACTGCATCAGCTTTTCCATGCTCGCGTGGTGCGCCGGATCGTAGCCGACCGCCACGTCGCGGATCACGCCCTTCTTGTCGATCAGGAACATCGTCGGCAGCGCGCTGACGCCGTAGACCGCTGACGTGTCGCCCTTGGCGTCGGACCCGACGGCGTAGCGCATCCCCATCGCCTGCGAGCTCTGCGCGGCCACGGCGACCTCGTCGGTCGTGATGCCGATGACCGTCAACCCCTGCGCCC
Organism: Byssovorax sp.; assembly: GCA_025362495.1. Classification (GTDB taxonomy): domain Bacteria; phylum Myxococcota_A; class Polyangia; order Polyangiales; family Polyangiaceae; genus JANYGI01. Next base: position 6,853 of record JANYGI010000106.1, on the reverse strand, counting down.
CGTAGGCGTCTTGCCACTGCGAAAGCTTGGGCGCGATCATCCGGCACGGCCCGCACCACGACGCCCAGAAATCGAGCAGCACGACCTTGCCCCGCAGCGCGCCGAGGCTCGCGGGGAGGGCGCCGCTCACGGCGACGGGCGACTTCCACGCCGGCGCGAAGCTCCCGAGCTTGTCGAGGCGAAGGATCTCGTCGGGCCCGGGGAACGCCGCGAGCATCGCCGAGACGTCGCGCTCGACGGCGCCATGACGGATGTGGAGCGCGAGCGCGTTGTTCGGCCCCGCGAGCGCGACGCGGGCGATGAGCTGCTTCGGATCCGCGACCGCGACGCCGTCCGCCGAGACGATCACATCCCCATCTGCGACGCCCGCCTTCGCGGCCGGCGAGCCGTGGACGACGTGCTTCGCGAGCACTGACCCGGCCGGCCCTTGGTCGAGCTCGACGCCGAGCCAGGCGCGCCGCGATCCCGACTGCGCTGCGGCGTGCCCGGGCGCGACCAGCACGAGCCCCACCAGCGCCGTCGCGAACAGCGCCTCGGCCGCGCGCCTTCGCCACGACGAGATCGGGGGGGCAGCGCGGCGGGCGTCGTCCGGGGCAAGCACCATCGTTTCAGTGTAGCATCCGCGGCTGGTGCAGTCCCGGACACGGCGAGCCACGCAAATCGGAGCACGAGCCGCTCTCCTGACGGCGACGCTGGCGGCCTGCAGCCCCGAGCCGTCGTCCCTCGCCCTCGGCAACGCGGCCGACCACGCCCCTCGCGGCGGCGAGCCTCTCCGACCGCCGCCGCCGCCCGACAGCGCCGCCGCGACGGAGCCGCCTCCGCCGCCCTGGGATCTCGCGTCGCAGCTCGGTCGGGTGCACCCGGCATCGCCGCGCACGCCGTCGGAGCACCTGACCGGGCAGCTCGACGGAGAAATCCTGGCCGACGACGGCGCCGCCGCCTACCCGGCCCTCGGTCCCCTCCGGCCAATCCCGACGGGCGCCACGCTGCTGGAGCGACTATCGCCCCGCGGCGCGCCGGACGTGGCCGCCTACTTCGCGATGGTGAAGCGGATCCCCGGCTACGATCCCGGCGGCGGCGACTGGGAGTATCTGGTCCTCGACGGGGCGGGCCACATCGAGCAACGGGGCCGCCTTTCGCTCTGCGCGCGCTGTCATGCCGACGCCCCGCACGATCACTTGTTCGGCACTGGACGCTGACCGGTGTCAACGATCACGCAAACTTTGCAACCTTCTGTGCCGACCACGACAGGGCTGCCTGGCGCGCGCTGACTCCGCCGCCGCGGTGCTGCGGGAAAACCGCCAATTGCGGCACCTATTCCCCTACGGCGATCGAAGGTCGAACGAGCCATCCAGGGCAGCCTCGACGGTGGCACGACCCCTGCTTCACGTGTTGGCGACCGCGATAAAACGCTGTGGGCTACAGTGCCGCGGTCATCCTCCTCCCTGGTGGGTCCTTCGCTTCGGTCCGAATGCTCCTCCGGTGGAACGCCGGTTCTTTCCCTGACTTTAGCTTCCTGACTTCGAGCGGCTTCGTCGCTTGGCTTAAGACTTCGCTTCGGCTTCTTTGGTTTGCTTCTCGTTTCGCTTTTTCTGCCTGCTTCAGCTTCCCCTGACGCACGATTCAGCGCGCGGAGATCGACTCGATCCCCGCGCGCCGTGCTTTTGTGCTCCCGACGACGCCCGATCGTCGCTTCCTGGACCGCGCCCGGCACGCAAATGCGCGGGAAATTGGAAAAAATTTTCTGAGCGCGCGGTCTCGCTTGACATATCCGCCGCGGTCGCTTAAACGGCGGACCTCGCTTCAACGCATCGGCTCCGCACGGAGGCGGGGCGGCGCAGCACGCGACCATAGCTCAGCTGGATAGAGCATCGGCCTACGAAGCCGGGGGTCGGAAGTTCGAATCTTCCTGGTCGCGCTACTTCACGATGGGACGGCAAGCGGCCCGCAATTGCGATGGGGCCGCAAGCGGCCCGCAGTTGCGATGGGGCCGCAAGCGGCCCGCAGTTGCGACGGGGCCGCAAGCGGCCCGCAGTTGCGATGGGGCCGCAAGCGACCCCAAACCCCCACGCGCTGCGCGCGTGTTTGTCGCCCGAGCCAACTCTGGCGACGTCGGGTGGCAAATGAGTGAGATGGAATCGACGACCGTCATCCCGGACGCGCTGGAGACGGTGGACGAGCGCTGGATGCGCGCCGCCCTCGTCGAGGCCGACGCTGCGGCGGCCGTCGGCGATGTGCCCGTGGGTGCGGTCGTGGTCGACGCGGCGGGCAATCTGCTCGCGGTCGGGCGCAACGGCCGCGAGGCGGATCACGATCCCACGGGTCACGCCGAGATTTACGCGCTTCGTCGCGCCGCGGCAGCGCTTGGCCACTGGCGGCTCGAAGGCGCCACGCTCTACGTGACACTCGAGCCCTGCCCCATGTGCGCCGGCGCCCTGGTGAACGCCCGGATCGCGCGCGTCGTCTACGGCTGCGCCGATCCCAAGGCCGGCGCCGTCGACACCCTGTTCACGATTGGCCAGGATGTTCGCCTGAATCACCGCTTCACGGTCGAGCGCGGCGTACTCGGGGACGCCTGCTCGGGGGTGCTGCGATCGTTCTTCGCGGTGCTCCGGGCCAGGCGTAAGGCAGCCCCGCCCGGCGCCGGCGGGGCCCCTTCCGCCGCGTGACCGGCCCGGGTGTCCAACGGGGTCAGGCCCAGAGGCGCCGCACGTCACGGACCACCCCGCGGGCTGCGCAGGCGCGCATCAGCGCGGGCGTCAACCATGTCTCGGGGGCGAGATCCCGGCCGAGGAAGCGAACGAAGCGCGACTGGTACTCGGGATCGGTGAGCATCCAGCGGATCAGCGTCTTGATCACCAGGGTCGGCGGCTCTTCGTAGAGCTCGCGCTTGAGGCGATCGAGCGTCGCCTTGAACATCGGGCGCGTCGCGGCGTCGACGCGGCGTCGGTAGGCGTCGAGCGTGGGCGCGAACGATCGCTCGCCCGCCACGAACGGGGCGACCTCTTCGTCGAGGATCTTCGCCTCGATCAGCGCATCGTAGATGCCCTGACCATCGACGGGATCCTTGTGATGAAGGGCGTCGCCGATCAGGATCCAGCCTGGTCCACCGGCCTCCATGTAGCGGTTGGCGATGCGCTTCATGCCCAGGAACGGCCCGACGCGGTGGCCGCCGCCGAGCCTCTCCTGGACCCACGGGTAGCGCTGGAGCACGCCGTCGTAGAAGGCTTCGGCATCGCCGCCGACGTCGACGCGATCCGCGCGCATGTGGGTGGCCACGCAGATCCGCCCGTCGCGCAGGGGGAAGAACATCACGTTCGTGCCGCGCCCCGTGGCGTAGATCTGCGTCGGGCGACCGGTCGCCGTCGAGGCGTCCACGCCCACCCAGTCGGAGAAGTACACGGTGCTCGCGTGCTCGGGGTGGTCGGCGATCACCTTCGCCCCGGCGCGCCGGGCCACGAGGCTGAAGCGACCGTCGGCGCCGACGACGCAGCGGGCGCGGATCGTCTCCTTCGGGCCGTCGCCCTCCTGGCCTTCGATCCCGATCACCTCGCCACCCGCGTCACGCACCAGATCGACGAAAGCGAAGCCCCGCCGCGTGGTCACGCTCGGGAAGCGCTCGAGGTGGGTCCACAGCACGTGATCGAACAGCGCGCGATCGAGCCCGTAAACGTAGTCGCGCCCGAACATCGAGGGGACCTCGATCGTCGCCTTGAAATGGGGGTGGAAGTTGATCTCGAGCACCGCACAGCGCTCCGACACCGCCGCGTACGCCGCCTCGTCGAGCCCGATCTCGTCGAGGAGACGCATCGCGGCCGGGTAGATGACGGGGCACGACGGGACCGCGGGCTGCGAGCGAAGGTCGGCCTTGTCGATCACCAGCACGCGCACGCCGCGGGCCCCGAGCCGCGCCGCGAGCGACGCCCCCGCGGGCCGGCCTCCGACGATGATCACCTCGAAATCAAGTGTTCGCGTTGCCTCGGCGCTCATGAATGATCCTCCCCTTCGCTCGGCCCATCACGGGCTGAGCCACTCACCGCCCTCGGGCGGCTCGACGTTTTCGTCGTCGCCCTCGACGCGGACCGCGTGCGCCGACCGGTGCGGCGACGGCGAGCCCCGCACCACCGTCTCGCGCAGCCCCTCGTCGAGCTCTTCGTCGGTGATCCGGCTGCGATCGTGGGCGAGCTTCATCAGCTTGCGCAGGTAGCTCATCCACGACGCGCTCACGGCGTTGCCGGCGCCGAAGTGCTGCACCTTCGGGTTCGGCATGATCGACGAGATGTAGAGCGCCTGGCCGAGCGAGAGCTCGCTCGCCGAGGCCTCGAAGTAGTACCGCGCCGCGGGGCCGATCCCGTAGATCATCGGGCCGAACTCCACCACGTTGAAGTAGAGCTCGAGCATCTGCTCCTTGGTCAGCTCCTGCTCGAGGTACATCGTCAGGATCGCCTCCTGCAGCTTGCGCGACAGGTTCTTTCCGCGATCGAGGTAGAGGTTCTTCGCGAGCTGCATGCTGATGGTGCTCGCTCCGCGCACGAATTTCTTCTTGCGGAGGTTCTCGCGGATCGAGTTGCGGATCGCCTCCTGATCGAAGCCGTGGTGCCGGTGAAACCCGCCGTCTTCGGTGGTCAACACCGCGACCTCCATGAACTTCGAGATGGCGCCGAACGAGACCCACGGCGCGGTACCGGGCCCGGTCTCGACCGGCTCGGGTCGCCCTTGCGGATCGAACGCGGTGCGCGTGAACGCCTTCTGGAAGCGGCGAACGTTGATCTCGGGCGGCGCCTCGGTCACGCGGCAGCTGTTCGACGTGTCCCAGTCGAGGCCGAAGCCGTGATCGAGGTGGCTGGTGTCGAAGGCGGCCTTGCCTTTGAGGGCGAAGGAGCCGGCCATGCGCATCCCCTGGAGCTTCGGAACGAGGCCTTTCGGCACCGAGTCGAGCATCGACTGGCAGGCGGTGAGCGGCACCTCGAAGCCCCCGCGAACCCGGAACGACTCTTTCTGTCGGTCGAAATCTCCTTCAGCCAGCACGCGCAGCGCCCCGAGATCGACCTCGCCCTGATCGACGTGGAGGTGGGTCCCGTCGAGGCGACCGTCGCCCTTCACGCGAAATGCGAGCTCGAGGCCCGCGACGGGCTCGTCGGAGAGCGCGGCGCTCCGGATCGACAGGTTGTGCACCTTGCCCTCACCATCGACGCGCAGGCTGTCGCCTTCCGCGGTGAGCACCACGTGCGATCGCGTGGAGAGCGACGCCCGCGCGACGTCGAGCAGGCCGAAGTCGCCCTCTTTCACGCCGAGCGCCGACAGCGAGATCGGGCCGCCTTGCACGTCGGCGACGATGGGCTCCGGCGCGTCGCCGAGCGGCAGGCTGAGCTTGAACGTCAGCGCCTCGTCGGGCGCGGCGGCCGCGTCTCCTGCCTTGGCCGGCACGGGCGCGTGGAGCTCGGGCGCCAGATCGACCACCAAATGCCCCGCGGATCGGGTGATCCCGAGCTGCCCCGGCCCGAGCGTCACGGAGTCGTCGCCGTGGCGAACGCGCGCATGAAGGCCGGCGAGTCGCACCTTGGCGTCCGGCTCGAGCAGCGCGTCGAGCGCATGCGCCGCCGTGATCAGCCCTCTGCGAATCGAGCCGGTGCTGCTCGCCGACGCCTCGCCGTCGAGCACCGCCAGCTTCGGCGGCGGCGGCGCGTTCCCCAGCGCGGCGCGGGTGATGACGGGCGCGCCCTCGATCGTCTTCGCAGGCACGGTGAGCTGCGCCTCGACCTTGTCGGCGCCGAGCTCTGCGACGCGATAGCCAGCGCCGGCGTGACGAACCAGCCTGGCCTTGCCGTTCTCGATTTCGACGCTCGCGCGACCGAACGCAGCCGACACTGCGTCCGCCGAGATGCTCAGCGCCTCGTCCTCGCGCGAGACCTGTACATCCGACGCCGACACCGCCTCGGTCGGCGTCGCCGCGTCGTCCTTCCAGCTGAAACGCAGGCCGGCGAAGGCAGTTCGCCCTCCCCCCCCGCTCTTCCCGGTAGCGTCGCCAGCCGCGCTATTGGACGCGTAACGGGCCTTCCAGCGATCGACCTGGTGGAGGATGACCTCGCGCGCCCCGACGGCCGAAACGGCACCCCCGCGAAGCTCGACGGTTCGCCCGCTGGAGCCGTACGAAACCTCGACCTCGTCGAGGGTGACCTCGACGCTGGGCACCTCGGCGAGGGTGACCTTGACACCGCGCAGCCGCGCGCCGTGCCACGACGGAACGACGCGATCGATCGAGAGATCGGCCCCGTAGCGAGCTGCCGCGCGATCTGCCTCGTACCGCACGATGGGACCGAAGGACCCGACGGCCGCAACGCCCGCCACGGCCCCGAAGGCCACCGCAATCTTGAAGCGCCTGGATATCACCTGGTCCCAGGGTATCAACGTCCAGCCCGACGCAAAATAAACCAAGTATCTGCGCAGGATTCCAGCCCGGCTCTCGAGCGTTTCGCCTGCCCAGGACCGGCGCCGGCCATCGTCTGGCGGCGCCATTTCCACGCGGAGCGACGACCTCCAGGGCGTCGTTGAAAGCGCGACCCCTGCTACCGCGAAGAAAAATGACTGAGCAAACTCAGTTTTGACTCCGACCCAAGCCGGTGGCAGTTCCACCGTCTCGCCAGCCCGCGCGGTGGACGCCCGCCCCGCGTTCGCGGCCCGCCGGAAGTGAGATCTCGCGGCCAGCGCAGGCTCGTCGCACGGGACAAAACGCAAAAAGCCCAGACGAATTAACGTCTGGGCTTCGTGCGCGGGATCCAGCCTGCAAGCAGGCGGGGTTCTTCCATGAGAAAATCCCGGCGGCGTCCTACTCTCCCACTAGGTCGCCCTAGCA
>JANYGI010000052.1 GCA_025362495.1 Byssovorax sp. | reverse complement strand
GCGCTCGGGAGATCGGCGATCGCAGCAGCGCTCGGCTCCGCCGTGGAACGCTCGATCGGCGCTCCCCGGAGGAGAGCACCGGCGAGCATGCCGAAGCCGAAAATGAGCGCTGCACCGGCAGCCTTGGGAGCGACCCCGCTGCCGATCGCGCTGCGCCGGCCTCTACCCTGCTCGGGTCCGAGAGCCTGCTCCAGCCGATCCCGGACGCGCGCCTTCAGCGCTGGATCAACGGGCCTCGGGCCTCGGTCCGCGTCCATCACCTGGTCGAGGGTGTACCCGCCCAGAGCAAGCACCGGAGAGGCCGCGCTCTTTCGTTCTTGCCATGCGTCTTGCAACCGAGCGCGCGCGCGGCGGAGGCGCGCATACCCCGCCTGCTCCGAGATGCCCAGCTCACGCGCAATCTGCGGCATGGAGACCTCTTCGAGGTCGGCCATGATCAGCACTTCGCGAAGCTCGTCAGGGAGCAAGTTCACCAGCGCCAGGAAGACCGTATGGACCTCGGCGTCCGCCATGCGTTGCTCCGAGTCGGGGCCAGGGTCGATGACGTCCGCAGCCTCGGCGGCCTCGGGCTGCTCGATCCGATTGCGGAGCACGGCCGCGTGGTCGCGGATGGTGCGCCGGGCGATGGTCATTGCCCAGTTCTCGAACGGTCCACGGGCGGGATCGTAGCGGTGCATCGATTCGAGGAGCGCCGTGAACGCTTTCTGCACGGCGTCCTCGACGTCGTGCCAGAAGAGGCCCCTCCGGCGCGCCATGCGCACGAACCTCTCGGCATAGCAGTCGTACAGCTCCGTCCGGCTGGGCGGGCCCGCGGTCGTCGGTCTGGGAGGAGGTGAACGCGTCACCTCTATTCGATTGGGTTGACCCCCCGGGATCTGGTCCATCAATCGTGACGTCGATCAAAAAAAGACGTAGAGCCCGGCGCCGACGCTCGCGTGGGGCACGGGCGATATGTAGACGGGAACGCCGTCGATGCGGATCGTGTCGTACTTCCGCGCCCCGAGAGCTTCGCCGAAGCCACGGAAGCCGACGTGCGCCGCGAACGGCACCTCGATGCCGAGTCGGCCCCCGACCCCGAACAAGAGGACGTTCCCCTCGGCGGTAACAGGGATGTTGTCGGCGGACTCGTGCATGTTCCCCAGCTCGATGAGGCCGCAGCCGAAGAGCTTCCACAGATGAACGCAGGGCGCGCCCGTCACCAGCAAGCGAGAGGTCGTCACCTGGGCGTCCGGCGCGATCGGCGCGTACCCGGGGAGGTGCCGGCTCGCGGGCGGGTCCCAGCGCATGCCGACCGAGAGCGAGAAGCCGTCGAGCGGGCCCGCGTCGACCGTCCAGTGGACGCCGACGTCGGCCGTCAAGCCGACAGCGACGCGGGGCGCCACGCCGAAGCCGAGCGTCGATCCAAGTCCGAAAAGGAGGATGAGCGGATCCGTGGGCATACTGTCCCTGTCGTGTGGGTGAGGTGGTTGCGTGGTGTCGGCATCCGCAGGAGCGGTACGCGAAGCGGGTGGCTGATCCTGGGCGCGCCGCTCGAGCTTCGCGCTGACGTAAACGGCGACGTCCTCCACGAGGCCCGAGCACGACGACGTCGGCGCAAAGGGGCGCGTCCACAGCTCGGAGCCCGCCTGATCGCGCAGCTCGGCCGTCGCTTCGTACTGCTGCGCGCGGCGCGTGACCGTGACAGCAAGACGAGCAGGCGCCTGGGGCGAGAGGACGTTGGTCGAGGTTTGCCCGGCGATCAGATCGCGCAACACCTGCTCGCCGGGGCAACCTGGAGGCGCGGCGTAGGCGAGCCGTGAAATATGCGGGAGAGGCGTGGTCGTTCCTGCGCGAGCGGGAGCCGCGACGAGCGCGAGCGCGAGAGCCAGGCCGGTTCGCAACATGGGCGAGAGTCCGGCGACGCTATCACCGGGACGAGTTGCCCGGCAAGACCGACATATCGAGTCCCACGACCGATATGTCCGTAGAGCCGCAAACCTAGCTCTCTCCCGTGTCCACCGCCGGCTCGTCTTCCGGCGACAGCCGCTCACCCGTCAGGATGATCTTGCGGATCACGTCCGCGTGGTGGGCTTGAGCCTCTGCCTTCTCGACGAACCTCTTCCGCAGGTCACCGACCGAGCTCGAGGTCAGCCGCAGCGACAATGCCGAGGCCTCGTCGAGCGCGCGCACCGCCGCCCAGAGGGAGCGCTCGACCTCTTCGGCCTGAGTCGTCGAAATGCTCTTCAGCGAGAAGGCATGGCCAACATGGCAGCGGAACATCTGAAACCCGCCGAGATCGGACTCGGTCAGCTTACCGTGACAGGCCGGGCACACCAGCTCGGCGGGGCCGCCCAGCTGCGATCCTTCGATCTGGAGTACCTCGCGGCGCAGGTGAGCGGGCCACTCCCCGGCTTCCTCCCTGGTCAGCGAAGACAGCAGGCTGGCCAGCCCGTCGAGCTTCGCGATACGGTCGACGGTCGCGTGCTTGATCACGCTGTTCGGCATCTCCGGCACGGTGGCGTCGCTCGGATCCTGCACGACCGCGAGGCCGCCACGGGCCTTTATGGAGAGCATTCCAGCCGTTCCACAGTCGAGATAACCGGTGAGCACCACGCCGATCACGCGGGGCCCATACGCCTGCGATGCCGTCCGGAACAAGGCATCGACCGAGGGGCGATGGCCATTTTCCTTCGGACCGCGGACGACCTCGATATAGCCACCGCGGATCAGGAGCTGAGTGTCGGGTGGGGCGACGTAAATCTTCCCCGAGACAACAGCTTCGCCGTGGACGGCGTGCGCGGCCTTCAGTTGCCCCCGCCGCGTGAGCAGCTCGGGCAGCGTGCTAGCGAAGCCCGCTTGCATGTGGATGACGACGAACACGGCGGAAGGCAAATCGGCGGGAAGCCCGGCGACCAGCTCCAGCACGGCATCGACGCCGCCGGCCGAGGCGCCGACGACGACGATATCGCGATTGTGTTTCTTTTCCGTCATCAGAGGATACCCGCGCGAGAAAGGACCATTGCGATCCCCTCGCGAGTCCGTGTTCCGTGCTCCTTCGCTGCTACCACGACACGATCCGTCCGGCATCGGGCAAGAACGTGCTCCACCGCTGGCGACAAGATGACGAGCGGGCCAGTCGTCCACGAAACTGGGCCTGGGGAGCGGGCGATCTCACCGCGGCATGCGCGGCCGTGCCGGTGCGACTACACGCCGTCGCCGCCCCGGCTGGCCTGCTGCCCGGGCGCCCTGCGCGTTCCGATCTTCAGCGCTCGGCGAGGACCTGATCGACCCTGGCGCGGAACACCGTGAGCGGCTGCGCCCCCACGATCGGGCGGCCATTGACGAAGAACGCGGGAGTCCCCTTGACGTCGAGCCGATGCGCCTCGGTGATGTCGGCCTCGACCACGCTGTCGAGCCGAGCGTCGTCGAGCGCGGCGCGGAAGCGGCGCATGTCGAGGCGGAGATCCTCGGCGTAGCGCTCGAGCGCGGGGCGATCGAGCTCCTGCTGATGGGCGAAGAGCGCGTCGTGGTACTCCCAGAACTTCCCCTGCTCGTTCGCCGCGAGCGAGGCCTTGGCCGCGAGCCGCGCGTGGTCGTGGAACGGTAGAGGGCTGTTCTTGAACACGAAGCGGATCTTCCCGGGATAGGCCGCCTCGAGCTCCTTCACCGTGTTCTCGGCCTTCGAGCAGAACGGACACTGGAAGTCCGAGAACACCACCACCGTCACTGGCGCGGTCGCGGCGCCCCGGGTCGGCGAGGCAGAGGCGGCGATCGTCTCCACGCGATCCTCGTCGGCGGCCTCCTCCTTTCCGTCGCAGTGATCGCAGTGATCACACTTCTCCTCCTTCGCGTCTCCCGCGGCCGCGGCGGGCGCCTGCGCCAGCCGAGCGGCGTTGGCCGGCAAAGCCGCCTTCGCGGCCGCCACCTTCACCGGCGCGGCGGCCTCGAGGGGCTGCTTCGCTTCGGCCTGTTTTTCCGGGGCGGCGCCGACAGACACGGTATCGGCGTCGGGCGCATGGCCACAGCCGGTGACCGCGAGGACGAGACCCAGAAACACACCGATGCTGTGAGAACGCTTCATGATCGTGATCTCCTCATTCCGGGGATGGAGCGGCGCTCCACCCGTGATCTTCGCGACGATGCGCCGCGCCTCGGGCGACGGGAGACAGCGCCGGAGGATCCTCCGAGCTGCTTTACCCCGCCTCCGCCTCGCGGCGACTCTACGTGGTGCCCGCGCCGGGCCGCCCCGCCTGCTTCAGCGAGGGAGTGGCGACTCGTCGGCTTCGGTTACACAGGAACCGTGAGCGCAGGTGTCGATTTCTTCCGGCGCGTCGTGAGCGCACGATCCGCAGGATCCACACGGCTCCGCCGCGGGGTCGGGCTCGACGAACGCGGGCACGCCCGGCTGCTCCGGCATCTCGCACACGGCGACCGTCCTCGGCGCGTGGGTGATACCGCTGTAGAAGGCCTCGTCGTGACAGAAGTCTTCCGAGGCGGGCTCGGCGACGATCGGCCCTTCGGCGGGCGGCGAGATCAGCGGCGTGCCCTGCGGCGGGAGCAGGAACAGGCCCGCAAATGCGGCCGCCGCGGCGATCCCGAAGGCGGAGACCACCCACGAGAAGCGTCGAGTCGCCACCGGCGCCGGGGCCTTTGCCGGCGCCGCCTCGGGGATGCTCCAGCGCGACAGCGCGAGGGCCGCCGAGAAGCCCGGGAGCGGCGGAGATGCCCTGGCGCGAGCGGCGAATACGCCTCGCTCCGCGCGCAGGAGCCCGAGCTCGGTCGCGCACGCAGCGCAGCCCGCGACATGCGCTCTCGCGGCCTCGGCCTCCGCGGCGCCGAGCTCCTCGAACGCCAGGGCCTCGAGGGTATCGAAATCACAAGCGCTCATCGCGAGCCTCCTTCGTAGCCGGATAGCTCCTCGCGGAGCACCTCGCGCGCGCGGTGGATCTCGACCTTCACCTTGGCGAGGGTCCACCCCATCAGCCCGGCGATGTCGTCGTACGAGAGGCCATGATCGACCCGGAGCATCAGCACCGCGCGCCGATCGGCGGAGAGGCGATCGAGCGCGCGCAGGGCGACGCCCGCGGCCTCGCGACCGATCAGCTCGGCCTCCGGCGTGTGGGGATCGGAGCCCTCGTGATCTTCGCGCGGGTCACCGTCGAACCCCGGATCGACGAGGCGCCCGATCCGGCGCCGCGCCTTGCGCGCCTCGAGCGCGACGTTGCGCGCGATGCCGAACAGCCACGGCGCGATCCGCTGGGGATCGCGGAGCGTTTCCATCCGCCGGAAGGCCCGCGCGAACGTCTCCTGGAGCGCGTCGTCGGCCGCGGCGCGATCGCCGAGCAACCCCTGGAGAAACCGACGGATCCCCGGCCCGTGCTCCGAGTACACGGCGGCGAGGAGCGCGGGATCCGACGACACGAGCGGCGCTCGCGGGCGCGCTTTCGCGGGCTCGGGCGCGTCGTCGGCGATGACCGCCGAAGAGACGTGCCACGTGTCGGGGATCAGGGTCACGGCGGGACTGTGGCCCGGTGGGCCCGCGGGTTACAGGTCACCGGCGATTTTTTTCGCGGACAGGTGCATCCTGCCCGCGACGTCATGAATCCTGCTCGATCTCTCGTGCCCGCGTTCGCCCTCGCCATCGGCCTCTCCACGCTCGCCTGCGGCGGCACCGGCGCGCCGGGGGCCGCCCCACCGCCTCCGGCCCCGAGCGCGGCGGCGGCCCCGATGGACTCTGCAGCTCCCGCGAAGGAGACCGAGATCGACAGGATCCGCGTCGCGGCGAAGAAGCTCGACGCCATCGTGACGCGACCGGAGGTGAAGCGGTTCCTCGCGCACGCGCTGACGCTGCCTCACATCGCGACGCGCACCATCTACCATGATGAGAAGAAGACGCATTTCTACACCGAGCAGCAGGCGTCGGCCCTGCCTCCGGCGGAGAAGGCGGCGCTGAAGTCGATGAGCGTCGACGAAGATCTCTATTACAACGCGAAGTACGGATCTCCGCTCTCCTACTCGCGCCCTCTCGATATTCTGTTTTCGAAGGGCCTCTCCCTGCCCGCCGGGTCAAGAGTGCTCGACTTCGGGTATGGCTACGTCGGCCACCTGCGCTTGCTGGCGACGATGGGCGTGGACGCGACCGGCGTCGACGTCGATCCCTTCCTGACGGCGCTCTACGGCCAGCCGGGAGACCAGGGCGAATTTACCGGGCCCGAGGGCGACAAGGGCCATGTCCGGCTCCTGGAGGGGCGTTTTCCAGCCGATCCCGCCATCGTGACGGCGGTCGGCGCGGGGTACGATCTCGTGATCTCCAAGAATGTCCTCAAGAAGGGTTACATCCACCCCGACCGCCCCGCCGACGAGAAATTCCTGATCAAGCTCGGCGCGAGCGACGAGGTGGTCTTGAAGAGCTTCTTCGCCGAGCTGAAGCCCGGCGGGACGATGCTCGTTTACAACATCTGCCCGGCGCTCACTCCGCCGGACAAACCCTTCATTCCCTGGTCCGACGGTCGTTCCCCGTTCACGCGGCAGCAGTGGGAGGCCGCCGGGTTCAAGGTCGATGTCTTCGATCAGGACGACACTGCGGCGGTCCGGGTGATGGGGCACGCGCTCGGCTGGGGGGACGATCCCGAGGAGCACTGGGATATCGATCACGATCTGTCGGTGATTTACACCCTGGTCGAGCGTCCGCGCTGATCGCCTCTCTCCCGCTCAAAACGGGGTGGCGCTCGCCCAGTCCTTCGCGAACGTGGCGGCGATCGTGGCCAGGATCGGCGGCTCGAGCGTGATGAGGCCAATCTCTCGGTTGTTCGAGAGCGAGTTCTCGCTCAGGTTCTCGGAGCCCACGAAAGCTCGGCGTCCATCGACGACGATGGCCTTCACGTGGACCGCGGGGCTCGCCATGGACCGGACGGGGATCCCGCGCTTCGCCAGGAAAGCCACCGCGTACCCGTTCGCCTCGATCCAGCCGGCATCGGCGAGCAGCACGCGCACCGCGACGCCGGCCGCCGCGCGCTCGGCGATCGCCGCGCGCACCGCCGCGTCGGAGAGCTCGGTCGACTCGATGTCGAGCGTCTCCGTGGCGCCGTCGATCAGCGCGAGGAGGCGCTCTCGCGCGTTGTCCGGCGCGAGCACGAGCCGCGTGCAGCGGAGGTTCGGTCGCCGTGAGCGCCAGTCGGCGTCGAAGACGCGCACCAGGGTGTCGACGTCGTCGGCGTCGGCGTCGCGAACCACGTAGTTGCGCTCGGTCTCGAGGTACGAAGCGCCGTAATTCCCGGTGGAGATCATCGCGACGGCGCCGTCGACGATCATCGTCTTGGCGTGGGTGAAGGCGAACCGCGGGCTGCTCCAGCGCACCTCGGCGCCCGCGTCGAGCAGGCGATCGTGGTAGCGCTGATTGGCCTCCATCCGCGCCCCGTCGAGGACGACCCGGACCGGGACTCCGCTCCTGGCCTCTCGCTCCAGCGCGCGGAGAATCGGGCCCTCCCCGAGCTCGTAGATCATCACGCGGAGCGACTCCTGCGCGCCGCCGATGGCCTCGACGAGGGGCGCGGATCCGGCCTCGGGCAGCACCCAGATCTGGAGAGGCACGGTACGCGGGCCGTCGGGGCGACAGGCGCTCTCGTCCTGCGATGGGCGGTGCGCCGCGGCCAGCGCGGTCGTCGAGCCCGCCCGCCCGAAGGCCGCGAGAGCACCGATGGAGGCAATGCCGAGAGCGGGTAACGACGCGGCGCGGCGACGATGGCGACCCCTGGGACGCATGATGAGAAATACCTGAGCGACGCAGGCTCGATCGTCGATGGACCGCGGGATGGCGCGGGCTCCGCGCGCGTCAGGGTCTCTGCTTCTGCGCTCGAAGCTCAGGATACCTCCGGGTCGCTTCCCTCGGCTCTCTTCGCGACTTCAGCTCTCTTCTCGGTCCGTCGCGCGCTCGTGCCGGCGTCCGCGCTCGTGGCTCAGGGATAAGTGAGCTTGAGATCGGCGAGGAACGTGCGCCCGTTCTGGAGCAGAGTCCGGCTCGCGCTCGTCTCCGCCACCGGGTACGAGAAGCGCGCGTCGAAGACGTTGTACATGCCAATCACGTAGGCCACGCCGAACTTCTTCACGTTACCGGAGAGCGTCAGATCGGCCACGATCGCCGCGCGGGAGACGTCGTCGCTGCCGAGGCTTATCCGCCGCGGCGCCTCGTAGGTGGTGCGCAGGCCGAGCGAGGCCAGATCGCTCACGAGCGGGATGACGCCGCGGAGCGAGCCGAGGTGCTGAGGAGCGTTGATGAGGCGCAGGTTGGCATCGGCGGGATCGACGCGGCTGGTGTACGCGGCGTGCTGGTATCCATACGTCCCCGAGAGCATCCAGCCCTGGCGCCACTCGCGCCGTAGCTCGACCTCGCCGCCGGCGCTGACGGCCGGAGAGGGGCTGTTCGCATACCGGGTCACGTCGGGGATCTGCCCGTCGGGCACGGTGTTGATGATCCCCTGAACATAGCTGAGCTGCGCCGCGACGAGGGCGACCCAGTCCTCCTTGAAGCGCTGGGAGAACTCCACCTCACCCTGGTAGATGGTCTCCGGCCCGAGGGTGAGGCCGCGCTTCGGATCTTCGCCGGCGACCTGCGTCGCCTCGCCGGGGATACCGTCGGTGTAGAACCGCTCGTAGATGCTGGGAGCGCGGAAGGCCCGGCCGCCCATGACCTTGAGCGTGCTCCCCGGAGCAGGCTTGAAGATCAGCGCCAGGCGCGGGACGACGATGGCCCCGAGGTTGGCGTAGACGTCGACGCGGGTGCCCGCCGAGAAGCGGAACCACGACGTCGGCGAGCTCTCCACGAGCGCGTAGCCGGCGCCGAAGTTGTAGGGAGCGTGCACGGCGAGATAGACCCCGTCCGCCGAGGCGCCGTTGAGATCGGCCTGCGGGTTGGCCTGGAACTCCCCGCCGACGACGATGCGGAGCTTCCGCGGATCGCCGAAGGGGGTTATCGCCACGCGGGCCTCGGTCCCGAGCCAGCTGCCCGCGTAGTCCTCGCCGCTGGTGGGCGCCGGCACGGGAAGGCCTGCAAAATCGCTGTGGAAGAGGTAGCGATTGCCGTGGACGCGGGCCATGAGCGCGACGTAATTCGATATCTTCGGCTCGTACCGGACCTCGGCCATCATCCGCGTGTCGCGGTACGAGGTGCGAGCGTCGTCGAAGACGGCGCCGGCGACGCCGACCGGGATGTACTGAGTGCGGGTGTGGTAGGACCACTGGGCCGTGAAATCGCCCACCCAGGCGCGCCCGGCGGTGCCGATGCTGCGGAAGTAATCGACGTTGTGGGCCGTCTGCACGACGGGGCCCGTGCCCGGATCCTTGAGCTCGACGGCGAGATCGCGGCCGTCGGAGCGCGCGCCCGAGACGCTGGCCGTGATCCCGGCGCGCGGGCTGAAATTGTAATGGAAGCCGGCCCGCCCGTGGACGACGGCGTCATCGTACGTGCCGCCCTCGACGTGAACGCTGTTCGGCTCGTCCTTGGCGCGCGGGACGAGGTTGACGACGCCCGAGAAGGCGCCCGTGCCGTAGAGCAGCGATCCCGGGCCGCGCACGACCTCGATCCGATCGACGTCGTGGAGATCGACCCGCCCGTCGGAGCCGATGTACGAGCTGTTGAGCAGGTTGTCGTTCAACGATTGACCGTCGGACAGCACGAGCAAACGGTTACCGTAATCGTTGGGCTCGCCCAGGCCGCGAA
Source organism: Byssovorax sp. (assembly GCA_025362495.1). Lineage (GTDB taxonomy): Bacteria > Myxococcota_A > Polyangia > Polyangiales > Polyangiaceae > JANYGI01. The sequence goes on along the minus strand of JANYGI010000052.1, from coordinate 111,253 downwards.
TGCCGGCCGAAACATAGCCATGATCGTTCGAGAGATAGAATCCGCGGACGCCCCGGAGCGACTCGGCGATGGTGGGATAGCCGAAGGCGCGGAGCTCTTGACCGTCGATGATCGAGACCGAGCTCGGGGCGTCCTCGATGCTCTCCGCAAAGCGCGACGCCGCGGCGACCTCGCGGAGCGGCGTCAGGCTGAGATCGATGAGCTGCGATTGCTCGCCCGTCTTGACGACGATGTCGCGCTCGACCGGGGTGTAGCCGCGCAGGCTGACGCGCACGTGGCGCTTGCCGACAGCGACGTTCTGCAGCACGGCCGGGGTGAAGCCCATCGGCTGGCCGTCGACCTCGACCAGGGCCTCGCGCTCGTCGGCGCTGACGACGACCGAGCCGGTGAGCGGGCTCAGGGTGGCCGTGGTCCTCGTCGTCCCGCGGGCGACGACGGTGATCTGGCGCGGCGGCGCCTGGAAGCCCTCGCGCGTGAAATAGAGCTGGTGCACGCCGGGCGGGACGTCGATGTCGCAGGGCGCGCTGCACGCGGGCTCGGCCTTCTCGTCGTCGACGCGGACCGCCGCGCCGGACGCGCCCTCGACCGCGACGTGCACGGTGCCGACGATGCGCTTGAGCGTGATCGGGACCGGCGTCTCCACGCCCAGCTTGGCCTCGATCGAGCCGACGATCGCCGGCTCGTAGCCCTCGAGCTCGACGATGATCTGGTACTTGCCCTCGGGGACGCCGAGCGGCCGCGGCGATCGCCCGCGCGAACCGAGATCCTTGCGATCGAGGTACACCGTCGCGCCGGGCGGCGTCGTCTCGACCTTGATCACCGCGACGCTGGGGGCGACGCGGAGGATCGCCGCGTTGATGTCGCCGATGGTCTTCGGATCGGTCTCCACCGCGAGCGCGTCGACGTAGTAGCGGTGGGCGTCGGCGAAGCGCTTGAGCTGCTCGAACGTGCGGGCGATGTTGAAGACGACGTTCTTGTTGGGGACGAGCCGGTTCGAGAAGAGGAAGTGCTCGAGGGCCTCGCGGAACTCGCCCTTCTGGTAGTGCTCCGCGGCGATCTGGAAATGGAGATCGGCCTCGTCGGCGAGGCCGTCGGCGCGGGCGTTCGGCGCGGCCAAGACCCCTGCGGCGAGGCTCAGCGCGACGAGGGCAGACGTGATGCGACGCGCCCGGGGAGCGCGGGTTTGCTCGGCCATTTTCATCGTGTCGGATCGCCCTTCAACGGTTCATGTTGATGTCGAGAGACGATGGCGGAGGGGCCTTGGGAGCAGCGGTGGCGACAGGGGGCGGAGGGCGCGCGGGGCCAGGCCCGGGCCCGGAAGGAGCCTTGGCGCGCGCCGTCGTCGCCGCGTCGGCCGTCGGCTTCGGCGCGGCGGCGATCGTCAGCGGGACGAGCACGCGCACGTCTTCGAGCGAGGGGCCTTGATGCACGGTGTACGGCGCGTAGCCCTCGAGCGAGAGCACCAGCTGACGCGCGCTCTGCTGCGCGGGATCGAGCGGGATCGCCATCGGCGTCTGGCCGAGGATCTTCTCGTTCTCGCTCACGGTCGCGCCCGGCGGCGTCGACTCGACGCGGATCATCCGCGGTGCGGCCGGGGCCGCGGCCGGCGCGACGGTGTTCGTCGGCGCCTGCCCGCGCGGCCACGCGACCGCGGCGGCCGCGACGGCGACGGCGACGCCGACGACGGCGTAGAGCGCGAATGGCTTCTTTGCGGGCGCGGGCGGCGCCAGCGCGACCTCGGCGGGCGTGGTGTTCGCGGTGAGCGACGAGACGCGCGAAGGATCGGTGCGCGGCCCGGATCCGGGCTCGGCCACCGTCGCGCGGCGGCTCTCCGAGTGGAGCGAGCTCGACTCGGTGGGCGGCGCGTCGATGCGCGGGAGGGCGCGGGCGATCGAGCGGCCGCCGGTGATGTCCGGCGCGGGGTGCTCGCCCGAGGCGCGGAGGCTCGCCATCTGCGCTTCGATCACGCCGCGGAGGCGCAGGCGCTCGTCGGCGAAGGCCCTGGTCACGAGGTCGCCGACGGCGCGGAGCTGCGGGCGCTCGCCGAGCTTCTCCAGCGCGGCTTCCAGCGCGCGCTGCATGTCCTCGGCGGTGGCGAAGCGCTCTTCACGATCGTGCGCGAGGGCCTTCATGCAGATGGCCTCGAGCAGCTCGGGGATGTCGTCGCGCACCGTACCGGGGCTCGGGATCTCGCCCGCGACGAGCTTCTGGAGGATGACGACGTCGTTGTGGCCCTTGAACGGCCGCCGCCCCGCCAGCGCCTCCCACAGCATGATGCCCACCGCGAACACGTCGGCGCGGCGATCGACCTTCTCGCCGAGCGCCTGCTCGGGGGACATGTACGAGATTTTCCCCTTGAGCACGCCGGTGCGCGTTTCAGCCGAGGATCCCAGGGCTTTCGCGATTCCGAAGTCGACGACCTTCACCTGCCCGGCGTAGGTGACGAAGATGTTGTGCGGGGTGGCGTCGCGGTGGACGACCTGGAGCGAGGTGCCGTCGAAGTCGGTGAGCTCGTGCGCGTAGTGAAGGCCGGCGAGCGCGTCGATCAGGATGCGCACGTGCATCGCCAGCGTGAGGCGACCATCCTTGGCGAGGCGCTGGACGACGCGGTTGAGCGGCTGCCCCTCGAGGTACTCCATGGCGATGAAGTAGCGGCGCCCGTCCTCGCCGACCTCGTTGGTCTGGACGACGTTGGGGTGGTTGAGGCGCGCCGCGAGGCGAGCCTCGTCGAGGAACATGGCGAGGAACTCGGGATCTTCGGCGAGCTGCTCGCGGATCTGCTTGAGGACGACGAGCTTGTTGAAGCCGGCCGGGCCCGACGCGATCGCGAGGAAGACTTCGGCCATCCCGCCGTGGCCGAGCTCGGCGATCAGCCGGTACTTCCCGAAGCCTGCCGCCCCCGTGTCCGGCGTCGCCATCTCGCTGCCTCTGCCTTCTGCCAAACCCGAGTAAATCCGTGCTCGCGTAAAGTTGCTTGCACCGGGATGCTACCGGACAGGGTGACGGAGACGCAAACGAATGAGGGCCGGCGACGCGGACGACGTCGGGCCAAGGACCGGGGAGCCGCCGGGCCGCTGCGGGGCGCGGGTGGCGACTCTCACTTGGGAACGAAGATCCACTTGCCGCCGTCGTGATCGTCGGCGGCGTTGCCCCACGTGCCCTCGATCGAGCCACTGGCCTGCTTGGTGAGCCGCGCTTTGCCGTAGCCGCTGCCCTCTTTCCAGGAGCAGTCGAGCGTGGCGTTCGTGGCCATGCAATCGAGCGAGCCGTCCGGATAACGGGCGACGACCACCTTGCCAGCCTGGGTGAACACGGTATCTCCCCAGGGCGCCCGGTACGTCCCGCGAAAGACCGTCTCGGCCGGGGCGCTGGCGATCGGCGCCGGCGTGGACGCCGCCACGCCCGGCCCCGCGCCCGCAGGCTCCTTGCAGCCAATCGCCAGCGAGCACAGCGAGAACAGCGAGAGGAGGCCAGTGGCCAGGAGCGGGCGCGTCATCGATTCTCCCCGGCGGACCGGAGGCCCGCCGACGAAGATCGTAGTACACGCCCGGAGGCCGTCGCTACAAGTAGTTGCTGGGGAGAGTCGAAGAGCAGCCGCTCTGATGTGCGCGGGGAGCGCGGCGGCGGGGAGCCATCGAAGCGAACGCGCGGCCCGGAGGCCGCGCCTCCGGCGTCACGGGCAGGTCTTGCCGCAGATCGAGCCGACCTCGCCGACGCACTGCGAATCCCACTTGGTGTTGCAGCAGTACGAATCCGCCGCGCAGATCTTGGTGGCGCAGGAGTCACAGCTCGAGACGAGCTTGGTGCCCGTGGCGCAGATCGCGTGCGAGCAGCCGCCGGGAGGAGGCGGCGGCGGCGGCGTGCTGGACTTGGTCGCGATGCAGGCGTTGAGCGCGTTGGAGTACTCGAGCTGGATCGTGAAGCCGGAGACGGTGCCCTGCTGACCATTGCAGATGTCGCCGATTTCACCGTTGGTGTTGTCGTACCAGGCGAGAGGCGCCGCGAGGTTCTGGGCGAGGCCGACGGCGGGATCGGTGATGGCCTCGATCATCTCGTGAGAGGCCACCGAGGTGGTGTTGTTGAGCTTGGTGTTCGAGCCGCAGCCGCTCGCGCATCCGCCGCTGAGGTCGGGGATGACTCCGTAGTAGGCGTTCTGGCCGCCGCGAACGTAGGTGCCGTGGTACGCGCAGAACTGGACGCACGAGGTGCTGGTCCCCTGCTTGATGGTGACGCCGGCGGGGAAGTGGATCATGTAGAGGTTGTTGGCGTTGTTGGCCGGGAGCTGCCCTGCGGCCATCAAGCGCGAGAGCTCGGCCTGGATCTGGGTGTCGGTGATCGTGCTGCCGGTGGGAGCACCGGTATCGACGACCGAGCCGCCGAGGCTGCCGAGGCCGATGGTCTGCGTCGACGTGTTGTACTCGGAGAGCCAGGAGAGGTAGGCGCTGCCGGTGATCGTGCTGTAGAACGAGTTGAGGCTGGCCTGGTTGGGGACGCTCGAGTTCCAGAAGACCGAGTAGACCTTCACGTTCGAGATGACGGGACCACCGAAGTAGGTCAGGTGCGCGCCGGCCGGGGCAGCCGCCGAGACGAGGGCGCCATTGCTGCCCTCGCTGGTGGTGTGCATCGGCATCAAATGCACGTTGGAGGCACCGACTTCGACGTTGTCGACAGACTCGTCCGCAGGGGACGAATCTGCTGCACAACCGCTGATGAGCGCGAGGAGGGGCAGGATGGAAACGGCGAGGGCGGCGCCGCGAGTGAAGGTATTCTTCATCATGATGATCCGTTCTCCTTGGAGGTCGTGTCGAGTCGCCCCGGGCGAGGGCGCTTTGGTTTCGACGGGCCAATCAATGGATGATCGGGAGTGGGCCCGTCAACGCGGTTTGGCGGACCTCCAGCAAAATGTCGATACAGTTACGTCAAATTGCGCTGACGCAGGACCCCTATATGTCGACGGATGTCGGCTGCTCGGGGGGCGAGGTCACCCCTTATCGCAGGGATGTCTCCTGCGCACCTACGCTGGCTTTGACGGCAAGTTCCCGCGCGATTGCGCGTATCCGACGAATCGAAGAAAAGTGCCGTAGCGGCGTTTGCGAGGGCGCAACCGGCAAATGGCACTTGCGGTGGAGGGGAGATTATGTGGTCGCGGCGGCGGCGTCGTCGTCCTCGTCACCGGCGTCGGCGACGATGGAGGCGCCGCGGGTGAGCGCGGGATAGAGGCTGTCGACAAAGGCCTTGCCCAGGCGCTTTTCCGCGCGGCGGTCGAGCTCGGCGAGGCCTCGGTGCAGCGCGGACTTCGCGGCCGTGAGCGCGGCGTGGAGCGGGCCGCGCTCGCGCGACTCGAGGTTCTCGAAGGCCTCGCGGAAGCCCTCGAGGATCGCGGCGGCTTCGGTCAGATCGTCGACGTGACCGGCGAGCTCGGGCAGCGATCTGGCGATCGACCGCATCGCGGCGGCGGCCTCGCGCGTGGCCTGCGCGAGGTCCTCCGGGCCGGCGTCGTGGCCGTGGGAGCGGCGGGTGCGATCGGGCGCGAGCAGGCCCTCGGCGCCGTGCACGAGGAGCGCGCTCTCGGCGCGGGCGCGGGCGGTGGTGCAGAGGTGGACGCCGACGCGGAGCATCCCGCGGAACTGGGTGCGACGGCGCTCGAGGAAGTCGCGGTACGGCTTCACCGCGGCGCTGAGCGCCAGCACCAGCGCGCGCGTCTTGACGATCTCGTCGAGGACGAGATCCCGATCCGGGGTCGCGAGCAGAGGGTTGTGCTCGTGGTGGGCCTCGAGCGACGCGAGGATCTCGCGCGACCAGCGGAGGTGGCGCAGACCCGAGGCGCTCGGTGAGAGCTTTTCCATGGCCCTCACGCTCGCCGCACGAGGGCCGACTCGTCAACGAAGAACGCGCGTGATCTCGCGCGCTGTGCCCGGATCAGGCCACGGCGGCGGCGGGCTGCTGGGGCTTGCCGTCGGTCGATCGCTTGGCGTTCTCGTTGACCTTGACGCTGACGAGCTTGGAGACGCCGGGCTCTTGCATCGTCACGCCGTAGAGGACGTCGACCGACTGCATCGTCCGCTTGATGTGGGTGATCAGGATGAACTGCGAGCGATCCGTCATCGAGCGGATGCCCTCGTTGTAGCGGGTGACGTTGGCCTCATCGAGCGGGGCGTCGACCTCGTCGAGGATGCAGAACGGCGAGGGCTTGAACTGGAAGATGGCGAAGATGAGGCTGACGGCCGTGAGGGCCTTCTCGCCGCCGCTCATGAGCTCGATGTTGCCGAGCTTCTTCCCGGGGGGCTGGGCGAGGATCTCGATACCCGTCTCGAGCATGTCCTCCGGGTTGGTGAGGCGGAGCTCGGCCGCGCCGCCGCGGAACATCTTCGGGAAGAGCACCTTGAAGCGCGCGTTGATGCCCTCGAACGTGGTCTTGAAGAGGCGCTTCGACTCCTTGTTCATCTGGGCGATGGCCTTCTCGAGATCGTCGAGGGCCTTGTCGAGATCGGCCTTCTGCTCGGCGTAGTACGTGTGACGCTTCTCGGCCTCGGCGTGCTCGCGCACGGCGTCGACGTTGACGGGGCCCATGCGGTCGAGCAGCTCGCCGAGCTCGGTGATGCGCGAGCGGTGCGCGGCGTCGACGAGCGGGCGCTTGTGGTAGTCGCCGAGGACGCGGGTGAGCTCGAGGCCGCGGAAGCGCTCGCGCACGCCCTCGAGGACGTGGGTGCGCTCGATGGTGAGGCGCTGGAACGCCATCTCGTGCTTCTGCAGGCGCTCGGTCGCGTCGGCGACCTCTTGCCGCAGGCCGCGGAGATCGGCCTCGCGCAGGCCGAGCGCCTGGCGCGCCTCGTCGAGGGCCTGGCGCGCGGTGGTGAGCTCGGCGTGGCCCTCGTGGGCGCGGGCGACGGCGCCGACGAGCTTCTCGCGCGAGAGCATCATCGCCGCTGCGGCCATGCCGGCGCCGAACGCGGCCTCGGTGCACTCGTCGTCGAGCTTCTTGATGCGGCTACGCAGCTCGTCGCACGAGCGCGTGAGGCGCTCGACGGTGCCGCGGATCGAGGTGGCGCGCTCGCGCACGCGCGCCAGGCGGACCTTGCGATCGGTGACGATCGACTGCTGCCCGAGGACGCGCTCGCGCCACTCGGCCGCGAGCATCTCGGCGTGATCGAGCGCGGCCAGCGACTGCTCGCTCGACGCGCGGCCGGCCTCGAGCCGCTCGCGCGCCGTCTCTTGCTCGCCCGAAGCGAGATCGATCTTCTCGGTGAGATCCTCGAGCTCGTTCTTCACCTGCTCGAGCCGGCGCGAGGCGTTCGCGAGCTGATCTTCGGCGCGGCGGAGATCCTTCTCGGCCGTCACGAGCGCGAGCTCGCCCTGGTGGGCCTCGTTGCGCGCGCGCTCGAGGGCGGCGCCGACCTCGGTCATCCGCAAGCGCAGGGCCTGCTGCGATTCGAGCAGCGCGGTGAACTCGGTGCCGAGGCGCGCGACGAGCTCGTGCAGCTCGCGGATCTCGCGCTTGTGCTCGATCATCCCCGCGGCCACGGCGTCGCCCGAGCCGCCGCTGACGACGCCGCCGAAGTGGACGACGGTGCCATCGAGGGCGACGAGCGGCATCGCGGCGCCCTCGGCCGAGAGCCGCAGCGCGATGGCCACGGTCTCGACGACGACCGCGTCACCGACGAGCGATCGCGCGAGCGCCTCGTCTTCCGGGGCGACGAGCAGGCGATCGTAAAGCCTGCAGATCACGCCCTCGCCGGTGATCGGCGCGGCCGATCCGGCGACGTAGCGCGGGTGCGCGCCGATGACGCTGGCGCGGCCGTTCTTGCCCCTGGCGAGATCGCTGAGCAGCGCCACGCCGCGCTCCAGATCGGAGACGACGACGCACTGGATCCGATCGCCGAGCAGGCCGGCGAAGGCCTGCGTGAGCTCGGCCGGCGCCTCGATGCGATCGGCGACGAGGCCGAGCAGCGCCGGGTCCTTCGTCTTCAACAGGTTCTTCACGCCGGTGCCCACGCCCTCGAGGCGCGCGTGCAGCTCTTCGAGAGCGCGCAGGCGGCTCCTGCGCGTGTTGAGCTCGTTCTTGGCCTGATCGACCGTCTTGTCGCTGAGGACGGTGGCCTCGCGCAGCTCCTTCATCTCGACGTCGAGGCGCGCGCGCTCGTCGGCGCTGATCCGCTTGCCCTCGGCGAGCTCGGCCGCGTGCGTGACGAGCGCGGCGCGGCGGCGCTCGTGATCCTCGTCCTCGAAGCGGAGCCTCCCGAGCTCGTCCTCGTGCTTGGCGCGGCGCTGCGACATCTCGCCGAGCCGGCGATCGAAGCCTGTCAGCGTGGCCTCGGCGCCGGCGACCGACGCGTTGGCCGACGAGGCGCGCTTGCGCAGCTCGGCCGCTTCCTGCTCGGCGGCGCGCTCGCCGTGGCGCAGCTCTTCGAGGCGCTCGTGCTCCTCGATCGCCATGTCGCCCTCGCGGTGCTCCTCCTCCTCGATCGCCGCGAGCTGCCCCTCCAGCTGCTCGCGCTCGATGATCAGATCGGCGATCGTCCGCTCGAGGTCGGTCTGCTCGGTGGTGGCCGCGGCCCTTCGATCTTCGAGGTGACGGAAGCGATCCCGCGCGCGCGCGATCTCGGCCTCGTGCGTTCGCACCTCGTTGTCGGCGAGAAAGGCTGCGTTCTGCGCCTTCTCCGCGCGATCTTCGCTGGTGAGAGCGTTGAGCCGCACCACCTCGAGCTCGCCCTCGCGCGCCCCGAGCGCGGCCTGCGCGGCCTGCGCGCGCTCGCCCTGCTCGGCCCGCGCGGCCTCCTCGACCTTGGTCACCGCGATGACCTCGAGCAGCCGGTGCGCCGACTCGTGGAGGATCAAGTCCTCCATCTCGTTCTTGTACGAGACGTAGCGCTCGGCCTTCGCGGCCTGCCGCTTCAGCGACGCGAGGCTGCGCGTGATCTCCGAGACGATGTCGCCGATGCGCAGCAGGTTCTGCCGCGTCTGGTCCATCTTCAGCTCGGCCTGCTTCTTCCGGGCTTTGTACTTGGTGATGCCGGCGGCCTCTTCGATGAGCATGCGGCGATCTTCCGGCCGCGCCGAGACGATGAGCCCGATCTTCCCCTGCTCGATGATCGAGTACGCCTTGGTGCCGACGCCGGTGCCGAGGAACAGATCGGTGATGTCCTTGAGCCGCACCTGGGTCTTGTTGATCAGGTACTCGCTCGTGCCGTCGCGGAAGAGGCGGCGGGTGACGGCGATCTCGGCGTAGTCGCGATATTCCAGCGGCAACCCCGCGTCGGGATCGCTGTTCTCGAACGTCATCGTGACCTCGGCCATGCCGTGCGGGCCGCGGTGCTCCGAGCCGTTGAAGATCACGTCCTGCATCGCGCGGCCGCGGAGGTGCTTCGCGCTCTGCTCGCCCATGCACCATCGAATCGAGTCGACGATGTTGGATTTGCCGCAGCCGTTCGGGCCGACGATGCCGACGACATCGGTGTCGAAGTGGATGACCGTGCGGTCCACGAACGACTTGAAGCCGCTGATTTCCAGCTTACGGATGCGCATTGCACTCCTCGCGGCTTTCGGCACGTAGTGTCACGCACCGTCACGCCTCGCCACCTAGGGCTAGCTGCACGCTCGACGCGCAGCAAGGGGCTACGATTGTACAGGATACGGCTGCCCAGGGGCCAAAAAGATCCACGTGCGCAGGAGTACAGCCGCAAACCGTTCCTTGCTCGAGTTGCCGAGTCTTCTCGGCGTGTTGGCACTCGGCTTGACAGGTGGCCAGCTGGGCCATACTCATCCGTCGCCCGAGGAGTATCCCGATGCCCACGTACGAGTATGTCTGTTCCGCCTGCAAGAATGAGTGGGAGTTCGAGCAGTCCATGAAGGACAACGCCCTGACGGAGTGCCCGCGCTGCCACGAGCAGACGGCCCGTCGCCAGATCTCGCGCGGCACGGGGTTCATTCTCAAGGGCGGCGGCTGGTACTCCGACCTCTACTCGTCCACGTCGAACAAGGGCACGACGACCAGCAGCAGCGACGGCGGCGCGAGCACGAGCAGCCCGCCCGCGAGCACGAGCTCGGGCGACAGCGGATCGAGCGCGCCCGCGGCCGCCCCGGCGGCCTCCACGCCGGCCAAGAGCGAGACGCCGTCGTCGACCTGACCTCCCGCGCGGGCTGACGGCGCCTGCTCGGATCGACGCGATCCAGCAGAGCGTCGCCGCCGGAACAGCGCCGCCATTTCGTGGCCACGGTGCTACCTTGGCGGACGATGGACGAGCGCAAGCGACTCGAGGAGCTTCGTGGTCAGCTCCTGGACATGGACCTCGAGCTGCTCCGCACGCTGGAGCGGCGAGCACGGCTCACGCAGGATCTCGCGCGGATGCGCACGGGGACCTCGCGCTTCGCACCGCCGGCCGACGGGACCCACTTGCAGGCCCTGGAAAAGGCGGTCGCGGCCCCGCTCGCGCCGAGCGCGGTGCGGCCGATCTTCACGGCGATCGACGCCGCGTGCCGCGTCTACGAGACCGCGCCGCGCGTGGCGTACCTCGGCGCCGAAGGCGGCTTCGGATGGATGGCGACGCGCGCGCAGTTCGGACTCGCCGCCGAGCTGGTGCGCGCCGAAACGATCGCCGCGGCCATCGAAGAGGTCGCGCGATCGCGCGCCGATTTCGCGGTCGTCCCCTACGAGACGGCGAAGGACGGGCCGATCCTGCCGACCATCCTGGCGATCGCCGCGGCCGATCTCAAGGTCGTGGGCGAGCGCCAGGTGACGCAGGCGCTGGCGCTGGTGAACGCCTCGGGCGACCCGTCGGACGTCGAGAAGATCTACGTCTCCCCGCAAGATCACCTGGTGTGCATGCAGTACCTCGAGACGAACTATCCGCGCGCGCTCGCGCTCGACGTGCGCTCGCCGGCGATGGCCTGGGAGCTGGCCTCGGAGAACCACGGGAGCGCCGCGATCGTCCCGCGCGGCTCGGCGTTCGCGCGCGACCTCCGCGTCGCCCGCGAGAACATCGCCGACGAGGGCGAGGCCCGCGTGCGCTACGCGATGCTCTCGCGCCTCCCCGCGCCGCGCTCGGGAGCCGACGCCACAGCGCTGATCTTCAGCGTCCACGATCACCCGGGCGCGCTCCACGACATCCTCCAGTTCTTCAAGGAGCGCAGCTGCAACCTCCGCCGGATCCAGTCGCGCCCCGTCGCGGCCGAGGGCTGGGAGTACGTGTTCTACGTCGAGGTCGGAGGGCACACGACCGATCGCAACCTCGTCGCCGCGCTCGAAGGCGTGAAGCGCGAGGCGAAGATGCTGAAGATCATCGGCTCGTTCCCGCTCGAGTTCCCCGACGCGCCGCTCCCCGAGCCCGACGCCCGCCCCCGCTGAGCCCCCGCCTTCGATCCCGATCCTGATGAGCTTTTCCTTTCGATCACGGGCCAAGAGCGCCCGCACGCTGCTGGTTTGCGCCCTCGCGCTCGCCCCGTCCGCGGGGTGCAGCGGCACCACCGATTACGGCCTGATCGGCGGCGAAAAAGTCGACGCGTCGCAGGTCGATCGCGACCCGCTCGCGCTGCTCCCGCGCGGCGTGCTCGTGCTCGGCAGCATCGACGCCGCGGCGATGTTCCAGTCGAAGTGGGGGCCCGAGGCCTCGCAGATCGTGACCAACCTGCTGCCGCTCGGGCCCGAGTCGAACTTCGTGCCCACGCGCGACGTGACCCGGGTCGTCAGCGGCATCTACGCGATGCAGGGCGCGGACTTCTGCGCGGTGGTTCAAGGCAATTTCGACATCCCGGCCATCCAGCGCGCCGTCGACGCGCGGGCGATCATCATCGACGGCGCGCCGCTCGTGAAGACGCGCTACGCGGGCAACGATCTCTACACGTCGAACAACTTCGGCTTCGCGCTCGTCACGGCGCACACGGTGCTGAGCGGCAACGAGACGGGGATGCGCCGCGCCCTCGATCGACTGCGCTTCGGCAAGCTCGAGCGCGCGGTGCCGGCGTGGATGCTCGATCTCGCCGACACCAAGGGCGCGACGATGGCCATCGCCGGCGACCTCGGCGCGCCCAACGCCGTCGACGTCACCTCGGCGAAGGTGCCTTTCCTCGGCAGCGTGCACCAGGTCCGCGTCGTGGGGAATTTCCTGCCCCCCGGGATGAACTTCGCGGGGACGCTCTCGTACGCCGACGCCGCGGGCGCGACGAGCGCCGCCCAGACGCTGCAGCACGCGCAGCAGGTCGCGACGATCGCCAGCATGTTCACCTCGATCGGCTGGGGCGCGGCCATCCCGACGCTGGAGATCGCCGTGCACGACAGCGACGTGGCCTTCACCGTGAAGGTCGACGACAACTTCGTGCGGGTGCTGCTCAAGCACTTCGGCGACGCGGCCCGCGCCGCGACCACGACGACGCGCACCGCGCCTCGCTGAAGCGCCCGGGCAAAAGGCCCACGCTCGCGCCGGGTAGCAAAGCTGCGTCACTGGAACTTTCCAGCGCCAACACGCCTTCGCCGCCATCGCTGCTGCAAATGATCGTCCGTCGTCGAATGCGCTCCAGATCAAGGAGCAACGTGGATTCTCGGGTTCGAGTTCGGATATCGTCTCTCGTCGTCCCCTGGAGCGTGAAACCGATGTCGAACCGCCGAATGCTCTTCGCCACCGCGCTGCTCCTCACTGGAGCGACGCCCCTCGTCGCGTGCAACGCGCTCACCGGCGTCGACGATCTCGTCGTCGGGAACGGCGCGGGTGGCACGACGGGCGCGGGATCGGCCGGCGGCAACGTCAGCGGCCCCGGGCCGACCTCGGGCACCGGGCCCGGCGCCGTCACCAGCGGCGACGTGGCCAGCAGCAGCACCGGCGCGCCGCAGCCCACGCTGGTCGCCGCGCAGGGCGTGTCGATAAGCCAGATCGCCATCTACCAGGCCGTGAAGCACGTCCTCATGCAGGGCGGGAGCGCGCCCACATCCAAGGTGCCCCTCGTCGCCGCGCGCCCCGCGCTCATGCGCGTCTTCGCGACGGCCGACGGCACCTACGATGGCAGCCCCGTCACCGCGCGCCTCGACCTCGGGAACGGCGCTCCGATCGAGCTCCAGGCCACCGTGAAGGGCACGCCGTCGGACGCCTCGCTCGACAGCACCATCAACTTCGACGTCCCCGCGGCGCTGATGGCCCCCGGGATGACGTACCGGGTCGATCTGCTCCAGCCCCCGGCGCACTCGATGGGCAACAACCCCGCTGCGAGCTATCCCGCCAGCGGGAGCTCGCCGATCCCGGCGCAGCCCACCGGCAAATCGCTGAAGATCGAGCTCATCCCGGTCAGCTACGGGGCCGACGGGTCGAACCGCAAGCCCGACACTTCGGCCGGGCAAATCCAGGCCTACAAGGACCACTTCTTCAAGATGTACCCTGTCGCCGCGGTGGAGATCTCGGTCCACGCGCCGATGGCGTGGAACAGCAGCGTCGACGCCAACGGCACTGGCTGGGGCGAGCTCCTGAGCGCGATTGGCGATCTCCGCCAGAACGACAACGCCGCTCCCGACGTGTATTACTTCGGCATCTTCTCCCCCACGCAGGACGCGGGGCAGTACTGCGGCGGTGGCTGCGTCGCGGGGCTCGGCAACATCGGTGGTCCCACGGACTCGTTCGCGCGGGCGGCGATCGGCCTCGGGTTCTCGGGCGACATCGCCACCGAGACGGCGGTCCACGAGATCGGGCACACCCATGGTCGCCAGCACTCGCCCTGCGGCGGCGCGACTGGCACCGATCCGGCGTACCCCTACGCGGGGGCGAGCATCGGAGTCTGGGGCTACGATCTCCTCGCAAAGCAGCTCTTGTCGCCCGACGACACGACGGACGTGATGGGGTATTGCAACCCGGTCTGGGTCTCCGACTTCACCTACAAGGCCCTCTTCGACCGCGTCAAGCTCGTCAACAACGCGAACATCGTCTATGCGCCCGAGCTGCTCGAGCGCACCTACCAGCGCGCCCGCGTCGACGGCGAAGGCAACCTGACGTGGATGAAAGACGTCCTGATTCACACGCCGCCGAGCGCAGAGCCGCAGTCGATCACCGTGCACTCCGACCTCGGCGACGCCGCGGTCGAGGCCCAGCTCTATCCCTACGATCACCTCCCGGGCGGCGTGCTCGTGTGGCCGCAGCCGCTCGCCGCGACGAAGTCGATCACGCTCAGCCGCGCCGGCAAGGTGACGACGCTCTCCCGCGCTGCCATGGCCTGGTAGCAGCGGGGCGATGTCGTCGCTCCGCGAGAAGGCCGTCGTCGTCGCCGCTCTGCTGGTGATCCCGGCCTGCGGCGGCAAGGGCGTCGTCGACGGGCTCTGAGCGGCACAGGGCGCCTCCGGCGTCGGCGGCTCCGGCAGCGCGAGCGCGACGGCGAGCGTCACGACGGGCGCCGGCGGCTCCGGCGGGGATCCGATCGTCGACGCCGGGCCGGACGGGTACTATCCGCCGCCGGTCGCGGCCGTGTACGCCAACAGCAGCTCGGAGCTCTACGTGGTCAATCCCGCGACCAGCGCCGTCAGCGTGGTCGGCGCGTTCCAGGGCTGCGACTTCGTCATCGATATCGCCGTCAACCGCACTGGAGGCATCTTTGCCACCAGCAAGACGGCGCTCTACGCCGTCGACCGGAAGACGGCGCAGTGCCACCCGATCGCCAAGGGGTCGTATCCCAACTCGCTCTCGTTCGTCCCGCAAGGCACCCTCGATCCCGATCAGGAGGCGCTCGTCGGGTACAACGGATCGAGCTACGTGCGCATCGATCCGGGCACCGGCCTGGTGTCGGCGGTGGGGGACCTCGGCGATCCGGGCCTCGGGTCGAGCGGGGATGTCTTCTCGCTCATCGGCGGCGGGACGTACCTCACCGTCAAGGGCGAGAACTGCAGCGATTGCCTGGTCCAGGTCGATCCGGCGACTGGCAAGCTGCTGAAGCAGCTCGGCCCGATCGGCGCCTATGGCAACGTGTGGGGACTGGCCTTCTGGGGCGGCACGGCCTACGGCTTCACCAGCGGAGGGCTGATGTTCTCGCTCGATCCCGTCACGATGGTGACGACGCCGATCGCCTACCCGGGCGACGCGGTGCAGTTCTGGGGCGCGGGATCGAGCACCGCAGCTCCGATGTAGCTCCAGGGAGGCCGCGAGGCGAATCGGTGGAGGCGAGACGACGTCCGGCCCGCCCCGGCGAGGTGACCTCGCGGGGGCCGGATCGCGGCTGGATCGCTCTGGATCGCGATCCGGCCCGCGAGCTTGCCCGCCCCTCGATTCACGGCATCCTCGCGCTTCGAGGCCGCCCAGGGAGCCGGCACGACGTTTGCGAAGGGGCTCTGTCAGTCGCGCGGCGCCGTACCGGAGTTGTTCTGCACGGCAATCCAGCGACCGGAGAGAACACCATGACCGTCAAGCCCCCGAGCCCGAACGACAACCGCGGAGACGTCAAGAACCCCAACAACCCGAAGCACAAGGACGACCGCGACAACGACTCTCGTCAACGCAACCCGCAGGATCCGAAGCACCAGCCGCCCCCGGCGGCCCCGCCGGCCCCGGTGAAGAAGGGGCCCTGAGCGATCCGCACGGCGCTCAGGTAGCCTGTCCGTCACCTCCCACCTTCCCGAGCGCGCGACGGAGCTTTCCCCGCTTGATGCCGTAGCGGCGCTCCACCTCGCGCTCCACTCCCCCGCACTCTCTCACCATCCGCTCGGCCGCCTCGCGCGTGAGAAGGCTCTCGCGCGAGAGCGGCTGGAGCTCCCGCTCGATCGCGGCGAGCGTCAGCTGCCCCGCGGCGACCACGGCGGCGGCGACCCGATCGAGATCGCGGACGTTTGCCGACCAGGTGTCGAGCATCAGGCGCTCGACGGCCTCGACCTCGCTCTGCTCCGAGTCGAGCGCGAGGCCGCGTCGCTTCGCGAGCGCCGTGAGGATGGCATAGACGTCCTCCGGGCGATCGGCGAGGCCCGGTAACGTGAGCCGCGCCGTGAAGCGCGCGTGCAGATCGCGCCGGAACGCGCCGCGCTCCACGGCCTCTTCGAGAGGACGGTTGGTGGCCGCGACGACGAGGACATCGATCTTCGTCGTCGATCCGGCGCCGACGCGCTGGATCTCCCGGTTCTCGAGCGCGCGCAGCAGCTTCGGCTGCAGATCGAGCGGCAGCTCGCCGATCTCGTCGAGGAACACCGATCCACCGTCGTTGGTCCCGAAGACGCCCGGACCTCCCTCGGCGCTGCCGGAATAAGCCCCCTTCACCCAGCCGAAGAGCTGCGCTTCGAAGATGCCGGCGGAGACGGCGGCCACGTTGATCGACGCGCGCGGCTTCCTGGCGCGGCCGAGGGCGTGAATCACCGCGGCGGCCAGGTGCTCTTTGCCGGTGCCCGTCGCGCCCTCGATCAGCACGTTGCGCTCGGCCCGGCGCGACAGCTCGGCGAGGCGAGTCCGCACCTCCCCGAGCCCCCACGGGCCCACGAGGAGCCCTATCGGCGGAGCCGGCGCAGGATCGCCGAGGAACGAGGCACGATGGACCAGCAGCGTCCTTCCGACGCGGAGCACGGCGCCGTCCGCGAGCCCCCGGCGCTCGCGCGGGCCAACGCGCTCGCCGTCGATCCAGGTGCCATTGCGCGAGCCGATGTCCTCGAAGTAATGGCGACCATCGACGCGGGAGAACCGCAGGTGCTCTCCCGAGACCTTGGTGTCCCGCACACCGGCCTCCGCGAGCCAGCTCCGCCCGACGACGACGCCCGGCGCTGGTATCTGCAAGGCGATCTGCGTCGGGAACGCGCAGAGCAGCACCGGCTGCCCGGGCGCGACGGCGCCGGAGGAGGAGGGTTGATACTCTTCGGTGGTGGTCCGGGGGGTACGCTCGTGGGACACAAAATCTCCCTGGGATCAGCGGGCGTCGAGAAAGACGCTGATGGTGACCAGATTGGCCGGATCGTCGAGCACGAGGAGGAAGCCCGAGCAGAGCGCCGTCTCCAGATAGCGGGTCGTCCCCGCTCGACGCTTGCCCGATCCCCTGGCCAGGACGGTAGAGCCTTCGCGAAGCGAGAAATAGACTTTCCCGTCGTCGAGATCCGCGGTCGTCACGGCCAATCGACCGGCGGCGCCGCCGAGATCCGGGAGCCGCGAGAGAGGAGCGCAGACCGATGGGATGGCCGGGTTCACCTGCGCGCAGATCTTCGTCGTCGGCGTGAGCGTCAGGCCCGGGGCGGTGACGCCGCTGAAGCGCATCTGCCAGGAGCGCTGCGGTACCGAGCCGGGAGCGCCCGTGCAAACGGGACAGTCGAAGCGGGTGGCGAGCGGATTGAACTCCAGGTTTCCGCGCCGACAGGGGGTGGGCATCGATTCGGTCACCGGCGAAGGCACGTCGACCACCGGCGGGGGCGACGACGTCGGAAGCGGAATCGCCGGCGCTTCCGGGTCCGAAGAGCCCCTGAGGAGCGACAGCAGCGCGACGCCGCCAATCGCGCCGACGACCAGGACCAGCAGCGCCCCGAGCTTCGGAAAACGCGGGGGTGGAACCCCGTCTGCGCGCTCGCGCAGCGGCGCCGCCGCGATGGTTCTCGCCGCGCCGGGCGGCGGCCCACTCATGGGCTCCGTCCTCACGCCGGCGGACGACGGCGTCCGCGTCACCGGCGCCTCGAAGGGCAAGGGGGTTTGCACCGAGGTGGGACCTGAAATACTCACGTGGGATGCCCGGCGCGACACCACGCCCGTCCGCAGCAGCTCCAGCACCTCGGCGCCGTCGGCGGGCCGCGCGGCCGGGCGCAGCGCGAGACAGGCGCTCATCGTCACACCCCACCTCCCGTCAACATCCGACGGTGGCCACGCGATCCGCCCGGCCTCCGCTGCCTTGTACGCGCGCGCGAAATCGATCATCATCGCGTCGAAGCCGAGGCCGGTGGGGTGCCTGTACGTCAAGAGCTGACAGGCCAGCACGCCCAGCGCGAACACGTCGCGCGGCGGGCCGCCGGTCTTTCCCCAGCTCGCCGGATCGACGAGCTCGGGCGCGAGGTACGGCAGAGTGCCTATCACCGTGCCCGGCGTCGTGAGCTGCGCGGCGTTGTCGATCGACGCGGCGATGCCGAAATCGACGAGCTTCACCGCGCCGGGGCGAGTCGGCTGCTCCCAGAAGTCGTCGGTGAGCACGAGGTTCGCGGGCTTGAGATCGCGGTGGACGAGGCCTTTGCCGTGAACGTACGCGAGCGCCTCCGCCACCTGGGCCAGCAATGCCAGGCTCTGCCCCCGCTCGAGGCCTCGCGTCTCCATCGCGTCGGCGAGCGAGCGCCCCGGGACGAGATCCATCAGCAACCCGACGACGCCTTCGCGCGGCTCCTCGAAGAAGCTGTGACACGTCACCAGCGCTGGATGCACCGAGCCCGCGAGGATCCTCGCCTCGCGCACCACGCGCTCGAACACCGCCGGCGCGGCCCCGACGAGCGACACGAGCTTGAGCGCGCGCACCACGCCGCCGTCCCGCGGATCCACGACCTTCCACACCGTGCCCTGCCCGCCTTCGCCCAGCGGCTCGATCAAGGTGTAGTGATTGACTCGATCTCCGGTATGAAACTGCACGTCGCCCCCCGAGGATGCGGACGTCGCGCGACGCCGCCGCGCGGAGCCTACAGCAACCGACGGCAGGCCGCGCGAGGAAGCGATCTCCGATCGAAATAGCCTTCAATTCATGCTTGGCCCGGGAGCTGCTTTGGGGTTCGCCCGACGACGCGCGCAGCGACGCGTCGACCACCCCCTCAGCCCCGTTCGGAGCACAGCCATGTCTCTCATATCGACCACCGCGCCCACGCCCTCCACCGTCCTGCCCCGCTCCGTCAACTATCATCTCTGGCAGCCGTGCAACATGCGTTGCCACTACTGCTTTGCCACGTTTCACGACGTCGTGGCCGAGGTGCTCCCGAAAGGGCACCTCCCCCGCGAAGAGGCCTTGCGCTTGGTGGGCGCCCTCGCCGAGCGTTTCGACAAGGTCACGTTCGCCGGCGGCGAGCCCATGCTCTGCCCGTGGCTACCCGATCTGATCCGCGCCGCGAAGCAGCGCGGGGCAAAGACGATGCTCGTCACCAACGGGAGCAAGCTCACGGCGCCCTGGATTGAAGCGCTCAAGGGCGACCTCGACTGGATCACGCTGAGCATCGACAGCGCGCTCGACGAGACATATCGTCGCCTCGGCCGCACCCTCGCTGGCAAGGCGACTCCGGCAGCCGAGTACGCGTTGAAGGCGACCTGGACGCAGCTCGCCGGAATGCGCCTCAAGGTCAACACGGTGGTCACCGCCCTCAACGTGCGTGAAGACATGTCGAACTTGATCACCGCGATCCGGCCCGAGCGGTGGAAGATCCTCCAGGTGCTGCCGATCGAGGGTCAGAACGACGGTAAGGTCGAGCCGCTCGTCTGCGCACCGGGCGAGTTCGAGGCCTTCGTCGAGCGCCACCGCGGTGTGGAGGCCAGTGATATCGTCCTGGTCCCCGAGGACAACTACGCCATCCGCGGCACCTACGTGATGGTCGACCCCGCAGGCCGCTTCTTCGACGACGCCGCCGGCCGTCATCGCTACAGCGAGCCAATTCTTCAAGTGGGCCTCGATCGCGCGTTTGGACAGGTGTCCTTCTCGATGGATGGCTTCTTCCGCCGCGGCGGCGAGTACGACTACTGATCCGGTGCGCACATCCTGACGAGGTGGCATCGTCTCGCCGATGAGCCCGGGCGATCTTCTCCCCTGGTCCGGGTTTTCACATGGTACTCGAAGCGATGCTGATCCGCCGGGCGCGCGGCCTTCTCCTGCTCTCGGTCGCCGGATTGACGGCGTGCTCCGCGCCGGCGGGCCTCGCGGCCGATGCCCTGACGAAGGCCAAAGAGTGTGAGTTTCCCCCGGAGGCCACACAAAAGGGGATCGACTCCGCCGTGGCGACGTTGCAGGTCACCGTCGCTCCGAACGGCGTCGCCCTCGGCGTCCGCATCCTCGACGATCCGGGGAGCGGCTTTGCCCGCGTCGCCGCCCGCTGCGTGATGGAGCAGATCTACACGCCCGCCCTCGACAAGCACGGCACGCCCTACACCGCCGAGACGCCGCCGCTCAACGTGCGTTTCATGCGATAGCTGCCCTCGTTGGCCTCGAGGGCAGCTCCACGTCGAGGCGATCGACACCCACCTTGGCTCGTTCCAGGCTCCACGTCCAGGCGATCGACTCCTACATGGGCTCGTTTCGGGCTCCATGTCGAGGCAGTCGACACCCACATGGCCCCATTCGAGGCTCCACGTCGAGGCAATCGACACCCACACAGGCTCGTTCCGGGCTCCATGCAGTCTGGATCGATACCCCGCTGGTCGCGATCCAGGCTGCATGATGGCCCTATCGCTACCCATAAGGTCACGATAACCTCTTCCATGAGGTATCTCGTGAACGATCCCGCTCCCCGTCTCGGCATGCGCCAGCTCGCCGCGCTCAATGGCACCACGGTTCGCACGATGCGCCGCTGGATCCAGGCCGGTGCGATCAGCGCCACCGAATTTCGTGGGCCAGCGACGAGCTATGGCCCGAGGCATGTCGACGAGGCGCGCGCCGTGAAGCGCTTGCTGGGCGATAACCTCAGCCTGGAGGCGATCCGCGCGAGGCTCGTGCGGCTGTCCGACGAGGAGCTCGCGCGCTTCGTCCGACCGGAGCCGGGGACGAGCGTGGGTGTCCCCGCTGCCGCGCCGGACGCGTCTGCGATCACCGCACCGGCGACAGGCCTGCTCGAGCCGACGCCAACCGATCTCGAGTCGACAGGTGTCATGGAGCGCTGGGAGCACCTCACGCTCTTGCCGGGGCTACAGCTCCTCGTGCGCAGCGACGGCGGCGCTCTGGTGCGGCGGATCGCGCAGGAGATCGTCGAGCGCTACGGAGTGGCGACGCGCTGAGGCGTAGCCTCGCAGTCCAGGCGAGAAGGACAACAGATCTCGAACCGTGATTGGCCTACTCCCCGTCGCTCTTCGGCGCCGCCTCGTCTTCCGGCCCGAGCCGGTCCATCTCGGCCCACAGCGCGTCGAGATCGAGCTGTAGCCCTTCGCATCCCGGCACGATCTCGATCATGCCTTCGGTCACGTCGAGCGCGTGAACATAGCGCCTGTCCGCGCCCAGCTCGAGGATCTCCAGGCTGCGCAGCGCCGGATCGACGACCCAGTACCAGCGGATCCCGAACGCTGCGTACTCCTTCAGCTTCTCCACGCGATCGCCGCGCCCATCGCGCGGCGACGGGGACACGACCTCGATCGCCAGGTCCGGCGGCAGCGCGATGACGCCCGCGCGAGGGGGCATCCGGCTCCCCGGAAAGAACGCCGAGACGTCCGCCATCCGCCCCCGGGCGGGCAGCTTGACCGCGTATTTCGCCGACGAACCGAGCACCAGGCCTCCTCGCGGGACGACCCAGTTTCCCAGCGCGCGAAGGAGCGAGCCGGTCACGACCTCGTGTGCAGCGCTCGCCACCTCTTCCTCCTCGATCCGCCCATCGACGAGCTCGCCCGGTTCGTCCTCGGGAAGATCCGCCCACTCTGCGAGGGACATCCGAGGCGCCCCCCGCACGTCGACGATCGCGCTCTGGCTCATGCGCTGACGATACCACAGCGCATGGTGGCGGGGCGGCGGTGACGCTGCGCTCTGGTGGGTTTACTTCAGCGCCTCGGCGCGGAACGCATCCGGCAACAGCGCCGCGAGCGAGGTCATCCTGGCGGGCACCGCCGGATCTTCGACCGCGAGACGAACGGGCATATCCAGCGCGAACTCCGCCAGCACCTGCCGGCACGCGCCGCACGGCGTCCCCACGATCGGACCGCGGGTGATCACCACGATGCCAATCGGATCCTTCTCGCCGGCGGCCACCATTTGCAGGATGGCCGATCGCTCCGCGCAGAGCGAGAGTCCGTAAGAGGCATTCTCGACGTTGCACCCCACGAAGACGCGCCCCGACGCCACCTGGAGCGCGGCGCCGACGTGGTAGTGCGAATAGGGCGCATGGGCCCGCTCGCGCACCTCGAAGGCCTGGCGCGTGAGCTCGTCCCAGTCGATCGTGGCAGAGGCAGAGGCCGTCACCGCGCCACCTGACGGTGCGCCAGGGCCGCGCGGCGGACCCAGGCCGACAGCAGCGCGGTGAAGCGATCCCGCGTCGCCCGCGCCGTGGCCTCGACCTCGCTGTGATCGAGCTTCGACTTCGAGATCCCCGCGGCGAGGTTGGTGATGCAGGAGATCGCCGCGGCCGGGACGCCCATGTGGCGCAAGGCGATGATCTCGGGCACGGTGCTCATCCCGACGGCGCTGGCGCCGAGAGTGGCAATCATGCGGATCTCGGCGGGCGTCTCGTACGTGGGCCCGAGCAGGCCCGCATAGACCCCTTCGTGGAGCTTGGTCCCCGTCTCGATCGCGGCCTCGCGCGCGGCGGCGCGGAGCGCGGGATCGTAGGCCTCCGTCATGTCGGGGAAGCGCGGGCCAAAGGCCTCGATGTTGGGCCCGGTCAGCGGGTTCTTGCCCATCAGGTTGAGGTGATCGGTGACGAGCATCAGATCGCCCGGCGCGAACCCGGGGGCGAGCCCGCCGGCCGCGTTCGTCAGCAAGATCGCCCGGCAGCCGAGGCGCGCGAGCAGGCGCACGCCGAAGACGACGCGCTCCGGATCGTGCCCTTCGTAGAGGTGCACGCGGCCCTGCAAGCAGGCCACCGGGACGTCCCCGGCCAGGCCGAGGCAGAGGTTGCCGGCGTGCCCGACGACGGTCGACTGCGGCATCCTCGGGATCTCGCCGTACGGGATGCGATCGAGGGACGTGAGCGAATCGGCCCACGCCCCGAGGCCGGAGCCGAGGACGACGCCCACCGCCGGGACAACCTGGGTACTGGCCTGGACCGCCGAAACCGCCTCGGAAAGCTCTGCGAGCACGCTCATGGCGCGGGAGGCTAATCGAAAAAGGCGACGATTCGTAGCCCCGCAGGTGCCGAAAGCGGCGGGCCGCCGGGCGATCCGGTCGTCTGTGGTGCCAATTTGAAAACGCCGTGCTAGGGTCGGCGCCCCCTCGAAGCCTGAGTGAAGAGAAACATGGCCACGAAGATCGAAGAATTCCTCAAGGACAAGAAGATCGATGCGCGCCGCCTCATGGCAGCGTCCGTGGAGCTCGAGAGCTTCACGCGCGAAGATCGCGGCCTCCGTCTTCTCAAGCGCACCGCGCGCAAGAGCGAAGACGCCGCCAAGAAGAAGGAAGGCGCCGCCGCCAAGAAGCCCCGCACCGGCCGCCCGGTCACGCCCCGCGCCTTCTCGGCCGCCATCGCCGGCAAGCAGATCGCCGGCCCGCAGAAGACGCGCATCCTCCGCGCCGTCAACCACATCCTCGCCCAGAAGAAGCAGGACGCGGTCGAGCTCTCGGCGCTGTTCGAGAACACCGCGCGCCCCGTCAAGAAGGTCGAGAAGAAGGCCGAGTAGAGCGCGCCCTCGTGACCCGACGGCGGGGGTTGGTCGCAGCCCCCGCAGTCGATCACGACGCGACTACCGCCGAGCGAGCCCGCGCGCTCATCGCCGCCAACCAGCGCGAGCTCCAGACCAGAGCACAGCTCCCCATAGGTCCGGCCTGATCCTGGTCCGATCCGGTCATGCCCGATCCGCGCCGGTCGGGTCCGCTCCGGTCTGGTCTCATGTGGGGCGGGCCTCCGTGCCCTCCGCATGGACCATCGATGGCGAGCCGCCCCGCTCCGGATCCGGATCCCGCTCCTACTTGTTGCGCAGCGAGAGTCCCCGCCGCTTCTCCTCGCCCGAGCGAGTGAGATTGAGCAGGTCAGCGGCAACCAGGGCGACGGTGAGTCCAGCGGCGATGAGCAACATGCGCCGAACCTCGCGTATTTTCTTTCGCCGGAACAACTTCTCTGCAGGACGCCGCGTCAAGTGCGCCCAGGTCGCACGCGGAGCCGCGTCACGTCGGCTCCGCCACGCCGGGCCCGGATGCTCCTGTGGCGATGAATGCTCCCTTCCCTCCGCGCATCAGAACCGGCCGTGGAGTACTCGGCCCCCCTCGCCTCGACGGCGCTCGATGCCCCCTCGCGGGACCGAGCTGCGGGGGCCCTTGCTGCGGGGCGGCCTCGCCCTGTTCTCCGCCTCCTCGAAGGAGGAGCCGCCTCGCCCCCGTCGGCGAGGGTCGATAGGCTGGTGCCCGTGACAGAGCCTTCCGCCCGCGAAGCGATCGACATCGACGAGCTCGTCCGTCGCTCGCAGAAGGGCGACCGGGTCGCCTTCGCCGAGCTGTTCCGACGTCACCGTGGCGACGTGTCCCGCCTCGTCTTCCGCATGCTCGGCCCCACGGCCGATGCCGAGGACGTCGTCCAGGAGGTCTTCCTCCAGGTGCACAAGAGCCTCGCCGAGTTCCGCGGCCAGGCGAAGTTCACCACCTGGCTCCATCGCGTCACGGTCAACGTGGTGCTGATGGTGCGGCGCGCCGCCCGCAGCCGCCCGGTGTTCGCGGGCGAGCCGCAGGACGACACCGAGCCCGATCGCGGCCTCGCCCCCGACGAGGACGCGGCCCGACGCGCGCGGATCACCGCGTTCCGAAGGCTCCTCGACAAGCTCCCCGAGAAGAAGCGCACCGTGTTCATCCTCCACGAGATCGAGGGCAAATCGCCCGCCGACATCGCCGAGATGGTGGACGCGCCCGTGCTCACGGTCCGAACGCGGCTCTTCTACGCCCGGCGCGAGCTCGCCGAGATGATGCGTGAAGAGCCCACGCTGGCCCAGCTCGCCGAAGAGCTCGGCGCGGCGGCCAAGATGTCCGAGCGGCAGGTGGAAAGAGAGGCAACGTGAACGATTCGAACGGCCAGGCTCCGGTCCCGATGGGACTGCACCTCGTGCAGGCGGCTCCCGATCCTGGCGCGAGCCGCGCGCTGCGATCGATGATCGACGAGCTCCGCGCCGAGGCGCCGCCCGAGCTCGCGTGGGACGAGATCGAGCGCAAGCTGATGATCGACGTCGTGAAGAGCGACGCGGCGCGGGCCGCGCAGCAGGCCGCCGCGCCGCGCTCGCCGTTCCTGCAAATGTTCGCTTTCGCCGCGGCAGCGGCGCTGATCGCCCTCGGCGTGAGCACGGCGGACAGCGGCGCGACGACGGCGACCGCCAGGATCGCGCCCGTCGCGGTCGACGTCGCGACGATCGCCGCGGCCCCGGGCGAGCCCGGCGCGCGCGATCTGGCGAAGCTCGACGCCGGCAACGTCATCGTCACGAGCGGCGCGCCCGTCACCTTCCGACGCGAGGGCGTGGTGGCCTTCACGGTCGCGCCGTCGAGCCGGATCACCGTGCGATCCGTGGGCGACTCGCGCGGCATTGGCACCACGATCGCGCTCGAGCAGGGCTCGATCCGCGCCGAGGTCGTCCCGCGCCCCGCCTCCGAGGGCCTGGTCGAAGCGTTCGCGGTGCAGATCGAGAGCACGCGCGTAGCCGTCCACGGCACGGCGTTCTCGGTCAGTCGCACCGACACGGGGATCGTCGTCGATGTCGAGCACGGCACCGTCGCCGTCGGCCCCACGGGCAACGTCGGCGTGACGACGGGGCACATCCTCGTCGGCCCGTCGCGCGCTTCGTTCTCGCTCGACGGCGGCCGCACCTCGCGGCTCCTCGCGCGCGATCCCGCGCCCGCTGCGCCGGTGATCGCCGCCGCGCCGACCATCGCCGCGGCGCCGCTCGCAGGCTCGCTCGCCGCGCTGGATCCGCTGGAGCCCGCGCCGTCGGTGCTCGGGGTCCACCCGGCCATCCCCGTGCACCTCACCGTCGCCGCAGTCGACGCGACCCCGGCGCCCACGCCGATCGACACCGTCCACGCGGCGCCGGCTATCCCCGCGCCCGCAGCAGCGCTGAACGAGGTCGTGATCTCGGCTCGCCTGCACGAGTGCTTCGAGCGCGCGAGCCTCGCCGTCGCCGACCAGACCAACGCGGTCTCGGTGGTCTCCACGCTCCACCTCACGCTCCAGGCCGACGGCTCGGTGCGCTCCGCCATCTTCGATCCGCCGCTGAAGCCCGAGCTCATGGCGTGTGCCGGCGGCGCGATCGCCGGCAAGTTCGCCGACGGCAACCGCCGGATCGATCTCCCCGTCAGCTTCCACGCGCGCTGAGCAAAGCGCCGCGCCTCCCCGTCGAGGCGCGGCGTAGGCCCTCCCACGCGAGCGACGACATCGTCGAGATTCGCCGTTATTTCCAGGCGATTTCAGCTATCTTCGCCGGTCATGAGTAAAGTAATTTTTTCGCTCGTCCTCGGCTCTCTGGCTTCACTCCTCGGCGGCTGCGGCGGCGATACGACCAGCGGCGCCGGCGGCAGCTCGACGGCGACGTCGACAACAGCGACGACGGGCGAGGGCGGCGCGGGCGGCAGCGGCACGACGAGCTCCAGCACCACCAGCACGGGCACGGGCGGGCCCTCCCCGACGTGCGCCGACACCGGCGCCGCGATCACCGCGCTGCCCGCGTGCGCCTCGGCCGCGTCCAAGGCCATCACCGTCCCGAAGGGCTGCGAGCCGGCGATCGACGGCGTCCTCCACGACGCCGAGTGGAGCGACGGCGCCTGCTTCAACGTCGCCGCGGGCGATCTCGTCGTGACGATGAAGTACGCGAGCGACGCGCTCTACCTCGGCATGTCGGGCCCGCCCACGTGCGGCTGCGGCATGGGCTTTTACTTCAGCCCCGAGGCCGGGAAAAACTTCGTCATCTCACTCTTCGACGATCCCTTCGGCACCGACGGCGATCGCAGCGATTTCACGCTCGACGCCACCGGCCTCGTCGCGGACAAGGTCGACAAAACCATCGTGATCCACGGCCCCGGGAACCAGCCGATGCCGGTGAGCTACGAGTGGAAAATCCCCTACGTCAAGCTCGGGATCCAGAAGGGCGGAGCCGACTCGTTCAAGATGGCGATCGTCCACAGCTCGGCGTCGTGGCCCGAGGGGCTCGCGCAGATGAACGGCAAGGTCACCTACGCGTCCGACGAGCCGACGTGGGCCGTGATCTCCGCGCCGAGCTGGGACTGAGCGAGAACGATCGCCGCGAGGAGCGCCGCGTCTTCGCCGGGCAACACCGTCCGCGCGTCGAAGAGCAGGCGCCCCTCGTGGATCCGCGCGCAGACGGGCGGATCGCCCGCGCGCAGCAGCGCGGCGAGGCGCTCGGCGTCGCCGTCGAGCGCGACGCCGACCGACGCGAGCGCGGCCTCGGCCAGCGTCCCGCCGCCCATTGCCGCGTCGAGCTCGACAACCGAAGCGGCGATCCCGCG
This sequence comes from Byssovorax sp., assembly GCA_025362495.1. GTDB lineage: Bacteria > Myxococcota_A > Polyangia > Polyangiales > Polyangiaceae > JANYGI01. Next base: position 84,034 of record JANYGI010000052.1, on the reverse strand, counting down.
CGCAGATAAAGTTTGTTTCCAGGCCTCGGCGCGCTCGCGCACCACGGCGAGGGGGGCGCGCACCGCGGCGAGCGCGGGGATCTCGTCGAGCGATCCTTCGAGGTACGAGACGAGCGTGGCCTCGAGCGCCACGAGCGGGAGGCGGCCGAGGCGAAACGCGCGCGCGAGCGGATCGCGGCGGGCGCGCTCGACGAGCTCGGCGCGGCCGACGATCACGCCGCCCTGCGGCCCGCCGAGCACCTTGTCGGTGCTGAAGCAGACCACGTCGCAGCCCGCCGCGATGCTGTCCGGCGCGAGCGGCTCACCCCGCAAGCCGTAGGGCGAAAAGTCGATCAGCGCGCCGCCGCCGAGGTCCTCGATCAGGAGCGCGCCGTGCGCGTGCGCGAGCGCCGCGAGGGCGCCGAGCTCGGGCCGCTCGACGAAGCCCACCTGCCGGAAGTTGCCCTGGTGAACGCGGAGGATCGCCGCGACGCCGCCGGCCGCGAGGGCCCGCGCGTAGTCGTCGAGGCGCGTGCGGTTGGTGGTGCCGACCTCGACGAGCGTGGCGCCGGATCGCGCGCAGACGTCGGGGACGCGGAAGCCGCCGCCGATCTCGATGAGCTCGCCGCGCGACACGAGGACTTTGTGGCCCATCGTCAACGCGCTGAGCGCCAGCAGCGTCGCGGCGGCGTTGTTGTTGACGACGAGCGCCGCCTCGGCCCCGGTGAGCTGCGCGAGGGCGCGCTCAGCGAAGGCGCCACGCGCGCCGCGGCGGCCGGTCGCGAGATCGATCTCGATCGACGTGTAGTGCCCCGCGGACGCCGCGAGCGCGTCGACGGCGCGGCGCGAGAGCGGGGCGCGGCCGAGGTTCGTGTGGAGCACGACGCCCGTCGCGTTGATGACGGGGCGAGCCCGCGCCGAGAGCGCCGCTACCGCCGCCGCCGCGACGATCCCCGCCACGTCGTCGAGCGACGGGCAGGCCGCGCCGTCGCGCATCGCCCGGCGCGCGGCGTCGATCACGCGTCGCGTCAGCATCGTCAACCCCTCTGCTCCAAGGCGTTTTCGCGCGCTCGTGAGCGACGGGTGGGCGACGACGCGATCGACCCTCGGCAAGTCGGCGAAGGGGCTGCGAGCGGGGCGAACCGGGGTCGACATCGCGACGCGGACTTACCCGCGCGGGCGCGAGGGTGATAGGTTGAACGCCCCATCACCGCGTCGTTTTCGCGATTTCTTGCCCTCGTTGACCGGAAGAGGAGCCCCCTCATCATGCGCCGTGTTCGCTTCGCTCGCCTGACGCACCTGCTCGCCTTCGCGGCCGTCATGACGCCTCTGGTCGTGCACGGCGACGCGGTCGCCGGCTGGCCGCCGCCCGTGACCGCCACGCCGAAGGATCTCGCCAAGCCCGACAACTGGCCGAACGATCCGGGCTACGGCTACAGCGATTCGGCCGACGGGCAGTGGAACTTCTACTCGTTCATGCCCGACGTCGCCAAGCAGGTGCGGACCTCCGAGAAGTCGTCCGGCATGTCGATCGACATGGCCTGGCGGCTGACGATCGGCGACCCGAGCGTGAAGATCGTGATCACCGACTCGGGCATCAAGTGGGATGAAGACGACCTGATCGAGAAGGCCTATCTCAACGACAAGGAGCTCGCGAACCACAAGCCCTTGCACGCCGACGGCACGGCCTGCGGCGGCGACGGGCCGCTCGCGGGATTCGACTGCAACGGCGACGGCGTGCTCTCGGTCGGCGACTACAAGGACACGCCGACGCTGGTCCCCGCGGCCTCGATGGGGCACCCGCGGGGCGACAAGAACAACAACGGCAAGCTCGACGCGGGCGACTTGATCCTGAATTTCTCGGACGGGGTCGACGACGACGGCAACGGCTACGTCGACGACATCTCGGGCTGGGACTTCATGAAGGACGACAACGATCCTTACGACGACACCCGCTATGGCCACGGCACGGGCGAGGCGCGTGACTCGAGCGCGGCCACCAACAACATGATCGGTGACGCCGGCGTCTGCCCGCTCTGCCGCTTCATCCCCACGCGCGCCGGCGACAGCTTCATCACCGACTCGACCAGCTTCGCCAAGGCCGTCGTCTACGCGGCCGACAACGACGCGCGCATCGTGCAGTGCGCCCTCGGGACGATCAACACCAACCAGTTCACCCAGTCGGCGCTCGACTACGCGTACGACAAGGGCACGCTGGTGATCACCAGCATGGCCGACGAGAACTCGCGCCATCACAACATGCCCGCGGCGCAGAACCACACGCTGCCCGTGCACGCGATCGAGTACGACGCGTCGAGCATCGCCGAGGCGAGCACGTTCCTCGGCTTCCACCCCTGCTCCAACTTCGGCGGGCAGAACCTGCTCTCGGCCTCGGGCACCGGCTGCTCGAGCGAGGCGACGGGCCGCCTCTCGGGAATGGCCGGCCTGCTCTACTCGGCCGCGCTGAAGTACAACGTCAACCCGCCGCTCTTGCCGGCCGAGGCCCAGTCGATCTTCTTCACGACGGCCGACGACATCTTCGTGCCCGAGTCGCAGATGCCCGACTCGAACTACAAGTGGTCGCAGCCGGGCTTCGATCAGCGCTTCGGCTACGGCCGCGTCAACGCGAACAGAGCGGTCGAGGCCATCCGCGACGGCAAGATCCCGCCCGCCGTCGACGTGACGTCGCCGACGTGGTTCAGCGTGCTCTACAAAGATCAGGTCGAGGGGCCGATCGAGATCCGCGGCACCGTGTCCGCCAAGCGCGCCAACTCGTTCGACTACGTGGTCGAGTGGGCGCCCGGCGTGCAGCCGCTCGACGGCGAGTTCAAGGCCGTCCAGAAGGAGATGACGAACATCCCGCCGACGACGGTGATCGGCAAGGACACGCCGCTCGCGACGCTCGACATCCGCACCCTCGACATCAAGCACGACCGCGACGTCGACAGCCAGGCCGGCGAGAACGACACGGCGATCACCGTGCGCGTGCGATCGGTCGCGCACTACGGCGGCGCCATCGGCGACGTGCGCGGCGAGATGCGACGAAGCTACTTCGTGCAGAGCGATCCCACGCTCGTGAAGGGATTTCCGATGTTCCTCGGGGACAGCGGTGAGGGCAATCCGAAGATGGCCGACATCGACGGCGACGGGAAGAACGAGCTGATCTACCCGACCGGCGGCGGCCGCCTCCACGTCCTCAAGATCACCGACAAGGGCCCGGTCGAGCTGCCCGGATTCCCCTTCAAAACGAGCGTGGAAGACGGCCTCGTCAGCCCCGCGCCCACGCCCGCGACGCCGGTGTATCTGGCCGCGCCGGCCTACGCGAGCGGCGCCGTCGACGCGACGACCGCCAACGAGCCGATGGTCAACGCGCCGGCGATCGCCGACCTCGACGGCGACGGGAAGATGGAGATCGTCGTCTCGACCTACGCGGGCACGATCTACGTGATCGGCAACGACGGGAAGGTGCAGCCCGGCTGGCCGAAGCGGCTGCCCAACGTGCCCTCGTGCAGCCTCGATCCCTCGGCGCCCTCGGCGCAGCCGTGCATGGGCGAAGACACGCGCATCGCCCGCGGCGCCTTCGCCTCGCCCGTGCTCATCGACATGGACAAGGACGGCAAGCTCGACATCATCCAGGCTGCGTTCGACGGCAAAATCTACATCTATCACGCCGACGGATCGCCCCTCCCCGGCTGGCCGGTCGAGGTCCACTACACCGGATCGCTGAGCACCGAGCCGCAGCGCAACCGCATCCTCTCGACGCCCGCCGTCGCCGACTTCAACGGCGACGGGATCCCCGAGCTGCTCGTCGGATCGAACGAGAAGCTCGGCAACGGCGGCGCCGGCGGCCTCTATCTCATCGATGGTCGCGGCACCAAGGCGCCCAAGCTCACCATGCCCAACTGGCCGCTGGCGATCACCTCGCTCCAGATCTTCCCGCTCGTCGCCGAGGGCGTGCCCAACGCCGGCGTCATCGGGAAGTTCGGCGACAAGCTCGCCGCCGTCATGCACGGCAACGCCACGCTCCCGCTGATCTTGCCGCTCGATCCCGGCGTGCAGTCGGCCCTCGGCGAGACGCCGCCGAACGCGCTCCCCAACCGTCCCGATCCGTTTCACCCCGGCGTCACCGAGATCGGCGTCGATCCGTCGAGCATCTTCGGTTCGCTCTCGCTCGCCAAGACGCCGAACACCATGTTCCCGCTCTTCGCGCAGCCGTCGCTCGGCGATCTCGATCAGGACGGCTTCCCCGACGTGATCACCTCGGGCGGCTCGCTCGATCTGGCGATCGGCCTGCAGGGCAACGGCGGCAACGGGCCCAAGGGCGACAACCTCCTCGCGATGTGGAGCGGCAAGACGGGCGCGATGATGCCGGCCTCGCCGATGGTCCTGGAAGACTTCACGTTCTTCAACAGCCAGGCCGTGGCCGACCTCAACGGCGACGACTACCCCGAGGTGATCAGCGGCTCGGGCGGCTACTTCGTCCACGCCTGGGACGCGTGCGGCCGCGAGCCGGCGGGCTTCCCGAAGTTCACCGGCGGCTGGGTCATCCCCACGGTCGCGGTCGGCGATCTCGACGGCGACAACAAGCTCGAGATCGTGACGGGCACGCGCGACGGCTGGCTCTTCGCCTGGCACACCGAGGGCAAGGCCGACGGCATCATCGAGTGGGAGAGCTTCCACCACGACAACCGCAACACCGGCAACCTGGAAGAGCCCCTCACGCAGGGCACGAAGCGCAAGGCTGCCAGGCCCCTCACGGCCGAGATGTGCATGGCTGTCCCGCCGCCGGTGGTCGATCCAATCCAGCTCGAGGCCAAGGGCGGCTGCGCGTGCGAGGCCGCGGGCCACGGCGGCGCGGGGCAGAGCGCTCCGGCCGCGCTGGGCCTCGTGGGGATCGCGCTCGCGGCGCTGCGTCGAAGGCGCCGCGCATGAGGCCAATCGACGTCACGACAGCGGCACCTTGTCGTGACGTCGTTTTTTCCTCAAGTTGTCCCCAGCCCCGCCGTAAGCAGTAACCGACCAAGACGAGACGGCAGCGTCGGCGAAAATCGTCGCCGAAAACTGTCCACTCGTTCAGCCACTGGGTAGGGTTGGATCCATGAACGTCCGAACGCTGTCCACGCATGTTCTCCGCGCTCTCGCCGACGCCCAGACCGAGGGCCGCCGCGAAAATCTCGAGACCCTCGTCGAGCGCGTCCAGGTCCGCCGCCGCGATGTCCGCGCCGTGATCACCGCCCTGCACGAGCAGGGTCTGGTCGACGCCGTCCACATGCGCCTCACGCTCGAGGGCTTCGCCGTCGGGCGCTCGCTCCTCGCGCAGGAGCTCCCGGCGCTCCGCTCCAGCGCCAGGGTCGAGCGCCGCGTCGCCGCCGCGTAAGCCCTTTCTGTTCAGTGCCGGTGCTCCGCGGAGCGCCTCACCAGCCCCTCGTCCCGCCCGCTCGACCGCGTCCGCCCGCTCCAGATCCCGATCGCCGGCTCACGGATCGGCCCGGCTCCCCCGACGGCGCCCCCGCGACGCGGGTGGTACCGTGCGCCTCGATGCGCGAGGATCCGCTGCAAAATGCGCTCGAAGCGCACGCATCGCTCGTGAAGGACGGCGTCCTCCGCCGCCTCTCGAAGGGCGCCGCCGATACCCGCGCCTGGATCGACTGCGAGCTGGCCTCGCTGGTCGAGAATCGCTTCTTCGTGCCCTGTGATCCGCGCGCCTTCACGGCGGCGTGGCGCGCCGAGTGGCGGCCCCGGGCGATCCGCGATGGCACCCGCCTCGCCAACCCGCATGCGCGGCTCGCGTACTCTATCCCGTACTGGATCCTCGATCAGGGCAAGCGCGTCGGCACGATCGGCCTCGCGACGTCGGGGCTCGGCGCGGGGCTCGTCACGGTATCGAGCCTCTACGTTTACCCCGAGCACCGCGGGCGCGGCGGCGCCGGCCGCGCGCTTCGCCTCGCCCGCGACGCCTTCGCCGCGATCGGCCTCGATGGCCTGCGCGTCCCGACGTGGTGGACGTGGCAGCACGCGGTGCGCGTGTACCTCGGCCTCGGGATGTGGGTCGACAGCTGGAAGCACGAGCTGGTGTTCGCGTTCCGGCACGGCCAGCCCGCACCGCGCATCCTCGTCGAGGAGCATCAGGCCACCTTCAGCCTCGCGCCGGCGGGCGACGTCGAGCGGTGGATCACGGCGACGCGCGACGGCGACCGCCTCGGCTGGGCCGAGTCGCCGCGGTTCGCCGAGCTCCGCGCGAGCGGGAGCCGCGAGGCCCGCGACGCCCCCGGCACGTTCGCGCTCGCGCTCGCGCGGAGCGGCTGGCCGCTGATCCGCAGCGCCGAAGCCTGGGAGCAGCGCCACGCGTGGTGCGATTGCGGAGACCCGGAAGGGCTGGCCTACAAGATCGAGATCTTCGAGGCGATCGATCGCCGCTGCGGGTTCGAAGTCCGCACACCGCGACTGCCAGGCATCGAGTACCGCGACTACGCCGATATCGATTGAGCACGATCGACGAAGAGAGCCACTCGCTGACGGGACGAACAGGCCAGCCGCGCCGGCGCACGTTCCCACACTGGCCTCGAGTCAGCGCGGAGGATCGCGCAGCCGCGCGCCGATCTGGCGTATGTTGCACCGAGCACGAACAAGCCACCGATACGTCATGGCCTCTTGCGCGCCCACGGATGGCGGAGATGCACCGGCGTGGCGTCATGGCGCCCACAGAATCGTTTTTTCCAGCGATTCTGTGGCCACGAAGCAGCGACGATGATCTATGCAAATGTAGCGGCCGTCAGCTCTCGACCCGATTTTCACGAGAGCTCCGGAGAGAGCGCCATGGGAACCGGAGGCATCGTGTCTCCCCCCGGGCGCCTCCGGCGTGACTGCCTCGAGGTGCCTCATGATCACGATCAACACGGACCATTACCCCTTCGTCCTCGCGAGCTACCGGGGTGACCAGTACTCGGAAGCCACGCTGGGGGCGATGTTCGCGCAGATGACGGACATCGCGCGGAAGTCGATCCGCGACGGCACCTTCCATGTCGCCGTGACGCTGGGCGGCGCGAACATGAACGCTGCCCAGCGGAAGATCGTCTCGGACCTCCTGGCGGCGTACCCCGCGGAGTACATGGAGCGCACCACGGGCTCGTTCGTGATCGTGCCCAGCGCCGTCGTGCGCGGGGCGATGACGGCGCTCCGCTGGATCGCGCCCAAGCTCGTGATGGTCGAGTCGGTGGCCACCGTCGAGGAGGCGATGCGCGCGGGCACGGCGCGCCTGCGCGAGCGCGGCATCGCGGTGGACGAGCAAACGATCATCGGGGCGCGCCGCTGGCTCGCCGCCCAGGCGCGGCTCAACGCCGGCACGTCACCCGTCCGCGCCTGAGCCGATCGATCCGCGCGGGAGCCCGGCGCGGATCGAGATCAAATCACGACCGAGGACGAAGCGCGCTCCGCTTCGACTCGCTCAACCCGCGAGCACGGCCTTGGCGATGACCATGCGCTGGATCTGGCTCGTTCCTTCGTAGATCTGCAGCACCTTGGCGTCGCGCATCAGCTTCTCGACGGGGTACTCTTTCACGTAGCCGTTGCCGCCGAAGACCTGCACCGCGTCGGTCGCGGTCGCCATCGCGCTGTCGGCGCCGTAGGCCTTGGCGAAGCTCGACACGATCGGATCGCGCACCCCGTTGTCGAGGTTCCACGCGGCCTTCTGGTAGAGCAAGCGCGTGGCTTCGACGCGGATGGCCATCTCGGCGATCATCCACTGCACGAGCTGGTGGCTCCCGATCGGGACGCCGAACGTCTTGCGCTCCTTCGCGTAGGCCACGCACTCGTCGAGGCAGCGGCGCATCAGGCCCGTCGCGGCGGCGCCGATATCGGGGCGCGTCTGGTTGAAGGTCTCCATCGCGAGCTTGAAGCCCTGGCCCTCGGGCGCGAGGAGGTTCGCCTTCGGGACGACGACGTCTTCCAGGAAGATCTGCGCCGTGTCGCTCGCGCACTGCCCCATCTTGTGCTCGCGTTTACCGACGCGGAGGCCGGGCGTGTCGCGATCGACGATGAACGCGGCGATGCCCTTGTGGCGCTTCTCGGCGTTCGAGGTCGCGAAGACGACGTAGAAGCTCGCGAAGCTGGCGTTGGTGATCCAGCACTTCTGCCCGTTGAGGACGAAGTCGTCGCCCTTCTGCTCGAAGCGCGTCTTCATCCCTGCGACGTCGCTGCCGGCGTCGGGCTCGGTCGTCGCGTAGCTCGCCATGATCGGCTCGGCCGTGAGCATGCCGAGGTACTTCTTCTTCTGATCTTCGCTGCCCGCGAGCTTGATCGGCGTGAGCGCGAGGCCGTTGGCGAGGAAGCTCGTCTCGATGCCGATGCAGCCGTACGCCAGCTCCTCGCAGATGAGCGTGTTCTCGAGCTCGCCCATCCCGGCGCCGCCGTACTCCGTCGGGATCGTCGGGTTCACGAGGCCGATGCTCCAGGCCTCCTTGAACACGTCCATCGGGAAGACTCCCTTCGCATCGCACTCAGCGGCGATGGGCGTGATCCGCTCCCTGGTGAAGCGGCGGGACATCTCGATCAAACCCTGGTGCTCTTCGGACTGCGAGAAATCGACCACCGCTCTACTCCTTCATCCTGCGCTTTTTCTTGTCGAGCTCCGCGCGCACGGCGCGAGCGCCGAAGATGTACCCGGAGATGAGCCCGATCATCAACGCGAACGGGATGTAGATGACGTGCTGCGCCGTCATGTTGCCGAAGTTGGGCATCAGGACGCCTCGGCCTTCTTCGTCGGCAGCACCTCGGCGCGCGCCTTGGCCAGCGCGACCTCGAGCCCGGCCACGCGCGCGTCGATGCGCTTCTGCCGGCGCCAGCCGAGGAGGATCAGCGCGAAGAGCACGATCCAGATCGCGGCGTAGGCCTCGACCAGGAGCCGCTCGCCGCTCTGCATCTGATCGCCGCCGGTGACGGGGCGAAACGTGGTGGCGCGGTCTTCAGCCGTGCGGGGCACGTCGGCGTGAAACGAGGCGAGGCCTAGCGAGTTCGTCTTCATGTTGGGCTCAGTCCTCGCCGATCCCGAGCTCGAGAGCCTGCTGCTCCAGGTCGGCCAGGCGAGAAGAGGAGAGATCGATCCGGAAGCGTGACCAGAGGAGGACGATGGAGAACAACGTGAACGACAGGAACCCGAACATCAGCGTGGAGACCATGGCCGGATCGGTGAGTCCGCCGCCCTTGCCGGTGATCACGGCCGGGTGGGTGCCGCCCCATTTCTGCACCGAGAAATGGATGATCGGCAGGTTGGCCGCGCCGAGCACGCCGAGGGCCGCGGCGAAGCGCCGCTCGGCGTCGCCGTCGCCCGTGAAGAGGCGGAGCACGAGGTACGCGACGTAGAGCAGCACGCTCAGCATCTGCGTGGTGAGCCGCGGATCCCAGGTCCAGTACACGCCCCAGGCCTTCGCGGCCCAGAGCGGCCCGGTGATCATCACGAGCAGGCCCATCACCACCGCGACCTCGGCCCCGGCGCGGGCGAGCGAGTCCCAGCCCTGCTTGCCGTTGTAGAGGTAGCCCGCCGATCCGACGAAGCAGGCCGTCGCGCCCAGGTACATCGAGTAGGCGATGGGCACGTGGAAGTAGAAAATTTTCTGGACGATGCCCATGGTCGCCTCCGTCGGCGCCTCGAGAAAAATCGCGTGGATCGTCCAGAGGGTGCAGACCGCGGTGACGGCCAGCAGGCCGTAGAACATGGCGTCGGCTCGGGACGCGGCCGAGAGCGACGAGGTGCGTTCGGATACAGCGGCGCGTCGCGGTTCGGTCATGGCGGTGCGACACGGTAGTGCCAAGGGGACGCCCGTTCAAGCTGCCCTATCCGGCGGGACGCAACGTCGGCTAGAGTGGCCGCGGGCGTCACGCCCCGCCCCCCCGATGAGCAAGCAGAACCCGGACGACCCGCCCCAAGAGATCGCCGCAGGCACGGTGATCGACGGGCGTTATCGGATCGTCCGCGCGATCGGCCACGGCGGAAACGGCATGGTCCACGAGGTCGTGCACCTGATGACGGGGCGGCACCTCGCCCTGAAATCGCTGATCGACGAGACCGGCTTGGGGCGCCTCGAACAGGAAGCGCGCGCCTCGTCGCTGATGAAGAACGGCCACACGGCCAAGATCACCGACATGGGGACGAACGGCCCGGCCGGTCCCTACCTGGTGATGGAGCTGCTCGAAGGGCAGAGCCTGCGCGGCCTCCTCGACGAGGCAGGGCAGCTCCCCCTGGAGCTGACGGTCAACATCGCGCTCCAGGTCTGCGAGTGCCTCACCGAGGCCCACGGCCACGGCATCATTCACCGCGATTTGAAGCCCGAGAACGTCTTCCTCTGCTCGAGCAACTGGCCCGGGCAGTACGACGTGAAGGTCCTCGACTTCGGCATCGTGAAGATCGACGGCGAGGGCGCGATCCCGAAGAGCTCGCTCACGCGCACCGGCTCGACCGTCGGGACGCCCTACTACATGAGCCTCGAGCAGCTCCGGAACTCGTCCGCGGTCGACGTCCGCGCCGACGTGTACTCGCTCGGCGTCGTCATCTACGAGTGCCTCTCGGGGCGCAAACCCTTCCAGGCCGAGACGATCGGCGACCTCGTGTTCGCGCTTTGCTCCGGGCCGCCGACGCACCTCGGGCGCCTCCGCCCCGATCTCCCCGCCGACGTCTGCGACATGGTGATGCGCACGCTGAGCACCAACCGCGACGATCGCCCCGCGACGATGGCCGACTTCGCGACGGCGCTCCTGCCGCAGGGAAACTCGGCGTTCGGCATGTGGATCCGCGGCGACGGGCGATCGCAGGGCGGCCCCGCCCGGAGCATGACCGGCGGCGGCGGGACGATCACGCCGTCGGCCCTCGTCGCGCTGAGCACGCCGCAGCCGCGCACGCCGATGTCGTCGCTGACGCAGCCGCCGCCCGCTGGCAGCCTCGTGCCGCTGCCGCCGCTCGAGCCGCAGTCGCCGCCGCCGAACTTCAAGTCGACGGTGAAGATGGCGCCGCACGAAGCGCCCGCGAAGCCGGCCCGTCCGCAGATGGACTCCGAGCCGCCCGGAGCCCGCGACACGCCGACCGAGATGTACATGAAGGCCGCGCACGACGGCCCCGAGCTCGCGCCCCGCCCCGACAAAGATCGCGATACGCCGACGAGCGCCTTCCAGGCCGACATGCCGCTGCCCGAGCCGCGCGCCGAGCGGCCGTTCCTGCAGACGCTGAAGAGCCCCGGCGGATCCTCGATCGATCCGGGCTCGGGCATCCCCGCGCCGCGCTTCGGCGGACCGCCCCCCGAGGACGGCCCCACCAACCCCTGGACCGAGGGCGTCGCGAACCACGATCCGATGACGAGCGCCCCCACGCTCGATCCGCGGTCGCTCGGGGCGATCCCGCAGCAGCAGCGCCTCAGCGCGCCGAACCTGGTCCTGTCGACGCTGCCGCTGATCCCGCGGATGGACGAGCCCTACCCGGCCGAGGCCGCCCCCGCGAACAAGCCGGCGTGGCAGGCCTCGTTCGACCGCGCGCTCACCCGCGTCGGCCACCTGATCGAGGACGCCGTCAAGCGCTTCCGCGCCGCCCCGCAGCAGACCCAGCTCGCCATCGCCATCGCCGCCGCCGGCGCCGTGCTGCTGATGCTGAGCCTGCTCCTGCTGCTGATGATCCACTGAAGCAGCCGCCCGGCGCGGCGCGGCGCTCCAGCATCCCGGTTGCAAATGCAACCGAGTTACATCTGGCTCAGGTGCCGTCCGGCGCGATCGCGTCCCATCCCGTGGCCTTGGCCAGGCGCGACATCGCCATGTCGAGCTCCATGATCGCGTTGAGCTGGTTGAAGCGGTTCAGGGCGTAGGCCTTCGCCGGATCGAGCAGCTCCTTGTCGGCGATGGTGCCGACGTCGATGCCCTGCTGCACCATCACCAGCCAGCGCTTCGCCGTTTGCACGGCCCTGGCGTAGATGTCGACGCGCTTCTTCCAGTCGATCACCTCGGCGTAGGCCTGCTCGACCTCGGCCGCGACGCCGCCGAGGGCCAGGCGCTGCTGGGCGCGGATCTCGTCGAGCTCGGCCTCGGCGAAGCGGATCTTCGCGGTCTGCGGCAGGAAATCGAGCTTCCACTGGAACACGATCGCCGCGCCGTAGTGGAAGTAGTTCCCGGGATCGACGACGTACGGGTTGAGCTGATCGGCGATCTGCGGCGCCGCGCTGACGCCGAGCTGGAGGCCGAGGCCGATGTCGGGGAAGAGCCCCGCGCGCGCGAGCTGCACCTGCGCTTGCCGCGCGTTGAGGCCGGCCTTCACCATGGCCATCTCGGGCCGGTAGAGCGTCGCGGCCTGGAGGTAGCGCGTGACGTGACCGATCTGGTGCTTGGGCGGGCGGATCGGCTCGTCCGGGATGTCGAGATCGGGGACGCCGCTGTAGAAGCGCAGCCCCGCGAGCGCGACGTTCACGTAGCGCGACGCCTCGGCCTCGCGGATGTCGAGCTCCGATCCGTAGGTCTGGAGCTTGAGCAGATCGATGGGATCGCCCTCGTCCTTGTCGATCTGCTTCTGGAGGGCGGCCTGCCCCTTGTCGATCGCAGAGCGCACGTCCTTCAGCAAGAGCTGCGAGTCGCGCGCGAGCTGGAGCCCGAAGAAGGCCTTGCGCACGTCGACGCGCACCGCGTCGCGATCGCGCTCCACCGCGGCCTCGTTGACCTTCACGTTGGCGTCGGCGGCCTCCCATAGATTGGAGATCTTGCCAAAGGTCCAGAGGGGCAGCACGCCCTCGATCCCCGCGCGCCAGCCGACGCCGAGGCTCGACGTGAGCGACACGTCGGTGTTGGGCGAATAGACGTTGTTGCCGGCGAGCGTCGGGATGATGGCCACGCCGCCGGTGAGCTTGAACTGGCTGAACGGCGCCCAGTGGGCCTCGTCGAGCTGGGCGCGGGCCTGCTTCACCTTGGCGCGGGCCATCGCGATGTTGGGGTGGTTCCCGTCGGCGAGCTCGAGGATGCGCGGCAGGGTGTAGGACGCGCGCGCGGCGGCGTGAGCCTCGCGCAGCGAGAGGCCGGAGGCGCTCGGATCGAAATCGAGGGCAGAGAGGCCGAGAGCGCCCACCCCGGCGAGCAGCGCCGCTGCGAAGATCCGCGGTGCTGACCGTCGTTTCATCGCGCGCGACCGTAGCACGAGGGCGGCTCCGAGGTGTACGCCCGGCCGGCCTCGCGGTAGCTCTCGGCGGGTGTCCGCCGACAGCAGCAGAGCCGGATCGCCGCCGACGCGGCTCCGCGTCCTCCACGCCACGCCGTCGTTCGCGCCCGCGTACCGCTACGGCGGGCCGGTGCGCAGCGTCGAGGGCCTGGTCGTCGAGCTCGGGCGGCTCGGCGTCGACGTGCGCGTCTTGACCACCGATTCGCACGGCCATGAGCGCCTCGACGTCACCTCGGAATGGCAGACCTGGCGCGGCGTCCCGGTCCGCTATCTCCGCCGCCGCGCCATGCCGGATCTCGCGCCCGCGTACGCCCTCGAGTCGTACCGCGAGGCCCGCCGCGCCGACGTCGTCCACATTCTCTCGATCTTCTCTGCGCCGTCGATGGTCGCCCTCGTCGCGGCCGAGCTGGCCCATCGCGCCGTCGTCCTCTCGCCGCGAGGCATGCTCGAACCGGCGGCGCTCGCCATCGCCTCGGCGCGGACCAAGCGGGCGTGGATCACCGCGTTCGGCCCATTTTTACGGCGAACGGCGATCTTCCACGCCACCAGCGCCGAAGAGGCCCTATCGATCCGGCGCGTCCTCGGCGACGCCGTCCAGGTGCGCGTGGTGCCGAATGGCACCGACCTCGAGCCGCGCGCCGACGCCGAGGCCCGCAAGCGGCGCGCGGCGCCGGGGCTGGTGATCGGCGCGCTCGGCCGCATCCACCCGATCAAGGGGCTCGATCGGCTGATCGAGGCCGCGGCGATCCTCCGCGATCGCGGCCTCGACGTGGAGATCGCGCTCGCCGGACCGACGGCCGACGCCGCGCACAAGGCCGAGCTGGAGCGCCTCGCGGAGAGCCTGTCGCTCACCGATCGCCTGCATTTCCAGGGTGAGCTGCACGGCGAGGCCAAGCTCGATTTCCTGGCCGGCTGCCGCGTCCTCGCCCTGCCGTCCCACAGCGAGAACTTTGGCAACGTCGTGGTCGAGGCGCTCGCATCGTTGACGCCGGTGGTCGCGGCCCGGGGGACGCCGTGGTCCGAGCTCGAAAAGGCCGGCGCCGGCCGCTGGATCGCCGGCACCCCCGCCGCGCTGGCCGACGCCATCGAGCCTTATCTGAAGGACGAAGAGCTGGCGGCGAGCGCCGGCGCGCGCGGCCGAGCGCTGGTGGAGCAGCGTTATGACTGGCCGAGCGTGGCGTGGACGATGTGCGACGTCTACGAAGAGGCCGTGCGGCTCCACCGCTCTCGCTGAGCGAACGCGATCGCCGCGGCGTTTGCGGGGAGGCTGCGCCCCCGGGCGGGACAAGCTCCCTCGCTCCATGGTTCGACCGGTCCCCACTCGGGGCCGAGAGGAACCATGCCGCACGATCTCGACCTCGTTTTCACGCTCACCGGCGCGTTCACCGCGGCGCTGATCCTCGGCTATTTCACCCAGCGACTCCGGCTCTCTCCGATCGTTGGCTACCTCCTGGCAGGGATCGTCGTAGGACCGTTCACTCCCGGGTTCGTCGCGCGGGCGCACATCGCCGAGCAGCTCGCCGAGCTCGGCGTGATCCTGCTGATGTTCGGCGTCGGCCTGCATTTCCACGTCAAGGATCTCCTCGCCGTGCGCCGCATCGCGATCCCGGGAGCGCTGGTGCAAATCGCGGTGGCGACCCTGCTCGGCGTGGTGATGACGCGCGGCTTAGGCTGGAGCCTCGGCGCGGGGATCCTGTTCGGACTCTCGATCTCGGTGGCGAGCACCGTGGTCCTGATCCGGGTCCTCGCCGACAACGACGCTCTCCACACGCCGGCAGGCCACGTCGCCGTGGGCTGGTTGCTGGTCGAAGACGTGTTCACCGTGCTCGTCCTCGTGCTCTTGCCCATCTTCGCCGGCGAGCACGCGGGCGGCGCTGGAGCGGTGGTGATCACGATCGGCCTCGCGGTGGTCAAGGTCGTCGCGCTGGTCGTCTTCACGCTCGTCGTGTTCATCCTGGCGGCCCTCGGGCTCGATCCCCACGTGCTCCCGGAGCGCGCGACTCAGCCCCTCGTCGCGGCGGCGATCGTGTCAATCACGCTCAACCCGCTGCTGTTCAAGCTGGTGGATCCCGCGGCCAGGCGGCTCTCGGCCTGGCGCTCCAGGGTCACTTCCAGCCGGGCATCTGATCTTCGGTGACGACGTTGGGCGCGCCGTAGAGCCCGGGGAGAACACTCGTGTTCTCCCCGACGAAGTCGGGCCAGAGCATGAAGAAGGCCCACTTCGGCTGCTTCACGAGCAGCGCGCTCGTCGGCAATTGCTCGCACTCGCCGATGGCGATCGGCTTGCCGGCCGCGGCGCCGAGCAGGAGATCGTAATTGTGCTGGATGTACCCGACGTCGTACATGTCGAGCGCGGCGATGTCGAAGTAGTCGCTGCCCGGGTTGTAGGCATTGATGTCATCATCCAGTGTCGTGAAATCTTGCACGTCCCAGACCCAGATGATGTTGTCGAAGCCCTTCTGCTTGGTCAGGTAATCGTGGGTGATTTGCCAGAGCTTGCGGGTGCCGTCGGCCCCGCCGCGGCCACCCCACCAGAACGCGCCCTGGTTCATCTCGTGGAGCGGGCGAAAGAGCGGCGCGACGCCCGCGGCCTTCAGATCGGCGAAGAAGACCGAGAGCGTATCGAGGCGGCCTTTCCAGGCCTTGTTGAGATCGGTCCCGTCGGTGACGAGCTGGGCCCACTGATCGTCGGTGAGGTGCTGGGGGTGCGCGCCGCCGACGTCGTCCCAGTCGCAGAGCTCGTCGCGGGTGGGCACGCAGTTGTGGTACATGATCTGGACGATCGCGCCGTCGCTCCACTGCTTCTTGGCCTCGGTGATCATCTTGGCGCGGTTGTCGACGGCGTCCTGGCCGAAGCCGAAATCAGCGCTCCAGAGGCCTGGCGTTTTCCCGGTGATGCTCTGGAGCTGCTGCGTGGCCCCGGCAGGATCGGAGTTGAACTTGTTGTGCTGCCCGGCCACCGTCTTGTTGCCCGAGATGCCGTTCAGATAATCGAGGACCTTCTGCTTACCGGGGGTGGTGGTGGGAGGCGGGTTGTTCCCGTCGAGGCTGATGAGGAACGTCTCCCACCCCTTGGCCCAGGGCGCGTCGGCTCGGACCTCACCGCCGCCGCCGTCGATCGCCGAGATGTAATCGACCTTGAGCTTGGTCTTGAAGGCCACCTGATCGCCGGCCGCGATCGTCGCTGGCCCGGCGAGGCGGGTGATCACGAAGGTCTCGTCGTCGCCCGGAGCCGAGGCGCTGATATCGAGGGTGGAGCCGCCGCCATCCTTGGCCGAGACATACTGTCCGTTCGGCGCCGAGATGCGGACCTCGTCGCCGTCGAGGAGCGCGCCGCCGTCGAGATCGATGAGCGTGAACGTCTCGTTGGCGGCCACGGCAGCAGCGCTGGCGACGAGCGAGCTTCCACCGCCGTTCGTGGCCGAGAGATAGTGACTCGTGTTCAGCGTACGGAAGCTGGCGGGCACCTTGGTCGCCATGGTGGTCGGCGGGGCGCCGCCGCCGCCGGAGGTCGACGTCGCGCCGCCTTCGCCCACCGTGGTGGTGCCAATCGACACCGAGCCTCCTGCGCCGCCGGTGTGCTCACCCGGTGTCGCGCCCGTCGTGGTGCAGCCCGCGGCGCAAGCCAGCGCGGCGACCACGGTGAGCAGCGAGCTGCCGAGTTGCAAGATCGGAGCGCGATGGGTGGCAGAGGGGTGGCGCATGGTGCGGCCACGTACAGCAAGGTCTCTGCCAGCGAGCTGCCGGAGGCTGAAGGCTGGATTTGCGAGATTCGACGCGGCGCTGGACCCGAGAGGTGATCGCGGCGATCACCCCCGATGATCCGGGAGATCACCATGATGTTGAGGAGCGCTCGAAGTGGATCGAGGAGGAGGCAAGAGAAGATTCACCTCGTGTTGCAGCAAGCTGAGACGTTCGTCGAGATGATCGCGCGAGCCCAGCGCAGACGCAGGACCCGTTCGGCGCCGCGGACGGCCTGCCCCCGCATCTTGCGGCGCTCGCGTGTGCCCGCTAGGGTGCTGCGACATTGAGCTTTCCGGCCGCGATTGGAGCAATTTCACCCTCCGCGCGGGCGCATGTCGAAGCGCAGCTCGCGACCTGGCGCGGCGGCTCGGGCGATCGGGTCCGGGTGACTACGAACATCGAGCACGAGACGGCGCTGCCCGTCGCCGATTTCACCTCGTTGCTCGAGGCTTTCGGTCAGGCGCTCGGCGCAGGTACGTCGGCTCCCGATGCGTGGGCGCAGGGCTGCCGCGCCCACCAGTTCCAGGGTGCGCTGATGCCGGTAGCGTCGGTCCCGGACGTGCTCGGGCGGGCCCTGGCCGTCAAGAGCTACGCGGACCTGGTCGTCGGGGCGTCCGGCGGGCAACTCACTGCCGCAGCGGCGGAGGATATGCTTCAACGCTATGCCGGGCAGCCTTCGCTGCCACCACGCATCGATCGCCGGCTGCGGGCGGCGCGTGTGGGTCAATACGTCGTCTGGGCGACGTTCTGCGCCGCAACACCGAACGTGAATCCGTTTGATATTCTCTCTCGCACTACCCAGGATATTCTCACGGCGCTCGGGCTGGGTCATATCAATCCTTCCGAGACGTTGGTGCTGATCGCATATCGATCGAGCACCTCAACCGCGAGTCCGCCGGTTCACCGTCCAACGGTCGCGGAAGCAGAAGGCTTTGCCTGCTATCGCCCCTGGCACGACCCGTTGCACGCGCACGGCTATACCGCTCCTTTGCCTCCCAATCCAGCCGGCCTCCCGGGCCAGCCCGAGATCGTGCATCCAGGGATCCTCGGCGCGGGACTCCTCGTGCCCTGCACCTGACCACGCCATGAGGGTCGCCATGTCCCACGAAGCGGATCGATTGAACGCCCTCTCGTATGCCAAGCTGCGAGCCTGGTTGCTGGAGGCGCTGCAAGGACAGGTGTCCGTTCCCAGGCTTTCGCCGGACGAGCGCCCTTATGTCGGCATTTTACGGCTCGAAGCGGAGCTGGACAAACCTACGCGCCGCGATCTCGCGAAGGCCTGTGCGGAGCTGCTGAATGAGTTCGCCCGGCATGGTAAGGGCGCTGTCGACGTCGTCACATCTCTCCTCCGTCTCGCCGTCGGTCTTGGTCTTCAATCTGTCGCTGGTCCCCTGGTCCGCATGGCCGAGATGTTCCCGACGCTGCCGGAGGTTTCAGGCACTAACAAGTTGCTCGCGCGCTGACCTTGCCGGAGCCGGGCGACAACGACGGGGCGCAACGCGCTGATCTGGTGGCCTTCGTGCAGGCGCTGGAGAACGAAGGCGTTTCGGTGGTGCTTGTGGAGGAACTCGCGCCGGGCGCTGCGGCGTGGTCGTCGTTCGTGGTCGACGTTGTTTTCGAGCTGTCGTTTCAGCCCGACCCAGAGACTCAGGATCTACGGAGAAAGCTAACACTATCAAAGTGCCGGTACGCACTTTCCATTCCGGGACCGCATGATTATGGGTTGGAGGGCGGCCGGCCAGCGGTGTGGCCGGACCTTTTTCGCATCGTGACGATTTCTCAGGAGTCAATGGAGACTCCCCTCTTCCGCGTGGAGCCTCCGCGACTGGTGCTGCCGCTTGAGAATGAGAACTCCTGGACGTTCATCGACGCAAGCATTTTACTCTCTCCTTACGATATAACAGCATCGAACGCCACTAGAACGCTAGAATGCACACCCGGAGTCACCGAACTAACGATCAACGGCAGCGCGAGGACGTTCGTTGGAACTTTAGATCACCTATCATTCGTCAACGAGGACGATGGAATTCATGCAATAGGCTGGGCGACACTGACAGCCGCAAAGAAGACAGGCGCTAACCTCTGTTTCTTCAGCAACCTCGAAAGATTACTGTCGCGCCCCGATTTGAGAACACGCGCAAGTCGCCTACTGGAAGCTCTCCGCCTGATGGGGTTCATGTTAACACCTAGCGCGAGACTGGATCCTCGCCGAGGTGCCAGGACGGTGAGGCGACACCACACCGCTCATCGCACCTGGGTTATTTCGTGATCCACGATCCCGGCGAAAGTGCTAGCCTTGTCGCATGGCGAGCACGGTCCGCAAACCAGCGTCGACGCCGCTCCCTGCGGTCCCCACCGTGGAGGCCTGGCGAGCGATGACGCCGGCCGAGCGCCTGGGCGTGCAGGTGGAGATCAACGCCGCCCTGTCGGCGTCCGCAGACGCGATGGGCGAGGGGCGGCTCCACAAGAAGGCGAAATCCAGCGCGATCGACGCGCTCGGCCTGCATTTCAAGACGATCGGGCGCACCGTCTACCTCGCCGAAGAGCTGGCGGTTCTCTATCCCGGCGAGAAGCCGTTCTCGCCCGACGTCCTCGCAGTGCTCGACGTTGAGCAGCCCGAGGATGACGAGCGGATGGCCTGGGTCGTCGCCGACGAAGGCAAGGGGCCTGATCTCGTCCTCGAAGTGCTCCACCACGGCGACCGCGACAAGGACCTCGTCGAGAACGTCGCGCGGTACGCGCACCTCGGGATTTCCGAGTACTTCGTCTACGACCGGCTCCGGCAGCAGATCCATGGATACCGCCTGACCGGCCCGGACGCTTCGCGCTATCAACCCATCGTGCCTCAGCTCGGCCATTACCGATCGGGTGTGCTGGGACTCGACCTGGCGATCATCGGCGACAACCTGCGGTTCCTGTCCGGCGAGGCAACGCTGCCTGTCTCGGCTGATTTGATCGGTCGCCTCCAGGGCATGATGGAGAACCTGCAAACCAAGGCGCAGCAGGCTCAGGCGCAGGCCGACCACGCGCTCTCGGACGGCTTGCGCGAGGGCCTCCTGGCCATCCTCGACGCGCGCGGGCTCACCTGTCCGGACGAGGCGCGTGCTCGTATCGAGTCGTGCGCAGAGCCGTCGACGCTCCGACGATGGTTGTTGCGGGCCAAGACAGTGGATAGCGTCGAACAGGTCTTCCCCCCGGGGCTCCCCGAGCCTGAAGCGCTGTAGAGGGGTGACCGGACCGAAGCCATGGCTCCGCGTACCGGTCTGCTCCCTCGTCGAGATGGAGTCTATTCGAGCTCGCGCGGAGGGACCTTGTCGAGGGTGCGCTCGAGCTCTTTCGCGTTCGCGTCGAGGTGGTCATAGTCCGCGCGGAGCTCCTGCAAGAGCGCTGGATCTCCCGCGCACAGGATGGCGCCCTCGCCCTCGTCATCGACGATGACCCAGGTCTCTCGACCGCTGTAACGAACGATGCTGGGGGCGCCGAAGCCGGGCATGTCGCGCTCACGCTTGGTCACCTCGCGGACGAAGGTGGCGTGTCGTCGGACCACCACACCGAGGACGCCAACCCAGGTCGGGCCGCCCGATTGAAGGTCGCGCCGGGCGAACAGGGCAGTGGTGCCGACGCTGTTCTGACCGTAGCCCACCGAGAAGCACGCGGGATCGCCGGCGTCTCCATCGACGCGCGGGCTCGCCGGAGATGCCGCGGATCCCGTGGCGCCAGGCGCCTTTCCCACCGGCGTCGCGGAGTCTCCGTCACTGGCCGTCGGCGCCGCCGAGGAGGCGGATCCCCCGTTCGTCGCCGTCGTCGCCAGGGGTGCTCCGGATCCGCCACAGCGACTGCACCCGCCGCCGGCTCCCACGAGAACCATGGCGGCGGCGACGCGCGTCAGCGTCGGGATACCCGAGCGCGAGCGCGGCTCTGCGCGCCGAGCGTCGATGAAGGAATACCGCTGTACCATGAGCGCAGGATACCCGGGACGCGCCGTGGCCGCGACGCTTCTGCGCGACGAGGCGCGAGACGCCGCGCGCGATTCAGGGATGGCTGGCCCGGGAAGGCTCGGTGGCCCACCGCGATGACGCCGGAGCGCGTGGCGGCCCCGACGGGAGCGCTCCCCGGGCGCGAGGCGGCGCCGGCCAATCGAGGTCGAAGGGGCCCTATCGCGGCTTTTTTTCGACCTTCTTCATCAGCCGTCGAAAGTTGGAGCGGTCCATCCCCGAGACGCGCGCCGCCTCGCTGACGTTGCCCCCGACCCGCTTGAGCAATCGCTGCACGTAGACCTGATCAAACGAGCTCACCACACGGTCCTTGGCCACCGCGTAGCTGCCGTCGAGGAGGTCGTCGTCGCCGTCTCCGTCGCCCGCGCCCTCGCCGTCATCGCCGTCGTTGGCCCCCGCCGCGACCGGCAGATCCGCGGGGAGGATCGCCTCGCCGCGCGCCATCACCACCGCGTGCTCGATCGTCGCCGCCAGCTCGCGCACGTTGCCGGGCCACGGGTTCTCGCGCAGGACCCGCAGCGCCTCGACGCTGATCCGCTTGATTTCCCGCCCCGAGTGCGGCCCGTACTTCTGGAGGAAGTGATACGCGAGGAGGGGAATGTCCTCTTTTCTCCGGCGCAGCGGCGGCAGGTGGATGGCGAAGACATTGAGTCTGTAATAGAGATCCTCGCGGAACAGACCGGCCTTGACGCGCTCGCGGAGATCCACGCTGGCAGCGGCGAGGACGCGGACGTCGACGGGGCGCGCAGCGGACTCCCCCGCGCGCACCACGACGTGATCGGTGAGTATCCGCAACAAGCCAGCTTGCCCCGAGGGCGGGAGCGCGCCGAGATCGGCGAGGAAGACCGTGCCGCGCTCGGCCAGCTCGAAGATACCCGGCTTGTCGAGCGCGCCGGGGAACGCGCCGGGGACGCTCCCGAAGAGCTCCATCGTCAGCAACGCTTCGGGGATGGCGCCGCAATCGAGAGAGCGAAACGGGCGGCCCTCGCGCGCCGAGGCCTCGTGGATGGTGCGGGCGACGTGCTCTTTGCCCGTGCCGCTCTCGCCGAGGATCAGCGCCGTCGACGCGGTCGGACCGACGCTGCGCGCGAGTCGATTGACCTCCTGCATGCGCTTCGAGACGCCGACCAGCTCGCCGAAGCGCTCGTGGCGCTCGAGGCGGCGCTCGAGCGCGCGGACGCGGCCCACGAGGCGTCGGTGCTCGAGGGCGCGGCCGAGGACGAGCCCGAGCGTGTCGGGATCGAGGAAGGGCTTGGTGACGACGTCGTGAGCGCCGGCGTGGATCGACTCGGCGGCGCCGGTGGGATCGCCCTCGTCGATCATCATGACGATCTCGAGCTCGGGGTGGCGCGCCTTCACCCGCGCGAGGACGTCGATCCCGCTCTGGTCCGGCATCCGCAGATCGAGGAGGAGGACGTCGACAGCGCGCGTCTCGAGCAGGGCGATCGCCGCGGCGCCGCCCTCCGCCGTGTCGACCGCGAACCCGAGGGCGACGAGGACGCGCGGGGCGCTGCGCCGGATCGCGGCCTCGTCGTCGACGAGGAGGACGCGCGCCCGCGGTGATTTCGAGGTCGCGCCGCCGGGACGAGGCGGCTCGATCGATCCGCTCATGGCCCCTTGCGCCCGGGATCCTGGCCGTCCCCGGAGCGCGACGACGAGATCGGGCGCTCCGCCGCGGGCCGCCACGAGTCCGGCGCTGTGGCCGTGACCGGGCGGCGATCGCGGGTGGCCGTCGGGCCGAGGGAGGGCGTGTAGATGTAACCCTGTTGCTGGAAGACGCAGATGCGGTGGCCGCCCTCGCGCTTGGCCTGCGCGAGCGCGGAGTCGGCCGCGCGGAGGAGGGCGTCCTTGCTCCGCACGTCGCGCGACGGGTAGAGCGCGACGCCGACCGAGACCTTGAGATCGCGCGGGCCGTCGGCCCACGGCAGCTCGCCCGTGCCCAGGGCCACCGCGTCGTCGCGGCGCGCTTCGCCGTCGCCGCTGACGGGCCGGCCGCTGCACTCGCGCCAGATGCGCTCGGCCACCACGACGGAGCCCGCGAAATGCGTGCTCGGGAGCACCACCAGGAACTCGTCGCCGCCGTAGCGCGCGACGACGTCGACCTCGCGCACGCAGCGGCGGATGCCGTCGGCGACGCGGAGGATCGCCGCGTCGCCCGCCGTGCGGCCGCTGACGTCGTTGACGGCGCGGAGCTGATCGATGTCGATGAGCAGGCACGCGAACGGCTCGTGGTAGCGCTCGGCGCGCTTGAACTCCTCGGTCAGCCGCGTGTTGAGGTAGCGGTAATTGTAGAGGCTGGTGAGCTCGTCGTGGACGCTGAGGCGCTCGAACCGCGCCTTCTGCGTCGCCACCTGATCGTGGAGGCGCTTGATCCGCAGCATGCTGGCGACGCGCGCGAGCAGCTCCGTCTCTTCGTAGGGCTTCGAGACGTAGTCGTCGGCGCCGATGCGGAGGCCCTCGACGCGGCTCGCGGTGTCGGTGCGCACCGTGACGAGGACGACGGGGAGGAAGCCGTCGAGCGTCATCCCCTTGAGAATGCGGCACGCTTCGAGGCCCGAGAGCCGCGGCATGACGACGTCGAGAAGGACGAGATCGACGCCGCCCTGCGCGACGCGATCGACTGCCTCTTGCCCGTCGTCGACCATCTCGACGGTGTGGCCGGCGCCGCGGAGGATGCCGGCGAGCAGGTCGCGCGCGAAGCGATCGTCGTCGGCGATGAGGATGCGCGCGGGCTCCGTCGGCGTCGACGGCGGCCTCGGCGAGGACGCGGCCTCGGCTCCGGGTCGAAGCTCCGCCGCGTCGGAGGGCCTGACACGCGGGGGATCGCTCGTGGGCACGCGGGGATCCTCGCTTCAGGGGCGCCGAAGCGCAACGAGTAAGAGCGCCGAACAAAACCGGACCGAGCGGGCCTTGGAGACGCGAGCGCGCCAGGGCGCGAGAATGAAGGCGTGCGAATGCACGCCGAATTCGAGCAACGCCGGCGCGCGACGCGGATCCGCCGGCCGGCGACGGGAGGTTTTGTTCGGCGCTCTCAACGCCGGGGAGCGAGGTCGACCGTGAAGATCACGTCGACGCCCTCGCGCCCGGCGCGGCGCGCGGCCGACGCGCCGAGCGCGAGGCAGCCGCAAGAGTGACGGTATTCCGTGATGCCGCGCAGCGAAAGGAGCGCGCCCGCCGAGAGATCGACGTCGGCGCGCGCGCCGCTGCGCATCACGCCGAGCCAGGGGATGGACGCCTCGGCGCTGCCCGTCCAGCCGGCCGCGGCCAGGTAAGCGAAGTCGCCGGGCGCCGAGAACGATCGCAGATCGACGAGCCCACGCGCCTCCCGCGCCCCCACGCCCGTCTGCGCGGCGAGGCCGAGCGCGAGGCTCGGTCCCTCGGCGTCACCGAAGCGAGCTCGACCGATCAGCGCCGAGCCGGGCGCGGGGGATACGGGCTCGGCGGCGACTTCCACCGAGGTCGTGACGAGCGGCGCGGAGGCCGTGAGGCGGCCCGTCACGAGCGGCGTCGCGCCGCCCCGGCGCAGCGCCGCGCCGCCGCGCGCTTCCAAGCGCAGGGCGGGCCCGGAGGCGCGACCGAACGAGGTGGTGAGCCCCGCCGCGGCGAGGCCGACGCCCGGCGACGACGCCGGCGCGAGCGGCGTGAAGAAGGATCCGCGCCGGGTCGAGGCGGCGGCGGCGATCGCCAGCGACGGGGCGATGCGGTGCTGCCAGGGCGCCTCGCCGTCGCCGCGCGCGAAGTCGCGACGGAGCGGTAAATCAAGCTCGATCCGCGCTCCGGCGCGGGCGTCGCGCGAGGGCGCGCCGGCGACGTCGGCGGCGACCTCGGCGCGCGCGCCCGCGTCGACGACGAGCGAGAACGGACCCGGCCGCGCGGCGATCGCGGCGCCGAGCGCGGCGCGACCGATCGGCAGCGCGACGTCGGCGATGGCGTTGCCGAGCACGAGGCCGCCGACGTTCGTGCTCCACGTACCCAGCGTGCCGATCGATCCGCTCGCGGCGAAGCGCGCCGACGGGCCCGCGACGAAGAGGCCCTGTCCTCGCGCCGCGCGCGCTCGAACGCCGGCCGTGAGCTCGCCGAGGGTGGCTGCGTCGGCGGCGCGGCCCGTCGCTTCGAGCGCCGCGTGATCGAACGGTCGCGCCGCCGCCTCGAGATCGATCGTCCCGGATCGGGCGCGATCGCCGCGGATCGCGTCGGCTTCCCACGCGAGCGAGGCGCCGCTTGCGGCGAGCGCGCCCTGGGCGTCGACGACGACGCGATCGCCGTGGATGTGATCGGCCACGACGCTCGCGGAGGACGCGGGCGTCGTCAGGCGAGCGCCGAGCTCGCTGCCCCCTTTGACGTAGCCCGCGGCGGTGAGATCGAACGCGCGCGCGGCGCCGTCGGCCTCGCGAAACGGGAGATGAACGCCGGAGCCGATGAGCAAGCCGTCGGCGCCGCGGATGGCGATCGTCGGGAAAAAAAGCCCCGGTTGATCCGGCGGCCGCAGCCAGAAATACGGGAGCCAGAAGATCGGAACGCCGAAGAGCTCGAGGCGCGGCGAGCGCACGTAGAGATCGCCGGCCGTCTCGATCCGCACGCCGCTGAACGCGAGCGCGACCGGTGGATCCGGGCACGGGCAGAGCGCGACGCGGCCGGTGCCTCCGAACGAGACGGCGCCGGCCGCGACCCCGATCTGCAGGTGATCGCTCGTGAGGCGATAGCGGCCGAAGCGGACCTCGACGCCGTCGCCGAGCACGAGGACGCCATGCGCGGGATCGGCGTCGAGCGCGCCGGCGTGGAACGTGAGCGGCTCACCGCCGAACGTCGGCAACGCCTGGCTGATCGCCGAGGCGGCGGGCTCGCCCGCGGCGCGGCTCGGCGCGGCGATTGTCGCGATCGCAACGATCGTCGCGAGCCCGATCGGTCGCGTCGTCAAGCGGGGCGCGATCTCTCAGTCGTCGGCGGGGACGTTCTGTTCGATCCGCCGCGTCTCGGTGGAGCGCTTCGCGGGGGCGATCCCGGGCGCGGGCGCGTCGCCGGCGGGGCGCGCGAAGTCGACCTGGAGCACCGACGAGCCGCGCGGCGTGTCGAAGACGCGGAACGTGGGCTCGACGGCCTCGCGCAGCTCGATGATCAGATCGGCGCCGTCGCCCTGCGCCACGACCTCGACGCGATCGACAGGCGTGTGAAAGACGCTCGTGGGCAGCGCGAGGCGGCTGTTGCTGCCGGGGACGGCGGCGCCGGCGAGGCTGTACACGACGCGTCCGCGGGCCTTGTGCTCCGTGACCGCGACCTTGCGCGTGATCTCGACGGTGACGCGCGACGAGCCATCGTCGAGCAGCCGGAACGACGGGTACGTCGCGATCGGCGTGCCGGGCGCGACCGCGGGCGCTGCGGGCTTCGCCTTGCGTCGCGCGCGCGGAGCCGCCTTCGCGGGGGCGGCGGACTGGGGCGTGAACATCGTGCTGCCGACGGGGGCGGGCGTGGGCGCGCGAGGAGCCTCCTCGGCCTGCGCCTCCGCCGCGAACAGGAGCGCCGCGCCGGCCATCACCGCATGCAAGAGCGAGAAACACCGCATCGGCGCATTACACCACGCGCGCGCGTCCCGGACCAGAACGAGGCCGGAACGCAGCGCGACGTGACCGTCACTCGAGGGGGCGCTCGGCGGCGGCGCGGATCTCGTCGACCGCGGCAGAGAGCGCCTGCCGCGCGCGATCGAGCGCCGCGCGGTCGTCGATCCAGCGCGCGCTGGCCTTCGCGAGGCGCGCCGATTCGCGCTCGAGATCGGCGGTGAGACGCGTGACCTCGGAGCGCTCGGCGTCGCGCTCGTCGGTGCGCATCGTCAGCTCGCCGTCGAGGGCGCCCGCGCGCGCCTCCGTCTCGGCGAGCTTGTCGCGCGTCTCCTGGAGCTGCGGCGTCAACCGGGCGACGTCGCGCGCGCTCTGATCGCGCTCCGCCGTTCGCTCGGCGAGCTCCGCCCCGAGCACGACGCGTTGCTGCTCGGTGGTCTCGAGCTCGCTCCGCGTCGCGTCGAGCTGTTGCCGCAGCTCGTCGCGCTCGCCCGTGCGCGCCGCGAGCTGCTCCTGCGCCTCGTCGCGCTCGCCCGTTCGCACCGCGAGCTGCTGCTGCAGATCGTCACGCTCGGCGACGCGCTTCGCGACCTCGGCCTTGAGGCTCTCGCGCTCCTCGGTGCGCTCGAACAGGTCGGCCTCGAAGGCGTCGCGCTGATCGGTCCGCGTGCCGAGATCGGCGCGCAGGACGTCGCGCTCCCGGCTCGATGCCGCGAGATCGGCGGCGAGGCCGTCGCGCTCCACGGTGCGCTCGTCGAGGTTCTTCTGCCGCTCGTCGCGCTCCGCCGTGCGCGTCGCCAGCTGCTTCTCCTGATCGTCGCGCTCCGCCGTGCGCGCCGCGAGCTGCTCCTCCAGACCGTCGCGCTCCGCCGTGCGCGCCGCGAGCTGCTCCTCCAGACCGTCGCGCTCCGCCGTGCGCGTCGCGAGCTGCTTCTCCAGATCGTCGCGCTCGCTGCCGCGGCTCGCGAGCTCGGCCGCCGTCGCGATCTGCAGCTGGTTCGCCGCGTCGATCTCGCCGTTGCGCGTGGTCACCGTCGCGTCGAGCGCTTCGGCTCGCTCCTCCGTCATCGCGAGGCGCGCGCGCGTGGCGTCGAGATCCGCCGAGCGCGCGGCGAGCTCCGCGTCGAGCGCGGCCTTGCTCTCGAGCCACGCCGCTTCCCTGTCGGCGAGCTCGGCCTGGTGCTTTTCATCGAGCGCCGACAGCGCGTCTTCCTGCTTGGTTTGCAGCGCGGAGTGAGCGTCGGCGTGGCTCTTTTCCAGGGCCGCGACGGCCTCCGCGTGGCCCTTCTGGAGCGTCGCATGCGCCTCGGCGCGCTCGGCCTCGAGCGCCGCCATCGCGTCCTGGTGCGCCTTGTGCTGCGTCGCGAGCGCCTCGGCCTGCTCGGCGGCCAGCGCCGTCTCGCGCGCCAGCAGCTGTGCCGCGCTCGCCGACGTCGCGGCGGCGAGCGCCGCCTCGTGCGCGGCCTGCTGCTCGGCGAGCTCGCGCGCCTTCTGCGACGCGGCCTCGCCCAGCGAGGCGTTGAGCTCGGCCTTCGCGCCCGCGAGCGACTCGACGAGCGATTTTGCCGCGTTTTCCCGCTCGGTTTCGACGGCGGCCTCGAGCTGCGTCTGCCCCTCGGCCTCGGCCGCCGCGACGGCCTGACGGCGCTCTTCGGCCGACTCACGCAGCGCCTGGGTGTGCGCCGACTCGGCGGCCGCGAGGGCCTGCCGCGCCGCGCTGACCTCGCCCTCGCGCGCCGCGAGCTGCGCTTGCACCTTCTCGACGCGGGCCTTGAAGTCGTCGGCGCGCTTCGCCGCGAGCTCCTTGTCGGCTCGCAGCGAGCCGATCTGCACGTCGAGATCGTCCTTCGCGCGCTCGATCTCGAGGAGCTTGTCGGCCTGATCGGCCTTCTCGCGCTCGAGGGCCAGCTCCTTGTCGGCGCGATCGAGCAGCTCCTTGTCCTTGCGCGAGAGCTGATCGCGCAGCGCGAGGATCTCTTTATCCTTCTTGTTGAGGCCCTCGCGCAGATCGAGGAACTCGCGGCTGGAGACGGCGCCCGGCTTCGGCGTGGCCGACGTCGCGGGCGCGGCGCGGCGCAGCTCGTCGAGCTCGCGCTTCAAGCGCGCGACCTCGGCCGTGGCCTCGCGCGTCGACGAGAGCTCGCCCTCGAGGCGAGCGGCGCCGGCCTGCGCCGAGGCCGACTCCTTCGAGACCTTGACGACCTCGTCCTTCATCCGCGACAGCTCGGTGCGGAGGCGATCGATCTCGGCCGGATCAGCCGCCGGGCGCGCGGGGGCGGCGGGCTTCGCGGCGGCCGATGCGGGCGGCACCGATCCCGCGGACGGCGGCGCGCTGCGCGACTTTGGCGGCGACGATCGGAACGCGCCGAGCGCCGACAGCGGCTTCACCATCGTGCGCTCTTCCTCGTCCTCGACCATGAGGTTGCTGAAGGCGCCGCCGACGAAATCATCGATCTCGGAGTCGACCGGAGCCGTCGGCAGCGGCGGCGGGATCGTCGCGGCGCGCGGCGGCGGGATCGTCACGGCGCGCGGCGGCGGCTCCTCGAACGACTCGATCGGCGCGGTGTTGTCGACCGTCGCGCCGTCCTCGATCAAGTCGAGCTCGTCGATCATGATCGCGCCGGCGTCGGGCGGCGCCGCGTCGAGCGGGACGAAGACGCGGATGTGCTCGAGCAGCTCGCCGAAGGCGATGGGCTTGTGCACGTAGTCCTCGGCGCGCGTCCGCAGCTTGCGATGCTGCTCGAACGTCTCCTCGCTCGACTCGCTCGACATGATCACGAGCGGCACGTCCTTGAGCTGGGCGTCTTTCTTGAGCTTGTTGCAGACCGAGAACCCGTTCATCCGCGGCAGCTCGATCGAGAGCAGGATCAGATCGGGGCGATCGGCCGTGGCCACCTGGAGCCCGACGTTGCCGTCGTCCACGACCTGGACAGAGCAACCCAGGCGCCCGAGCTCGGCGCGGAGCTCCCCTGCGAAGGACGAATCGCTTTCAAAAACCAGGACTTTTGTCATGTTTGCGAAGGGGGATCGGACGCTCTGGAGGAGAGGGCCGATCACGATATCGGCCCGATCAAAGCACTGTCAAACACGAGGAGGCCGATCACGGCACCCGCGTCCGGCATCGTACCCAGTCCCGCGAAGGGAGGGCCAAAACCTCGGGGAGCACCGCGCGATTGCGCGGGGATTTCCGGCCATTCGCGGCCGCGAGGGCGGTCAGAAGGTGCCGGCGAGCCCGATCGACGACGGCGCGAGGACGAGCCGCGTCGACGCGCGAAGGGAGGGGCGAACGAGGGCACCCGCCGCCGGCTTCGGCGCGTGACGGGCCTCGAGGACGAACAGGGTGACGCCGAGACCGACGCTGACGCCGGCGCCGATCCACAGGCCGAGCGCCGCGGCATCGAGCCGCTGCACCGTCTTCACGGCGGCCGGATCGCAGCTCGCGCGCTTCGCGCAGTCGGCCGCGCCCTCGCTCGCCGCCGAGCCCGCCGAGCCGAACGCGACGACGCCGCCGACGGCGAACGCGACGCCGACGCCGCCCGCGATCCAGGTGCCGAGAGGGACGCCGCCGCTCTTTCCGGGAGCCACCGCGGGCGGCGCCGTGAGCGACGTGAGCTCGACGGCGACGACCTTGCTCTCGTTTTCGGCGAGCGTGATCTTGCGCGTGAACGGCGCGCGCCCTTCCGCCTGCGCCTCGATGGTGTGCTCGCCGGGATCGAGCGACATCGGTGTGCTCGCGCGCGCGACGGGGACCACCTGACCATCGACCTTGATCGCCGCCGCCGTCACGTCGGCCGGCACCTGCAGCACCAGCGCGGGGATGCGGCCACGGAGCGCGGCGAGCCGCGGCAAGAGCGCCTGCTGCGTCGCCCGGTCCTTCTCGACGCGGGCCACGTCCTCGGCGTGCTCCCAGGTCTTCAGCGCCTCGGCGAGCTTGCTCGTCTTCGTCAGGCACTCGCCCAGGTGGAGCAGCGCCTCGCCGGTCTCCTGGATCTGCACGACCTGGCGCAGCACGTCGAGCGCCTCGGCGCATTTGCCGGCCTTCTCGTCGGCGATCGCCTCGGTGAGCATCTCCTTCGCGAGCTTCTTTTCGGGCGCGCTCGTCTCGGCGCGCGCCGGCCGCGGGGCAGCCACGGACACGCCCGCGAGGATCGCGAGAGCCGCGAGGCCGCCGGGAAATCGGACGCTC
The DNA here is from genome assembly GCA_025362495.1 of Byssovorax sp. Classification (GTDB taxonomy): domain Bacteria; phylum Myxococcota_A; class Polyangia; order Polyangiales; family Polyangiaceae; genus JANYGI01. The sequence continues at coordinate 53,404 of JANYGI010000052.1, read as the reverse complement.
CAGGGACGCATGGCCGTCCAGGATGGGCGATTTTCACGCGGTTGCCCAGACACCGCGGACGCGACCCTCACGATCTCCGTCGCCAGATCGTCGGCGGATGCGCTGATGTCGCGCCCGCGAAGGCCGTTTCGCAGCCGATTTAGTGCGCGGCGGACTGGGCCCTCTCGACAGAGGCGCGGTATCCTGCCCGCGATGGCAGCCGGCTCGCCCGAGTACAAGGTCGTCGACCGATCGATCCTCCTCCCGTTCTACCGCAGGTTCCTGGTTGATCCGGTGCTGCCGCTGCTCCCCGCGCGGCTCAACCCGAACACGATCACCCACGTGGGGCACCTGATCAACCTCGGCGGCACGGTGCTCTTGCTCGCGCTGTGGCCGAAGCGCGGGTGGCCGTTCATCAGCGCGATGGTGCTGCTGCAGATCTACATGTGGTGCGACAACGCCGACGGCGCGCACGCCCGCCGCACCAACCAGTGCTCGGCGCTGGGCGAGTTCCTCGATCACGGCCTCGACGCGCTCAACACGGTCTACATCGCCTACCTGACGGCGATGGCGCTCGGGCTCCCGCCCATGGGCTGGGTGACGATCGCCCTCGTCATCCCCGGCGCCGGCGCCGTCACCTACTGGGAGCAGACCCAGACGGGTGTCTTTCGCCTCGGCCTCCTGAACCAGGTCGAGTCGATCACGGTGCTCTCGTTCGCGCTGACGATGAGCGCCATCTTCGGGAACGACGTCTTCGAGCGCGTCAGCCTCTTCGGCATCTCCGCGCAGCGCGGCTTCTTCCTCTGGTGCGTGGCGACGATCCTCTTCGGCATGGTCCGCGGGATGCAGCGGGTCGCCGCGCGCGACGGCGTCGCGACGGTGCTCCCCGTGGCGGCGTTCATCGCCTTCGGCGCGGCGATCGCCGGCGCGGCGGCCGCGGGCGCGATCTCGACGATCGCCGCCGTCACCCTCGCCACGTGCGCCAACGTTCACTACGGCACGCGCATGCTCACGCTCCGCCTCCACCACCAGCTGCCGAAGGTCGAGCCGGCGCTGCTGGCGTTCACGGCGCTGCTCTGCTCCTTCATCGGCTGGAAGATCGCCGGCTTCGCGATGAACCCCGCCGGCGGCCCGCTGCTCGCCACCGCGGCGTGCATCGTCTTCGGCGCTCAGGCCATCCAGAACACCCGCGCCAGCCTCCAGCAGATCGCCCGCTGATGCGGCCGCTCGCGAGCATCGGCAGATCATGAATCGCCGGACGATCGTCCGCGGGATCCAGCTCATCGTGGGCATCACGCTCGCGACGTTCACCTGGCTTCTCTACTCGTCGATCCGCGAAGACTCGGTCCACGGCCACCCCGCGGATTTCGCCGCGGGCTTCGCGCACCTCCACCCGCTCTGGCTCCTCGTCGCGGCGGTGCTCGCGCTGCAAGAGGGCGTCTTCGGTGGGCTCCGCGTCTACGTGCTCGGCCGCGTGCTCTCCACCGAGCTCAAGGTCCGCACGGCGATCATCTCCGAGTTCGTGCTGATGTTCTGCGCGGGCGTCACGCCCCTGCAAGCCGGCGCGGCGCCCTCGCAGGTCGCGGTCCTCGCCAACGGCGGCATGCGCCTCGTCGACGTCGCCACGGCCTCGCTGCTCACGGCGCTGTGCACCGCCACGTTCTTCCTCGCCTCGATCATCGGGATCTTCATCCTCCGCGCCCGCGGCGAGTTCGTCGTCGCCGACGGCCCGCAGCTCGACTGGCTCCTCACGCTCAGCGTCGGCGTCGTGGGCACGTCGTTCACGGCGATGATCCTCTGCGCCGCGTATCCCCCGCTGCTCAAGGCCCTCGTCCGGCTCCTCGCGGTGCCGTTCGGCTTCATTTACCGTGGTCTCTTGCGTCTACTCGCGCTCTCGACGCGGCTCCGACCGTGGGCCACGAAGGCCCTCGACAAGCCCGGCGCCGTGCGCGATCGCCTGCTGAAGAGCGTCGACGAGTTCAACCACGGCTTCCGCATCTACCTCGAGCGCGGCAAGATCGCCTACCTCACCGCGCAGCTCCTCACGTTCGCGTTCTTCTGCTCGCGCTTCGCGGTCGCGTATTTCATCCTGCTCGGCCTGGGCCTCCCGGTGACACCGAAGACGTTCGTCACGCTCGGGCCGCCGCTGGTGCAGGTGATCCTCGTCCAGGTGCTCCTGAACTTCGCCCTCTATCTCTCGCCGACGCCGGGCGCGAGCGGCGTCGCCGAGGCCGGCTCGAGCGCGATCATGAGCCCGTGGGTGCAGCCCCCGTACGTGATCGCCTACCTGGTGATCTGGCGGGTGCTCGCGCTCTTTCTCTGCATGTTCGTCGGCGGGATCTACGTGTTCCGGTACCTCGGCACCGACGTGCTCGAGCAGCGCACGAAGGACATCGAAGCCGAGAAGCGCGCCCTGAAGGCTGCCTGACGTGCCGCGCTCGGTGACGCGGATCGCCTTCTGTTCCGCGGCGATCGCCATCGCGGCCACGGGCTGCGGCGGCTGCGGCCCGAAGCGCGCGCCGCCCGGCGTCTCGACCGCGATCGTGCAGGACTTCGAGTCGGCGCCGTCGATCAAGAAGTGGCCCAAGGACGCCCGCGGCACCGCCGAGATCTCGACCGAGTGGCACGACGACGGCGCGCGCTCGCTCAAGATCGGCCCCGGCGTCCAGGCGAGCTTCTCCGATCTCCACACCTCGGACTGGAGCCCGTTCTCGGTCCTCCGCTTCCACGTCCACAACCCGACCGATCGCACCGTGGAGCTCGGCCTCGAGATCCAGGACGATCACACCGATTTTTCGGCGCGCTTCCAGCGCACCTTCGGCGTCGTCGCCGGCGATCAGGCCATCGAGCTCGACCTCGGCGGCGGCCTCTGGCGCGGCGAGGAGAACCGGCCCTACCGCGGCGACGTGAAGACCCCGATCGACACCGCGAAGATCAGCCGCGTCGGCTTCTTCAACCGCGGCCAGGGCGACCTCTTCATCGATGGTCTCGTCGTCGAGAAGCGCGCGCGCATCGCGGCCCCGTTCTCCTTCGCCTTCGACTTCGGCACCGAGGGGCTCCCGGTCATGCCCCAGAGCGCCGGGGTCTTCGAGACCACGCTCTACACGCCGGAGCGCGGCTTCGGGATGCTCGGCCGCACGAAGTCGTTCCTCACGCGCTGCACCTCGTTTCCCACCACGCTCCTCGGCTGCGGCCTCGCCTTCGACGCGGGCGGCTTCCGCGTCGATCTCCCCGGCGGCAAGTACCTCGGCTGGATCGCCTTCGAGCGCGGCGGCTTCTGGGAAGGCGAGGCCAGCACCTACGACCACGCGGCCCTCGCGGTGAACGGCGTGACAGCGCACGAGCACGACTTCTCGGCGGGCGGCCCGAGCTTCCTCTTCGAGGACACCGAGCTCACGCGCCTCGATCAGATCGAAGAGAAGCTGGTGCGTCCCGCCGCGGCGATCGCGCGGTTCTCGTTCGACGCGGCGAGCGGCGCCAACGTCTTCACGATCGCCGAGACGCGCGCGAACCGCGTCGCGCTCCGCGTCGCCGGCCTGTTCCTCGCGCCCGACACGCCCGCAGGCCGGGCCTTCCTCGACGCGCAAGATCACCTGCAATCGGAGGCGATCGCCGCCTCGTACGCGCCGCAAGATCGCGGCCGTCGCGGCGGCGGGCGCGCCGCGCCGACGGTCGACGTCGTCGTCGAGCCGCTCCCGCCGGGCGTGATGATGTACCCGCGCGACTACCCCGTTCATCCGGCGGGCGCGCCGCTCGAGGACATCGTCGGGGTGCGCGGGCAGAAGGTCAGCGTTCACCTCGGCCTCTACGCGCGCCGCGATCTCACGATCCACGTCGCCGCGACGCCCCTCGCGCGCGAGGGCGGCGGGGGCGAGCCGCTCCCCGCGCCCGTCGTCAGCCACGGCCGCTACCTGCCCATGCGGCACAACCTGCCTGGCCCCGTGTGGCTGGAGGTCAATCACTATCGCCCCGATCCCGAGGTCACCGTCGGCCCCGAGCTCTCGCGCTCACTGCTCGTCGAGTACGATCTCCCCGCGTCCGGCGCGGGCACGTTCACCAGCACAATCACCCTCACCGGAGGCCCCGAGCCGCTCACGATCCCCGTGAAAATCCGCGCCGCCGACGTGGCGCTCCCGCCGATCCCCATCCCGGTCGGCCTGTTCATGAGCGCTCTGCCCTTCCGCCCCTCCGCCGTGGGCGAGCCCCGCTGGTGGGAGCTGCAAGAAGACCTGATCCGCGAACAGGCCCGCTCGGGCATCAACTGCTTCACGGGGGGCCCCGGCGTCGATCATCCCCTCCGCGGCGCGCCCGGAGCGCCGGATCCCGCGGCGCATTACCTCGAGATGGCCGCGCGCCACGGCCCGGTGAAGGCCGTCGTGGCCTACGGCGGGTTCTTCCCCTCGCTGCGGGAGCTGCGCGAGCAGGGCATCTCGCCGGAGGCGGCCGCGAAGCTGATGGAGCCTCTCGGCGTGCCTCACTACATCAAGAGCTACGATGAGCCCGCCACCGACGCCGAGCTCGAACAGGCGATGTCGCTCGTCGCGCCGGCCACCAGGGCCGGAGTCAAGACGATTGGCTTCCTCACCGACCCGCCCAGGGGCAAGGGCTTCGACGCGCTCCTCGCCGTGACCACCGCGCTCGCGCTGAACCGCCACGACGCCGCCGAGGTGCGCCGCCGCGAGTCGGCCGGACAGCACGTGTGGACCTACAACAGCGGCCTCGATCGCCCGAGCCTGGGGCTGCACCTCTTCCAGGACATCCGCGCGGGCGCCGAAGGCAGGCTGGAGTGGATTGGCATCATCACACAGGGGTTCGCGTTCAACAACCTCGATGGCCGCGAGAGCTCCCCCTCGGCCTGGATGGTTCATGATCGCCTCGGCGTCCTGCCGACGCCAAGGTGGCTCGCCGCCCGCGAAGGCTTGCTCGATCTCCGGATCCGGCTCGCGCTCGAGGCCGCCGTGCCCGCCGGCGATCCGGCGCTCGCGCTCTTCCCGGTCGAGCGCGACGGGAATGACCACCCCACCGACGGCGCCCTCCGCGCGGCGCGACGAGGGATGTTGCAGCGCCTCGACAAGCGACCTTGACGGCGCCTGGCCTTCCACTATCGCGTAGCCTCGTCACCACCCCGTCGCGTTCCCCAGGATCGCGGCTTTTCATCGAGGTTTTCATGCCGATCATCTCCGACGCCGATCTCGACCTGCTCTTCCTCGGCGCCCGCAGCCAGAACGGCTGGCTCGACCAGCCCGTCGACGACGCTCTGCTCCGCCGGATCTACGAGATCGCCCGCATGGCGCCCACCTCGGCGAACAGCCACCCGATGCGCGTGATCTTCCTGAAGAGCCCCGGAGCAAAGGAGCGGCTGCGCCCGGCGCTGTCCCCGGGCAACGTCGAGAAGACGATGACGGCCCCCGTCACGGCCATCGTGGCGCACGATCTGGAGTTCTACGAGCAGCTCCCCCGGCTGATGCCGCACATCGACGCGAAGAGCTGGTTCTCGAAGGCGCCGGACGAGAAGAAGGCCCACGTCGCCTTCCAGAATGGCACTCTCCAGGGCGCCTATCTGATGCTCGCGGCGCGCGCGCTCGGCCTCGACGTCGGGCCGATGGGCGGCTTCGACAACGCCAAGGTCGACGCGGAGTTCTTCCCGGACGGCAAGTGGAAGTCGAACTTCCTGCTCAACCTGGGCCACGGTGATCCAGCAAAGCTCTTCCCGCGCAACCCGCGGCTTTCGTTCGACGAGGCGTGCAAGATCGAGTGACGGCCTGATCGCCCGAGCGGCGCGCGCGCGGGGACGCTGGTTACCGCGCGCCTTCCCCCAGCCGCTTCAGGTAGCCGCGCGCCGCCTCGGCCTGATCGGGTATCCGCACGAACGACACCAGCTCTTCCAGATCGAGATCCGGCAAGAGCTTGCTGCGCTTCACCTGGCGATACCCCACCTTGCCGAGCGCGTGAACCGAGAGCCCTTCATCCTCCCAGATCCAGAGCTCGCGCACGCCGAGCGCGGCATAGAGGCCGAGCTTGTTGATGGCACTCCGCGACGCGGCGACCTCGATCGCGAGGTGGGGAGCCCCCTTCGTCACCTTGCCGAGATAGTAGCACTCGTCCGGCTCGGCTCCGCGGCGCTTGGGCTTGCTCCGGTAGGTCATCGAGCCGAGCGCGTGCAGCCGCACGTCGCGCACGACGGCGTAGAGCTCGAGCAACCTGGAAATACGCTTCTTGAGGTCCTCGTACGCGTAACCAGGGCTCATGAGCTCGAGCGTGCCTTCGCTGTAACAGATGCGTACGCCCGGCCGGTCGCCCACGACGTCGTTGAGAGCTACGTAGTCGGCCCACGCGACGTTGTGGAGCACGAACCGCTGCTCGTCCTGATCCGCGTCCTCGGCGAGCGCCAGGTGCGGGGTCAGAAATTCGAGCGGCGCGGCGGCGACCATCCCCGAGCGTTACACGATCCGAGCCTTCGCGCCAAGCGCAGTCCGTCGCCGGGCCGCCGGCGTCGGGTGCCTTGACGGGCTCGTCGAGGTGGGGGCCTCCTCTCGCCCGTGTCGCACGCTGGACCCGTTCATGGCATCGTCGAAGCGGCTCCGGCCTGGGTCGCGCGCCGCCTCGAGGCGCTGGCTCCCACGCTGCTCTTGCCATGTCCGGTGCGCGACGCGTTCCTTTTCCCCGCCGACGCGGCCTTTTACGCGCTCTGCACCGACTCGGTCATCTCGCTGCAACAGGCGGCTCGACGGGTGGTCGAGCACCTCGGCCTCGCGTTGCGATACCGTGGTGGTCGCCTTCCGCACCGATCTCCCGAACCCCGCCCGCATCGAGCGTGAAGGCGGCCACTGGTTCATCGAGATCTCTGCCGAGCACCGCGACGACGGCCCGGTCCTCGGCGCCATCCTCGCTCACGAGTGCTGTCACATCCTCCTCGAAGAGCGCCGGATCCCGCACTTCGGCACGCCGGTCGACGAGGTCCACGTCGATCTGGCGCTGATGCTCGCCGGCCTCGGCGCGCTCACGCTCAACGCCATCGAGGATCGCACCTTCACGAAGGGGCAACAGACAGTCACGGTACACCGCTCCTTCGGGTATCTGCGCGCCGGTCTCCTGCGCTACGCGTATGCCCACGTCGCCTCGTCGCTGCGCGTCGAGCGCCGGAATGCGCTGGCGCCGCTCGACAAGGCCCCGTCGCGGAGCGCGGTCTCGTGGCACCTCGCCACCAGCGTGCGCGCCCGCCGGTCGAAGCTGGCCTATCGTCGACTCGGCTCTCACGTTATCGTCCCGTGCTCGGCACCGGCCTGCGAGAAGCGGCTACGCGTCCCGACCGGCGCTGTCGGCAAAGCACGCTGCCCGGCGTGCGCCGCCTCGCGCGCCTTCGATGGACGCCCGTTCGCCGTCGATGCGCGCGACGAGCCCGCCCCGATGACGACTGCCCCACTCCCCGACGAACGGGCGCTCGATCGCGCCGGGCGCTTCGTTTACAACCTCTCCGAGGGGGCCCGGATCCTCATCCTGCTGATGCTCGCCGTCGTCGTCATTCCAGCCGGTGCCTGGCTGAGGGGCGAGCTCGCACGCGCGCCCTTCGGCGGCCCGTGCGAGCGCGATCTGGACTGTCGCTCCGGTCAATGTTTGCACGCGATCGAGCGATCCCGATTCGACCGCATCCTCGAGCCGCGCAGCCAGGTGAGAGCGATCCCGCTCGCCAGTACGTGCACCCGGCCTTGCAGCCCCGGCTCGGCGTGCCCCAGCGGCTTCGTCTGCGCGGACGCGCTCGGCGGCGACCACGCCACCTACTGGGCCGCTGGCATCGAGGGCTCGGTCTGCGTGCGGCCTTGACGCGCTCGGCCACGTTTACGGCGATCCATCGTTCGATTAGCGTCGCGGTCATGCCGAGCCGACCGCTGCGGATCATCCACACCACGAGCAGCCTCATGGGCGGCGGGATGGAGCACTTCGTCCTCCGCCTCGCCGGCGCGCAGCGCGCGCTCGGGCACGATGCGCGGATCCTCGCCCTCCGGGGCGGCCCGCTCGAAGCGCACGCGGATCGCCTTGGAATCCCGACGATCGTACTCGGTGGCGCCAGCACCGCGGGCCGCGTCGTGCGCGGCGCCGCGGCCCTCGCCCGCCTCCACCCCGACGTGATGCACTCGCACAACCCGACCTCGCTCCAGTACGGCGTGCTCGGCAAGATGGTGAGCGGCGCGCGCCTCGTGTTCACCGATCACCGCGGGATCGTGCGCGTTCCGGCGACGATCGAGTGGCTGCTCACCGACGCCGTCATCGCCGTCTCGAGGGACACGGCGCGCCAGTCGCCCGCGAGCGCCGTCGTCGACGTCGCCGTGATCTACAACGGCGTCGACCCGCCCGCGCCGAAGCGCACCCGGGCCGAAGTGCGCGCGGATCTCGGCCTGGGAGAAGGCCCGGTCGCGCTCCACGTCGCCAACTTCCTCCCGGTGAAGGGGCACGACATCCTGATGCGCGCGCTCGGCAAGACGAAAGAGCTCGGCGTCGCCCTCACGCTCGTCACGGCCGGCGACGGACCTGAGCGCCCGGCGATCGAGGCGCAGGCGAGATCGCTCGGCCTCGGCCCCGACCAGGTGCGCTTCCTCGGCTTCCGGTCCGACGTGCCCGATCTGCTTGCCGCAGCGGACTTTTTCGTCCTCCCGTCGCGCATGGAAGGCCTCCCGCTCGCGGTCCTCGAGGCGATGTCGCACGGGCTCCCGATCGTGACGACGCGCATCGGCGGCAACCCCGAGGTCGTCACCGACGGCGAGCATGGCCTGCTCGTTCCGGTCGAGGATCCCGACGCCCTCGCGGCCGCGCTGGCGCGCTTCGCCGGGGACCCCGAGCTGCGCCGCAAGCTCGGGGAGGCGGGCCGTCAGCGCGTCGCGAAGGAGTTTTCGTTCAGCGAAATGACCCGGAAATACGAGGCGATTTACGACCGCCTCGTGTCTCCGTGAACGGTCACTTCGCGGGCACGGGCACGGCCGCGTAGAGCGCCTGCTTGCCGCGGCGAACTTTGAAGATCGCCGTCGAGGCGGGCTTCAGCTTGTTCATCTGCGCGCGCAGCCCGACGACGTCCTTCACAGGCGCGCGGTCGAGCTCGACGATCACGTCCCCGGGCGTGAGATCACGGACGACGTTAGGATCACGCACGTCGTCCACGCGGACGCCGCCGCCGGGCGCGTCGCTGATCTGGATCCCCAGCGTGCCCGTCGGTTGAGCCGACGAAGGCACGGTGGGACGCGCGGGGCGAGGAGCGCTGACCTCGTCGTCGGGCATCGCGTCGAGCGTCGCCGAGACCTCGCGCTGCTGCTTGTCGCGGAGGATGGTGAGCTTGATCGACGTCCCCGGCGCGTGGACCGCCACCCGACGCGGCAGCTCTTCCGCGTGCGCGATCGATGTCCCGTTGACGGCCAGCACCACGTCGCCCGACTTGATGCCCGCGCGCGCCGCGGAGCCTCCCGGCTCCACCTCCGACACGATCGCGCCGTGGTTGCCGTCGACGCCGAGGCCCGTCGCGAGATCGCTCGTCATCGGCTGGAACGCGAGGCCGAGGCGACCGCGCTCGACGTGCCCCTTCTCGCGCAGCTGCGGGAGGATGTCCTTCGCCGCGTCGATCGGGATCGCGAAGCCGATCCCGTTCGCGCCCGCGCGGATCGCCGCGTTGATGCCGACGACCTCGCCGCGCCAGTTGAAGAGCGGACCGCCGCTGTTTCCAGGGTTGATCGACGCGTCGGTCTGGATGAAGTCGTCGTAGGGGCCCGCGCCGATCGATCGCGCCTTGGCGCTGACGATCCCCAGCGTGACGGTGTGGCCGAGGCCGAACGGGTTGCCGACCGCGAGCACGTGCTCGCCGACGCGGAGCTGCTCGCTCGATCCGAGCGGCGCCGCGGGGAGATCCTTGGCGCCGCGCAGCCGCAGCAGCGCGATGTCGAGCTTGGGATCGCGCCCGACGATGTCGGCGTCGAACTCGCGCTCATCGTTGAGGTGGACGCGCACGTCGTCGGCGTCGTGGATCACGTGCTCGTTGGTGACGACGTAGCCTTGAGAGTCGATGATGAAGCCCGTCCCGAGGGCCTGCCGCTTCATCGATCGTTCACGCGGCCCGGACTGCCCCTGAGGGTGCGCGCCCCCACGCTGGCCGAAGAAGAACTCGAAAGGATCCATCCCGTCGGGGCCATTGCCCATCATCCCGCCGGGGACGTCGACCTTCTGCGTGGTCGTGATGTTGACCACCATGGGCTTCACCTTGTCGGCGAGCGCGGCGACGTCGAACGTCGCGGGGACGGGCGCGGACGGGAGCTCGGAGGTGTGGATCGGCGGCGGCGCGCTGGCGGGCGCCTCGGTCGCGACGGCGGACACGTGCTGAATCGCCGGGTCCGGCTGGGCCGCCGGAGTGAGCTGCTTGCCACACGCGACGGCCCCGACACCGAGAGCGAGCAGCAGCGCGAGCAGGGGTGTGCGACGAGAAAAGGCGGAAGCGACGCGGGGTTCAGTGTTCATGCGCGACTCTCCAAAGAGCTGTTCTTGGTCGGCGGAACCGGTGATACCGGCGAATGATTCCCGGGTGGTGCGCGGCGTACCGCGGTCGAGATGACGAGTACGAATAATCCGGGGGCAAGGTTCTGCAAGGGTCCCGAGGGCTCCGCGGATTTTCCCGAGGTCGTTCGGGCGCCGGCGAAGCAGCGCGCCGTCCATGCTATTTCATTCCCGATGCGCCTCGGCTTTTTGTCGCGCTTTCCTTGCTTCGCGACGCATGCTCTCCTGGTCGGTCTCGCCACGACCACGCTCGTCGGGTGCTTCCCGGCCACGTTCAACGTCCGCGCTGCGCGCGCGTTCTCGAACGAAGAAGAGAGCCCGACCATCGTCCTCGATCGGACCGAGGACCTCATCGCGGTGCGCGCCGACCTCGAGAAAATCCTCACGACCACGCCGTACTCTCCCGGCGATGCCTGGGTGAAGGCGCTCGAGCTCGACGGGCCCGAGGCCGACACGCTGCGATCCGGGGTCGAGGCCGCCCCGCCGTACCTCGGCGGCGACTTCGAGGTCCCGATCGTCAAGCTCTATCGCCTGCACCTCTCGCGAGTCGCGAAGCAGGCCATGGCGCCGCGCCTCGCGGCCGCGCGCTACCCGAGCCTCCTCGACGCGGTCGCCGAGCTCTCGCCGGGCGCCAGCTCGATCAAGCCACAATGGGAAGCCTTCGACAGGGCCGCTCTCGCGCTGATCTCCGCGGCCACGGCCGAGCAGCACCTCCGCGACGCGCTCGCCGCCCGCGGCATCGCCACCGCGCCTGCGGCCGCGGATCCGCCCGCGCTCGTGGCCGCGACCAGGGCCGTCGCCATCAACGCGCGCGCCGAGGCGACCGCGAAATCCGCGCTGCTGGCGTCGATCGACGCGCTGGCAAGCGCCGATCTGAAGAACCCCGACCAGGCGCTCATCGCGAGGGACGCCCTCGACACCGTGTCCGTCGCGCTCCGCGTCGAGATGGAAGCGCTGGCGCTGCTGCCGACGATCGTGGTGCAGTCATCGCACGTCGTGCAGATCGCCGGCCGCGATCTCGCGCCCGCCCGGCCCCCGGGCACCAGCCTCGAGGCGACGCTCGGCCTCGCCGATCTGCCGGCGCGCACCGAGGCGATCGAGCGCCGCGGCAAGGAAGAGCTGCCCGTCCTCGAGAAGCTCACCGACACCCTCGCGCAGAAGCTCGGCGTCGATCGCGAGAAGACGGCCGGGTTCACCCTGCGCGAGAGCATCGTCGATCAGGTCGTCGGCGTGCAGCTCGACGCGATCACCGCCCACGCCAAGCTCGACGGCGAGGTGATGTTCTTCCACCAGCTCGGCACGAACGGCGCGACTGGCAATTACACCGGGCGATCGCGCCGGCTCGAGTACAGCGTCAAGCCGGTGGCCACCGTCGGCGGCCGGATCATCGTGGCCTTCGACTGGCTCCACATGCAGAACGCCGCCTCGCTCAACGGCGGCTTCAACACCGATCGACTGTTCTCCACCAACGGGACAATCTCGAGCTCGGGATCCCTCGCCAACCAGCTCGGGTTGAAGGGCTTCGTCAGCGACGTCTTCGACATGGGCGTGGGGCTGCTCGGCGTGCGCACCCGCCTCAAACAGGCCACCTTCACGGCGGGCGAGGTCCGCGAGATCGGCGTCTCCCCCTCGGGGCAAGACACCGGCGTGCTCGGCAGGGCGCCTCTCCAGCTCTCGTTCACCCAGCTCGACATCGGCTACGACGTCGCCTTCCTGATGCCGGAGACGGCCGGAAAGTACTGGATCGAAGAGATCCTCCTCGGCTTCCGGTACATGAATTACAAGCTCCCGCGCGTCCTCTACGAGCTCCGTGACACGGCCCCTGCGGGCTCGGACGGCCAGAATTTCGCCTTCGATCGCCAGAGCCCGGCCCAGACCTTGAGCACGAAGTACTTCATGGGCGGAGGCACCTTCCGGTTCGGTCAGGGCGAAGGGCGAAGAGTGTCACTCTTCGGCGATCTCGGCATCTACGGCGGAGCCGGGCCGACCTCGTATTACTTCCTCACCGATCCGAAGGCGCCCGACGCCGCCACCAACCGCGCCACGCAGAGCCCGACGGCGCTGGTGTTCGACGTCGACGCGGGCCTCGGCGCCCACGTCCGCCTCACCCCCAGGAAGAGCCGCTTTCGCGTGCTCCTCGAGGCCCAGTATCACGCCGAGGCGGTGACGCAGACCATCGTGTCCGAGCTGCGCGAGACAAAAGGGCAGGACGGCAGCTCGACGATCACCGTGGGCAAGAAGATCGACTTCGGCGGGACTGACATCTTCCACGGCCCGCGCCTGCAGCTCGTCGGCGTCTTCTGAAGCGTGGCTATTCGAGCTCGTCTTGCAGGACGAGCTTCGGCGCGATCACCACCGTGCCGTCCTTGCCGAGCGTGAGTGTGCGCTCGATCGTCGAGAGCTTCCCGTCGCCGTTCAGATCGCCGTGGGCGCGCACGGTGGCCGTCCTGCCGTCCTTCGAAGTGATGATCTCGTAGCTGTAATACGAGGGCATCTCCATCTCGAAGCGGATCGCCTTCCAGGTCGGGTGGCTCCACGTGGATGCATCGGGCACGAACTTCGTCCCTGAAGGCACCTTGGCGGGCGTGGGCGGCGCCGAGGGCGGGAAACGAGCCGGGCGCTTCCCCTTCACGTCCTCCGTTTCCATGTACGCCGCGAGGTCCCGCGAGATCGCGCCGACGCTGCTCTTGGCCTCTGCGAGCTTCGCTTGCGCGAGGTACTGCCGGACGGCGTAGATGCCAATCGACGAGAGCGTACCGACCAGCTTCACCTGCGCGTCGGCCCCGCCGGGCAGATCCATCTCGGCGTGGAGCCGCGCGCCGTCGGCGCCGACGTGGATCAGCGCGAGGTAGCTCTTCAGCGCCTCGCCTGCGCCGTCGGGCGCCGCGCCGAGCTGCGCCGACGTGCGATCGATCGTCGCGCGGGCCTGCTGCGCGAGCATCGTCGCCTGGCCCTCGGAAGCGAGGCCGCCCACGGCGCGGAGCGCCAGGTGATGAGCGTCCATCTCCAGCACGCCGGTGCCCGACGTCACGCCGCCGTAGCCTGGCCCCGAGAGCAAGAACGCCACGACCGTCGAAGGGCCGAGATCGAGCGCGCGCGCCGGCGAAGGCGCGGTGGTATCGTGCGCGCGCACCGACTTGATCGCCGCGGCCACGTTGCCGTCGGAGCCGAGGATCGTCACGCCCTCCACCACGACGGCGACAGCGCCGCGGCTGATGCGGACCGCCGGATCGTTGCCGATCTTCGTGGGCGCGCCGTGGAGCATGTTCGTCACGCAGCCGAGCACCGCGGCGTCGTCGGCCCGCACCCGCGCCAGCGTGACGTCCTCGTCGTCGCCGAGACCGGTCCGCGCGATCACGATCTCGTCCGTCAGCTCGAGCAGGTTCACCCCGCACTGGCCGTCGAGCTCGTCGAGGCGCCTCTGCACGAGCGGGAAGGCCTGGATCGCGCGCATCGCGTTCGCGTAAATCGGCGCAGAACGCAGGGCGTTTCCGTTGATCCGCGCCACGAACATCGCATCGAGGGGCACCGCCGCGAGCAGCGTCGAGGTCGCCGCGGGGGTGGCCGCGCGCGCCCCGTCGGCGACGATCGGAGGGCTCGCGGCGAGCGGCGCCACCGCGGGCCCGACCGTCGTCGTGGGGGCGCAGGCCGCGAGCGAGAACACCAGGGGCAAGAGGGCGCGTCGAGTCAGCATCGATCGGCGCGAGTAGAGCGACGGCGATGCGGCGTCACGCCTTACCGCGTGGAGGCCGATCTTTCTGGACTGCCGCGATCCTCCGCACCGACGAAGGCGTCGACGTCATGCGCGCCACCGGCGCCGCGGATATAGTTGCTCGCTTCGATGCGCCTGCTCCACGTCTCGGACCTCCACTTCGGCCGCGCCCTCGGCGACCTCTCGCGCGAGCCCGAGCAGCGCGATCTCGTGGGCGAGCTCATCGCCGCCGCCGACGAGCTCGAGGTCGCGCTCACGCTGATCTCGGGCGACGTGTTCGACGGCTGGAACCCGCCGGCGTGGGCCGAAGATCTCTTCTTCGAGCTGCTCGACGGGCTCGCCGCGGGCGGCCAGCGCGCCGTCGCCGTCATCGCCGGCAACCACGACTCGGGCCTGCGCCTCGCCGCGGCGGATCCGCTGGCGCGGCGGCTCGGCATCGTCCTCGCCGGCAATGTCGGCGAGCCCTGCCAGGGCTTCGACGGCGGCGGGGATCGTGTCCGAGTTACACCACTCGCGGCCCAGGTCGTCCGCATCGAGGTCCCGGGCACGGATGCCCCGATCCTGGCCGGTTTGCTGCCATTTCTCTCCGAGGCTCGGGTCGCGCGCGAGGGCGCTCCCGGCCCGCTCGTCGACCTGCGCGCCGACGGCTCGCGCTACGAGCGGCGCCTCGCGGCGGAGATCGCCGCGCGCTCGGCGTTCACCGAGCCCGGCGCCGTCCGCGTCCTCGCGCTCCATCAGCACGTGATCGCCGCGATCTCGACCGACAGCGAGCGACGCCTGCGCCTCGGGCCTCCCGGCGATCTCGACGCCTCGGCGATCCCCGCGGGGCTCGACTACGTCGCGCTCGGGCACCTGCACCGACCCCAGGCGATCCTCGGCTCGGCGTCGCCCGCGTGCTACGCCGGCTCGCCGATCGCGTACTCGTTCTCGGAGGCCGATCAGCGCAAGCGCGCCGTGCTGATCGACATCGCGAAGGGGCGCCCCGCGCGGATCACCAGCGTCCCGCTCGGCAGCGGGCGCCCGCTCGAAATCTGGACGGTGACGTCGATCGACGAGGCCCGCGATCGCGCCGCGCGCGCCGACGCCGAAAGCGCCTCTCCGATCGTCGAGGTGCGCGCCGACCTCGGGCGGCGCCTCGATCCGGGCGAAGGCAGCGCGCTCTTTCGCCTCGGTCGCGCGGGCGCCGGGCCGTTCCTCCCCGGCGTCACCGTCGTCGCCGTGCGCGATCTCCACGAGCCCGGCCGACGCGAAGTGTCGCGCGACGCGACCGAGGCGCGCGCCGAGGTCTCGGCCCCGGATCTCTTCCGCGAGCTCTGGCAGAACAAGCACGGATCGCAGCCCGACGACGAGACCGTGGAAGAGCTCTGCGGCGCGCTGCTCGACGTCGCGCGCGACGAGGAAGCGGCCGAGCGACGCGCTCGGGAGGCCGCGACCCGCGCGGGGGGCGCCGGTTGAAGCTCACGCGCCTCCGCGTCCGCGGCCTTCGATCGTACGTGAGCGAGGTCGAGATCGATCTCGCGCGCCTCGGCGAAGAGGGCCTGTTCGCGATCTTCGGCCCCACCGGCGCCGGCAAGTCGACGATCCTCGACGGCATCTTCCTCGCGCTCTTCGGCCGCTGCCCGCGCGGCGAGGCCAGCGAGTGCGTCTCCACCGGCGCCTTCGAGCTCGGCGTGCGCCTCGAAATCGAGATCGAAATCGACGCGTCTCCCCGCGCGCTGGCGATCGAGCGGCGCTTTCGCTGGAGCAAGAAGCGCGACGCCGACGCGCCCCCGGGCAGCCCCGATCTCCGCGGCCCGCCCCGTCATCTCCCGCTGCGGATCGAGGAGCGAACGTCGGGCGAATGGACCCCGATCGACACCAGGGGAAGGAAGCCCGAGGACTACCTCGCGACCGAGATCGTGCGGATCTCGATGAGCGATTTCCAGCAGGCCGTCGTGCTCCCGCAGGGGGAAATCGACGCGCTGCTGCGGGCCCGCCCCGCCGAGCGGCGGACCTTGATGGCGAGCCTGTTCCGGACCGAGCACCTCGGCCAACCACTCTTCGACGCCCTCCGCGCGCGCGAGCTCGAGGTGCGCGCCGAGATAGATCGCCTGGCCGTGGCGGAGCGCGAAGTCCTCGTCGGGGAAGGCGACGTGGAGGCCGCCCGCGTCGAGCTCGACGGCGCCCGAGCCGCCGCGCGATCGAGCGCCGCGACGCTCGCCGCCGCCGAGTCGCGCGCGTTCGATCTCCGCCTCGCATTTCACCTCCGCGCGGCGCGCGCCGCCGCCGCCGAGGCGCTCGCCGTCGTCGACGCGATCCGCACCGATAGCCTTGAAATCAGCGGCAATCCGCGCCTCACGAAGGATCTCGATCGCCTCGCGCAGGCCCACGCTCACCTCGGCGCCGCGCTCTCGGGCGCACGGGTCGAGAGCGTCGACGCCGAGGTCGACGGCGCCGACGAGGCGCGCGATCTCGCTCGCCGCGACGCGGTCTCTGCCGCCGTGCGCGCCGCCGAGGCCGCCGCGCGCTGCGCCGATCTCGATCGCCGCAGCGCCCGCACGCTCGAGCTCCGCGCCCGCGCCGCGCTGCTCGAGCCGCGCGCCCGTCGCCTCGCCCAGATCCGCCAGACCGTCGGCGCGAGCCAGCTCGCCGAGCTCGCGGCCGAGCGTCACCTCGACGCCGTCACGCGCGACGCCGGCGATCTCCTCCGCTCGCTCTCGGCCGATCGTTACGCCCTCGTCCGCGCCGGCGACGGCGCCTTTGCCATCGCCGACAGCGCCTTTGGCGGGCCAGAGCGCCCGCCCTCCACGCTCTCCGGCGGCGAGACATTCCTCGTGTCGCTCGCGCTGGCGCTCGCGCTCTCGCAGCGCATCCAGCTCGCCGGGCGCGCGCGCTTCGATTTCTTCTTCCTCGACGAGGGCTTCGGCGGGCTCGACGCCGTCACCCTCGACGCCGCCTTGAGCGCGCTCGAGCGCCTCCGCGGGCCTCACCGCGTCATCGGGCTCATCACCCACCTCGCCGCGACCGAAGAGCGAATGCCACGCAGGCTCCGCGTCGTGCCGGGCCGCGCCGGGGGCGACGCGAGCGTGCTCCTCGAGATCGGTGAGCCAACCCGCGAAAACGCCCCCTCGAGCCGCGGATCACGGCCCATTTCAGGCGATCCACGCGGCCCCTGAATCAGGGCGGGCGCAACGAAAAACCCACCACGTGCAGAAGCGGCGCGCTATGCTCGCCTGCCCCTCTCACGCGGCAAACCCGATGGCAGCCAAGACCCCAGTTTCGATCCTCGGAATCTCCGCCTTCTACCACGACAGCGCGGCGGCTCTCGTCGTCGACGGCAATATCGTCGCCGCCGCCCAGGAAGAGCGCTTCACCCGCAAGCGCCACGACCACGAGTTCCCGGCCAAAGCCATCGAGTATTGCCTGAAAGAGGCCAACCTCGAGCCCGAGCAGGTCAGCTATGTCGTTTTCTACGACAAGCCCCTCAAGAAGTTCGACCGCATCCTCGAGACGTATTTCGCCTACGCGCCGAGTGGTTTCTGGTCCTTCCGCAAGGCCCTCCCCCTCTGGCTGAAAGAGAAGCTCCACACCCCGCGCGAGATCCGCCGCGGCCTCCAGGGGCGCTTTCGCGGGACCATGGTCTTCACCGATCATCATCAGTCCCACGCCGCCTCGGCCTTCTTCCCCTCTCCCTACGACCGGGCCGCCATCCTCACGATGGATGGCGTCGGCGAGTGGGCGACCACCACCTGGGGCACGGGCGAGGGCAACCAGATCCGGATCAAGAACGCCATCTCGTTCCCGCACAGCCTCGGCCTGCTCTACTCGGCCTTCACGTATTACACCGGGTTCAAGGTCAACTCCGGCGAATACAAGCTCATGGGCCTCGCCCCCTACGGCGAGCCCGTCTATGCCGATCTGATCAAGAAGCACCTCATCGACATCAAGCCCGACGGCTCGTACCGCCTGGCGATGGAGTACTTCAACTACTGCGATGGCCTGAAGATGACGGGCCCGAAGTTCGACGCCCTCTTCGGCGGCCCGGCGCGCACCACCGAGAGCGACATCACCAAGCGCGAGATGGATCTCGCCGCCTCGATCCAGCTGGTGACGGAGGAGATCGTCCTTCGCACGGCCGAGCACATCCACAAGGTCACGGGGATGAAGCACCTCTGTCTGGCCGGCGGCGTGGCGCTCAACTGCGTCGCCAATGGCCGCTTGACGCGCGAGGGCCCCTTCGACGACGTGTGGATCCAGCCGGCGGCCGGCGACGCGGGCGGCGCCCTCGGAGCGGCCCTGTTCACCTGGTATCAGCTCCTCGAGAACAAGCGCGTCTCCACCGGCAAAGACATCCAGAAGGGCTCGTACCTCGGCCCCTCGTACGACTTGAAGGAGACGGTCGCCTTCCTCGACACTACCAAGGCCAAATATCATGTCTTCGACAAAGAGCAGGACTTGCTCGACCTCGTCGCCACGAAGATGGCCGAGGGCGCCGTCATCGGCTGGTCGTACGGACGCATGGAGTTCGGCCCGCGCGCGCTCGGCGCCCGCAGCATCATCGGCGATCCGCGCAACGAGACGATGCAGTCGACGATGAACCTCAAGATCAAGTACCGCGAGTCGTTCCGCCCCTTCGCGCCCTGCGTGCTGAAGGAGCGAGCTCACGAGATCTTCGACATCAGCGAGACCACGGAGAGCCCGTACATGCTCCTCGTCGCGCCGGTGCGCGAGAAGTACCGCCGCGTGCTCACCGACGAGCAGAAGAGGGCCATGGTCGACGAGGACTTGCGAAAGCGCGTCAACGTGCCTCGCTCGGAGTTCCCGGCCATCACCCACGTCGACTACTCGGCCCGCATCCAGACGGTCGATGAAGAGCGCCATGGCCGCTTCTACCGCCTGATGAAGACCTTCGAGCAGCAGACGGGCTGCCCCTGCGTCGTCAACACCAGCTTCAACGTCCGTGGCGAGCCGATCGTCAACACCCCGGCTGAAGCCTACAATTGCTTCCTCCACACCGAGATGGATGTCCTGGTCGTCGGCGACTGCGTCCTCCTCAAGACCGAGCAGCCGGCGCTGACGAGCTCCGAGCAGAAACAATACCTCTCACAATTTGCGCTCGACTGATGGCCATCAAAATCTACGACGAAATCAACAAGAACCCGTCCGCGAAGGAGCTCATCAAGTTCGGAGCCACCTTCCTCGGCGGGATGGCGGTGGTCGGCGCGCTCTACTTCTTCGTGCTGCACCGGGAGCCCCTCGCCAAGGGCCTCTGGATCGCCGGAGGCGTGGTGTTCCTGCTCTCGTTCATCCCGCCCATCGCGCGCATCCTCTACATCCTGTGGATGGGGCTCGGCATCACGATGGGCCTGGTCACGCAGCCGATCATCCTGGTCGTGGTCTTCCTCGTGCTCATCACGCCGGTCGGGCTGATATTCAAGCTGATCCAGCGCGACACGATGAAGCGCAAGCTCGACAAGGGGGCCGCGTCGTACTGGGAAGAGTACAAAGAGACCGACGATCCGGCGACCTACGTGAAGCAGTTTTGAGACGGAGCGCGACCATGGCAAACGAAGAGCCCGTGAAGGCAGAGTCGAAGTTCGAGGCGGCCTCGAAGGGCCAGAGCTCGTCGCTCGTGGGCGACACCGTGGGCTTCCTCAAGAACAACAAGAAGTGGTGGCTGCTGCCGATCATCACCACGCTGCTCTTGATCAGCGTGCTCCTGCTGCTCTCGGGCACCGTGGTCGCGCCCTTCATTTATACGCTGTTCTGAGCAGGTCTCACCGGGTGCAGAGCGTCGGGAGGCGCTCGCCCAGCGCCTTGCCGCGCACCGAGACTCCCGCCACCGTCGAACAGGCGTCGGCCTGTTGAGGCCGTCGCCGAACGCCTGGCCAATCTGCCCCCGCGCTCAGAGCCTATCTCGGTAGGGCTCCCCTTACCGGCCAAAGAGACGCAAGCTCGCCAAGGGCGCGAGGATGAAGGCGTGCGAATGCACGTCGAATCCGAGCAACGCAGGCGAGCGCCGCGGCTCGGCCGGCCGGCGACGGGAGCCCCACCGGGATAGGCTCTTAGCACGGTCGGCAGCATTGGCTGGTTCGGCGACACGCTAGCATCCTCGATAGCGGCGCAAGGTCATGAACGCTGCGGTGACGCTGGAGCTACGACTTCGTCGGCGGAAGCAGCGGAGGTGGCCCGAGCTATCCAGTGATCGAGTATCACCGAGTCATCACAAGATTCGATACGAGCGCGAACTGCGGGGTTCACTAGAATGTTGCGCGCCGCAAGGATTGCGAGGATCGAGGATACCTTGCCCTTCCTGATGCCAGCGGCCTCACCTTCGGCCATGCCCTCGGCCTTCCCCTCGGCCTTCCCCTCGGCCTTCCCCTCGGCCTTCCCCTCGGCCTTCCCCTCGGCCCACCTGGCATCGGCGATCGCGAGCACCTGCCGGATCTCGTCTCTTACCTTCTCATAGGCGTCGAGCTCCGCCTGCGTGAACTTGGCCTGATTGGCCAGCTCCAAGGCCTCGCGATAGGGCGCGGGAAGGTCGGCCGGGATCTCGGTCAGCTCCGGTGCATGCACGAAGAGCCAGGCCCATCGCAGCGCTCCCGTATCGGGCTTGCGCTCGGGCAGCTTGGGGAGCTCCAGGAAGGCATATTGCACGTGCTGGAGGGTGTGACTCTTCGACGCGTTCTCGGTGATGGCCCAGCGGCTCAGCATGGGCACGGTCGGGAGCCCTTGCGCCTCCTGCGCCCTGTCCGGCCACAATTCGAAATCACAGATCGAGATCGCCACGACGTTCGTCAACGAGTCGTACCAGGCTCCTGCCTTGAGCTGGCCGACATAGGCCTTACAGGCGTTGTAGACAACGCGGTTGATGAAGCCCGGATGATGGATGAGCTGCATCTCCACCACGAACGTCGTCCCCTCGAGGTCTTTGCAGCGAACGTCCAGAATCGAGAGCTTCGCGCCCATCACCAGCGGAAGCTGCTCGCTTGGTAGGTACTCGATGGTGTCGATTGCCTCGTCCCCTTGCCGATCGAGCAGATCGTTGAGCAAGCCGCGGAGAATGTCCGGGTGCGTCGCGAAGATGCGCCGGAAAACGAAGTCGTTCGTGAGATCCGCGAAGGCCACGCCCCCAGTGGTACTGGCGAGCCGCGCAGGAAGCAACCCGATCGCCCTGGGTTCGCCACGCGCGGCGCCGGTCTCGTCAGCCGGGCCGGCGCCGCGGGGAGACGGCGGGAGATCGCCGACCGCCGCTCTACCTTCCGGTCTCGCCTGCCCAACGTTCCGGTTCAGCGACGGGCAGCGCAGCGGACCGTCGGTTGCAACCGGTTGTTCTGCCGTATGCTCGCCATCACAGCGCCAGTGATGATCTATTTATTGAGCTTGAACACTTTGGTTTGTTTCAGTTCACCGCTCTTGTCGTGGACCTTCCATTCGCCAACCTTCTTGCCACCTTCGTACGTGCCTTCGTCCCACAACCGACCGTTGTCGTGGTAACGCTTCCAGGGACCGACCTGCTGACCGCAGTTGAAGGAACCCACCTGCAGGGGCTTGCCGTTTTCACGCCACCACTCCCAAGAACCATCCAGTTCACCATCCGCGTATTTGCCGACAGCCTTCAATCCGCCGTTCTTGTGGTACCAAGTCCATTTACCATGCCGTTTGCCATTCTTCATGCTCCCTTCGCCCGACAGACCTCCATCGGCGAATAGTTCCTTGTGAAGCCCGTCAAAACGTGCTGCTGTTGCTGACTTCATGACTCCTCCGAAACCGATACCATGGCCTGGAATTGCATCGGAAAAATCGCGCGGAGCAGGAGCGCGGCTGTCGCCAGACCCATCAGCCATGGGCGCCGGTGCCTGAGGTTCAGCCGGAGCCGCATCCAGAACGTGGAGCCCATGCTCTGCAGTACGATATGCTGGGGATCTGCGGGCTGCGTTCGGTAGGTCATGGCGAGACCCCGCGAGAGATCGGTCGTCCGGCCTCCAAGCATCGGGTAAATCGCGAGACTAATCTGCGCCCTCGTCGTTGTCGTCCGTCAGGATCTTCGCGGGTAGCTCGCTCCCCGGCGCGAAGATCTGGCCCGTCATCGAGAGATGGACGCCGATCTCGACGACCACCAGATCCGTCATCGCCCACGTGCCGCCGAGCGCCTCCGCCGGGCTCGGCGCGATCACGGATCTGCTGTCGAGCTCCCCGTTCAGCTTGCGCCACAGCTCGAATGTCGGCCGAGCGAGCGTCCCCGTCTGGGTCTCCTCCTCGGCCAGTCTGAGTATGAGCTCCTCGATGGTGAGCGTCGTGGGCATGATGAGGCCGGCGTGGCTGTTCAGGACCCACACCAGCGTCTCGACCACGAGGTAGACGTAGCCGACCGCGGAGCTGGCGAAGGGGACTGCGTTCTCCGGGAGCCACGCCCGCCACGCCGACAGGTCGATGGCGCGCTCGCGCACCGAGGCCACCGAGAGGAGACCACCCGCGAAGATCCCGCCGCCGGTCTCTCGCACGAACGCGACGAGGTCCGGTTGATCCGCGAGGCCGAGCTCGCCCAGCGCGACCGCCGTCGAGCCCCATGGAGCGCCGAGCTGCGCCGTGAAATCGCTGTATGTGCTCATGTCGTCGCCAGCCCCGGGTACTCCCTGCGTCTCGCCTGCGGGGTGCTCATTTCTCGATCCAACCATGCCTGGGCGGCCTCTGGCAATCGTCTCCGCCGCATGCGGGGGTTCACCCGCCAAGCATGAGGATGAGCCGCCGCGAGCAGCGCTGTCCGCTGCAGGTCTTTCGCGGTGTGACTGCGCGCTTCGGTTCTTGTGGTCCGCCGAACGCCCTGCCAATCTGCTGCCGCGCGAAGCGCGGTCAGCAGCATTGGCTTGTTCGGCGACACACTGGCATCCTCGATCGCGGCGCAAGGATATGAGCGCCGCGGTCACGCTGGAGCGACGATTCCGTCGGCGGAGGCGGCGGAGGTGGCCCGGGCTATCCATTGATCGAGTATCACCGGGTCATCACAAGCTTCGATATGAGCGCGAACTGCGGGGCTCACAGGAATGTTGCGCGCCGCAAGGATGGCGAGGATGGCAGACACCTTGCCCTTCGTGAAGCCAGCGGCCTCACCTTCGGCCTTCCCCTCGGCCTTCCCCTCGGCCTTCCCCTCGGCCTTCCCCTCGGCCTTCCCCTCGGCCTTCCCCTCGGCCTTCCCCTCGGCCTTCCCCTCGGCCTTCCCCTCGGCCCATCTGGCATCCGCAATTGCGAGCACCTGTCGGATCTCGTCTCTTACTTTTTCATACGCGTCGAGCTCCGCTTGCGTGAACTTTGCCTGATTGGCAAGCTCCAGAGCCTCGCGATACGGCGCGGGAAGATCGACCGGGATCTCGGTCAGCTCCGGTGCATGCACGAAGAGCCAAGCCCATTGGAGCGCTCCCGTATCTGGCTTGTGTTCGGGCAGCTTGGGCAGCTCCAGAAAAGCATATTGAACGTGCTGAAGAGTGTGACTCTTCGACGCGTTCTCGGTGACGGCCCATCGGCTCAGCATCGGCACGGTCGGGAGCCCTTGCGCCTGCTGCGCCTTGTCGGGCCAGAGCTCGAAGTCACAGATCGAGATCGCCACGACATTCGTCAACGAGTCGTACCAGGCTCCCGCCTTGAGCTGGCCGACGTAGGCTTTACAGGCATTGTAAACGACGCGGTTGATGAAGCCCGGATGATGGATGAGCTGCATCTCCACCACGAACGTCGTCCCCTCGTGGTCTCTGCACCGAACGTCCAGAATCGACAGCTTCGCGCCCATCACCAGCGGTAGCTGCTCGCTCGGCAAGTACTCGATGGTGTCGATGGCCTGGTCGCCCTGCCGATCGAGCAGATCGTTGAGCAAGCCGCGGAGAATATCCGGGTGCGTCGCGAAGATGCGCCGGAAAACGAAGTCGTTTGTGAGATCCGCGAAGGCCACGCCCCAGTGATACCGATGCGCCGCGCAGGAAGCAACCCGATCGCCGGGGGTTCGCCACGCGCGCTGCCGGTCTCGTCAGCCTGCCCTGCCCCACCGCCCTACGGTGGGAAGTCGCCGCCAGCCACTTGGCCCTCCGGTCGGAGCGCCTAACAAGCAGTCAGCAGCCCTGCCGAAATCGCGTCCACCGTGATCGGCAGACCCACCGATGCCGACTCCGTGCCCGATCGGCAGACCCGCCGAGCCTGTCGCGATTGACCGGCCCTCGGACCCAGCACCGCGCGATGCTCCGCCACTCGCGGCAAATGCGCGAGGAGAACGCGGCACGCAATCTTTGGCAGTTCCGTGTCGCCCCGTCGCTCCCCATCTCCTCGAGGTCTTCGAGCGATGTGCATGGCGCCGTCGCGTCCTTTTTCTCGACCTACCCGCTCCGACCTCGCAGGCAAGCTCCCATCGCCCGTTGCTAAACACCTGAGGGCTCGCGCTAGCCCTCCGGCACCGCTCTGAGCATCCCGGAGGGCTACCGCTACCCCTCCGGCGCCGGATCACCTACCGCCGACGGGCTACCGCTAGCCCTCCTGCAAGCCTAGCCCGCTTCCGCAGGGCTACCGCTGGCCCTCCGGCAGCCCGCCTTCCCTGCCGGAGGGCTACCGCGAGCCTTTCCTTTCCCGCTACCTCACGCCGTTCCGCCGCCCGCCTCCGGCGGCCCCTGCGGACTCTCCCCGCCGCCCTTCCGCGACTTCGACCGCGCCGCCCGCCCCGCGGTGACCAGCGAGACGAACAGCTCCCCGCCGCCCTCGTTCCGCTGAAGCCACCGCCCCGTCGCCGCGACCTCGTTGTATGCGCAGTAGAGCAGCGTCCAGGTCCGCGCCACCATCTCGGTCCACTGCTTCTGCGCTGGGCTCGTCGCGGCGCCCAGCTCGTCGAGGATCTCTTGCGACAGCTTCTCGGCATCCCCGGCGTCCGTCGCACGGAAGTGCTTCTTCTCGTCCTTGATCTCGTCGTGCTCGGTCCGGTACACCACCGCGAGGCGACCGAGGTCCCGCGCCAGATCGCGGTAGCCGGAGTCGCGCTCGATATCGGTCACCTCTTTGCCGACCCTGGTGTCAGGCTCGTAGAAGTACTTCAGCACCTTGATCATGCGCGTCCGCGTCTTCGTCGCCTTCTCGACGAGGCTGACAGGCAGCTTCGCCTCGGTGCTCTGCACGTTCGCCGCGTGGAGCTGCGTCAGCGCATACCAGCAGCCACGTCCGTACAACTGCAGCTTGTCGAGGTTCGCGAGGTCGAACTCCTTCTTCGGGAGGCTCTCGAAGCGCGCCCGCAGCGGAGCGGCGTTGGCGTCGCGCGCGACGGCGAGCGCGGCAATGATCGCGGTGTCCACGGTGGTGTTCGGCGAGGTGATCTTGTCCTTCGCGAGCGCGAGCGCGATTGGCTGGACGGTGGTGAAAGCGATCTTGGCGTCGGTGTCGTCAGGCGGGGTGGGCTCCAGAGGAGCCTTCTTGGAGGTCATGGGCGGAGGATGTCACGAGTCGTGGTTTTCGATCTACAAGATTTCGCGACGCCTGATGCGTTTCGCGCCTGCCGAGACGTGATAGCCTCGCTCGACGCACGATGCGAGCGGCCCTCATCTCTTGGCTCACTTCGGGCACAGGCTCGGCAGGCGCTCTGCGAGCGCCTTGCCGAGCACGCGATTGCCAGCGGCGTTGAGGTGGAAGTCCTTGACGAAGTAGTGCTTCGCGAGGCTCGCGTCGTCCTTCGGGAGGTAATCCCGCAAATCGAGCACGGGGACGTCGTGCAGCTTGGCCCAGGCGAGCAACCGCGCGTGGGTGGCCTCGCCCATCCAGGTTGGGAATGGCCGCCACACCTTGGGATCGGTCGAGAGCTGGCCGAGCTCGGGGATCAGCACCAGCGCGAAGCCCCCGAAGCGGGCGTGGGCCATCGTCGACATCGCGTCGAGCGTGGCATCGTTGAGATCGAGCGCCGCAGCGAAGTCTTCCCGGGTGGTCTGCGTGTACGGATCGGGGGCGGCGGCGGCCGGCAACTGGCGCGCGAGGCGGTTGATCATCCCCGTTCGAACCACGTTGAAGAGCTGGCTGTGGGCGATGAGCGCGTCGTAGAGCGGAATGTGCAGCATGACCGAGCGCACCTGCATCATCCGGGTCACGGGCGGTATCACCACCGGCTCTTTCACCAGGTGACCATCCTTCACGGTGTAGAGGCGACGAACCATGTCGTCGACGACGTCGTTGCCCTCGAAGAAGCCATAAACGAGGCACGAGCCGCCGATGGACGAGCCCTCGGTCTCCAGGTATGCCAGCGCATTTTGCGGCCCCCAGGCGCTGACTCCCAGGTTGAGCACCTCCCATTTCGTCGCGGTGGGCGCCATCGACGCTCCGGCGACGACGGGATAGGCGTCGGCCTCGTCGAGGCCGTCGCCGAAGGTGAACGAGTCGCCCGTCACCAGCACCCGGCGCGTCCCCACGGGGGCGGCGTCAGGCCAGCTCGGCCCGCGAAACCCGCGCGAATTGGTGCGGAAATGCCAGGGCAGCGAGTCGCCCCACTCCGTCGTCACGGCCTCGGCGTCCTCGCGGTGGCGGAAGCCGTAGACCGGATCGTAATGATACCAGGAGACGCTTCGCGCGCGGGGAAACGCGGCGCGCGCCACGATCTCGCCGACGCCCGCGGCGAAGAGCAGGCTCCCGAGCAGCAGGCCGACGCGGCCGAGCACCGTCTTGAGGCGGCCGCCGCGCTGCGCGCGGGGCGAAATGGCTTCGGACATCCCGCCCTCAGTACCTGCCATGGCCCGGGGCGTCCACGACAGCGCGCGACGGCAGACACGAGCACCGCAGCTCGGCCCCCGGATCGACGCCTTGTGCGCTAACGTGGCGCGGCAATCCGGAGCGGCGAGAGGCAGTCATGGCGATGCGTGGGCGAAAAATCGGGTTCCTCGGCGGCGGCAACATGGCGGCGGCGCTCATCCGCGGCCTCCTCCACTCCGAGACGATGGCGGCCGATCAGATCCGCGCGAGCGACGTCAAGGCCGAGCGCCTCGCCGAGCTCCACGAGAAGTACGGCATCCAGACCAGCCTCGACAACGACGAGATCGTCCGCTGGGCCGACGTCATCGTCATCGCGGTCAAGCCGCAGATCGTCGACCGGATCCTCGCCCCCGTCGGCGTCGCGATGAGCCCCGGCGATCTGGTGATCTCCATCGCCGCCGGCGTGCCCCTCGAGGCCTTCGAGAGCCGCCTGCCGAAGGACGCGCGCGTGATCCGCGCCATGCCCAACACCGCGGCGATGGCCCTCGCGGCCGCGACGGCGATCGCCCCCGGCGCGCACGCCACCGACGACGACGTGGCCACGGCGAAGGCGCTCTTCGAGGCCGTCGGCCGATGCGTCGTGCTCGACGAGTCGCTGCTCGACGCCGTCACCGGCCTCTCCGGCAGCGGCCCCGCGTACGTGATGCTGATGATCGAGGCCCTCGCCGACGGCGGCGTGAAGGTCGGCCTCGGACGCGACACGGCGCTGCTCCTCGCGGCGCAGACGGTGTACGGCGCGGCCAAGCTCCAGCTCGAGACGGGCGAGCACCCCGGCCGCCTGAAGGACATGGTCACGAGCCCCGGCGGCACGGCGATCGCCGGCCTCCACACGCTCGAATCGGGCGGCCTGCGTCGCACGCTGATCGACGCCGTCGAGGTCGCGTCGAACCGATCGGCGGAGCTCGGCGCGCAAATGGCCGCGAAGCTCCGGCGCTGACGGGTGTACGCTGGCAGGCCGATGAACCGGCGTATCCGCTCTCCTTCCGGCGCCTCGCGGCGCGTGGCTCCGCGAGGCGCCTGGCTCTGCCTCGCTCTCGGTCTCGGCCTCCTCGCGGCCGCGTGCTCGAGCGATCTCTTCCACGACACGAAGTGGCAATCGCGCTGCGACGCCGAGCCCGACGCCGCCATCTGCCCGCAAGGCACCGGCGGCGCCGGCGGGATGAACGGCGCGAGCACGACGAGCAGCGCGAGCAGCTCCGCGGAGAGCAGCTCCGCGATGAGCAGCACCGCAGAGAGCAGCAGCGGCAGCAGCGGTGGCAGCGCGAGCTCCACGGCCGCGGCAGGGAGCAGCACCTCCGCCAGCACCGGCCCGTGATGGCCTCTGCGGTGCGAAGCCGCTGACGCGCCCCTCACCACGCGATCGCCACCCCGGCAGCGCGCGAGTCCCCGTGATCGCCAGACCGGGCCAACAATCTTAAACAGCGATTAAATTTACCTGCAGAGAGAGCGCTGACGGCCGGCGCTCGAATCCAGCTTAAGCCAGCAAATCCGGCAGCTTGCATTCAGATTGGCTCGACGATGGCCGTCGCGACAGGCTCCATGCGATTGCCCGCGCTGCGTCCCCATCTTGCCTGAGGATCGATTGCTCGCTTCAGGTTTGCCCGCGCCGCGCCTCTGGAGTACACCGCCGGATCATGAATCGGGTGGAGACTTCCTTTCCTCTGCCCCACCGCCTGTAACGGGCATCCACAGGAGTTATCGACTTATGAACAAGGCTAGTTTTCTCTTTCTCGGCGCCGTCCTCTCCATCGCGGGCACCTCGGCGATCGTCGCCGGTTGCGGCAGCGACACCACGACGACGAGCACGAGCACGGGCACGGGCGGCAGCGAGGCCACCACCACCAGCTCCGCTACCACGACCAGCACCACCACCGGCGCCGGCGGCGCGGGCGGCTCGGGCGTCACCAGCTCGGCGTCCAGCTCGGGCACCGGCGTCGCGCCGACGCTCGACTGCGCCTCGTACTGCGCCGAGGTCATGACCAACTGCAAGACCACCGACGAGCAGTACAAGACCAACGACAGCTGCCTCGCGGTCTGCGCGGCCTTCCCCCCCGGGAAGCTCGGCGACACCGACGGCAACAGCCTCGGCTGCCGCCTCTACCACGGCGGTGGCCCGTCGGTCATGGCGCCCGACACGCACTGCGCGCACGCCGGCATCACCGGTGGCGACAAGGACGTGACGGACACGATGGCGGGCACCTGCGGCGAGGGCTGCGATGCCTTCTGCGACGTGGCCATCGCGGTCTGCACCGGCGCCAACAAGCAGTACGACAACAAGGACAAGTGCATGCTCGACTGCAAGACGTTCAAGGTCGACGCCGCCTCGTACAGCACGGCCGACACCGCGAAGAACGATTTCGGCTGCCGCGCGTACCACCTCACGGTCGCGGCGACCGACGCGGGTTCGGCGGCGACGCACTGCAAGCACATCGTGGGCGCCTCGACGGTCTGCACGATGTAGTCGCGAGCTCCGGCGTCAGCCGGGGCCGGTAAACGACGGGAGGCGCCCTCATCGGGTGTCTCCCGTTCGTTTTTGCGCTTACGATGCCGGCGTGCGCACCCTACTCGCGACGCTCATCACCGCAGCAATCACGGCTGTACTCTTCGTCGGCTGCACTGCCGATACCACCGAGGGCTGCCTCTCGGGCAAGTGCCTGCCCGACCCGATCACGAGCTCCGTGTCCGTGTCCGCGTCGTCCTCGAGCGGCAGCGGCGGTGGCGACGGAGGCATCGTGTGCGGCCCGGTCCCGGCCACCGGCGATTTCCCCTGCGACGTATTCAAGGTCATCCACGGCACCTGCAATCGGTGCCACCAGAATCCCACGCTGATCGGCGCCCCGTTTCCGCTCCTCACCTACGAGGACACGCAGGTGCCCTTCGACACCCACGGCAAGCTCAATTATCAGCGCATGCGCGAGGTCATCCAGCCCGATGGCGCGCCGCACATGCCGTACAAGAGCACCACGATCGTCGTCCCCGAGCTCACCCCGGCCGAGTTTGCGACGCTCGACGCCTGGCTCGCGTGCCCCATGCCCGTGGCCGAGGGCCAGGGCTGCGAGTGCCCCGGCCAGGGCTGCACCGCGCTCGCGCCGTGAGAAGCCCTCACTCGGGGAGCGAGGCTTTCCCGATCCAGCCTTTGCGGCGATAGAACCACAGCAGCACCAGCACCGAGAGCAGCATCAGCCCGAGGGCGAACGGGTAGCCGTAGCGCCAGCGCAGCTCGGGCAGGTTGTACGGGGAAGCCGTCGTGTCGAAGTTCATCCCGTAGACGCCGGCGATGAAGGTGAGCGGCAGGAAGATCGTCGAGATCACCGTCAATACCTTCATGATCTCGTTCATGCGATTGGACACGCCCGAGAGATAGAGATCCATCAGGCCCGAGGCGATCTCGCGGAACGTCTCGACCATGTCCATCACCTGGACCACGTGATCGTAGGTGTCGCGCAGGTAGACGCGCGTCTCCTTCGAGATGTGCGCCGACTCGTCGCGCAGCAGGCCATTGACCATGTCGCGCTGCGGCCACACCGCGCGGCGCACGTCGAGCAGGTTGCGCTTGATCCGGTGGATCTTCTGCGACACGCCCCGGGGCGCGGCGGCGGCCTCGATCTCCAGATCTTCGAGGCGCTCGCCCAGATCCTCCAGCACCGGATAGAAGCCGTCGATCACCGCGTCGAGGAGCGCATAAACGAGGTAGTCGGCCGGGGCGCTGCGGATCCCGCCCTTGCCGCGGCGGATGCGCTCGCGCACGCTCTCCAGGCAGTCGCGGCTCGCCTCTTCTTGCACGGTGACGACGTAGCCTTTGCCGAAGAGGATGCCGAGCTGCTCGAGCTCGACGTTGCCCGACTCGGCGATCTGCACCATGCGCGAGATCACCACCTGTTGTTCCAGGTAAGGATCGGAGTGCGGCCGCTGCGGCACGTTGACGACGTCTTCGAGGGCGAGCGGGTGGACGTGAAAGATCTCGCCCATCCGCTCCAGCGTGTGGCGATCGCCGAGGCCGCGGATGTCGACCCAGGTGATCGAGGCGCGATCGTCTTCCAGGTAGGCGACGACCTCGTCGATCGAGGCGAGCTCCTTCTCGATCACCTGCTCGGCGCAGTAGTCGATGACGAAGATCTGGCAGCGCTCTCCGGCGGCGCCGTCGACGACGAGCGTGCCCGGCGGCGCGCCGATCGCGGGCTCGCGCGCGAGGCGGGATCGACGCTGGCGCGAGGTGGCCGAGGCCGAGGAGGAGGAGCGTGGAGCGTCGTCGCGGTCGGCCATGCACGGCCTGTAGCAAGCCTGACCGCGGGCGAAAATGCCGGGACGTCGAGGGCCCATGGTAGCCTCGCGCTCCGGTGAGAAAAGCATGATCCTGCGCCACGTCTCGTTGCCTCTGCTCGCTGTCGTGTGGCTCGCTCCGGCGATGGCGCTCGCCGATCCGCCGGCCACGCTCGACGTCGATCTCGGGGGCGGGACCAAGCTCGCGCTGGTGCTCGTGCCCGCCGGCTCGTTCACCGAGGGATCGCCGCCGGCCGAGCTGGGCCACGTCGACGACGAGCGGGCCCACCGGGTCACGCTGGGCAACGACGTTTACTTCGGCAAATTCCCCGTGACGCGCGGTCAGTTTGCGCGCTTCGTCACGGCGACGGGCTACAAGACCGAGGCCGAGAAGGGCACCTCGGGCGGCTCGGGATGGGACGGCACGGCCCTCGTGCAGCGGCGCGATTTCACCTGGAAGAGCCCGGGCTTCGCCCAGACCGACGATCACCCCGTCACCATCGTCACGTACGACGACGCGCTGGCGTTCACCGGGTGGCTGACGCGCACGGCGGGTCGCGCCTTCACGCTGCCGACCGAGGCCCAGTGGGAGCATGCCTATCGCGCCGGGACGACGGGCGCCTATTACGCGGGGACGACCGACGCCGACGCGCTGGCGCTCGGGTGGTTCAAGCCCAACTCGGGCAACTCCACGCATCCTGTCGCGCAGAAGAAGGCCAATGCGCTCGGCCTCCAGGACCTGGGTGGCAACGTCTACGAGTGGTGCCTCGACTGGTACGCTCCGTACGGCGACGCCGCCGTGGTCGACCCGGTCCAGACGACGCCCGACGCCTCGGACAAGCCGCGGCGGGTGCTGCGCGGCGGCTCGTGGCTCAAGGACGTGAAGAGCGGGCGGGCGGCGGCGCGCTACCGCAACGCGCCGGGCAGCCGCAACGCCGACAACGGCTTCCGCGTCGTCGCGGCCACGAGCGCGACCGCCGTCGCGATACCGGTCCTCCCCCCGTTACCGTCCCCGGCTCCGCTGCCGGATACCCGCCCCACCCCGGCTCCCGCGTCGAGCTCGGACGCCGTGATTGGCTCGGTCTTCTTCGCGGGATGCCTGGGCACGATGGCCCTCTGCGTCTGGTTGATCATCGCGATCTTCCGCTCGAAGAAGGCCGCGCCCACCTCGCGTGTGCCGCTGAAGCACCGGATCGGCGGCGACGGGTTCTGGATCGACGCGCCCGGGAATTTCGCGGGCTCGTTCGTCACGTACCATTACAGCGACACCAGCGGTCAACGGCACAACGGCCAGGTCCGCCTCGACGGCGCGCCGAGCCAGTACGTTTACACCGGGCACGCGCCGATGGCGATCCTCGTGCTCGACCTCGTGCCGAGCTCGGGCGTGTCGGTGGCGTCGTCGTCGCGACCCGGCACGTGGTCGTCGCAGTCGGTGCGCCAGCCGGACCAGCAGCGCTACGGCGCGGTGTCGTCGCAGAACAACGACGACTCGACCTTCCGCGGCTACCCTTCGGCGTACTGAGGTGTCGCCCGCGCCGCGCTCGCCCGACGTCGTCGTGTTCGCCGCCGAGGCCGGCGACGCTCGTCGCGCGGGGCGCACTCTCCGCGCGCTCCGGGCGCGTGGTCTGGATCCGTTCGATGGGTCGCGTGCCTCGTCGGTCGAGCTCGCGGCGCGCCTCGGCGCGGGCCCGGCGTGGCTGGTGCGCGCCGGCGCGTTCCCCGTGCACGGCGGACCGCTGACGTTCCCGCCGCCGAGCGCGACGGGGCGACCGCTCTGCGCCCTCGGCGCGATCCGCCCTGATTTCTCGGTCGAAACGGGCGATGCCGAGCGCGCATGGTCCGCGCTCCTCGCGCGCAGCGGCGGCGATCTCGGGGCCCATCGGGGCGCGCTCCCGCCGCTCGCCAGCGTCTATTTCGGCACGCGCGCCGCGAGCGATCTCGCAGCGCGGCTCGCCCGGGGCGAGGACGCGATCACGGCGATCGCCGCGGTCGCCGGGGGCGATCTGCGCCTCGTCCGCTACCCCGCGCTCGACGTCCACGAGGACCCGCGCCTCCGCGTCGTGCTCGCCGTCACCAGCCTGCAGCAGGGCGGCGCCGAGCGCGTCGTGCTCGATCTCGCCGCGCTGCTCCCCGCGCTCGCGGTGACGCCGATCGTGGCCACGCTGGGGCGGCCGACGCGCGCGGCGTTCCCCGCTCCCGCGGGCACGATCGATCTCTCGCGCGAGCGCGATCGGCTCGCGGCGCTGACCGAGGCGGCGATCGCCGTCGGGGCCGATCTCGTGCACGCGCACCTGCTCACCGGCGACCAGGTCGCGGAGCTGTCGGCGAGCGGGATCCCGATCGCAGTGACGATCCACAACACGCGGGCCGGCTGGCCCGAGGGCCTCGATCGGCTGCAATCGCAGCACGCGGCGCTGCTGATCGCGTGCTCGCTCGCCGCCGAGGCCGATCTCGTCGCGGCCCGGATCCCCGTTCCCTCGCGCCCGATCTGGAACGGGATCGACGCCGCGGCGCTCGCGCCGTCCGCCGCGCTGCGCGCCGAAGGAGCCGCGTTTCGACGAGCGAACGGGATCGACGCCGGCGATCTCGTGGTGCTCGCGGTGGCCAACCCGCGGCCGCAGAAGCGGCTGGATCGGCTGCCCGCGGTGCTGGCGGCGATCGACGCCGCGCTGGTGCGGCGCGGGATCGAGAGGCGCGCGCACCTGGTGATCGCCGGCGACGCCGATCCTCGCGGCGACCTCGCGGCGCTGTCGGCGCGCGAGCTGCGCGAGGCGATCGCGGCGCACGGGCTCGCGGCGCGCGTGCACCTCGTCGGCTCGCTCGATCGGATCGCGCCGGCGCTCGCGGGCGCAGACGCGCTCGTGTCCACCAGCGCGCATGAGGGGCTGAGCCTCGCTCATCTCGAAGCCCTGGCCGCGGGGATCCCGGTGATCGCCACCGACGCGGGCGGCACCGCGGAGCTCGCCGCGGACAACCCCGCGATGCGCGTGCTCGCGCGCGACGCGACGGCCGCGGAGCTCGCCGAGGCCACCGTGGACCTGGCGATCGCGCGCCCCGACGGCGGCCGCGCGCTGGTGCTCGCCGGCTTCACGCGCGAGCGCATGGCAGCGCGCTACGCCGCGCTCTATCGCCGCGTGATCACCCGCGGATCGAAGCCTCGCCGCGGGATCGTTCTGATCACCAACAACTTCTCGACGGGCGGGGCGCAGTCGAGCGCGCGCCGCCTGCTCGCGGGCCTCGCCGCCGCGGGCGAGCGCGTCCGCGCCGTGGTCCTCGAGGAGCAAGAGCGCTTCCCGACGCCGGGCCGGAGCGCGCTCGTCGCCGCGGGGATCCCCGTCTTCGCCGCGCCCCGCGCGGAGACGATCGATGCGGCCGCCGCCGTCGCGTGGATCCTCGATCGCCTCGACGACGATCCGCCCGAGGCCGTGCTCTTCTGGAACGCGCTCGCCGGTCACAAAGTCCTGCTCGCCGACGCGCTGCTCGACACGCCGGTGTTCGACGTGAGCCCGGGCGAGATGTACTTCGCCTCGCTCGAGCGCCGCTTCGCGCGCGTGACGCCGGGGCTGCCCTACCGCGACGCCCGCGCCTACGGAGCGCGCCTCGCGGGCATGATCGTCAAGTACGAGGCCGAGGCCGAGCTCGCCCGAGCGACCCTCGGCGCGCCCGTTCACGTCGTGCCCAACGGGATCGATCTCGGCCCTTCGAGGCGGCCGAGATCGCTCACCGACGTGCTGGTGATCGGGACCGCGGCGCGCCTCTCGCCGCAGAAGAAGCTCGAGGATCTGCTCGCCGCGCTGCGGATCGCCGCGCCGGATTTGCCGCCCCACACGCTCCGCGTCGCGGGCGGCCCGGAGCGTGGCTCGGAGGCGTATTCGTTGGAGCTCAAACGATCGGCCGCGGGCCTGGCGGTCGAGTGGCTCGGTGAGCTCCCGGGCTCGTCGGCGCTGCTCGACGAGGTGGATCTCTTCGCGATGATCTCGGAGCCCGCGGGCTGCCCCAACGCTTCGCTGGAGGCGATGGCCCAGGGGATCCCGGTGATCGCGACCGACGTGGGCGGCGCCTCCGAGCAGGTGGTGGACGGGCTCACGGGCCGGCTCGTCGCGCGCGGCGACGCTGCGGCCTTCGCGGAAGCCCTGGTCGATCTGGGTAACGACGCGACGAGGCGCGCGGCCATGGGCGCCGCCGGGCGAGCGCGCGCCGAGGCCCGCTTCGACGCGCGGCGGATGGTCGCGGACTACCGCCGGATCTGCCTGGGTCGCTGAAACGCCTGGATCCGCGGCACCTGCAAGGTGAGCCCGTCGATGACGTTGCTCCCCGCAGAAAGGCTCTGCTGTCGTCTCGGCTCGACGTCCCTCGCCGACGAGACTAGGCCGAGCGTGACCGTCATGCCGAACTCGTTCCTCTCCGCAAGCCACCCGACCGGCCTCGTCCTCACGCTGCTCGCGCTCGCGGGCTGCACCAGCCACGACGACGCCGCGGCCACCGGCTCGACGTCCGGCGGCGCCCGGCCCGACAACTCCGCGGCCTCGGCCAGCGCCTCCGCGTCGAGCGCCGCCGTCGTCGCGCCTACCGCGCTCGCCTCGGCCTCCGCGACGCCCGCGGTCTCCGCCACGGCGACGACGACCGCGAAGCCGATCGTCGACGCGGGCGCGCCCGTGGACGCCGGCGCCAAGATCACAAAGGACGCGGGCGCTCCCACCGACGCCGGGACGCCGCCGCCGAGCGACGCCGGCGCTGTCGCCCTCTCCCCCGCCGCCGCCCTGGCGAAGCAGATTGATGGGATCTACGCCGGCAAGAAGACGTTCTCCGCGAAGTTCAAGCAGGAGTTCGTCCTCAAGGTCTCGAACCAGACCAAGACCTCGTCCGGCATCGTCTTCATCGAGCGGCCCAGCAAGATCTCGTTCCGCTACGACGCGCCCAACAAGAACCGCATCGTGTCCGACGGGACCACGCTCAAGGTCTACATCGCCGAGGACAACCAGATGATCGAGAAGCCGGTCGCGAACAGCCAGTATCCCGGCGCGTTCGGCTTCCTCATGGGCAACGGCATCAGCTCGTCGTTCACGTTCACGATCAACGACAAGGCCGCCTGGAAAGACGGGCCCGTGCTCCAGGGCAAGCCCACCTCGCCCACGCCCGACTACGAGGCGGCGACGTTCTTCCTGAACAAGGCCCTGCTCGACAAGTCCGATCCGGGCGCGATCGCTCGCGTCTCGCTCACCGACGCCCAGGGCAACAAGAACCGATTCGACCTCTCCGACGCGACCCGGCCCGATACCATCGATCCCGCCGAGTTCACCTTCACCGCGCCGGCAGGCACGAACATCATCCATTGAGCGCGATGGCCTTCGACGACGTCTGGCCGGTCTGGGAGAGGGCCTGGATCCTCTTCGAGGACGAGGACGTGATCCTCGTCGACAAGCCCGCCGGCGTTTCCACCCACGCGCCCGAGCCCGATCGCACCGACGACGCGCACAGCCGGCTCGGCGCGTACCTGCGGGCGCGCGGGGCCGCCAATCCGTACCTCGGGATCCACCAGCGGCTCGATCGCGACACCTCGGGCGTGCTCCTGTTCACCCGGCGAAAAGAGGCGAATCGATCCATCGCCGAGCAGTTCGAGGGGCGCACCAACGAGAAGACGTACGTCGCCTGCGTGACGGGGCTCGGGCGGCGCGATCGCGGCGTGCTGGAGCACCGGATCGTCCCCGGCGACGGCGGGATGATGCGGGCCTTGCCGAAGTCGTCGCGCGTCGGGCAAGAGGCGGTGACACGCTGGAAAGTGCTCGATCGCAAGGGCGAGCGCGCGATGCTCGAGCTGACGCCGGAGACGGGGCGCACCCACCAGATCCGGGTGCAGCTCGCGGCCGAGAAGATGCCGATCGTCGGCGATACGCTCTACGGCGGCGCGCCGTGGCCACGCCTGCTGCTCCACGCGAGCGAGCTGCGCCTCGCGCACCCGACGTCGAAGAAGAAGCTCGTCGGCAAGTCGCCGGCGCCGGCCACGTTCGCCGAGTGGCTGAGCGGCGCGCCTGATCCGCTGCGGTCGACGCGCTCGATCGCCCACGCGATCCGCGCCGCCGCCGAGCTTCGTTACGCCGTCGCGAAGAGCCCCGGCACCACGGCGTTTCGCATCGTCAACGGCGGCGGCGACGGCCTCCCCGGCGTCACGGTCGACGTCTACGGCGAGTGGCTCGTCGTCGCGCTGACGAGCCCCGAGGCCGAGGCCGCGCGCGAGAAGATCCTCGACGCCGCGACGACGCTCGGGCCGCGCGGCGTGTACGTGAAGAGCCGGCCCAAGCACGCCAGCGTGATCGTCGACGCGCGCCGCGAAGAGTTCTCGCCGCGGGAGGCCGTCCGCGGCGAGAGCGCGCCGGAGTCGTTCGTGATCCACGAGCTCGGCCTCCCGTACCTCGTCAAGCTCGGCGACGGCCTCTCGACGGGCATCTTCCTCGATCAGCGCGAGAACCGCCGCCGCGTGCGCGAGATGTCCGGCGGCGCGCGCGTGCTCAACCTCTTCGCGTACACCGGCGCGTTCACCGTCGCCGCGGTCGCGGGCGGCGCGCGCTCCTCGATGACGGTCGACGTCTCGGCCGGCGTGATCGCCTGGGCGCGCCAGAACCTCGAAGGCGTCTCTGCCGATCCCGCGCACCACGTCGCGCTCGAAGCCGACGCGCTCCCGTGGCTGAAAACAGCCGCCACCAAGGGCGATCGCTTCGATCTCGTGCTCCTCGATCCGCCGAGCTTCGCCACCACCAAGAAGTCGCGCTTCAGCGCCGAGGACGACTATCGATCCACGGCGGCCGCCGCCCTCCGCGTGCTCGCTCCGGGAGGCCGCCTGCTCGCGTGCACCAACCACCGCGGCATCCCCAGGATCAAGTTTCGCCGCTTCCTGCACGAGGCCGCGCGCGACGCCGGCCGCACCGTGGCTCAGCTCAAAGACTTGCCCGATCCCATCGATTTCCCCGCCGAACCTGGCAGCGAGCCGCACCTCAAGAGCGTGCTCGTGACCCTCGAAGGCGGCGCGCGCGACGAGGCCCCCCGCCGATGACTACCCACCGCAAGCTGCTCTTCACGATCAAGTCCTACGAGTACCTGGAGCCGCGCCTCGTCGCCGCGGGCGATTTCGAGCGCGGGACGATCGAGCGCAAGACGTTCCCCGACGGCGAGCGCTACCTGCGCATCGCCGACGACACGCGCGGCCGCGACGTGGTGTTGCTCGGCGGGACGCCCACCGATCTCGACGCGCTCGAGGTCTACGATCTCGGCTGCGCCCTCTCCAGCACCGGCGCGCGCTCGCTCTCGCTGGTGATCCCGTACTTCGGCTACTCGACGATGGAGCGCGCGGTGAAGCCCGGTGAGGTGGTGACGGCCAAGACGCGCGCGCGCCTGTTCTCGGCCATCCCCTCGTGCGAGGGCGGCACGCGGGTCTTCCTCTTCGATCTCCACACCGACGGTATCGAGTATTATTTCGACGACTCCCACGTCACCCAGCACATCTATGGATCGTCGCTGATCACCGAGGCGATCCGCGCGCGCATGGGCGAGGGTGGCTATGTGCTCGGCGCGACCGACGCCGGCCGCGCCAAGTGGGTGCAGAGCCTGGCCGAGCACCTCGGGGTCGAGCCGGCCTTCGTGTACAAGAGGCGCGATCCCACGAGCGGTAACCTCAAGCTCACGGGCATCAACGCCGATGTCCGCGGCAAGCCCGTGATGCTCTACGACGACATGATCCGCACCGGATCCTCGCTGTTGCAAGCCGGCCGCGCCTACCTCGGCGCCGGCGCCACCGAGGTCCACGCCATCGCCAGCCACCTGGTGCTGCCGGCCGACTCGCTGGCGAAGCTCACGAGCTCGGGCGTGTTCAAGAGCATCTCCGGCACCGACTCGCACCCTGGCAGCCAGCAGCTCGGCGACGCGGGGAGCGTGATCCCCATCGCCGATCTGCTCATGAGCGCGCTCAGCCGCACGTAGCTCAGACGGTGATCTGCACGCCCTCGAAGGTGCGGAACGTGAACCCATTGTAATACTCGTTGTACGTCAGCCGCATGTCGCGGAGGATGCCTATCGCCACCTTTTCTCCCAGGCGGAGCGCGGTCTCGGCGTCATCACGCCAGTGCACGCCGGCGTGGGTCCTCCCGAAGGCCACGTTGGCCGCGTGCTTGTCGAGCTCGCCTCCCACGGTCAGGGGCGGCCCGACGTAAGGCACGGTCGAGGTGCCGTCCGGGGTCACCATCACCGGATTGGCGATGACGAAGCTACCGTCGAACATGGCCTTGAGGATGGTCACGCACGCCCCGGCGACGGTGGCGTGGCCCGAGCCGTAGGCGGGGTGAACGGGGCACCCCTCCGGGAACGCCTGCGGCAGAAAGAAGGTGCCGTATCTGTCGAAGGTGGCCTGGACCGCCTGCGAGTCGAGCACCTCCTCGTTGACGGGATACTGGATGATCCCGTTCAGCGTCCGGTCCACCCGCTCGCCGAACTCCTCCGGCCGGAGGCGGCGGTGTACGAACCACTTCTGAAACCATATGGCCTTGAGCGCGCATGGCGACCTCGCACATCAGGGACTTGATCATCGGGACGCCGAAGGTACCGAAGCCCACCTGCGTTTGCGAGTAGTTGTACGGGTTCCCGGGGTTGTACGGGACGCCGAGGCCGAACTGGGCCACGAAGGGGGGCGCGGCGGTGTTCTCGGCCTGGGTCACCATGATCAAGCAAGCCTCGAAGTAGGCCTGAAAGAGCACGTCGAGGTGGACCCACCCGCTGATGCTGCGACCGTTGTACATGTAACGCCGGATCGGATCGAGGAGGGACGGCGTCGCCGGATACTGCCCGTTCTGGATCGGCAGCCACTCCTCGAAGGTCGTCATGTAGTCGACGCCGGGCGCTCCGACGATCGCGCGGCGGTTGATGGTCTCGGCGCCGAACGGCGTGGGGAGCCACCAGAACTGCGAAAAATAAGGGCCGTTCAGCGCCCCCGGGACGTTGCAGCGGAACAGCGTGTCCGGCGTCACCTGTCCGTTCTCGCGCGGTCCGCGGAAATCAGAGAGGTTGTTGAGATCGGCGATCGCGTCGAGCGCGAGGGGGTTGGTGCCGTAGTCGAGATAAGACACGTCGCGGAGGAGAGCCGCCCAGTAGAGCTCCACCATCTGGCCCGCCGTCTCGGCGCTCGCGAACCGGGGCGGAGGCTCCTCGAAGAGCTGATGCGAGTCGGTGCCTTCGAGATCGTACGCCAGGCCGGACTGCGGGTTCACCAGCTTGTTCGGGCCGCCCACGAGGATCGCCTCGAAGTCCGCGGGATTGCCGGTCTCGAGCGCGTGGATCAGCGACTGGTACGCCGCGGGCTCGACCTCGCCGTTCGCCTCGTGAATCAACCCCTTGGAGTAGCTGGCGAACTTGCGACAGTAGAGCTGCTCGTCTCCGTTCGTCGGGTGGGGCGGGACGGGATGCTGGTACTGTTGCTTCGCCGCCTCCACCCGGACCAGGAAGGCTTTCACGCGCCGCTGCTGGGGATCGAGCGGGCCGAGGGACTGCGCGTGAGCTTCGCTGAGGCCGACGATCGCCGGCAACCCGAGGACGCTGCCCGCGACGGTCGCGCTGGCAGTCAGCTTGCCGACGGCCGAGAGAAAGGATCGCCGTCCGACCATGGGCCGATACGACTCGGGCGCTCCCCGCGCCGTCGCGTGCTCGTCGACTGTGATGCTCGGATCGTTCACTTCGGATTCTAGCGTCATGAGTCCTCCAGCTCGCTTGTCCGATGCTCGTCAGGGATCGAGTGGTTGCAGTTGCCGCTCTGGATGAGGGGCGTGACCGGGACACGGTGCGGGTGATCGTCGGCGACGGCTCATGGTAGGGTGCGGCCTCCATGTGGCTCCTCGGCGGCAGCAAGACGACGGCGCGCAAGGTGAAGGACGGGCGCTCCGTCCGGCGCTTCTGCGAGGCGTGCAAGGCGGTCACCGCCTTCCAGGAATACGAGGTCACCGACAAGCTCAACGCCTTCTTCGTCGAGCTCTTCGCCCCCACCCAGGCCACGACATCCGCGTGCTGAGCCGCGGCGGCGTCGGCAACGGCGACGACGGCTTCGCCCGCGCGATGTCGACGGTCCGCGTCGGGTTCGAGACGCGACCGTTCGTGGTTCAGCTCTCGTTCTGGTGATCCGCGTCCGCCGGGCGCCGCCGAAACGCCGCCGGGCTCACTCGAGGCTCCCCTCGCGGCGGCGACGCCTGTACAACGCGCCCCGTGTCTTCCCCGCAATCGAGGCCGCGCCTCGCCGACCGGCTGCTCCTCGCCGCCTGCCTGCTCGCGATGGCCTTTCTGCTGCTCCAGATCCTGAGCTACGGCTACGGCCGCGATCAGGGCATTTACGCGATGGTCGGCCGCGCGCTGCTGGCGGGGAAGATGCCCTATCGCGACGCCTGGGACTTCAAGCCGCCGGGCGTGTTCGTCATTTACGCCTTTGCCCGCGCCGTCTTCGGCAGCGGCCAGTGGGGGATCCGAGCCCTGGAGTGCGTCGGCCTCGTCGCCATGGTCGCGGCCATGGGCGAGCTCACCAGGCGCTGGTGGGGCGAGCGGATGATTGGCATTCTCGGGGGCGCCGTCGCGGTGCTCGTGCATGCCCAGCTCGACTTCTGGCACACGGCGCAGCCCGAGTCGTTCGGCGGGATGCTCACCATCTTCGCGCTACTCGCCCTCGGTCACGAAGGCGGCGGCCCCGCGGCCGAGGCCACCCTCACCGTCGCTCCCACCGCGCGTGAGCGCTGGATCCGCCGCTTCGCCTGCGGCGCGCTCTTCGGCATCACTGGCCTGCTCAAGCCGCCCCTGGCCGGCGGGGGCGCCGTCGTGGCGATGGCGCTCGCCCTCGAAGCCTACCTGCGCGAGCGATCGATCCGGGCCGCGGCGCGCCCGGTTCTCCCCATCGTCCTCGGCGGCGCGGCTCCCCTCGTCCTCTGCGCGCTCTGGTTCGCCGCGAGAGGCGCTCTCCACGATCTCACCTCGGTGCTCTTCGTCTTCACCCCGCACTACACCAGGCTCGGCTGGGAGGGAGAGACGCTGGGAGGGATGGTGTACTGGGGCTTCACCGAGTGGCTCACCGGCTACTCCAGCGTACCCACCGTCGGCGTGCTCCTGCTCCTCGGGCTCCGCCCCACCAAGCG
The DNA here is from genome assembly GCA_025362495.1 of Byssovorax sp. Taxonomy (GTDB): domain Bacteria; phylum Myxococcota_A; class Polyangia; order Polyangiales; family Polyangiaceae; genus JANYGI01. The sequence goes on along the minus strand of JANYGI010000052.1, from coordinate 11,038 downwards.
CGAGCGCTCCGGCGTCGTCGTGGTCGCCCTGATCATCGCCGTCCACCTCGCCGGCGTGATCATGCAGGGCAAGTTCTTCCCGTACCACTATGGAGCCACGTGGCCGATAACGGCCCTGCTCGCCGGGCTCGGCTTCTGGCGGGTGTGGGAGAAGCTCACCACCTGGCGCGAGGCCGCCGGAGCAGGCCTGTTCTTCGTCGGCCTCACCGCCCTCGCCTTCGGCCGCTCCGCCACCAAAGACGTACCCCACTCGTACCTCGATCGCTGCGGCGAGCGGCTCGCGGCCTTCACCGCATCGCCGCGAAATCAAGCCGAGATCGATCGCTTGGCCTCGGTCGCCGACGTCAACGCGGCGGCCAACCGCGCCGTGGCCGCGTACCTCCACTACCACGTGCCGCCGGATCGCACGGTGTTCGTCTGGGGCTTCGAGCCGGTGATCTACGATCTCGCCGACCGCGCGCCGAGCACGCGCTATCTCTACGACGTGCCCCAGCGCGTGGCCTGGGCCAAGGCCGCCGAGCGAGCGACGTTGATGCGCGATCTCGCGGCCAGCCACCCCGCGGCCGTGGTGGTGGAGAAGCGCGATGTGTTCCCGATGGTGACCGGCGACGCCATCGACTCCAATGATACGCTCCAGGACTTCGACGCGCTCCGAGAGATGCTGCGCGAGCGCTACTGGGTGGCAGAGACGATCGAGGATTTCGACATTTACCTGGAGCGGTAGGGCGGCCCCGCCGGGCTTCGAGAGCGGAGGACGGAGGCACCTCGGCCGCGCACGGCGAGATCGAGCCGCGCCGTCACTGTCCCCGGCGAGCCTGCATCCGCCCTTCCGCTTGCCGCTCCCGCGACGCGGGCGTAGCGTCCCGCGTCCGGCATGGCCCTCCAGCTCCCCATCGGCATCGACGATTTTCGCAGGCTGCGCGAGCTACGGCTCGAGTACGTCGACAAGTCGCACCTGATCCGCGAGCTGCTCGACAAGCGCGGCGTCGAGGTCGCCCTCCTGCCGCGCCCCCGGCGCTTCGGCAAGACGCTCAACCTGTCGATGCTCCGGTACTTCTTCGAGAAGCGCGAAGAAGACCTTTCCCACCTGTTCCAGGATCTCGCCATCTGGCAAGCAGGCGACGAGTACCGCTCTCATTTTCAGCGCTATCCGGTGATCTCCTTCACCTTCAAAGGGACCCGAGGCGAGACATTCGACGAGAGCTGGGCGGCCATCAAGGCGCGTATTGAAGCGCTCTTCGACGAGCACCGTTCGCTGCTCCTCAGCGAACGGCTGAGCGATCGCGAGAAGCGGAATTTCAGCGCGGTCCTCGACCGTACCGCCGATGTCACGCTTTACCATCGCGCCTTCCTGGATCTGTCGGCTTATCTCCACGCGCACCATGGCGAGAAGGTCGTCATCCTCCTCGACGAGTACGACGAGCCCATCCACGCCGGCCACGCCCACGGCTACGCCCCGCGCATCCTTCACCTGATGCGCGCCCTGTTCATCGATGGGCTCAAGGGCAACCCACACCTCCAGCGCGCCGTGGTGACTGGCATCCTTCGCGTGGCCCGAGAAAACCTCTTTTCGGGAGCCAACAACCTCGGCGTTTATTCGCTCCTCGCCACCCCGTTCAACACGTGCTTTGGCTTCACCGAGCCGGAGGTCGTATCGCTGCTCGAGCGGTCGAAGCGGACGGACCAGCTCGCCGCGGTGCGCGCCTGGTACAACGGGTATCTGTTCGGCGGAGAGATCATCTACAACCCCTGGTCCGTGCTGAGCTTCCTCGACGCGGGCGACGGAGCCCCGGCGCCGTACTGGCTGTCCACGAGCGCCAACGATCTCGTCCGCGAGCAGCTCGAGAAGAACGCTCTCCGGCTCCAGCCCGTGTTCGAGGGCTTGCTCGAAGGCGGGAGCGTGGATCGCGTGCTCGACGAGAACGTGGTCCTGGAAGAGATCGCCGAGAACGACGACGCCCTCTTTGGCTTGCTGGTGTTCTCCGGCTACCTCAAGGCGGAGAAGCACTCTCAGGGCCCGCTGGAGCAGGCGATTCACCGCCTCTCGATCCCCAACCGCGAGGTGCGCCTCCTGTACGCCACCACCTTCCGCCGCTGGATGGACGCGCGCATGCGGGGCCACGGCGGCAGCCTGGACGATCTCTGCAAAGCGCTCCTCGGCGGCGATGCGGAGCTGCTGGAAGAGCAGCTCCAGGCCTTCGTCACGAATCTGCTGTCGTACCACGATCCCGGCACAGTGAAGCCCGAGCGCGTCTATCAAGGCTTCGTCGTGGGCCTGCTCGCGGTGCTGGAGCCCGGCTATCAGGTGCGCTCGAACCGGGAGTCAGGCGAGGGGCGGCCCGACGTGATGATCCGGCCCATGGCGCCCGGCAAGCCTGGTGTGGTGCTGGAGCTGAAGGTGGCCAGAACGCGGAAGAAGACGCTGGCGCAGGCGGTGAGCGAGGGAGTCGCGCAGCTGCGGGAGAACGATTACAGCGCGGAGCTGCGGGCGGCGGGAGCGCCGGTGGTGCATGCCTTTGCGGTGGCCTTCGATGGGAAGAAGGTGCGCGTCGAGGCCGTGGTGGAGGGCAAGAAGGCGCGGACGGCCGGGAAGCGGGCGGGCTCGGGCAAGCGGCGGTGATGGTCAGCTGGGTCGCCCAGCCGGCGCGGCGCCCGACAGGGCCGCCGGCCGAGCGGCCCTTCACGAACCCGCCAACGGAGAGCCCGAGGTCGCCGTGAGTGGCTCAGTCGCTGCATCTCGCTGCCACGGCGACAAGCGCGCGGGCAGCGGCGGCCACGCGCGCGGGGGTGGGCTCGAAGCGCCCGGCACGGCGCGTGGATCCGCGGAGAAGCGAGCGCCGGGGCTTCCTCGCGCCGACGGGTGCTGTCGATGCGAATCGCCGTACTCTCCACGCCGTTCATCCGCGTTCCCCCCTCGGGCTACGGTGGGACCGAGCTCTTCTGCTGGGAGCTGTCCGAAGAGCTCAGCGCGCGGGGACACGAGGTCACGCTGTTCACGACCGGAGACTCCGTCACCCACTGTAGACGCCGGTCGCTCTACCGCCACGCCGAGTGGCCGCCGACGCCGCACGACGACGTCAACCACGTCGGCTGGGCCTTCAGCGAGATCGCGCGCGGCGGGTTTGATCTCGTCCAGCTCAACAGCTCGCTCGGCGTGCCGTTCTCGCGCTTCGTCTCCGTGCCGATCGTGCACACCATCCATCACCACCGCGAAGAGCCGATGTCGCGCCTGTTCGCGGCCCACCCGCGCGTGCTCTATGTCGCGATCAGCCGCCGCCAGCTCGCCCTGGAGACCCCGCTGGCGCGCTCCGCGGTGATCCATCACGGCGTCTCGCCGGAGCGCTACGAGCCGAGCGCGCGCGACGAGGGGTATCTGCTTCATCTCGGCCGCTACGCCGTCGACAAGGGTACGCACCTGGCGATCGACGCCGCGCGCATCGCCGGGCTGCCGATCAAGATCGCGGGGCGAACGCACGGGCCCGACGTCGAGTACTTCGAGCGCGAGATCCAGCCGCGCCTCGATAACGTGGGCGTCGAGGAGCTGGGCGAGGTCGAGCACGATGGCAAGGTCGCGCTGCTCCGCGGCGCGCGCGCGCTGCTCTGCCCGCTCCAGTGGGAAGAGCCGTTCGGCCTCGTCGCCATCGAGGCCATGCTCTGCGGCACGCCGGTGATCGGCTTCCCGCGCGGCTCGTTCCCCGAGATCATCGACGAGGGCGTGACCGGCTTCCTGGCCCCCGACGGCGACGTCACCGCGATGGCGCGGATCGCCGCGAGCCTCGCCCGCTTCGATCGCGCTGCGTGCTCCGCGCGCGCTCGCCAGCGGTTCTCCACCCGCGTGATGGCCGACGCCTACGAGCGGCTCTACGAGCGGCTCGTTCAAGCGCCGGCGCGCGTCTCCGCACGCATCGGGTGATCCGCGCGGCGATTGCGACTACCCTCCCGCCGCGATGCCCAGCGCCCCGCGGTTCAGGCTCGCAGCGGCGGCGATCGCGCTCGGCGCGTCCACGCTCGCGGCGAGCGCCGACGCGACGCCGAGCCCCAAGCGCGCGGCGCCGGACTACGACGGGCGCGCCGATCCGATCACCGCGGGCGACGTTCTCCTGTGGGTCCCACGCATCGTCACGTTCCCGCTCTACGTCGCGACCGACTTCGTGATCCGACGGCCGGTGGGCTTTCTCGTCGTCGCCGCCGATCACGGGCGCAGACTCGACAGCTTCACGCAGCTCTTCACGTTCGGGCCGCGCGAGCACGCCGGGATCGTCCCCACGGCGCAGCTCGATCTCGGCCGGCGCAGCGCCGTCGGCGTGTACGTCTTTCATGACGACTTCCTCGCCCCCGGGAACCAGCTCCGCCTCCACACGCTGTTCGGCGGGCCCGACGACTTCGGCGTCACGCTCGTCGACCGCGCTCCGATCGATCCCGGCTCGTACGTGCAGCTCCGCGGCGAGGGCTCGCGTCGATCCGACGGCGTGTTCCACGGCCTCGGATCGCGATCCCTCGAGTCGTCGCGGGCCCGCTATGGATCGGAGAGCGCCGGGGGATCGGCCACGTTTCACCTCGCGCTCGGCCCCGGGGCCTCCGCCGACGCGTGGGCCGGGGCGACGGCGATCCGGTTCGACGCCGCGCAGAGCTGCTGCCACGAGGCCTCGCTCGGAGCGCGCGCGTCGCGCGGCGAGCTCGCGCTTCCCCCGGGAATCGAAGGCTATTTCGCGCTCCGTCAGGGGCTCCGCCTCACGCTCGACTCGCGGCTGCCGCGCCTCGCGCCCGGAGGTGGCTTTCGCTTCGAGGCCGACGTGCAGCACAGCCTCGACGCCCACGATCCCGGCGGCAGCCGCTGGCTCGACAGCGGCGTGACGGCCGCCGCCGCGATCGATCTCACCGGCCACGGGCGCCTGCTCACGCTGGCGCTGGCCACGCGCTTCGCCGATCCGCTCGCCGACGCCGCGGTCCCGTTCACCGAGCTCGCGTCGCTCGGCGGCGACCAACCGATGAGCGGTTATCTCCCTGGTCGCCTCCTCGGCCGCAGCGCCGCGACTGCCACGTTCGAGTACCGCTATCCCATCCTCGCGTCGCTCGACGGCGCGGTCCACGCGGCGATCGGCAACGTCTTTGGCCCCCACCTCGAAGGCTTCCAGGCGCGGCTCCTGCGGCTGTCGTTCGATATCGGCATCGACGCGCCGGGCCCGCGCGATCACGCGTTGAAAGCGCTGGTTGGCTTCGGCACCGAGACCTTCGCCGACGGCACCCACCCGAGCTCGATTCGCCTGCTCCTCGGCGGCACGACCAACCTTTGAAGGTGGTCAATCCGGGGGCGAGTCGTCCGCGGGCCGCTCGATCCCCACGAGCCGGAAGCCGCGCCGGGGCCCGAGATCATAGAGGTGCGCGCGCAGCGGCCCCGGGGCGACGCCGTTGACGATGTCGACGACGAGGTAGCGCGAGGCCGCGTCGTCCGGCGCGCCGCCGTCGTCGGCCACGTGAGGCATCGTCACGCAGACCTCGCCGCCCGCCCCGGGACGCACGACGGGGCGCGATCGCAGCGCGAGATCCGCGCCGGCGAAGGCCCGAGCGCGGTACGCGAACGCCGCGTCGGCGAAGGTGCGCGTTCGCTGCGCGAGATCGTCGCCGCAGAGATCTTCACCGCTGACGCGCACCCCGGCGATCGGCGAAACCCTGGCGAAATAGCGCCGCAAGATGGCCTTCTGGCGCAGCAAGAGCTGCTCGACGAGGTGCTCGGTGTGGCGCGCGAGGGTGAAGTCGCCGGCGCGCACGGCGGCCTCGACGAGCTCGGGGCTGAAGCGCGCGATGGCCCGCGCGGCCCAGGCGCCGTCGCCCTCGGTCATCCGCGAAAACGCGGGGTTTGGAGGATCGCCCCGGTACGACTGCGGCTCGAAATCACGCCCGCTGAAGAAGCCGAAGATGTCGCCGTCGGCGGATCGCTTCGCGCGATCCCAGGGCCGCTCGGGGATGCCGAGCGTGAGAAAGTCGCGAGCGCCCTCGGCGAGATCGAGACGGCTCGCGTGCCCTGCGCGGCGCGACGCGGCCTCGCTGTCGAGCTCGCGACCGAAGCAGTCGTCGAGGCCGACCTGGTAATGGCGGACGACGCCGGGGGACGCTAGCGCGTCGTCGCCCGGCTGCGCGAGCCACGTATCCTGGGTAGTCTCCGCGCTCGCGCCGCCGTGATCGAGCCACGCGGCGAGGACGCGCGCGCCGCGGAGATCACGGCGATCCTGGTGCGCGAGGACGTCGTTGGGATCGTCGTCGCGCGTGCCTTCGTCGCGGAACGGGCCGAGCGCGACGCCGGGGAGCGCGCGCGATGCCACGAGCCGGACCAGCCCACCGCGCGTCGGCGCGGACGCCAAGAGCTGCGCGAGCGCGGCGGCGTCGAGCGGCCGCGCGGCGCCGTCGAGGGTGATCGTGAGGCCCGGCAGAAGCGTGAAGAGCGAGGGCCGCGCGTGGACGACCGACGCGCACGGGGCCGAGTATCCGGCCGCGTGATAGAGGCGCGACGCGATCGCCGCGGCGCCGGTGGCGCGCTCGGGTTGCAGCGCGCCGTCGAGGGCGATCGCGAACCGGCCGAGCCCCGTGACCGTGACGCCGAAGCCCGGGCCCTCGCCGGCGAGGTTGCCGCGGTCGATCACCCAGGCGCCGTCGGGCGCGTCGGGATCGATCGCCCGATCGCCGCAAGGGCCGCGGACCAGGCCCTCGGGTGTCGTCACGTCGACGCCGACGCCGATCCGGTTGGTGAACCAGGCCGAGTCGGGAACTTCGTCAACGCTGTTGACGTTGGTCGCCGGGCCGGCCGGATCCACCGCGAAGAAGCGCGCGACCGGGCGGAAAGCCGTGCCATCGGCGGCATCCCAGAGCGACGATGATCTCGTCGGGGCGGGCGCGCACCATGGCTTGGCGGCGGCCCCACGTCCGGCGCGACACGCCACGGTGACGGGCGTGAGATCGGTATCCCGCCAGAGCGGCTCACGGAGGGGAAAGCGATGAACCTCGGCGCTGCACGCCGGGGTGCCCGCGGCGATCACGAGGGCGACGAGGAGGCGTGAAGGAGCTACGGACATCGGGGATTCATCGTACCGCGCCCCGAACCGCGGCCGATCGAGCAAGTGCGTGGGGGCATTGCATCGACTCGGCCGAGGCCTCGTCCAAGGGCGCACCGGCCCCCGGTACCCGAGGAATTCGCGTGACACGGCGCTCGGTTGGTCTTACTTCGCGCCCCGGTGGGCAATCGGCACTCTTCTTTCAGGAGGCACTCTTCGATGAAAATTCGCTCCATGATCACCTCACTGCTTCCGGTCGTCGCGCTCTCGTTCCTCTCGGGCTGCATCATCGAGGCCGCGCCCGCCCCCGGCACCCCGCAGGCGGGCAAGATGGAGGTCGTCGAGATGGACTCCACGAGCCCGATCCAGATGGCCTCGGGCCTCGCCGACAGCAAGCCGCCGCACGCTCACGCCGGCGCCGCGATGTCGTACTGGGTGTGGCAGGCCCCCCGGAACGAGTGGCACATTCGCTCCACCACCGCGCATCAGCTCCACCGCTTCCAGGGCCGCATCCGCCCGCTCCAGAATGCCTCGCTCACCAACCTCAAGGCGACTCGCCTCGAGTGGGGTGATCGGATGCGCCTCGAGGGTCGCGACATCGCGTTCGACTTCAGCACCCAGGGCGGCGAGGACGGCTTCGACTTCACCCTCAACGGGAACGCGTGCGTGGAGATGGATCTCCTCATCGACAGCTCGCCGCACCCCAAGCTCGTCGTGATCGGCAAGGGCGAGCAGAACCCCGCGTCGAATCACTTCATCGTTTGCCCGTGAGCTGAGCGCAGGTACAGACTGGCACTCTCGCCCCCTCGCGGCCCTGGCTGCGAGGGGGCTTTTCGTTGCGGTTAGCCTCGAAAGAGAGGCCTAGCTGGCGACCTCGGTCTTGCAACCGAGGAGGATCTGCACCTTGGCGCCGAAGTCCGTCTTCAGCGACTGGCAGCTTGCCGGGCAGAAGATGATCTTCGTCGGCTTGGTCGGGCTATCGTACTTCCAGCCGAGCGCGCTGCACATCACGTCTTGAGGGAGGATGGCCGCGTTGCCGCCGCTCGGGGTGATGAGCACGTTCACGTCGCCCGGGTTGACGTCGCCGCCCGCGACCTTGTCGGGGATCACGTACTCGCAGGGCAAGGCCTCGCCGCGCACCTTGGCGAGGGCCTTCTGGAACTCCGTCTTCACGTCGAAGCTGCTGACCACGATGGCCGTGTCGGTGCCGCCGGCTTGCGCGATCTGGTTGGCGATCACCGGATCGACCCCGGGCAGGCCGACGACGAAGGTCTTGACGCCGTACGAGACGCCGGCCTTCGCGAGATCGGCGATGGCCTTCGGATCGTTGGGATCCACGTTGCTGCACGTGCCCGTGGGGCCCTGGGGCGCGCCGTCGGTCACGAGGAGCACGGCGGCGACGTGGCCCGAGTTCGCCTGCGCAAAGGCCTTGGCGTCGAGGATCGCGCCGCCGAGCGCGGGGTAGATCGGCGTTGCGAAGCCCGTCGGCATGGCCAGCGTCATGGCGTCGGTGATCAGCTTGGCGTTGCCCGGCAGCGGCGCGAAGTCGACCTTGGGCGCCTCGTAATCCTGCTGCATGCAGGTCGTCGGCGTGCTCTCGAGCGGGAAGAAGTTGAGCGCGACGTTGATGCCGGCCGAGTCGGGATCGTTGACGAACGCGGTGAGGCCGAGCTTGGCGCTGTCCCACTTGTTGCCGACCATCGACGACGATCGATCGAAGGCGATGTAGAGGTCGAGCGGCGTCGATTTCGCTTCTTCGGTGATCAGGCCGCACGCGGCGTCGGGATCGGGCCCGGCGTCTCCGCCGGTCGAGGCGCTCGATCCGGTGGTGGAGGCCGTCGCGCTGGTGGTGATGGGCGCGTCGCCGCCGGCGCCCGTGCCCGTAGCCTCCGTCGACGCCGACGTGTTCGAGCCGGTCGCGCTACACGTCGCCGCGCCGAGCGTCAATGCGAAGCCGCACAGGAAGAAAATCCGGGGATGATCCGCCTTCAGCATTCGCGGGGCCTCGATCGGGTGAAAGGGTGAAGCACTACAAGGACGCCGACGATCGCAGCATGACGAGTGGGAGCCGGCGTTGGATGATGCAGCGTGGCCAAGCGTGCGTCAACGCGGTTCACGCGGCGAACGTGCTGAAGGGGCTTGTAAACCCGACGTATTTCGGCATGATCATCCATCATGCGCCATCAGCTTGTCCTCGGGTCGACTCTGTCTTTGATCTTCGGCATCCTCAACACCGGCTGCGCCTCCTCGGGCACGGTGACGAGCGAGAGCACCGGTGCGGGCGGGGGCACGGGGTCGAACAGCGGACCTGGAGGCGCGAGCAGCACGGGCGGCAGCGGCGGCTCGTTCACGACGAGCGACGCGGCCTCGACGGCGACGAGCGGTGGAACGACGAGCAGTGTTTCGTCGTCCGCGTCCTCTTCGTCGTCCGGCACCGGCGGCTCGGATCCGTGCGCCATGGGCTGCAAGGCTGGCTTCGGCGACGCCGACATGGACCCGGCGACCGGCGTCTGCGGCTGCGAGTTCGACTGCTCGACGGGCTGCCCCGGAGGCACCATCGACGCCGACAAGAACCCGGCGACGGGCCTTTGCGGCTGCGAGCACAGCTGCGCTACCATGGGCTGTCCCACGGGCTACTTCAACACTGATGGTAACGAGCTGACGGGCGTCTGCGGCTGCGAGTACGCCTGTACCCAGGTGTCGACCACCACCGATCCCATCGACGATCAGTACAAGGACGATAACTGCGACGGCACCGACGGCGTCGCCGAGAGCTGTGTTTACGTGTCCGCCGGCAAGGGCAGCGACAGCACCGGAGCCGGCACGCGGATGTCGCCCGTGCAGACGATCGCCAAGGCCCTCGCGGTCGCACAAACCAACGGTGTGCCGTCGGTGTGTCTCTCGGGCGAGACTTACAACGAGGCCGTCACCGTGGTGTCGGGCATCAACATCTACGGTGGGTTCGATCAGAACGACACCGACTTCCCGTTCCGCCGCAAGGCGAGCGTGACGACGACCGTGGCCGCGATGGGGACGGTGTTCAACGCGCCGAAGATCGATCAGGACACGCACATCGAGGGGATCACTATCGAGGCCGCGGCGATGGGGGTGGTGAGCGGATCGAGCACCTATGGAGTGCGCCTCGGGCAGGGCGTGGGGCAGCTCTTCGTGCGGTACAACGTGATCAATGTGCAAGCCGGCGCCGATGGGATCAATGGGCCGAATGGGGCGGCCCCGGGGTCCGCTGTCGCGAGCGGCGGGAAGTCGGGCGGCAACGGCTGCTCCGCCAGCAACTGCCAGCCCAATGAGGCCCCGCAGAATCAGTGTGCAGAGTTCGGTGGGAAGGGCGGCACCGGCGGCTACAGTAACTCTTCGGGCACCAACGGTGCACCAGGAAGCGCCAACGCTCCGTTAGGCAACGGCGGAGCAGCGCCCAACCATGGGACGTGCGGCGCGAAGGGTGATGCGGGAACGGCCGGTAGCCCGGGTAGCAATGGTGTTCAGGGTACGCCGGGCAGTGGTGGCGCAAATCTAGGCACGATGTCCAGCGGCTTGTATGCGCCTGCCGGCGGCGGCATTGGCATCATGGGCCTCAATGGCAAGGGTGGCAGCGGCGGCGGCGGCGGCGGCGGTGGTGGAGGCGGCCTCAACTTCTGTGGCTTCATGTCGGACACCGGCGGCGGCGGCGGCGCGGGCGGCTGCGGCGGGCTTGGCGGCAAGCAGGGATTCGGCGGCGGTGGCGGCGGCGGTAGCTTCGGTGTCTTTGCCGCTGCGGGCAAGCTCGTGGTGACAGGAAACACCATCACGACGAGCAAGGGTGGCAACGGCGGCAAAGGCGGCAACGGCGGAGACGGCCAGCTCGGCGGCGCCTCCGGCTCGGGCGGGGGCGCCGGCGATGACGGTGCTAACGGTGGCAACGGCGGCAAAGGCGGCGACGGCGGCGCGGGCGGCCCTGCCGGCGGCGGCGGCGGCGGTCCGAGCGCGTGCCTCGC
>JANYGI010000047.1 GCA_025362495.1 Byssovorax sp. | reverse complement strand
GGCCAGCTCGCCATCACAACCAATCCTGGCGTGAGTGGTGCTACTTCAAACGAATCGACGAGGCTTCCCGCCATGGCCATCACCCGCCGAATCGCCAACCCGATCGCCGTTCGCCGGTACGCCATCGTCGGCGAGCCCGACCGTGAGGTCGTGGTCACCATCGGCAAGCCACGCCCGGACCCGCGGCCAGGCGGTGACTGGATGTGCTCGGTCCTGATCGAGGGCACGCCGGACGAGCGACGCCGACGGGCCTACGGCGTCGATGCTCTGGGCGCGCTGCAAGACGCGATGATCCTGGCTCGGCGCAAGCTGGACGCCTCGAAGTTGCCGCTCGTATGGCTGGGAGGCGACCCGTGAACGGTTACGAAAAAGGCGCTCGACAAGGAGCTGGCAAAGAAGAAGTAGCCGCGTCGCGGCAGGCCGGGTGAGGACGAGGTCCCAGGTAGCTCGAGACCTCGTTTCCCCGAACATTAGGCAGCCCCTCGGTACCCTCTGGTACGCTCGCGGCGAACGTCCCCGTCCCGAGCCTCGCCATGACTTCTCCCGATCGCCCGCGCGAGCCGTCCCCATCGAGCCTCCCCCGGAGGACGATGCCGCCCCCGGAGCTGCTCGATCGCTCCGCGCCGCAGTCGGTCGGGGCCCTCGTGCTGGCGCATCTGCGCGACGATGCGCCGATTTCGAGGCATTCCGGGGCTCGGGCCGAGGAGGCGCACCTCCGGGCGAGGCTCGTCGAGATGCGATCGTCGGGCGACGTCGAGACGGAGCGGCAGCTGTCGATCCAGCTCGCGCGGCTCCTCGCGGCCCGGGGGCGCGAGCTCGGGGTGGCGACGAAGCTCGGCCGGCGCGCGCTGATGCTCGGGGAAGACGCGGCCCTGCGCACCGAGCTGGCCGGCTGGCTGGCCGGCCTCGGCGAGAGCGCGCTCGCCGCGGCGACGCTGCGCGGCCTCTGCGATCCGGCGCGGCCGACGGAGACGGCGCGGACGCTGGTGAAGATCGCCGTGCTCCTGGCGCGCGCCGACGACACGCCCGGCGCCGCGGACGCGCTGCGCGAGGCGATGGATGTCGATCCCGCCGACGCGATGGCGAGCGAGGTTTACGGGACGATCGCGGCCTGGGCGCCCGACGCGGTGTCGCCGGCCGAGGCGGCGTCGGCGTACCTCGAGGCCGCGCGGCGACGCGATCTCGACAAGGGCAAAGATCAGGACGCGGCGTTCGAAGATCGGCTGCGAGCGCTGGATCTCGCGCCCACCGACGGCGCGGCGGCCGAGGCGGTGGCGGTGTCGCTCGTGGCGCGCGGCCGTCACGGGGCGGCCGACGAGGTGCGGCGCGCGCACGCCGAGGCGCTCGCTGCGGTGGAAGACGGCGATCCGCAGATCGGCGAGCGGCTGGCGCGCGCGATCGCCGTGCACCGGCGCCGCATGCTCGCGGGCCTCGAAGAGAACGACGCGGGCCGCGCGCTCGGGGCGGCGCTCGACGCGGGCCTCGAAGGAGAAATCGACGGCGAGGACGCGCGCGCGGTCGACGACGTGCTCGGGCTCGCGGGCCTGCACGAGCTCCACGCGCTGCGGCTCGAGATGCGGGCCGAGGCCGCGCCGTCGCTGCCCGCGCGCGCCGAGGCGTACCAGGCGCTGGCGCGGCTCTACGCCGGGCCGCTGGCGAGCCCGGAGCGCGCGATCGAGGCCTGGATCGAGGCGCTGGTGTGCGATCCGTCGAGCCTCTCGGCCCGCCAGGCGCTCCGCGATCACGCGGCCGCGGGGCACGATCCGGGGCCGCTGACGGAGGCGCTGGTGCGGATCGGCGCGCGGCCGCGCGGCGGCGACGACGAGCCCGAGCGAGCCGCGGCGCTGCGCGAGCTGGTGACGCTCGCCGACGAGCAGGACGACGATCCGACGCTGGCCACATGGGCGCTGGATCGCCTCGAATCCGAGGGGGATCGGGTCGAGGTCGTGCGCGCCGAGAAGCTCCGCCTCGAGGCGCGGCGGACGCATCAAGACGATCATCGCGCCGAGGCGACGCGCGCGGTCACCGGGGCCGATGGAGTCGAGGCGCGCCGCGCGGCGCTGCGCCGGCTGCTGCCGCTCTTGCAAGGTCGCGTCGACGAGCCGGCGCCGTACCTCGCCGCGCTGGTCGAGCTCCTGCGAACGTCGCCGAGCGATCGACCGCTGCTGATCGCGCTGGAGCGGCTCTGTCACCGGACGGGGGACGCCGCGCCGCTCGAGGCGGCGCTGCGCGAGCGGATCGTGCAGCCCGGGCTGCCGCGCGTGGAGATGGCGCGGGCCCGGCTCGGGCTTTCGGCGATCGCCCGTCGACGCGGCGACGAGCCGGCGGCGCTCGACGAGGTGCGCGCGCTGCTGCACGAGGCTCCGGGCCACCGCGGCGCGGCCTGCGCGACGCTGCTGCTCGCGACGCGCGCGGGGCGGCCACAGGATCGCGCCGACGCGCTGCTGCAGCTCGCGGGCCCGGTGTGGCCGGCGCTCCGCGCGACGCTGCTCGCGGTCGCGGCCGAGCTCTACGCGCAGTCGGGCGCGCTCGAATCGGCTCGAAATGCAGCCTCGCAAGCGTGCGAGGCCGATCCTTCGTGCACGCGCGCCGTGATGGCGCTCGCGGCGTCGTCGACGGGCGCGACGGATCGCGCGTTCGCGGCGGCCCTCGAGCGGGCGATGGCCGTGGTGCCGCCGCGGAGCGAGCTCTGCGCGCGCCTCGCGACGGCGTTCGACGCGCTGGGCGAGCCCGGCCTCGCGCTCGGGTGGACGCAGCGTCGCCTCGCGCTCCGCCCCGGCAGCCCCGCCGCGATGAGCGAGCTGCTCCACCGCGCCGCAGAGCTGCGCGACACGCCGCGCCTGACCGAGGCGCTCGGGTGGGTGCTCGCGCAGCCGAAGCCGCTCGGCGATCTGACCGAGGCGATCGTCGACGCGCTCGACGTGCTGGCGGAGCTCGATCGGTCGAAGGTGCGGCCGTTCGCGCGACGGGCGCTCGACGTGGTCGGCCCGCGCGCGGCGATCTTGCGGGCGCGCTTGCTCACGCTCTCGGAGCGCACCGCGGACCCGGGCCTCGGGATCGCGGTGCTCGAACGCTACGTCGCGGCCGAGGGGCTCGGGCAGTTCGCGGGCGAGATCTTCCTCGAGCTGTGCGAGCGGCGATCGGCCGCGGGCGATTTCGACGGCGCCGCGCACGAGCTGGTCCGCGCGGTCGACGCCGGCGCCGATGCGGCCGCCGTGATCGAGCGCGCGGACGCGCTCGAAGCGTCGCTGCGCGAGCTGGAGGGCGCGCTCGGATCCGACGGGCGCATCGCCCTCGTGGAGGCCCGGGCGAGCGCGCTCCTCGTGCTGGCGCGCGCCGAGCCGCCGCCGCGCGACGACGTGGGCGGCCCCGACCCTGCGCTGACGTCGCTGCGGGGCGTCGCCGCGAACGCGTGGCGTGATCTCGGCAGCCTGCGCTGGGATCTCGCCGAGGACCGCCGCGGCGCGGAGGAGGCGTTCTTCCGCGCCGGCGAGATCTCGCCGCGCGGCGGGGTCGAGCGCTACGCGCGCGATCTGTTCGCGTTCGCCGGCGCCGAGTGGGCGATTGAAGCGCTGGCTTCGCGGGCCAACCGCGCCCGCGGCGACGACGCGCACCGGACCCGCGCCACGCTGCTGATCGAGGCGGCGAACCTCGCCAACGCCCAGGGCTTCGCCGAGCACGCGCTCGTGGCGGCGTCGAGCGCGATCGAGAGCGATCCCTCGCGCGCCGACGCGGTGGCGCTGGTGGAGCGCAACGCCCACGTCGAGGGCGGCTTGCCGATCCTCGATCGCACCTACGATCTGCTCGCCGCGGCGGCCATGGGTCGCTTCGGTCGGCGCGCGGCGCACTACCGCGGCGCCCGGCAGATGGAGCGGCGGGGCGCCGTCGATCTCGCCCTCAAGCACGCCGCCGCGTGCTTCGAATCGGTGCCGGGCGAGGGCACGGCGTACGTGCTCCTCACGCGCCTCGCCGAGCGCGCCGCCGATCCGAGCGAGGCCGTGCGCGCGATCGAGCGGGTCGCGATGAGCGGCAGCGTCGGCGATCGCGCGGCGTGGCTGAAGCGCGCGGCGGCGCTCGCGGCGCGCTCCGAAGAAGGGGCGCACATGCGGCTCGATCTGCTGCTGCGCGCGCTCAACCTCCGCCCCGAGCCGAGCACGGTCGACCGCGTCGGCGCGGCGATCGACGAGGTGATCGGCCTCGGCGGCGAGGCCGACGAGGTGACGATGCGCTTCGAGCGCGCCGTGAAATCCTCGCTGCCGAAGCTCGACGGGCCCGACGGCTCGCGCGCGGCCGTGGAGATGGCGCGGCTCGCGGTGCGCCTCGGCGCGTTCGACGTGGTCTTCGCGGCGCTGTCGCGGGCCATGAGCGCCGACGGCGACATCGACGAGTACCTGGAGCTCGCGCCCCTCGTCCCCGAGCTCGCCGTCGAGGCCGGCCGCGTCTGGGTCGAGAGCGTGCTCGTCGCCGCCGAAAAGCCTTATTCCAGCGTGGGAACGGCGCTGCTGCGGCTCTCGGCCAAGCTGGCGCAGGCCTTCGGCGATCAGCGCCTGTCAGTGGCGCTGCTGGTGCACGCGGCGAAGCGCGCCGACGACGACGAGGCCCTCGTCGACGAGGCCGATCTCGCGGTGACGGCGCTCGGCGACGCGGCGCTGAAGAGCTCGCTCGACGCCGCGATCTCGCCGGAGCGGCGCGCCCTGGGGCAGGTGAGCCTCGCCGAGAAGTACGAGCGCGCCGGCGACGACGATCGCGCGATCGTCTTGCTTTCCCGGGCGACCACGTCGGGCGACCTCCCGCGCGAGGCCCGCCTGCGGGCCACCGCGCAGCTGAGCGCGCTGCTCCACCAGGGCGGTCGCATCTCGGACGCCGACGGGCTGATCCGGCAAGAGCTGGCGAAGCCGGATCTGCCGCCGTCGCTGCGCGCTCGGGCCGCGCGCGAGCTCGCCACCAGCCTCGCGCGCCGCGGCGACGCCGACGCCGCGCTCGACGTCCTCGTGGCCGAAGCGGGCAAGGGCGCGCTCGAAGAAGGCCTGTTCCAGGACCTGCGCGATCTCGGCCGCGCCGCGGCTCCCGAGCGGCGCAGCGCCGCGCTGGTGGCGGCTGCCGGCCTCGCGCCGGTCCTGGCGCTGCGCCTTTCGCTGCTGCGCGAGGCCTCGGCGCTCGCCACCGAGCTCGGCGACGACGAGGCCGCGCAGGCCCATGAGGCGGCAATCTCCGCGCTCGATCCCGCGAGCGCCGCCGCCCTCGAAGCGCTGGAGCAGGCCGCCAACGAGCGCGGCGATCACGCGGCGATCGCCGCGCTGCTGGCCACGCGGATCGTCGGCGCGCAGATCGGCGATCGCCGGCGGATGCTGCGCCTGCGTCGCGCGGCCGTGCTGGAGCAGCGGCTCCGCCTGCTCCCCGAGGCCGCGACCGAGCTCGAGGCCCTGCTCTCCGAGGCGCCCGACGATGTGAGCGCGCTGCGCTTCCTCGCCGACGTGAAGGAGCGCCTCGGCGACACCGCGCGCGCCGGGCTGCTGCTGCACCGGCTCGCCGATCTCTCGGCCACCTCCGACGAGAAGGCCGACTACGGCCTCCGCGCCGCGACCGCCTACCTGGCCAGCGGCGACCTCGCGACGGCCGAGCAGATCCTGGAGACGGTCGCGCCGATCGCCGAGCGCGAGGCCGTGCTCGAGGTGCGCGTCGAGCTCGCGCGCCGCCGCGGTGATGGCCGCGCGCTCTCCGACGCGCTCGACCGCCTCTCCACCGCGTCGCGCGCGCCCTCGGAGCAGCGCGCCGCGATCCTCCTCGACGCCGCGCGCGCCGCCTCGGCGATCGGCGACGACGCCGCCGCGCTCGAGCGCGCCCGCCGCGCCGCGAAGCTCGTGCCGACGTCACCCGATGCGGTGCTCGAAGCGCGCCGCCTCGAGTACCGCGCCTTCGGCACCGGAACGCCACGCGAAGCGCAGGCCGCCGTCGACGAGCTCGGCCGCATCGCCGGCCGCCTCGAGCCCGCGCACGTCGAGCTCCACGTCTTCCTGCTCGCCGAGGAGCTCGACGTGATCCAGGGCGGCGGCGCCGGCATGCGCGAGCTCTCGCGTCGCCACGCCGAGGTCGGCCCGCTGCCGCTAATCGCCCTCGGCATGGCCGAGCGCCTCGTCCGCGGGAAGAACTTCGACGCCGCGCTCCCGCTCTTCGACCTCGCGCTCGCGGGTGATCTCCAGGGCGTGCGCCCGCGCGGCCGCGTCGCGCTCACCGCCGCCGAGGCCGCGGCGAGCGCGCTCGATCACGACGCCGCTGCGCGCCACCTCGCCGTCGCCGCGAGCGAGCCCGAGACCCGCGTCGTCGCCCAGCGCCGCCAGCTCGAGCTCCAGGCCGCCGCGGGCGAGCCCGAGGCCGCGCGCGGGGCCCTCGAAGCGCTGATCAAGCAGTCGGCCGGCGCCGACCGCGCGCGCACGCTCCTCGCGCTCGGACGCCTTCTTTTGCCGACCGATCCCGAGGCCGCGGGCCGCGCGCTCACCGAGGCCACCTCGCTCGCCGAGGCCGACAAGGCGCTCGGCGCGTCGATCGCCGAGGCGCTCGGTCGCCTCGCCGCGCAGGAGCCCGCCGCGCCGACGCCGCCCCCGCTCCCCGCCGACCCGTCGACCTCGCTCGCCGACAAGCTCGCGCGCCCGGGGATCCGCGCCGTGCTCGCGCAGCCCCGCGCCCGCATCGATTCGCCGCCGCTGCCCGCGCCGCCGCTCCCGGCGACACCGCCGCCGCTGCCTGCGGCGCCGTCGTTGCCCGTCGTCCCCCCGCCGTCACCATCGTCAACGACGTCCTCGCCGCTCTCGCGTGGCTCGGCGCGCTACGCCCCCGAGGCCCACGAAGCCTCGTCCGAAGAGGCCGGCTTGCTCCGCGATCTGCAGGCCGGATCGTTCGAGGCCGGCGACCGCTTGATCACGCTCTACGGCGCCCGCACCACCGAGCGCACCCACGACGCGCTGATGGTCCGCCGCTACCAGGCCAGTCTCCGCCTCGGCGACGCGGCGGCGCTGCACCGCCTCCACGACGCGGCGATCCTCGACGGCAACATCGTCCACGCCCGCGCCGTCGAGCACGTGCTGGCCCTCGTCGATCCCGAGACCGACTCGCCCACGCCGCCGCCGCTCGCGAGCCAGCGCCACGCGCCCGATCTCGTCGCGTCGCTGCTCTACCGCAGCATCGCGGACTCGCCCGTCCACGAGGCGCTCGCCATCGTCCTCGACACGGGGCTCTACCGTCGCGACGTCGCGCACTATCAGCTCACCGGCGTCGCGCGCGTGCAGCCCGGTGCCACCACGGTGCTCGGCGACATGTTCGGAACGGTGTCGCGTTTCCTCGGTCAGGCGCGCACGGCGCTGTTCAACCAGCGCGGCGCCGCGGCCCTCTCGGCGCAGATTGCGCTGCTCTCGCCGCCGGCGATCATCCTCTCCGGCGACATCCGCGAGGAGACACCGGAGCTGCGGTATCTCCTCGGCGCGTCGCTCACGGGCGCGATGGCCGAGCACGCGCTCGTCAACGCTCTCGACGAAGAGTCGTTGCGCACGCTGATCGACGCCCTCCTCGCCGCGTTCGGCCCCGTGGCGAACCTGCCTCGGGGCAACCCGGCGGTGGCCAAGTTGGGCCAGAACCTGTGGCAACTGGTGCCGCCCCGTGCCGATCGTCGCCTCCGCGAGCTCTGTGGCGCCGCGATCACGTACGACGGCGCGGTCGACGGCACGCGCCAGGCCATGCGCCGCGCCGGGCTCTTCGCCGCCGGCGGGCTCTCGACGGCGCTTCCGCTCCTCGCCTTCGAGCTGGGCCTGCCGCCGGAGCCTGAAGATTCGCCGCAGTGGCTGGTGAATCTCTGCAACGCGCACGCGCCGGTGGCCGATCTGGTCCGCCTCGCGATCCGTACCGAGTTCGCCGAAGCCCGGTGGCAGCAGGGCGGTCCGGCCGACCGCCGCCGCGTCGACACCGGCCCGCGCAGCCGCGCCAACCCGTGACACCACGTGTGTCGGCCCTCTTGGCGTGAAGGATGCACTTGGGGCACGCTGCCGCGAAGGTCTGCCCCGACGATCCCTCGCTCCCCGCCGACACCATGAACCCTGCTCTCACTCCTGCTGCCTGTTCCGCCGCGACATCTTTGTCAGGGCGCAGGCCTCGTCCCGGGAGTGAAAGCGCGTGGCGCACCGTCTGGTCCACGCTGGCACAGTCGTCGCTCTGCCTGGCGGCACTCACGATGGTCGTCACGAGCTGCCTGGTCACTTCGACACCGGACTTCACACCGCCCAAGCCGACGCGGCCGTTCCTCGTGCCTTCCTCGGTCGATCCCGACGCGCGCGGCGTGCTCCTGATCGACACGGTGGAGCATCCGAAGAGCCTGACGTCGATCGAGTTCAGCGCCGACATCGTCTCGGAGGACCAGGACGCCAAGGTCCAGGGCGTGCTGTACATCGACTACGGGGCGCTCACGAACGACCGGCCTTTCCTCGAGCAGATCCAGATTGCCGACGTCGCCGCGAGCACGCTGACGGATCCGATGGCGCGCCCCATCCGCGCCAAGTGGAACGTCGCCGCCAGCAGCATCGGGCCCGGCTGTCACACCGTGACGATGCTGGTCACTCACACCCTCGACCGCGTCTCGAGCTGCCCTTGCTGCCGCAACGACTCGAGCCAGATCACCTGGCAGGTCTACAGCTGCGGAGGGGCCTCTGCGGCGAAGTGCCACCCTGACTTCTCTCTCTGCGAGAACTGGGGTCCGGGCTGCCCCGCGGCCGCCAACCCCGACTCCTGCCCGGCCTGTGGAGCCCTCCCTTGAACTTGACCTTCCTGTCTTCTGTCACCTTGCGGGTCGCCCTCGCGGCCGGCGCTGCAGCTGCCCTGTCGGCGTGCGCCATCAACTACGATGACGGGCTGACGTCGCTCACGCCGGCGAACACCTGCGCTTCCGACGCCGACTGCGCCGCTAACGCCTCGTGCTCGGGTGGGAGCTGCATTGGCACTCACGTCGATCTGTCGGACCTGATAGTCCAGGTTCGCCCCAACGCCGGAGCGAGCTACGGCGCCTCGACGTCGTTCGTGATCCCCGTCAACCGCTCCTTCGCAGGCGTCAAGGACGCGGCCTTCGACGTCAACTACCCCATCGATCTGCCCGCGCCCGTGACGATCAAGGCCGGCACGGTGCACCTCGACTACGCCTCTACCTGCTACGGCGACGCGAAGACCTCGGTCCCCGCGACGATCACCTTCGATCGTGCCTCCACGCTCGCGGGCTTCCGTTCCGACTCGTACACCGTCACGGCCGCAAAGAAGAGCGACACGTCATCGAAGTACGAATTCGACGCCAGCCTGTTGCCCGGCAAATACAGTGTCTACATCCAGCCGGAGATCGTCGACCCGAGCTGCGATGATCCGCCGCCCCCGGTCTTCTATCCTTCGCAGGAGATCGGCGCGGCCACCGACGGCACGGACTGGACGGTCATCAAGCCGACGAAGCTCACTGGCAACATCGAGAGCCCCGACGGCGGCGACCTCACGGGCTGGCGCCTCGACATCGTCGAGCCCTCCGGCGGCCGCGTCATCTCGACGACGCAGACGCTCAAGCAAGGGATGGTCGCCTTCGCCGTGAACGTGAGCCTCTCGTTCGTGTGGAACGACCGGTCCGTCTCGCCGTACATCCGCCTCCGGCCGCCCGCGGGCGAGGCGCGCCCGAGCGTGTACTGGGGCCTGGTCGAGTCGCTGGGCTCGCAGTCGAACGCCGAGGTTCACCTCTCGCTCGCCAACCTCCACATCGATCCGCGCGAGGTCGAGATCCAGGTACAAGACCCGGAGAACAAGGGCGTATTTTCCTCGGTGCAGATCCAGAGCGTCAAGCTCTCGGGCGACGTGCAGATGAACTCGGCGTACGCCGTCGACGTCCCGCAGACCGACCTGCAAGGCGTGTTCAAGCTGCGCCTCCCGCCGGGCACGTACCAGTTCCGCGCCACCCCGCTCGGCGATCCCACGCTCGCCACCGGCGACATGGATCTCGTCGTCCCTGCGCTCGAGCCCACGGTGTCGGGCGACCCGTGCTTCTGCGGTCGCGTCCTGCCCGTCGCGAAGAAGGTGACCGTCACAGGGGACGTCGTCACGCCGATGCTCGCTCCGCTGTCCGGCGCGACGATCTCGCTCAACCCGTCGCAGCCCAACGCCGTCAACTTCTGGAAGCGCGTCGTCAACGCGGTCGATCCGCGCCCCCTCGCGCCGCGCTCGGAGATCAGCGCCACCGACGAGACCGGCGCCTTCGGCTTCCGCGTCGATCCTGGTCCGTCGGATCTCACGGTGATCCCCGCCGATCAGTCGGGGTTCCCGTGGCTCGTTCGCGCGCGCGTGCAGGTCCAGGCGTCGTCCGGCGCGCAGCTCGCCAACCTCACCCTGCCGAACACCGCCTTGCTCCGCGGCACGGTGACCAACCCGGCGACGGCGGCGGACACGCTCCCGACACCGGCCGCGAACGTGGTCGTCGAGGGCTGGCTCCCCGTGCAGAACGCCGATGGCTCGCCGCCGACGACGGTGATCCAGATCGGCGCGACGACGACCGACGAGAACGGACGGTACACGCTGTACCTCCCCACCTCGATTTCCGAATAGAGTCGAGCGCCTCCCCACCCCGCAATCCTCGCGTGGCTCTCGTTTCCGGTATCCGCGTCAGCCCCCGCCGCGATACGCTCGTCACCGTGCCGGAGCCCATCGCGCACGACCCTTCGTCCACCGCGAGCGCCGAGCGCTCCGAAGGCGTCGTCGACCCACTGCCCCGCCACGACTCCGCGTCGCCGTCCGCCGCTGGCCTCGCTGAAGCCCTCCACGAGGTGTCGAACGCGCTCACCGTCGTCATGGGCTGGATCGAGCGCGCCCGCGCCGAGAGCAGCTCCGCCGAAGCGGTGGAGCGCGCCCTCGACGTCGCGTTCGGCCGCGCCGCGCAGGCCCGGATCATCGTCCGCCGCGCCATCGGCGCCGAGGTGCCCGAGTCCGCGGCCCGATCGGCGTCGGCCGTGCTCGGCGACGCGGTGCTCGGCGTCGAGCCCGAAGCTCGCCGTTGTAGCCTGGAAATCGAGGTGATCGCGGCGCCGGGGGTCGAGCCGCTCCTGCTCGACGAGGCCGG
This sequence comes from Byssovorax sp., assembly GCA_025362495.1. GTDB lineage: Bacteria > Myxococcota_A > Polyangia > Polyangiales > Polyangiaceae > JANYGI01. The sequence continues at coordinate 147,281 of JANYGI010000047.1, read as the reverse complement.
GCACGTCGTCCAGATCCTGACCAACCTCCTGCTCAACGCCATCTCGGTCTCGCCCGCCGGCACCACCGTGAGCGTCGACGCGCGGCCTTTTTCCCGCGGCCACGGCGTCGTCTTCGGCGTCTCCGACGAGGGGCCCGGTGTCCCGCGGCACCGGCGCTCCACCCTCTTCACGTCGGGCGTGAGCACGCGGCAGGGCGGCGCCGGCATCGGGCTCCGTCACGCGGCCGGCCTGGCGCGCCTCGCCGGCGGCGAGCTCTCCCTCGCCGAGACGCTGAGCGGCGCACGCTTCGAGCTCCGCTGGCCCGCGAAGGTCGAGGCCCCGTCGCGCGGCTCGTCGCCCGACTTCGAGAAGAGCATCGCGGAAAAGTCGGCGCACCTCGACGCCGTCCTCGCCGAGCTCGCGCTCCCACCTCGCCGCGCCGACGTCGCGAAGACGATCGGCGCCCGCGCTCACGACGCGCTCAAGGGCGCGCGCATCCTCGTCGTGGAAGACGACGACGCCGTGATCGATCTCCTCGCCACGGCCCTCACCGCGCGCGGCGCCGACGTCATCAGCGTGCGACGCCGCAGCGACCTCGGCGCGGCGCTCGCGGGCGGCCGCTTCGACGCCGCGCTCCTCGACATCTCACCCATCCAGGACGACGTCCCCGGCGCCCTCGCGACCGTCAGGAGCGCGAGCGGCGCCCTCCGCGTCGTGCTCATCTCCGGCAGCGCCGCGCACCTGCCTGACGTGCCCACGGGCTGGGTCTCCGCCTGGGTGCGCAAGCCCTTCGAAGTCGCCGAGATCCTCGCCGCGCTCGCCGTCAAGCCCTGAACGCCCATCGCGCGCACGAATTGCTCCGCCGTACCTGTCGGGGCGACTTCCGTCCGTCGCCGTGGCGATACAACTTGACATTCAGGGGCATGAGATTACGGTCCCGACGCCGCATCGCGAAGGTGGCGGAATTGGCAGACGCACTAGCTTGAGGTGCTAGCGGGTAACACCGTAGGGGTTCAAGTCCCCTCCTTCGCAATTTCCATATAGAACTCCCGGATTGTTGTTACTTCCCGCAGACTTAGAACCGCTCACTGTAACCTCCTGAATTGCCCGCAAAGGCGGGCCGTTACTTCCAGCCCCGTCGGCACCTCAAGCCGGCGGGGTTTTCCGTTTACAGCGGACCGCACACTCCCCGCACCCTGTAAGGGTACGCGGGACCGTGACAAGCGCCCGCACTCAGCCGGACGACGGCGGCCCGTTCGTCTGGACACGCGACCCGGATCCACCCCGATCCGGCGCAGGCGTTCCCGGCTCCTCGGCCCAGGTCACCCGCCCCGCCGCGTCGACGGTGCCCCGCTCGAGCACCGGACGAAGCCCGAAGATCCCGACGTAGACGACGCGGAAGCGCGGCGCGCGGTCGCGGACCCACGTCGCCACCGACGCCGCGAGCGCGGCGATCTGCTCCTTGGAGAGCGTCACTTCGACTGCTCCGGGGCGGCCTTGACCGCCGCCGGCTCATCGTACGCGGCGCGCACGATGTTTTCCTTGCAATCGTACCATCCTGTCGATTCGACGACGATCCACTGCGTCTGAAGCGTGCACCGGCTCACGATGAGCGAGCCACGCGGCCCCGGCCTCACGTCGGTAACCATCACCTGCGTACGTACGCAGCCCAGCGGCGCCGCGCAGATAGCGAGCAGCAGCAGCGCTGCCCTCACGATGCCCGCCGCGCGCCGCGCGCCGCGCGCTCTGCGCCTGACGCGGCGTCGCGCGACTCCAGCGCTTCCCGACACAGGACCCGCACCTGGCCAACCACGGTGCGGTCCTCCGCTGTCGCCGCCTCTTCGATGCGCTGAAGCAGCGCAGGCGGAAACGGCACCGCGCGCGTTTTCAGGGGACCTTCCGCGCCCTCGTTCGCGTCTTCTTCTTTCTTTTTCTTTCTCTCCTGCATTTGACAGAGCGTAACCGGAATATGCGGAACGTCAAGCCCCGGCGGTTTCCTCGGCGCCGTCTCGGTGGTTTCTCGGTGGTTTCTCGGTGGTCCGACCGAGCCTTAGGCGCGCACCCCCGATTTTGCCGCGGCCGTCAACACACCGGATCGGACCATTTTCCTTATCGTGGCGCTCGCTGGACACACCCCAGGAGCTCCCCCGATGCCCTTTCCCCCTGTTTCGTTCGCGCGCCGTCTCATCCTCGGCGCCTTTTCGGCGGTGATCTCGGTCGCCGTCGCCGGCCACAACGCGTGTCTCCCGCACGAGACGGTGAGGAAGACGCCGACCCCGGGCGACCAGTGCCACAGCCTGCCGCTCGACGTGCGCCTGCCCGGGCGCGTCGCCGATATCTTCCGCGGCTTCTCGACCGAGATCTGGCGCCACACGGGCGCCGACGTCGACCCCGAGACGTGCGCCGAGGTGTGGTCCGGCGCGCTCGTCGCCGTGCTGCGTTCCGAGGCCGTGCGCGGCTACTTCACCGACCCCGCGAAGCGCGCGGCGTGGCTGCCCACCCTCTTGACCATCCTGGCGAAGCTCCAGGCGGACGCCGCGAGCGACGCCGAAGGCGCCGCCGACGCCAAGGTCAACGAGCCCGACGACGGGCCGGTCACGAATCGCCCCGCGGCGCAGGAGGCCGCGTAATGCTCGGCCGCGAGCGCCCCATTCGACCGGCGCGCCCTGGCCGCCGCGGTCGCGATCTCAGCATCGGGACCGAGGGCGCGTACACCTTCGAGGAGGTGCAGGAGCGCGAGGCGGCGCGCGAGGCAGAGATCGACGCGGCCGAGGGACGGAGCGACCTCGCGGACCCCGGCGGCTACGTCGGCCCCTGCGCCCCGGTGCGCGAGATTCACCACCGGGCGAAGCCGAAGAAGAAGAAGAAGAAGACGACGACGAAGGCCGAGCCGGCGCACGCCGACATGGACCGGAAAGCCGCGTGAGCCGCGCGCACATCCTCCCCGCGCTCGCCGCCGTCGTGCCGTCGAACTACGGCGACGCGCGTTTTTTGCTGGCCGCGCCGCGGTTTCAGCAAGGCGGCGGAACAAGCTGCTCCTTTGGCCCCGCCTGGGGCCTCTGGGCGAGCGGATGCCGCGACGCGCGCATCGTCAACCGCGACGGGGAGGGGTGCCGCTTCGACGTCGGACAAGGGATCTCGAAGCTGTACAACGGCAGCAAATCTGCCGGCGCATGGATCGAGGCCGGCGCAGGGCGACGCCCGAAGCCCGGGGACTTCTACCTGCTCCACGGTCCCATCTCCGGCGGGCAGTGGGACCCGCGCTCAGAACACGTCGGTACTGTCGTCGACTCCACCGGATCCGCGTGGACGTTTGCCGACTTCGGACAGAGCCAGACGAACACCGACCCGCGCCCTGGCCAGCAGTGCGCGCGGCGCGTGAAGCGCGCCTGGGATGGCCTGCACCTCGGCTCCTCCGTGGCTGGAGGCGCCGCGCGGCTCCTTGGCGGATGGATCGACGCCGACGCGCTCACGTACTCGGCCGCGCCGCTCTACGGCGCCGCGGGAACCGGCGCGCTTCTGCCGGCGCTCGTCGTCATCGGTGGCGCGTGCGCCGCTTACCTACTTTCGGAGGATTGACCCATGCCCAACGACATCAGCGCGGCCGACGTCACCGACAACGCTAATTCCGCGCTCGAGTACGTAAACCAAGCCTCCAACGTCGCGGGCCAGCTCGGCGCGACCGCCAGCCAAAAGACGCTTCAGCAGGCCGCCGCGGTGCTCGCTGCCGGCGTCTCTGGAGGCGTCACCGCTGCCACCGTTGGAGCCGTCGCCGGCTCCAGCGCTTTCGCCAGCGCCATCGGAACCGGCGCGCTTGCTGGCGCGAGCGCTGGCCCGTTCGGGGTGGCCGTCGGCGTGTTTCTTGGCTGCATGATCGCGATCGGTCAAATGTTCAAGGCTGGTGCCGGCGAAGACCTCGCCGCGCTCGCGCATCGCCAACAGGTCGCGCGCGCCGCGGCGCTCGAGGTACGCAAGCAGCTCGTATGGCTCGAGCAGCCCGCGCACCTGTCGCAGTTGAAAGCGGCAATTCTCTCGGGCTACTACACGACGGCGGTCAACATCGTCAGTACGCAGCTCAACGACGGCGACTGGGGCCCCGGCAGCTCGGCCGCGGCGTGGTACGCGCAGCACAGCGATCCGCTGGCCACCTTCCCCGCGTCCGCGTCGGTCAAGGACGCAATGCGCCTCACCTTTGGCAAGGCAGGCCTTTTCGTCGGTACACCGGACCAGATCACCGCCACAAAGGCGAAGCTGCGCGCGGAGCGGCTCAGCCATCCGCGCTTGCGCCTCGGCGCGGCAGGCTCCTACTTCGTCGCCACGAACCTGACCCAGACGATCGCCCAGATCACGGCGCCTCACTACGTCGCTACGGACGCGATCATGCGATCGATGATGACGATTGACCAGCTTCGCGGGGTCACGGCGAAGGCGACCGCCGCGAAGCGCGCGCCGGCTGCCGCCGAGAAGAAACCCGGGCTCACGCTCGGCGAGGCTCTACTTGGCGCGGGCGCGGCGGCGCTTGGCTATTTTTGGTGGCTGTGATCTGGTAGGCGGAGGGGTCTCTATGTCCGCTGGTGAACTCTCCGCCGAGGCGCAGATCGAGAACGGCGTTTGCTACCTGTCGATCCGCGGCGCTGGCGCGGTTACGCTGACGCTGACGACCTCGGCGCGCCGCGATCTCATCGCGCTTTTGTTTCGTCTGAGTCCCGACGACGAGAGCGAACCTGGCGAGAGCATCACTCTCGAGGGCTGCTCTCTCACGCTCTGCGCCTGAATTCCGACGAAAGGCTTCCACGTGGCAAAACTTCCGCCCGCCGACTCCGACGAGCTCGTGACGATGGCTGTTCATCCGCTCTTCGCGCAGCCCGACGGTGAGCCCGCGCGGAGCGAATGGCGGCCCGTGCCGATCGAACACCTCGCCGGGATCTTCGTTTACGCCCTTCAGGGCATCACTCGAATGCCCGTCGGTAAGTACGATCCCAGCGAGATCGGGGATGTTTTCAGCGTCCAGGAGAAGCACGGCGGGGGTAGATTTTGCGCCGTCGGCCTCGCCAACTCGAACAGCGGAAAGCAGCCCGGGAGCATCCTTGCTCAGGCCTATTTCACGCTCCCCGGCGCGCTGCGCCTGCCGCCGCCGCCGCCGCCCGTCGTCGATCCGCACGCCGCGGCGCTCGTTGCCGCGCCGCCCGCGGCAGGTCATGGCGTCGTCGACATCGCGCTCGCTGTGCTGACTGCCGCGTCGCCGTTTCTGCTCAGGATGCAGGACGCGGCAGCTACCCGCGAAGCTCGAGCGCAGGAGCTCGCCGACGCGCGCGAAGCCCGAGCACAGGAGCTCGCCGCGGCGCACGCAGCCGAGGCGCGCGCCGCCGCCGCCGCCGCGAACGCCGCCGCGGCAGCCCAACACGCGACGCTCGTCCAGGCGCTTGTTGCGCGCCCCGCGGCCGTCGCGAGCGAGGGAAGCGGCACGCTTTCGGTGTTTTTGGAGGGAATGAAGCACGGGAAGGAGAACGCACCGACCGCGCCCGCTCCAACGTCGCTCGTCGACGATCTTGCGCAGCTCGCGCAGTTTGCGCCGATGGTCGCCGGTGTCCTGCGCGGCATGGCGGCCGCCCCGAAGTGATCGCGCCCGCGCGCGCCCACGTCCTTTTCGCGCGTCGCACCGACAAGGCGGTTTACCTCGACGGCGCGGCGCGCGCGGACGCTCACCTGCCCGAAATCGCCGCCCTCGGCGCGCACCTCCAGGCGCTCCCGTGGCCGGATCGCGCGCGCTACGTCTTCGACTTCGTGCGGGCGCGCGTGCGCTGGCGCCAGGACCCCGGCGGACGTGAGCAATTCGCGGACGCCGCGACGGTGCTCCGCGACGGCGCCGACGATTGCGACGGCTCCGCGCGCGCCGTCGTCGCGCTCGCGCTCGCGTCGGGCCTCGGCGCGTGCATTCGCGCCGTGCTCGACAGCGAGGGCTACGTCGAGCACTTCCAGGCGCTTCTTTGGTGGCCCGGCAGCGAAGATCACCCGCTCGCCGACGATGACGGGCGCGTGCTCGCCGAGACCACGCTACGCGGCGTGCTCCTCGGCGATGGCAGCGAAGCCAGCCCCGACGCCGCGCGGCTCTAGTCGTCAAGCTTCAGTACGCGCCGCGCGCGCACGATCTCCAGCATGCGCGCCGACGCCGCCGCCTTCAGCCACGGCGGCGCGGTGTCGAATTTGTCGGGATGCGCCTCGACCATCGCCCCGCGCACGGCGCGCTTGACCGCCGCCGCGTTCGCGTCTGCCGCGAGCGAGAGCACCGCGCGCGCGCTGGCCTCGGCCGCGCCGACGTCGCCCGCGTCGCTAAACGGCCGCGGCCGCGTCCCGCATGCGCCCGGATTCCAGCGGCACTTTCGCACTATCCACGCGCCCCCGTCGCGATTTGCCGGGCCGCCGTGAACGCCGATCACCGCGTCGCCGTCGTACACCGGGCCCTGTCCTCCGCGCACGCGGCCGCGCTCGTTCTCGTGCGCGACGACGAGCAGCAGCGCACCGCTTGACGCCGCGAGCGCGCGCATTTCGAGCAGCGTGGACGCGAATTCGTGCTCCGCCACGAGTCGCGACAGCGAGTCAAAAATCACCACCTCGGCGCCGACTTCCTCGACCGCCTCCCGCGCCTCCTCCCACGAAACGTCGCGCACCATCGGCGATTTCTTGATGAATCGCGACGACGCGCCGGCCGCCGCGAGTCGCGCGCGCACGTCGGCCGGGCCCTGGTTTTCCGCGTCCACATAGAGCAGCTTGCGCCCGAGCTCCACCGCGACGGCGCACGCCTCCGACGTCTTCCCGGAGAACGACGGACCGTGAATGATGACCAGCGCGCCCGCGCGCATCGACCCGCCAAGCTGCGCGCCGATCGGCGCCGCGCAGGGCCACAGCTCTGCCGGCCGCGCGTCGTCGTCGTCGAGTGATTCGAGCCGCCACGTGCGCTGATCTTCGTCGTCGTTCGCGTCGTCGCGCGCGTCATCCGCCGGCCCCGCGACAAGCATCGACTCGGCGCCGCAGTGCGCGCACCACGACGGCGACGCCGATCGCTTCGAGCACGCGCCGCACGTGTATCGCTTTTCGGATGCACAAAACGCCATGCTTGTCAACATACGCAAATCCGTGGATTTTGTACAGTGCAAACCATGAGGAACGCCGCTTCGGTGGAGCTCGTCGACAGCGCAGGGCGCCGCGCACTGACGCAACGCGGACTCGATTCGCGCATGGCCGCGGGGCGGCCCGTCTTCGTGTCCTCGCCCCGCCGCGACGCCGCGCCGCTCGCGCCGGCCGTGCAGCCGTCGACCCCCGCGGAGTTCCAGACGATCCGCGCGCTCGCGCCTTCGCTCCAAAACCTCGACCCGCGCTCGATCGCGTCGTTCGTCGCGGCGCCCGGCGTCGCGGCGATCCCCGACGTCGGCGGCGCGGGCGATCCGCAGATCCTTCACGTTCAGGCTCTTCTTGCCGCGTGGAACGGCGCTTATCCCGGCAACTGCGCGCCGCCGAACTACGGCCAAAATGAGGCCGAGTTCAACGGCATTCTGAACGCGCGCACGCGCTCTGCGGTCGCCTCGTTCGCGCGCTGGCACAACGCGCTTCCCAGCGCGACGCCGGCCGATCACCTCGCCACCACCGGCACGCCCGACGCGCCGATCTACGAGGCTCTTTTGCGCGTCGGGGCGTTCCTCGCGGCGCACGCCGCCGTGCCCGCCCCGAAGCCGACCGCCGCCGCGACGGCGAAAGCTGGCCTTCTGTCCGGCGTCTCGACCGGCGTTGGGCTTGCTGTCGCCGCCGCCGTCGCCGCCTACATTTTCCGAGACGAGGTGGGCCTGTGACCGCTCCCGTTCGCGCCGAATGGGTACACGTCGCCGCCCCCGGGCAGCTCGGCGCCGACACTGACCGCGGCGTCGCGCGCGCCACCGCCGAAGCCTGGGACGCGGGCGCCGCCTCGCTGAGCGATTGGCGCGGGAACCTCGTTCGTCTCGCGGTCACAGCCTCTAGCGTCAGTCTGCGGCCGCCGACGATCGTGCGCGGCGCCGTGGTCGTCGTCGACCCCTCGCGCGCGCCGTACGCCTCTGCGGATCACTCGCGCGCCGCGGCCGCCCTCTGTCGCACGGTCGCGATCCTCGCCGACGACCACGGCACGCAGGAGCCGATCATCACGCGCGCCGGCCTGGCCGCGCAAAATCTCAGCGACGCGGGCGACGTCGGCGCGCCGACGCCGACTCAGTTTCTCTTGACCGACGCGTTCGTGTTCCTCGCGGGCGCGGCGTCGCCCATGGTCGGGCTCGGGCCGCTCGCCGCCGCGGGGTTCGTGTCCTACTCGATGGGCGCACGGTTCGCCGACGCCGCCGCGTCCGAAGACGCGCGCGCGCTCGACAAAAAGGACGACGCGGCGGAGCTCCTGAGGCTCACCGCGATCTACGAGACGGTGGTGCGCGCGCATCGCGCGGCCGAGGTTCGCGCCGGGCACTCGCTCGCGTGGACCGCGGCGGAAAAAACGATCTTGCTTCAAGTCGAGGGCATCCAGCGAATCGTTGCGACGCGGGCCAAGCGGCACGCCCTCGAGCCGAAGCCGCTCGACCCGTGGAGCTTCCTTCGCACGCTCGCCGACGGCGCCGCGACTGCGCTCGAGATTTTCGCCGCCGTCGCCGCCGTTGGCGCCGGCCTGTGGCTCTACTCCGAAACGAGGTGAATTCGTGGCCGACGACGACAGCAGCAAGAAGGGCATGAGCCCGCAGACCAAGGTGATTCTGACGGCCGTCGGTGTCGGCGCGGGCGCGACCGTGGCCGCGAACTTCGCCGGTGAAACCGCCTGGATGAAGTCGCATCCCGAGCTCTGGTATCTGGATGCCGTCGCGTGCGGAGGCGTCGCCTACCTCGCGCGGAAGAAGAACGCCGGGGCCGCGATCGGCCTCGCCGTCGCTGGCGCGATCCTCGCGCTCCAGGGCTACCAGCACCGCAACGACGTCGCGCCCGATGCCGCGGACGCCGCGCCCACCGCCGCCGGCCCTGCGCTTCCCGCACCTGCTGCGACTGCGCCGAAGGGGGCCGTGAACCTGCCGCCCGGCGGGACCGCGCCGCCGTTTCTTCCCGGGGGCGCCGCCGATTCGCTGGCGCAGGGCGCGAGCTCGGCGGAACAGGCAGGCAGCGCGCCCGCGAACGGCGCCGCCTCCGGCGGAGGTTTCGATCCTCTCGGCGCGATCGCCGGGTTCTTCGCGCCGGTGAATGACGCGGGAATCGTGCAGCCGTCGGCGATCCAGCGTCGGTGGCGCCTTCGCTGAGCAGCGCCGCTGCTCCTCGGCGCGCGACGACGCGCCGCCCCTCGGCCCGCCCTCACAAGGGGCGGGCCTTCGGCGGTAGCAGACGGGCCAACGGCTCGCGCCACCGCTCACGATCACCCGAAAGGTCGCCCCCCATGCCCGATCCGATGATGAACCAAACCGCGTCCGACCTCGTTGCCCAGCGCGGGGCGGCCGCGGCCGCGCAGAATATCCAGGTCAACGCTTCGGTTGGCGAGCATTGGTCCCTCGGTTACCTCGACGTCGAGATCGTGGACGGCAACCCGAGCGGCGCCATCACGCAGGCTTTCGGCGTGATCCGGTCGAAGACGTACGCCTCGTTCTTCGACTACGGGATCAACAAGGCGCTCAACTTTTCGAGCTCGAACCCCGCCGCCATCAAGGCGTCGCGCGCTACGACGTCTCTCGAGACGGCCTACCAGCTCCCGGCGCGTACCTGCATGGCGATCGAGCGGATCACGCTCACGCCCGAGCTGCCGATGGTGCGGTATTCCGCCGCTCAGCTCAGCTCTGCGGACCCTACCACGGTGCGCGCCTGGACGAACGGCGCCTTGGCGCACGTGCATGTCGCGGATCCGCTCGGCATGATGACGCCGCAGGATATCGCGGTCGGTCCCCTGACGCTCCATCACGCCATCTGGCAGGCCGTCAAGGAAGCCGCCGTGCTCGACGTGTTGCGCGGCGCGGGCACCACCGGCGGGAAGATGCTCGCGCACGCGTCCAGGTTCGGCACGTCCAATGAGTCGTATCTCACCGCGACGCGCGCCGCGGGCGATGGGCGCCAGGATGACGTCGGTGTCTTCTGGGATTTCCCCAACGAGATCGACGGCGAGCTGTCCTTCCGGCTCGTGACGGAAGACGAGGTGGTTTTTCCGTTCGCCATTCCCGTCACCACGCCCGGCGGATCGACGCGGCTGACGCTGCCCACGCGCATCATGGTCCCGGTTCGGATGACCGTCGCCGGACCGATGATCACCACCGGGAAGAGCGTCAACGGCTGAAGTCGCGGCGCCCTCCGCGCCGCCCTGTCTCGCTATCGGCTCGCCCTCGCAAGGGGCGGGCCTTTGGCGGTATGCCGAAGAGCTGGAACACCTCAGACCTCCGCGAATCCCTGCTCTCGTTCGTGGGGATGGCCAGGCCGTCAAGCCCGCAGGAGCAAACGGACGCGGTGAACGCGCGCGCCGCGCGCTTCCAGAGCCCGCAATTCGGGCTCACCGTGCCCGCTGGGTGCTTCACGTCGTGCGCCTCGGTTGTGCTCCCCGCCAACCAGCCCGAGACCGCTCAAATTGATCTGTCCTTTCTCCAGCCCGTGATGCTCGTCGGTATCCATTTCGACTTGAGCCCGGACACCTTCAACGGCTTCACGAGCGGCGATCCCAAGCTACGTGACGTCTACCTCAAGGCGGAGCTGCCGATGATGCAAACCTATCTCGCCCAGCGCACCGTGAGCCCCTCATTTGCCGGAGTCGACGGCTTCGCGCCGCTCTCCGCGATGGACATCGGGGCGCGCCTGCTGATGCTGCCGATCGACGACCGTACCGAAGTCGTTCGCATGACGTTTCGCGGACGCTACGCGACGACGGGCACCAGCGGTTTCGGACAGTCGCTCATCATCGACGCCACGGCCGTCTGGATGCCGCAATGAAGGCGCGCGCCGGAGTCGTCAACGAAAGCGGCCGCGTCCCCGCCGACGGTCCCGCACTCGCCGTCGTGCTACGTGACGAAGCGCCCGGGCAATCGTGGACGATCCGCATTTCCGCGCGCACGCCGCTTGGCTCGTTCGTCGTCGGCTCCGTCGTCTCCATCCCGTACGCCGCGCACGGGTCCGCGTCGCGACGCGTCGCTACGGCTCACGTTCCCGGCGTCACGTCCTGGGATGTGCTCGTGACCGGCTCGTCGCTGGCCGCAGCACCGTACGCCGCGGCCGCGCTCGAGCTCGTTGTGGGCGACGACGGCGGGGGGTGCGCGCTCGAGGCCACGCCCGGAGCCAGCTACATCGCCGACGGGGCCGACGTTGACGGCTCGCACCTCGGCGTCGCAGAGAACGGCGTCATCCTGGCGCGCCCCGGGCGCGTGCTGGAAATCGCGGCACTCAACACCGGGAGTGATCCCCTGTGGCTCTACCTGTGGAGCTCCACGGCGCTCGCGTCCGACGGTTCCCCGCCCGAGCGCCAGCCGATCCCTCTGCCGGCTGGAGAGCTCACGGTGCGTCGATGGTCTCGGCCGCTCGCCGTGTCACCGCGCCTCGCCTGGGGCAGCAGCGCAACCGCGCTCACGTTCACGCCCAGCGCCCCCGTGCTCCTCGTTTCCGCGCAGGTCGAGTAACCCCGTGGTCGACCTCTCTCCCACGCTTCGCGCCGAGTACGGCGCCCTCTTTTCAGGGTGCGCCGTGCTCGCTGATCGCGCCGCCCTCGCCGCTTCGACGGTCCGCGCGATTCGCTCGTCCGAGCCGCGTTACCGCGCCGTCGAAGCGCGCACCGGCGTCCCCTGGTACGTCGTCGGCGTCGTGCACTCGCTCGAAAGCGGCTGCGATTTCTCGCGGCACCTGCACAACGGCGATCCCCTGGGCGCGCGAACGACGCACGTCCCCGCTGGGCGCCCGCTCGCCGGCTCGCCGCCGTTCACCTGGGAGGAGAGCGCCGCCGATGCGCTCGCGCTGGGCGGGCTTGCTGCGCGGCGCGACTGGACCATCGCCGGCACGCTCTACGGACTCGAGACCTACAACGGCTTTGGTTACCGTACGAAACACGGGATCCGCTCGCCGTATCTCTGGGCCAGCACCACCCGCGCCCAGCCCGGCAAGTACGGGTCCGACGGTCACTTCGACCCTTCGCTCGTGTCTCAGCAGATCGGCGCCGCCGCTCTGCTCCTGTCGCTCGCGCCGCACGGCGCCAGCGCCACGCGCCCGAGCTCCGCGGCGCCGCTCCTGTTCTGCGCCGCGGCCCTCGGCGCGCTCTATTTTTTCGGGGACTGACCGCGGCCCAGGAGGGGCCACATCATGACGAAGCGAGCTCGAAAGCCTTCCGTGATTGTCGTTCGCGCGGGCGACGAGATCCACATCACCCGCAAGCCCGCGAAGCGCAAGCCCGCGAAGCGGAAGACGGCGCGCCGCAAGCCGGCGAAGCGGAAGACGACGCGCCGAAAGACGAAGCGCTGATCCCATGATGGCGATCGTCAAAGCGGCGTTTGCGCGGGTCGCACAGCTCGTCACCGGGGAACCTGCTCAGCCGAGCGTCGATCTGGACGGCAACCTGTGGATCACCGGCAACGTGTCCACCGGGGGCGCCATCTCGGGCCCGACTTCTTACATCGACACGACGCTACACGGCGACGGGTCCGACATGCTCGGACCCGTCGTCACGCTGCCACCTGGACACACGGCCGCATTCTTTGTGCTGTCGTACGTGCCGACCGCGGAATCGCTCGCAGCAAACGGGCTCACGCTCTTCTGTCGCCCCGCGCTGGGCGACGGAACTACGGCTCCCGTCCTCAACACCGGCCAGAGCACGTCGTTTGCCTACGACTACCCGCCTGACGGCGTAGCCGAGCAAGGCGGCCGGTTCATTTTCCGCATCGTTGCCTCCCACGGTGAAAGGACGCTCGCGTTGCTCTTTTCGGAAACCGGCGTAGCGCCCGGCTTTCCCGGGCACATTTCCGGCACCGTCTCCACCCGCTGACCCCTCACCCGCACCCAGGAAAAGCCCCATGCCCCCTCGAGCCCTCTTCGCGTCCCTCGTGCTCGCTCTCGCGCTCGCCGTCGGCCTCGGCGCGTGCGTCACCATCGACGGCGCCGCCTGCTCCTGCGCCGCTGGCACCGGCGGAGCGTCGGCGAGCTCTAGCGCTGGCACCGGCGGAGCCGCGCCGGCCGGTCCGCGGTGCGCCGACGTTCTCTCGTGCGCGCTGACCCTGGAAGAAACCAGCGCCTACCCCGCGGGCGACAAGTACGCGGCTCTGGTCGAGTGCATCCACGGCAGCGCGGGCGCGTGCACGCCCGTGTGCGGCGCACAGGAGCTCGCCCCCGGCACGTGCGGCCTCGACGTCGATTCGCTCGGCCTCGCCTGTAAAGTGTGCGTCACGAACGCCTGCACGGCGCAGCTCACCGCCTGCACGACCGACGACGGCACGCCCTCGCCGACTCCGATCACCAGCGGCGACAACCCGTGCTCCTGTCCCGCAGGCATGCCGCTCTGCCCGGGCCATTCGTGGGGGTGTGACTCGCCTGGCGACTACACGCACCAGCAGACCGGCGACACCTGCGGGACGGCGACGTATTGCGCGCCGTGCTGCGATCCCACGGACGAGTGCTCGGTGCGCGGGTCGTGCGCCATCACCAAGATCTCGCAAGTCACGTGCGTCGAGAACTACGAGTGTTGCTCGGGCATCTGCACCGGCGGACTCTGCGACGGTGGATGCGGCGTGATCCTGCCGGGCTCCGGCTCGAGCGGCTCCGGCTCGAGCGGCTCCGGCTCGTGAGCGGATGGGCGGCCATTTTGCGGTCGGGCAGCCGCCGCGAGGAGCAGGCCGCCAACCGAAAGCGCGGCGCCGCGCGCCGCGCGACCGTCGACACCGCACGAAAGCAAGCGCGGGCCGTGGCGCGTCGCGCGGTGATTTTCTGCCGCGCGCGCGTGGCCGAGGCCCAGCGGATCACCGCGGCCGCGCACGCCGAACACGTGGCGGCCGCGCGCGACCAGCGCGACGCCGAACGCGAAGCGGTCGCGAACGGATGCGCGCAACGAGGCATCCGCGCCGAAAAACCGCGCACCAAAGCCGCGCGCGCCGACCGACGCACGCGGCTCCGCGCCGCCGTCGCCGCGTGCGCCACCCGACGCGCCGACGCCAAGCGGCGCACGAGGCTCGCTTTCGATCGGAAGGTCGCCGCGAGCCGATCGGAGCGCGTCGCGCTCCGATCGTTCGTGGCCGCGTCCTGCGCCGCCCGGCGCGCCGTCGGGCGCCGTCGGTATCGTGCCGTCCGCGCGCTCGCCGACGCGGCGCGCGCGGCGTCGCGCACTGAAGCCGAGACGCTACGCGAGGGACGGCCGAAGCGGGCGCACCGCGTCGCCGGACCGAAGGGCCAGCGGATCGCCCGCGTGGACTCCGACGCCGAAGTCCTCGACGAGATCATGCACCAGGCGCCGCACCTCGCGCCGCTGTGGTCGCGCGTAAAGGGGCAGATTCGCGGCTCCGCGCGTCGGTCGCGCGCCGAAGCCTTCTTCGAGTACGCGGAGGCGCACGAGGAAGAAACCGCCGCGGCCGCCGACGATCTCATGGCCCAGGGCGAGGAAGAAGCGCGCCGCCACTACGAAGCGCACGTTCCCAAAGCGGCGAAGAGGTCGCGGAAGCGCGCTTCCGAACCTTGGGATTTTGCCGCTTGAGAGGTCCGACCATGCCGCCCCGACGCATCAGCTACAGGCATCGCCACGAAATCCTCGACCGCATCGCGCGCGTGCTCGGCGCCGCGAGCGGGAGCGGCCTCGACGACGACGACGACGACCCCGACCTCTTCGGCGCACGCGTCGCCCGCACGATCGAGACCATCGCACGAGAACTCCAGCACGTAGGCGCAGGAGCAAGCGTCACCGTCGCCCTTCGCAAGCCCTACATGCGCGCCTTTCTACCCGGAGATCGACCGCGATGAAGAACACGAACGCCCTCACGCTCTGGTACGCCGCCGATCTCCTGGCGATCCTCGCGATCCTCGCGCTGGGCGTCCTCGGCGCCGTCACCGGGCGCGGACTGTCCCCGGACGCCGCGGGCGCCGGAATCCTCGCCGTGCTCGCCGGCCGCCTCACGCCGCGCGGCCCCGGCTCGCCGCCCTCCGCCGGACTTGCCCCGACGCGGCGCCGCCGTGGCCCCTCCAGGCTCGCCGCGAGCCACGGAGCCATCGCTAGCGCCGTCTTCGGCCTCGCGGCCCTCCTGCGCCGTCTGTGGCCCCAGCAATCGCCACGCGACCCCCTCTCGACCCTCCACCCCGTCTGACTCGAGGTCCCCATGCAGTCGATCCGCCACCTCGCCGGCCCGCTGGCCGTCTTCGCCCTGAGCCTCGCCGCGACGGCCGGATGCGCCGAGCTCGAGACCATCACCAGGCGCGCCGCCCCGATCGCCGCGGCCGCGTGCTCCGTGCTCGAGCAGCGCGCGTGCGCCGCGCACACCTCGACGGGCATCCCCGAAACCGACCCGCGCGCCGTCGCCGTGCACGCGGCCGCGCGCGCCGTCGACAGCGCCCACACCGGCGAAGAGCTCGCGCCGGCCGTGGCGAACCTCGACGCCGCGCTCGTCGCCGTCGCGCGCCGGTGAGCGCCACCGCGATCGCCTACCACGACGGCGGGCACCGGCAGCGGGCCGCGGAGCTCTCCGACGACGGCCGCTCGGAGCTCCTGACGCTGCCGCTCGACGGCGGGACCGTCCGCATCCCGATCTCGACACGCACCACCGGGCGCGGCTCGAGGCTCGCCAGCGGCGCACCGACGGTCGCCGCCCTCGCCGCCTACGCGATCTTGCAGCTCCGCAAAGACCAGGGCGCAAGCTACGGCGCCCGCGCCGCGTTCCTCGCCGATGGCCGCGTCTACATCGGCCTTTTTCAGCAGCACCCCGCGGATCGCGGGACGCCGACGCCGCACCCCGGGATCACCCTGCTGGAAGGGTCGCCCGACGATCTCGCCTACATCCCCGGGGCGCCAATGGACACGGCATCACCCGTGCTCGCGCTGGCCCTCGGCGCCGCCGTCGTCACCTACCTGCTCCTCGACTGACTCCGTTGACGATGTTGACCAGTGGCGATCGCCGCCGTTCAACATCGTCAACGCGTCACCTCGAGCACGCGGAAAGCGCCGCGCTCCCCCCGTCGCATGGTGGGCACTGCCCCACCACGGGCGGCGGAGCGACCACGCCGCACGCGCCCAGCACACACCCCAATAACACCAGAATCGCCGCGGTTCTCATGCCCTACCGATGCGGTGCAGGCGCGCGGCGTTACGCGTCACCGAGGGCCCTTGCCTGCGCGCAGCTCGGCCTCGAGCATTCTCTTTTTTGTCTTGCCCCAGTTTGCCCGCACGCCGCGCGACGCCATTTTCCCGGCCGTTGCCGCGCGGATCCTCGCGAGCGCAGGATCGATGCCCAACGCCTCCTCACTCCGTTGCTTCGCGGTGTACCCGCGATGGTACGCGGCGCGCGCCGCGTCCAACACCTCGCGCGGCACGTCATCGGGTCGCCCGTCCGCAGTCCACGCCGCAAACGCGGCTACGAGGTCCACGAGCTCGCGGCCGCGCGCTTTCGCCTTCGACCGCCTCACCTGCTCCGCGCGCGACGGGCGCCCGGGCTCCACGAGCGCGACGGCCGCGAGCGTCCGCACCGTCTCGACCAGCGCCACCGTTTCGCCCGTGACGCCGCCGTCGCGCGCGTCGTCGCGCGGCGGCGCAGGAGGCAGCAGCGGCACGCACCCCGCGGGCAGCATTCCTTCTGTGCCGATCGACACACCAGGCAGGCCGCGGCGCATCATGTGTTGGTAGCCGCGCGTCGTCTTCGCGTCGCTATGGCCCATCGCCTTTTGCAGCGCGATCGGGTCGCCGCTCGCCTGACCCATCGTCCCGAAGGTGTGCCGCAGGCTATGCACCACGGCGCGCGACGCGTTAGGGAGCCCCGCCGCGATCCAGCTCGTTCGCAATTCGTTCGCAACGTCGATCGTATCGGGGTCATGTCTCCACGCGCCGATGCCGCTGCGGTAGAGCGGGAAGACGGGCCCATCGGGCCGGTACATGTGCCACCGCTCCAGGTGCGCGCGGAGGCCGACGAAGGCTCGAACGAGGATCGCGTCGAGCGCGATCCGGCGCGTCTTGCCCTTTTTCGGCGCATCGCGCGGCCGATCGTCGAAGCGCGCCTTCCACCCCTCTTTTACCTGAAATTCGATGAAAACATGGGGGTGCGCGCCGTCCAGAAAGACGTGATCCCAGCCGAGCCCGCCGCCCTCGCCTTGACGAAGGCCGAGCAGCGCAAAGAGCAGCACGCGCCACGTAAGATCCGCGTAGCCGCGCCCCAGCGCATCGCGATCGCGCGTCGCGCGCAAGAGCAACTCGAGCTCGTCGGAATTGCGGCACGCCTCGCGCTCGTCCTCGCCGCTGATCTTCGCCGTCGTCCATGTGCCCCAGGGCAGCTCATCGAGATTCCGCGCCGCGATCTGCAAATTGCACGCGGCTTTCAACAGGTCAAAATGTAGGCGTATCGTCTTCCATTTGAGCCCCGCGGCCACCTGGCGGCCCTCCCACTCCATCAGCCGAATCACGTTGAGCTCCGCGACGGCGAGCTTCCCGAACGGCCCCGCCATGTGCTGCGCCCACATCGACTCAGCCTGTTTTTTCCAGCTCGAAATGAGCCGGACGCGCACGTACGTGTCCCACACCTCGGCCACCATCAAACGGCGCGCGCCCTGCCCGAGACGCCGCGCCGCCTCGTCGATCGTCACGCCGCCGTATTTCATCAGCCGCCTGATGCTGCGCACCTCGGCGGCCCTCACGTCGACCTCGGCCGAGCTTTCCGAACTGAACGATAGACGCCGCTTCGTCACCGGATCCACCGGCTGACTCCTGTGGATCTTCGCCTTCGAGGCGCTACGCCTCGCCACCGGCGCGGGCCGTGCGAGCTCTATCGCCGCCTCGCGCTCGTCGCCGTCGCGTTCCCACTCCGCGCCGTTGTCATTCATCGCGCGCGATCTCCCTGGCCACGATCGGGCCGAAACGGCGCGTAACCTCATCGGCGCGCTGCGTACTCGACGGCTCCGGCTCGGGCAATTTCTCGACAGCCGCAGCCGCAGCCGAAGCGGCCTGGGCCGCGTAGGCGTCCGCCGCCTCGTCGTCGTCCATCCACCACGCCCAGGCGCCCGGCGCGGCCGCGCGCATCTCGGCCGCCTTGAGCCGAGACGCCGCCGCGTCTTGATCGAGCACCACGCCCACGACGAACAGGCGCCACATGATCCACTCGACCGGCAGAGGTTCGCGCACCTCCCGCCCCTCCTCGCGCGCCGCCGCGCGCTCGTTCGCGGCGCTCCAGCCGCGCACGATCTCGGCCTCCGCGCGACGTCGCGCCAGATCATCGAGCCCGGCGAACAGCTCGAGTTCCGGCGTCGACGCCTGCGCCGACTCGCCGACGCGGCGCCGCTCGCGTCCCTCTGCCACTTGGCGCGCGCGGCGCGCGCGCAAATCCCTCTCGATCTCCGCGATCGACCTCGGCGCCGCCGTCGACACGACGCCGGACGGCGCCTCGAGCAAGCCCGCGAACAGCTCGCCCGAGCTCATAGCGTCGCTCCGACGTCGCGCACGCGAAGCCACGCCGCGCGCCGGCCGTGGTCGCCCATCTCCGACGCTGCCGCGCCGGCCGACACGGAGAGCACCACGGCGCGCGTCAGCAGCTCCACCACCTCGGCCGCGTCGTCGGCGTCGACCGCCTTTCGCACGCACTCGGCCGCGTCGTGGCCACCTCCATCAGGGTGCGCCACGAGACACATTTTGATGATTTTCGAGGCGATCAGCCGGCGATACCGCGTCGCACGCGGCGCCGTCGCCGCCTCGCGCGCAAGCGCCACGTCGGGCCGATCGCAGCTTTTCCAATGGGACGTTCCCTCGCACAAGCAGCCGTCTTTACGTCTCAACATCAGGCCTCTTTTTCCCGAGCCGACAGAGGGTCTCGAGTGCAAATTTCGCGATGTCCTCGCGGTCAATCGGATGAATCACCCACGACACGGACCCGCAGCCGAAGCACCACACAGCGCGATCGTGTGAGGGGTGCGGGCGCATCTTCTGAGCGCCGCAGGCGCCACAGTCGGGACCGACGAAGGGAGAGCGCGGCGCCTGGCGCAACACGCTCTCCGGTTGCTCCGAAGCTACGGAGCGGGGTTTCTTCGCCGCAACGCGCGCAGCCGTTGCAGCTTGAGCGCGCGCCGCGAGCTTCTCAAAGTCGTTCACCGCGACGGCGCCGCGCCCCCGTCGACGTCGCCGGCTTCAACGGATCGAAGATCCGCACCTGGCGCGCGTCCTCGGCCTCGTGCCGCGCGCGCGTCTTGGCTCTCCGGTGCGCCGCATCGATCCGCCCGGCGTCCATGATGTTCGCGAAGTCGCGCGTCGGGCTGCGCCGGTGCGTCTGCTCCTCGCAGTACCGAATCGAGCGCAGCACATCCGCCGACGGATGCTCGAGCCGCGCGTTGCACGCGAAGCACGCGAGAGAATCCGCCGGCAACGACGCCGCGAGCGCGTGCAGCTCGGCGGGCAGCACCGGGCCGCACGGCTCGCCCTGGGGCGACGTGTGAACGAAGACGCGCGACCACGCACGCAGCGCCTTCACGGCACCACCACGGGCGAGAACTCGACCGGAAGGACGCCCATTGCGAGCGCCACGATCGACGCGCCGACGCGCGCCACCGCGGGCCCGTCGCTCACGCTGCGCGGCGTGTACCAGCGGCACCGCGGATACAGCAGCTCGATCAAGCAGACGTAGCGCGCATCCGCGCTCCATCCCGGATTGAGCTCGATCTCAGGCCACCAATCACCCGGCCGCAGAAAGGTCCGCCGATTCGATCCGGCGAAGATCGCCAGCTCGGCCGCCCCGAATACCGCGTCACGAATCGCGCTCGACAGCAGCTCTACCGCGTCACCCGCAGTCGACTGTCCCGACGTCGCGAGGACGCTTTGCCCGTTCGTCGCCCAGAAGCAGGACGATCCCTCGAAACCGGCGCTCCGGTTCCCCATCGTCCACCACCACGACGGCAGCGCGGCGAAGCTCGGAAGCGGCAGAGGCGCGCGCACGGCGGCGGCGCTCACAGCGACCCCCAGGGGTCGCAGTTGTCGCAGCCCCAGCAGAGACCGGCGCCCCGGCAGACCGCATGCGGAGGCAGCGGACGCACCGGACGCGGCCTCGTCCACGGCGGCACGATCTCGCGCGAATCGCCGGCCGCTCCGAGGTCCCCGGCGAGCTCGTGCCGCACGCGATCACCAGGCGCGCTCACTTGCAGACCTCCGAGAGCGCAAACGCCCGCAGCTTCGCGACGCTGATCGCCGCCTCGGCCTGCGTCTTCTCGGAGAAGAACGCCGCCGTCGCCTCGAGCCTATTCGCGATCCCGTCGGGATTCCGACCGCGCCGCAGCTCGCGCGCTGCAACAACGTGCCCCGCCTCCAGCAGCTCCGCGCGAAGCGCCGCCCTCGCCTCCGCGGTCCCTTCCGCCGTCGCGATGAGCGCCACGATCTGCGCCCGCTCGTCGTCGTCGATGACGAAGCCCGGCCCGGCCGTGACGTGGGGTCGCCCGTTGCCACCCCGCAGCGCGACGACGTACGGCACGCCGCCGCACGCCACGCAGATGCCGTCACCGTCGACCGACGGAGCCGCGGCACAGGCGCACGAGACGCAGGAGCCGCAGGGACACGTCTGCGCCTGCATGGCCTTCACGACGCACCGCCGATCGTGAAAGGAGCCTCAAAACGCTGGGAGAAGGCGCGGATAGCGCGCGCGAGTTCCACGTCGATCTCGCGCCATTGGGCCACCGTCCCCTTGGCGTGGATCTCCATGAGCCGATCGGAAAGCTCGTCGGCGCGCTCGTTCGCCGCGAGCGCGCGCGCGAAGCCGCTGCGCTGAGCATCCGAGAGACGCCGCACGAGATCGGCGCGCACCCTGGAGGCCTCGGCGCAGCAACGCTTACACGTCACACCCTCCCAGACGTTCGACGACACGGGGGCCGACTCCAGACCGCACGAGGTAAGCTCACCCCATCGGCGAAAGCAGCAGGGCAGCAGCGCAGGAGCGGCTGCGGTCGGCGCAGGCGCCAGAGGCGGCGGCCCAACCCACCACCGCGACACGCGGCACGGGTCGCAGGTGACGACGCGCCGATCTGCCGACGACGGCGCCGAGTACAGCGCGGCGCCGCAGGCCGTTTGATTCCACCCTCCCTCGCGATAGTGGACCGTCTTGGAGGCCTCGCGCGACGCGGCGCCGCACTCCGAGCAGCGCCACTGCCCCTCGCCGTCAGGCAACGAGAACCAGCGATGCGGCGCCACGCGCCGGCAGGATCCGCAAAGCGCATCCTCGTCCTGCGGGGGCAGCGCAGGAGCATCCGCGGGCACCGGGTCCATACCCGCCACCCACGAGAACCCATCCCGGCCGACCGTCGACGCCGGCCCGCAGAGCGCCAGCGCGGACCCCAGCACCGCCGCCCGTTGCGCGTCGTCGGCGCGCTCGAGCGCAACGCCCACGCGCTCCAGCTCGAACCCCGGGATCCCCACCTCGGCCGCGCGCACCCAGAGATCCCGCGCCCGCTCGAGAGCCACGTCGGCGCAGCGCTCGATCGCTCGCCCACCAAGCGGGCCCTGGAAGAAGGCGGGATATGCATCGCTCCGTTGCATCACCGCGAGCACGGCGCCCTCTACGAAGCACTCGAGAGCAAGCACCCACAGCGACTCGGCGGCCTGAGTGTCCCCCGTGCTCCACTCGTAGAGAGCCTCGACGGCGCCCCTGATGCCTTGCCACTCGACCCGCGTCCGGCACCCACCCAGGCCACCGATCCTCGACGCGGCGTCGTCGCCGTAGGCCGCGCAGTGTCCGGCCAGCATCTCCAGCAGGAGAGAGACCCCAGTGTCACCCTTGTGACCCCACGCACCCACGACGGCGCCCAGGGTCGCCGCGAGCACGGAAGCGGCGCCGCCGTCGCACTCTTGACCACACCACCACACGAGCCACGCGGCCATGTGGCCAGGCGTCGTCAGTTTCCACACCTGGACGAGCGATCCCGTCTCGTCCGTGACCGTCCGCGCGACCGCCGCCGCACTCATCTCGCACACGCGAGACTGTAACTTTTTCAACCCTTCGTAATCGTTCGCCTTTTGGACCGGCGAACACAAGTCCCCTCCTTCGCAACTTGGGTAGCAGCAGTACAGAACCGGCCCGGCCGCTCGCAAGAGGGACCGGGCCGAATTCTTTTTGTCCTCAGCTCTTCGCGCCCTCCACGGGGACGTCGCCCCCGACCGCGGGCGCGTCGATCTTGCGACCGGGTAAGTACTGGCTCCACTCGGCGTCGGTCAGCGCCTCCCGGCCGAGCCGCTTTCCCACCGCGGCCACCAGATCGTCCGCGCTCACGGGGTGGATGAGCGCGCCGCCCTCGTCGTCCCCGGTCACGATGCTGCGCTCGTCCGGGCTCACGCCGACGATCTGATACGAGCCGCGCGCGCCTCGTAGCGTGCTCACGTTCACGAACCTCGCGTCCGCGTCCTCGCCCCGCCGCTCCCAGAGACACACCAGGCCGTCCTCGCTCACGGACACCAGGCTGCGGCTCTGCTTCGGGTCCTTCGACCACGTCACCTGGCGGATGCGGCTCCCGTGCGCGCCCTCGCCGCTCACGCTCGTCCAGCCGTTGGCGGTGCAGTCCCAGACCGTCATCACCTTCGCGTCGTCGCCCGTCGCCAGCCAGCGCCCGTCGGGGCTCAGCGCGACCACCTTCACCGAGCTCGCGAGCTGGCGCGACGTCACGACGGCGCCGGTCGCGGCATCGACGATGCTGGCTATCCCGTTGTTGCACGCTGTCGCGATCCGGGTCCCGTCGGCGCTCCAGTCCACGCTCCAGACTCCGTCGCCGAAGCCCGCGCGCCAGCTCCGGGGCCGGGTACCCGTCGCGTCCCAGAGCTCCAGCGCGGCGCCGCCGGTCCACAGTGACAGCGCGAGCTCGAGGCGGCCTTCCTCGGGGTTCCACGCGCACGAGGTGATGTCGTCCCGGCTCGCGTTCTCGATCACGCGCTCGATCGCCCCGGTCGCCACGCACCACACGACGACGCTCTTTCGTCGCTTCACGGCGAGGTAGCGCCCGTCGGGGCTCCAGCGGATCCGCGGAGGATCGGTCTCGGCATCCGGGTCGGTGATCGGCGGCGAGGCCAGCGCGATCGCCGCGGTGAAATCGCTCGTGTGGAACAGCAGCGGCGTGGCGACGCGCGCCTGCGTGACCGCGATGAGGGCCGCTCTCGGCGAGAAGCGCGCATCGGCGGGGCCGGCGCCCGCCGCCGCGGACGCGAGCTCCGCGCGCCTCGCGCCGTCGCTCGCGCTCCACACGTGCACCGATCCATCGTGGCCCGCCGTCACCAGCCGATCGGCGTCGATCGGCGAGAACGCGGCGACGATGAGCCGCGGATCCATCGAGTCCGCGTGCCCCACGTACTCCACTTGCCCGATCTTCTCCGGCGACCAGATCCTCGCCGTGCCGTCGGTGCTCGTCGTCGCGAGCCGCGCGCCCCGCGGGCTCCACCGCGCGTCGTTGATCGCCTTGCCGTGGCCGCGCAGCGTCGTTCGAGCTTCCCCGGTCCCCGCGTCCCACACCACGATCTTGCCGAGCTCGTCCCAGGTCGTGATCCGGTTGACGTTCCCGGGGTGGAACGCCGCGCCGACGAGGTGCCCCTCGAGCGAGCGCAGGCTCATCTGCAGAGCGCCGGTGCTCGCGGCCCAGATCCGCGCGGTGAGATCCTTGCTCGTCGTGACGAGGCGCGAGCCGTCGTGGCTCCACGCGAGCCCGATGATCTGCCGTCGGTGCCCGTCGAGCATGAGCGGCTTCTCGCGTGCCGCCTTCGCCCCACGCAGATCGTGGATCGTCGCTGTCGCCTCGCACGCCACGGCCAGCACGCCGCCGTCCGGATGCCACGCGACCCGCACCGGGCCGTGCCCGCCGGTCGCGATCGTCTCCAGCACCTCGGCCGTGCTCGCGCTCCAGATCACCGCCGTTCCATCGGTCATCGCCGCGGCGACGCGATCGCCCCCGGGCTCCCACGCGGCGTGCTCGACGTCCGCGTCGCCCTGGAACGAGCTCCGGGGCGTGGCGCTCGCAGGGTCGAGATCGAAGATCGCCAGCGTCGACGGCGCGCCCGGGGTCAGGAGCACGCGCTTTCCCTCGGGCGAGAGCGCCACGGCCCGCTGGTCCCACTGCGCCACGTCGACCCGCAAGATCGGATCTCGTTTGAGCTCAAACGAATTGCTCGGGCCGAGCACCACCTGGTGCACGCTGGCCTGCGAGTCGAGCCCGGCCGTCGCGATCCGGTCGTTCGTCGTCGAGAACGAGAGCCCCCGGATCGCCTTGGCGGTGCCCCGCACGCTGTGATTGATCGCGCCGACGAGCTGGCTCTCCGCGGCGCGCGTGTCCCAGATCCGCAGGATGCCGTCGGCGCTCCCGATCGCGAGCAGGTCGCCCGCGTGGCCCCACGCCACGTCGCGCGTGTCGCCCGAGTCCTCGACCACGATCGATCGCTCCATCTGGCCGCGCCGCCCGAGCACCCCGCGCAGCACCTCGTCGAGGATCGGCGAGCGCGTCCGCTTCGACGCCTCGATCGCCAGGAGGCCGGCGAGATCGAGATCACCCGACGTCGCCTGGTCCTTGGCGTGCATCGTCAGCGTCTCGCCGTCGGCCCGCCGCTGCCCCGCGAGCAGCTCGCGCCTCGCCGCCTCCAGCTCCGCGCGCTGCTTCGCGAGCGCCTCCTGCAGATCTTCGTTCCGCTCGATGGGGAACCAGACCTGGGGCTCCGGCGCCGCCTCGTTCGCCTTCGCGCCGCGCGACGACGCGCTGTCCTGGGGCTGCTCGATCCCGAGTCGCTCGGGCTTCACGCCGCGCTCGGCGAGCACCGACCTCACGCGCTCGGCCAGCTTCGTCGCGCTCACGGATCCGGTGGTCCTGACCTCGACCCGCACCTTGAGCACCTCGGGGTGCCGGCCGAGAAAATCAGCGATCTCCTGCAGCAGCGGCCGGCTCACGGGATCGATCGTCGCGCTCGCCCCGACGAAGCCGATCCAGCCGTCCCAGCCGTCGACCGTGAGGATCGAGCGGCCGCTGTCGTCCCTCGTGATCCGGACGCGCTCGGGCGGGTGACCCAGGCTCGCGCGCCACTTGTTCGCCACGTCGGCGACCGCTTTCTTGAGCAGCACCGACGCGAGCGCGATCTTCTGAAAATCGGGGTGGTGGCTGTTGAAAAGGCCCGCTTCGGCCTCGGAGGGCCGGAACATCACGTCGGCGTTGACGGCCTGCGACTGGCCGGCCACGCCGAAGATCATCGGCACCATGCGCTTGGCGTCCTGGAAGCGCGCGAGCGGGTTGCTCTCGCGCAGGAGCACGCCGAACAGCGGCACGTCGAACGGCTGCTTTCGATCGAGCGCCTCGAGCCGCGCGATCGGGTTCGATGCCACGATCAGCGCGGCGCCCTCGGCCACCAGCACGTTGACCGGCACGTTCGCCACGAGCCCGCCGTCGAGGTAGCGCCGATCGCCTTGCACCGTCGGCCCGAGCAGCGGCGGCAGCGATCCGCTGGCGCGGACTCCGACGGCGAACGTGCCCTTGCTCAGGTACGACTCGACGCCCACGTCGGCGTCGGTGACGACGGGGAAGAACGGGATCTCGGTCTGGGCGAGATCGAGCTGCCCGAGGTCGTACGTCATCGCGACCTCGACTCCGATGCTGCTGACGAAGCCCACGGCGCCCGCCGCGAGGAGCAGCGATCGGTGGCTCCAGTAAAGGTCCAGCCCATCGAGATCGAGCCCGCAGTAGTACGCGCCGATCGTCGATCCCACGCTCGCTCCCGACACCATGTCGATCGGCACGTGCTCTTTCACGAGCGCCTTGATGAAGGGCACATGCACGTCGCCGTAGGTCCCGCCGCCGCCGAGCGCGAGGCCCACGCGTCGCGTCGTCACGGCGCGCGCCCAGCGATCCATCGTCGGTCGCGCCTGCTTTTCGATCGCGTCGCCGAGATCGGCGAAGCGCGTCGGAGGCTGGTCCGCGCGGGCCTGGAGCGCGGTGCGCAGCGCCTCCGGTAGCCGGAGCCGCACCGTCCCGAGGGGCCACGCCGCCGGCAGGTTGCCGCGCCCGAGCGACTGCCGCTCCTTGAGCCCGTGCACCAGCCGCCCCGCGAACGTGACCGTCTTCTTCGCGATCGACAGCGTCTCGCCGATCGTCGCCCTGGCCTTCTCCGCCATCGTCGGAGCGATCGTCGCCGCCGCCGCGACCCCCTCGGCGAAGTACGCCGCGGCGCCGACCCCGAGCGTCGGCGGAGCCTCGGCGAGGACGCCCGCGTAAAGGATGCTCGCCCCGGCCGCGATCAGCTCGATCGGCGGCAGCGCGTCGGGGCGGTCCGTCAAGTGGACCACCTTGAACGTCGTGTCGAGCGTGTCGAGCTTGTCGAAATCCCGGAAAAACGAGCGCAGATTGGGCAGCTCCGACGTCTCGATCAACGTCACGTCGGGCCGCCCGTCGGCCTCGCTCCGCGCCGCGGCGTACCGCGTTCGCGCGTCCATCAAGCTGCCCACGAGCGAGTCGCCGATCTCGACCCAGACGTGCTCGAGCCACGGCGCGCCGGGCTCGCCGGACCGCACCCTGGGCTTCGCCGTCGTCGGCTCGCCGGGCGCGGGTCTCGGCACCGCGTGGACCACCAGCACGTTGTCGTAGAGGTGGGTCACGAGGC
This sequence comes from Byssovorax sp., assembly GCA_025362495.1. GTDB lineage: Bacteria > Myxococcota_A > Polyangia > Polyangiales > Polyangiaceae > JANYGI01. The sequence goes on along the minus strand of JANYGI010000047.1, from coordinate 120,540 downwards.
TGTCGGCGAGCAGATCGGTGAGCCCGCGCAGCGGCAGCGAGAGCCCGTCCTTCTGCATGACCAGAAAGACGCTCGTGTCCGACGGATCGACCTTGGGGCCGCGCCCGTTGCGCACCCGGAGATCGAGGTTGTTGCCGCGGATGATCGCCCGCTGGAAATCGGTGTTGAAACGGAAGAGCTGCCAGAACGCGCGCTCGCTGAGCACGACCACCGACCCCTCGCGCTGGACGTGGATCGCCGCGTCGAGCGGCTGGTCCTTGATCAGGTAGGCGATCCCCGAGCACGCCGGCGCGGGCACCGTCGACACGTCGTACGCGCCCTTGCCCGGCGTCCGCAGCTCGAAGGCGTTCCCTTGCTCCAGCAGCACGAAGAACGCCGGCGGGATCGCGCCGGCCGCCGCCAGCATTTCGCCGGCCTCCACGTGGCGGATCTCGGCGCCCTCCAGCAGCTGATAGAGCCCCTCGTCGTCCACCTCGACCAGCTCGGGTCGGAGCGCCAGCGTCCGCACGATGTCCGGCGCGATCTCGTGCACGTCGTAGGCCTCGAGGATCCGCGCGAGCAGCGAGTCTTCGTCGGTGCTCCGCAGCCCCGGCACCTCGTCGAACTCTGGCAAGGGGAGCTCCAGCACGTAGGTCACCGACTTGGTGAAGGCGTTGACGACCTCCGGGATCGGCGCGCCCGGAGCCGGCGTCGGATCGCTCCAGGCCTTGACGACCTCTTCGCCGAAGGTCGCCATCGGCCCGCACGAGCGTGTCACCTGCTCATGCCCACGCCGCTGCACTAGCGTCACGTGGCCGAAGAGGATCACCCGTAGCGCCGGCGGCGGCGGCGGAGCTGGCGGAGGCGGGGGAAGGTTGAAGTTGTGATCGCGGTCGTACTTGACCGCCACGAAGCGTCTCGCGAGGTTCTCGTCGACCTTGCCGCGGAGATCGGGGCACCGCTCGAGGAAGCGCTGGCGCATCGCGACGCTGGCGTCTCCGCTCCCGTTGAGGGCGAGGGTCAGCTCGTCATCGGGCATCTTCATGATCTTCGTCTCCCCGGACACTCGCCAAGCGCCCGGCGGCGCATCCTAACCCCCGTCGCCGCCGCGGCACAAATCGTCGATCCGCTCGCGCGCAGCTTGCCAAAGAAAACCACGCTTGTTAGCGTGCCCGACTTCGGATCGACGTGATGAAGAGCGCGGAAGTCGGGACACCGACCAGGAGCCTGCCAGCCAGGAGCGAGGCCCCGAGCCCTCGATCCGCCGCAGGGATTGGCACCCTCGTCACCCTGTTCGAGGCCCAGGTCGATCGCGCTCCTCTGGCCGTCGCGCTCACGTTCGCCGGGGCCTCACTCACCTACGCGGCGCTCGACGAGCGGGCCAATCAGCTCGCCAGTCACCTCCTCGCCCTCGGCGTCGGCCCCGAGGTCCTGGTCGGCCTCTCCGCGCCCCGCTCGATTGAGATGGTCGTGGCGATCCTGGCCATTCTCAAGGCCGGCGGCGCGTATCTCCCCCTCGATCCCGAGTATCCGCGCGAGCGCCTGGCCTTCATGCTCGACGACGCGGGCGTCTCTCTCGTCGTCACCGCCGGCGCCGCCCCCGCCTTCCCGACGACGCGCCCCCTCCGCGTCGTGTCCCTCGACGTCGAAGCGGCGCTGATCTCCCGATCTCCCTCGACGCGCCCGCCGCCGTCCGCGGGGCCCGACTCTCTCGCTTACGTCATCTACACCTCGGGCTCCACCGGCCGTCCCAAAGGGGTCATGGTCGAGCACGGGAACGTCACTCGCCTGTTCACCGCCACCGTCCCCTGGTTCGGCTTCGGCCCCGCCGACGCCTTCACCCTCGTTCACTCCCACGCGTTCGACTTTTCGGTCTGGGAGCTCTGGGGCGCCCTCCTGCACGGCGCCCGCCTCGTGCTCGTCCCCCATCACGTCTCCCGCTCTCCGGACGACCTCCACCGGCTCCTCCGCGCCGAGCAGATAACGGTCCTCTGCCAGACGCCCTCGGCCTTTCGCCAGCTCGCCCGCGCCGAGGAGCCCCTCCCCGGAGAGGCCCTGTCGGAGCTCGCGCTCCGCTTCGTCATCTTCGGCGGTGAAGCCCTCGATCCCCTAGATTTGAAGCCCTTCTGGGCGAAGCGTCGCGACGGCGAGGGCCCGCGCCTCGTCAACATGTACGGGATCACCGAGACCACCGTCCACGTCACCTACCGCGTGATGAGCCGCGCCGACGCCCCGGGCGAGAGCGTCATTGGCCGCCCGATACCCGATCTGCAAGTCCACCTCCTCGACGTTGCGAGAGTGCCTGTCTCCGCGGGGGAGCCCGGCGAGATCTGGGTCGGCGGTCCGGGCGTGGCGCGCGGCTACCTCGGCCGCCCCGAGCTCACGGCCGAGCGCTTCGTCGCCGGCGTGATCCCGGGCGACGCCGGCCGCCTCTACCGCACCGGCGATATCGCCCGACTCCTGCCCTCCGGCGATCTCGAGTACCTCGGTCGCGCCGACGATCAGGTGAAGATCCGCGGCCACCGCATCGAGCTGGGCGAGGTGCTCGCCGCCGTCGCAGCGCACCCGGGCGTGCGCGACGCGCTGGTCGTCGCCCGCGAGGACACCCCCGGCGACAGGCGCCTCGTGGCCTACGTAGTTCCCCGCGCCACGCCGCCGCGTCCAGGCGATCTCCGCAGCTTCGTCGCCCGGCGCCTGCCCGAGCACATGGTGCCTGCGGTGTTCCTCTCGCTCCCGAGCTTCCCTCTCGCCCCCAGCGGCAAGATCGACCGCCGCGCCCTCCCGGCCCCGGGCCGCGCCCGCCCGGACCTCTCCACCGACTACGCCCCTCCAAGCGCGGGCGACGAGCAGCTCCTCGGCGCCCTCTGGGCCGAGGTGCTCGGCGTCGACTCCCCGGGGATCCACGACGATTTCTTCGAGCTGGGCGGCGACTCCCTCCAAGCCGTGCGGGTCATCGTCCGCGCGCGCGAGGCCCTCGGGCGCGACCTCGCGCTGCAAAGCCTCTTTGAATTTCCCACCATCGCGGGCCTCGCCCGCGCGGCCTCTGCCGCCGCATGTGCCGTGGTCGCCCCGCTCGTCGCCGGCCCGCGCCCGCCGGAGATCCCGCTCTCGTTCGCGCAGCAGCGCCTCTGGTTCCTCCACCAGCTCGCCCCCGAAGCCTCGGCCTACAACCTCCCTTGCACCGTCCGTCTGACAGGCACTCTCGACGCGCCAGCCCTGGAACGAAGCCTCGACGAGATCGTCAGTCGCCACGAGGCGCTGCGCACCACCTTCGCCGTTCGCCCGGGAGGCCCGGTCCAGATCGTCGGCCCGGCCTACCCCGTTCGCCTGGTCTGCGACGATCTCTCGTCCATCGATCCCGCCGCCATCGATCCCGCCGCCGAGCGCGAAGCCCGCCTCGAGGCCCGCTGCGTGGCCGAGTTCTCTCGCCCCTTCGATCTCGCCCGCGGCCCGCTCCTGCGCGCCGTGCTGATCCGTTTGAGCAGCGACGATCACGCGCTCCTCCTGCCCACCCATCACATCGCGTCCGACGGCTGGTCGATGGGGATCCTGATCCGCGAGATCGGGGCCCTCTACGAGGCCTTCCGCGCCGGCCACCCGTCGCCGCTCGCTCCCCTCCAGCTCCAGTATCCCGACTGGTCCCTCGCCGAGCGCGCCCTCCTCGACGACGCCCGGCTCGCGCCCCACATCGATCATTTTCGCGACGATCTCGCCGGGGCACCGCTCGTCCACGAGCTGCCCACCGATCGTCCGCGCCCCGACGTGCCGAGCCGTCGCGGCGCCGAGACCCGCTTTTCGCTCGACGCTGGCCTCACCGCCGAGATTGGCACTCTCGCTCGCGCGATGGGCGCCACGCCGTTCATGGTCCTCCTGGCGGCGTTCACCAGCCTCCTCCACCGCGCCTCGGGCCAGGACGACATCGTCGTCGGCACCCCCACCGCGGGCCGCAATCGCCGCGAGATCGAGCCGTTGATTGGCTTCTTCGCCAGCACCGTGGCCATCCGCGCGCGCTTCCGCGGCGCCGTCACGTTTCGCCAGCTCGTCGGCCAGATCCGCGAGCGCTCGCTCGCGGCCTTCGCGCACGACGAGGTGCCCTTCGAGCGCCTCGTGTCCGCCCTGCGCCCCGACCGCGATCCGCGCTACTCACCCCTCTTCCAGATCCTCTTCGCCCTGCAAAACCCGCCCCCGGACACCGTCACCGCCTCCGGTCTCCACCTCTCGCTCTCGCAGCGCAACAACGGCGCCTCCGCGTTCGACCTCGTCGTGCAGCTCTGGGAGTCCAGTCGAGGCGGGCTCGACGGCTCGGTCGCCCACGACACCGATCTCTTCGACGCGGCCACCGTACAGGCCCTGATCGCCGATTTTCAAGGCCTCCTCCGCGAGCACCTCGCCCACCCCGATCGCGCCGTCGACAGCCGCCCTCCCGGGGGCTCGCCCGCCGAGATCGAAGGCGCTTTGCTGCGCGATCCCGCCGTGGCCGACGCCGCGGTCCGCCTTCGCCACGACGCGGGCGGAGGGTCGACGCTCCTCGCGTATGTCGTCGCGTCGGGCGCTGGGCGCCTCCCATCCTTCCCCGCGGATCCGCTTCCACCCGGCGTCCCCCCGCTCACCGTCGTCCCGATTGGCACCTTGCCGCTCACGCCCCGCGGCGACGTCGACGAGGCCGCCCTGCAACGGACTCCGGTCCTCGACGGCGCGACCATCGATCACGCCTCTGCGGAGCTCTCGTCGTGGCCCACCGTCGCCCGCGCCGCCGTGCTCGTCCGCGACGCGGCGGAGCGAACAGGCATCCTCCACCTGGCCGATCTCCTCCCTCCGCCGGAGGCCCGTCGATCGTCGCTACCCCCGTCGCCGCGCCCCGACGATACCCCACCTCCGATCTCGCTGATCACGCTCGCCCGCGCTCGCCCCGTCGCGCTCGCCGACGGCGGCCCGCTCGAGATCCCGGCGGGCGACCCCCGGACCCTCGGCCTCGCCCTCGCCCGCGCCGCCGATCGCGGCAAAGGCATCTCTTACGTCGAAGCGAGCGGCGCCGCCTCCGAGCAGAGCTACGCCGAGCTCCAGCGCGAAGCCCTCGAGATCGCCGGCGGCCTCGCGCTCGCCGGCCTCCGCCCGGGCTCACGCGTCCTCCTCCAGCTCGACACGCTCCGCGCCCATTTCACGGCGTTCTGGGGCTGTCTCCTCGCCGGCGTCGTCCCCGCGACGGTCGCCATCGCTCCTTCGTACGAGGCCGACAACGCCGTCGTCGCCAAGCTCGTCAATGCCTGGCGCCTCCTCGACCGCCCGACCATCCTCAGCAGCGCGGGGCTCGCGGTCTCGCTCGAAGGGCTCAAGGCCCTCTTCCCGATGGACGGGCTCGCCGTCTGCGCGGTCGAGTCCCTCTCTCGCTCGGCTCCTGCCGCGCTCCTCCCTCCGACCGACCCGGCCGACGTCGCGTTCCTCCAGCTCTCGTCCGGCAGCACCGGTATCCCCAAGGCCGTTCAGATCACGCATGACGGCGTCGTCCACCACGTCCACGGGGTCACCCGTCACAACGACCATTGCCCGGACGACGTCTCGCTCAACTGGCTGCCTGTCGACCACGTGGTGGCCATGCTCACGTGCCACCTCAGGGACGTTTACCTCGGCTGCGCGCAGATCCAGGTGGCCACCAGCGTGATCCTCGCCGATCCGCTCCGCCTCCTCGATCTGATGGCCGAGCGCCGCGTCACCCATTCTTTCTCGCCCAACTTCGGCTTCAAGCTGATCACGAGCCGCCTCGAATCCCGCGACTCGGCCTCCTGGGATCTCCGCTCCTTGAAGCGCCTCACCAACGGCGGTGAGCAGGCGACGCTCCCCGTCATCCGCGACTTTCTCCGCCTCACGGCGCCCTTCGGCGTCACCGCGCGCGTCATGCAGCCGGCCTTCGGCATGGCCGAGTCGTGCACCGGGATCGCCTACAACAACCATTTCGATCTCGGCACCAGCGTTCATCGCGTGGCCAAATCGTCGCTCGGCGGCGTCCTCGAGCACACCTTCGACGACGACACCGGCTCGATCCCCTTCGTCGATCTGGGCGCCCCGATCCCCGGGGTGAAGATCCGAATCGTCGACGCCGACGATCGCCTCGTCTCTCAAGGCATCATCGGTCGGATGCAGATCCAGGGCGCAATCGTGACGCCGGGCTACGTCAACCACCCCGACGAAAACCGCGAGGCGTTCACCCACGATGGCTGGTTCAACTCGGGTGATCTCGGCTTCCTCGAAGCCGGCCGCCTCACCCTGACGGGGCGTGAAAAAGAGACGATCATCGTCCGCGGCGCCAACCTCTACTGCCATGAAATCGAGGACGTGGTCAGCGGCGTCCCCGGCGTGCTCCCCACGTTCGCGGCCGCCTGCGCCGCAGAGGACGCCGACGCGGGCACCGAGGGAGTCGCCGTCTTCTTCGTCCCGCTCACCCCGGGATTGCCCGAGGCCGCGCGCGTCGCTGCCTCCATCCGGGCCCGCGTGACCGAGCGCCTCGGAGTCGCCCCCTCTCACGTGATCCCGCTCGAACAGGACATCTTCCCCAGGACCACCAGCGGCAAGCTCCAGCGCGGCGATCTCTGCCGCTCGCTCGCCGCGGGCCGCTACGCCGCGATCGAGCGCGCTCTCGATCTCCACCTCGAGAACGAGCGCACCGTCCCCGACTGGTTTCATCGCAAGGTCTGGCGCCGGAAGAACCTCTTCGCCTCGGCTCCCCGGATCGAGGGTGGCATCACGGTGGTCTTCCTCGACGAGATCGGCCTCGGCGCCCGCGTGACTGCCTCTCTCGAAGCGGCCGATCGCCGCGTCGTCACCCTCGCTCCCGGCCTCGATTTCGAGCGGATCGCGGCCGATCGCTACCGCCTCGATCCCGCGTGCGCCGGGCACCTTCGCCTGCTGTTCGCCGAGCTCGCCGGGGCGGGAGCTCCGATCGAATCCATCGTCCATCTCACCACCTGCGATCATCCAGCGCGGGTCGCCGAGGGCGCGCCGCCCCCGTGGCAAAGCCTCCTCCTCCTCGTCCAGGCGCTCGCCGGCGCCGAAGCCGCGGTGGATCCCGCGCGCTCGGTTCGCCTCCTCGTCGTCTCCAGCGACGCTCAGCCGGTGCTCGACGGCGACCGGATCCGCGTCGACAAGGCCCCTCTCCTCGGGATCCTCCAGACCATTCCCCAGGAGCTCCCGTGGCTCGCGGCCGCGCACCTCGATCTCGCCTCGCGCGACCTGGCTACCGATCTCGATCTCGAACTTGCGGTCAATGCCGTCGTCGCCGAGGAGCGCGCGGCCCAGCGTGATCGCGAGGTGGCCCACCGCGACGGCCACCGCTGGATACCCACGCTCGAACGCGTCGACTTCACCACCGCCCCGGTTCGCCCTTCACCCATCGAGCCTGGCGGGCTCTATCTCGTCACAGGAGGCCTCGGCGGGATCGGCGCCCACCTCGCCGACGAGCTGCTCGTCCAGCACCGCGCTCACGTGCTCCTGATGGGCCGCTCCACCCTCGCGGACATCGAGTCTTCGCCCCGCGCGCGGGTCCTCCAGGAGCTCCAGGCCACAGCGGCGCGCTCGGGCGGGACACTGGTCTACAAGGCTGTCGACGTCACCACACCCACGCTCGTCACCGAGGCCGTCGGTCGCGCCGAGGCCCGCGCGCGCCGCGACCTCGCGGGGATCTTCCACCTCGCGGGCGTCTTGGAGGAGCGCGCTCTCGTCGACGAGACGCCGGCGTCGTTCGCGGCGGAGCTCCGCCCCAAGCTCGTCGGCGCGGCCTCGCTCGCTCTCCTGCTCACCACGCGCCCGGAGTGCTTGTTCGTCGCCTTCTCGTCGGTGAATGCCTTCTTCGGCGGTCTCTCCGCGGGCGGCTATTCCGCGGCGAATCGAGCGCTGGAGCACTTCGTTCGAGCCCTGCGCGATGCGGGCAACCTCGGCGCTCATTGCCTCTCGTGGAGCGCCTGGGACGACGTCGGCCTCAGCCGCGGGTATCTCCTGAAAGACCTCTCCCGGGCGCGGGGGTTCCACTCCATCGCTCCGCGCAAGGGACACTCGTCACTGCTCGTCGCCCTCCGTCGCGGCGAGGGCGACCTGCTCATTGGCCTCGACGACGGTCGTCCCCAGGTGCGGCGCCACACCGGCGCGGCGTCGCGTCGCCTCCAGGCCCTCACCGCGCACGTGGTGCCCGGAGACCCGGCGCGCCCGCCCGCGACTTCCTTCGATCTCTGTGATCGCTTTGGCGCCGCGCTCACCTGCTCGATCCGCGTCGAAGCCGCGCTCCCGCTGAACGAGGACGGATCCATCGACGCTCGCGCTCTCCTCGCGCTCGCCGACGGCGCCGCTCGCGTCGAGCCCGACTACGTCGCTCCGCGGGGAGATGCCGAGTCGGTCGTCGCCGGCATCTGGCGCGACGTGCTCCGCCTAGACCGGGTCGGCTCCAGCGACAATTTCTTCGATCTCGGCGGCCACTCGATGCTCCTCGCCGTCGTGCGCGACAAGCTCGCTCGCGCCTTCGGCCGCGAGGTGCCCATCGTCGAGATGTTCCGCCACCCCACCGTCGCCGCCCTCGCAGCGCACCTCTCCCGGGTGGCGCCGGGAGCGCACGAGGCCCACGAAAAGCCGCGCTCCGGAGATCTCGACGAGCGCGCCAGGAAGCAGAGAGCCGCCCTGGAACAACCGCGTCGACGGGCGCTCCCTCGAAGGAAGAATGATGTCTGAATCGGTCGCGGATGGTGAGTCGACGCTGGGCATCGCGATCATCGGAATGGCAGGCCGCTTCCCCGGCGCCGCGAACATCGAGGCCTTCTGGCAGAACCTCTCGAACGGCGTCGAGTCGATAACCACCCTCACCGACGCCGACCTCCTCGCGGCCGGCGTCTGCCCGAAGCTCCTCGCCAACCCGCGCTACGTCCGCGCCCGCGCCCGGCTCGACGGCGTCCCCGACTTCGACGCTGCCTTCTTCGGGATGAGCCCGCGCGAGGCGTCCACCACCGATCCTCAGCACCGCATCTTCCTCGAGCTCGCCTGGGAAGCGCTGGAGCACGCCGGCGTCGATGCGGCGCGTTTCCCGGGGTCCATCGGCGTCTACGGCGGAGCGGCGGCCGATGGCTACTTGCTCCACCACCTCGCCCCCAACCGACCCTTGATGGAGTCGATGGGCGCGCTCTCGCCGGTGATCGGCAACGACAAGGATCACCTCACCACGCGCGTCGCCTACAAGCTCGATCTGCGCGGCCCGAGCATCACCATCCAGACCGCGTGCTCGACCTCGCTCGTCGCCGTGCAGATTGCCTGTCAGGCCCTGCTGGCGTACCAGTGCGACGCGGCGCTCGCCGGCGGGGTCTCGGTGGTCTTTCCCCAGGGGACCGGGCACCTCCACCAGCCCGGAAACATCCTCTCTCCCGACGGGCACTGTCGCGCGTTCGACGCCGCGGCCCAGGGGACGGTCGCGGGGGACGGCGCGGGCGTCGTCGTCCTCCGTCGCCTCGCCGACGCCCTCGCGGACGGCGATCCGATCCTCGCCGTGATCCTCGGCGCCGCCGTCAACAACGATGGCTCGGCCAAGGTCGGTTACACCGCGCCCAGCATCGATGGCCAGGCCGAGGTCATCGCCATGGCCCACGCCATCGCCGGCGTCAGCGCCCGGTCGATAAGCTACGTCGAGGCGCACGGGACCGGCACGGCGCTGGGCGATCCCATCGAGATCGCTGCGCTCACGCAGGCTTTCCGTGCCGGCACCGAGGCGCGAGGCTTCTGCGGCATCGGCTCCGTCAAGCCCAGCATCGGTCACCTCAACACCGCGGCCGGCGTCGCCAGCCTGATCAAGACCGTCCTCGCGCTCCACCACGAGTCGTTACCGCCGAGCCTCCATTTCGAGACACCCAATCCTGCCATCGATTTCGCCAGCAGCCCGTTCGTGGTCAACGCGGCGCGCACGCCCTGGCCCCGCGGTGAGGCCCCGCGCAGAGCCGGAGTCAGCTCCTTCGGCTTCGGCGGCACCAACGCTCATGCCGTCGTCGAGGAAGCGCCATTGCTGCCCGCGACCGGGCCGTCACGCCCGCTCCAGGTGCTCGCGCTCTCGGCCCGCACGCCGGCCGCGCTCGACGCGGTCACTGCCAATCTCGCGACCCACCTCGAACGTCATCCGGGGCTGAGCCTCGCCGACGTCGCGCACACCCTGGAGAGCGGTCGCCGCGCCTTCGCACACCGCCGCTTCGTCCTCGCGGCCGATGGCGCGGCTGCCGCCGCTGCGCTCCACGATCCGGCGCGCTGGTCGACGGCCGAGGCCGAGCCCGGCGCCGCCCCGAAGGTCGCTTTTCTCTTCCCCGGCCAGGGCGCGCAGTTCGCCGGAATGGGCGCCGATCTCTACCGCACCGAGCCCGGGTACCGGGCCGTGGTCGACGAGTGTGCCGCGATCCTCTCACCGATCCTCGGCCTCGACATCCGGCCGCTCATCCACGACGGCAATAGCTGTCACGAAAACGACGCGACCGACGCCCTGTCGGGAACGGCCTTCGCGCAACCGGCGCTCTTCGTCACCGAGCTGGCCCTCGCCCGCCTCTGGATGAGCTTCGGTATCCGTCCGGACGTCATGCTCGGTCACAGCCTGGGCGAGTACGTCGCGGCCTGTCTGGCCGGTGTCTTCTCGCTGTCCGACGGGCTCGCGCTCGTCGCCGCGCGCGGCCGGCTCATGGCCATCGCCCCGCCGGGAGTGATGCTGTCAATCGATCTCGCGGAGGCCGAGGTCCGCCCCTTGCTCGGTCAATCGCTGTCGCTCGCCGCGCAGAACGGCCCCACGTCGGTCGTCGTCTCCGGCCCCGCAGAGGCGATGGCGAAGCTCGAAGCGCGCCTCACCGAGCGCGGCGCGGCGAGCCGGCGCCTCCGCGCCTCCCACGCCTTCCACTCCGCGAGCATGGATCCGATCCTCACCGCCTTCACGGACGAGGTGCGGAAGGTGCGCCTCCACCCCCCGCAGATACCGTATCTGTCGAACGTCACCGGCGCGCTGATCACCGCGGCCGAGGCGACCGATCCCGCGTACTGGGCCCGCCACCTCCGGGGCACTGTTCGCTTCTCGCCGGGGCTCCTCGCGATCGGCGAGGGCAGCCTGCTGCTGGAGGTCGGGCCCGGTCGCGCGCTCTCCGCCCTCGCCGAGCAACACGGGCTCTCCGCCCTCCCGTCGCTCGGCTCGCGCGGCGGCCGGACTCCCGATCTCGAGCGCCTCCTCGGCGCGCTGGGCGAGCTGTGGATCGCGGGCGCCCGTGTCGACTGGCCCGCTCTCCGCGCCGGCGAGACGCGGCGCCGGGTTCACCTGCCCACGTACCCGTTCGAGCGCCAGCGCCACTGGATCGAATTGCCCACCTCGATCGCTGTTGCTCCCGAGCCCGCGCCCGGGCCCGCGCTCGATCTCGTCGCTGAAGCAGAATGGTTGTCCGCGACCGAGGCCGAGCTCACGGCCTCTCTCGCGATCCGCCCGATCGAGAGCTACCCCGGCCTCGTGCCCGCGCTCGATGCCCTGTCGTCGCGCAAGGTGATCGATTTCCTGATCGCGAGCGGCGTCCCGGTCGAGAAAGGTCAGGTCTTCTCCCGCCAATCGCTCCTCCAGCGAACAGGCATCCTCCCGAAGTTCGCCCGCCTCTTCGACGCCATGCTGACCATGCTGGCCGAGGACGGCGTGGTCCGGTTGACCGGAGACGAGGTCGCCTTCACCGAGAGCGCGTCCGATTTTCCCTCGATCGCCGCGGTGCGCGCGCGGCTCGACGATCACCCGGGCTTCCGCGGTCTCGTCGCCTTCCTCGATCACTGCTCAGCCACGTACCCGCAATCGTTGACAGGGAAAATCGAGGCGATCGGCGTGCTCTACCCGGGCGGCAGCACCCGCCTCGTCGAGGAGAGCCAGCGCGCCACGGTGGAGTACCGGAACGAGCGTATCTACATCTCGCTCCTGGTCGCGGCGGTCACCAGGCTGGTCGAGGTGGCAGGCGGGCGGACTCTGCGCATCCTCGAGGTCGGGGGCGGGCAGGGGCTCTTGACCTGGCCCCTCGTCGAGGCGCTCGCCGGGGCCGACGTCGAGTACCATTTCACCGATCTCGGCAAGGTGTTCGTCGACGACGCGCGCCGCAAGGCCGCGGAGAAGGGGCTCGGCGAGCTCATGCGCTTTGGCACCCTCGACGCCTCGCGCGATCCGGCGGCGCAAGGGTACGATCTCCAGAACTTCGATCTCGTGGTGGCGTACAACGTCCTTCACGCCACCCGCGACGTGATCGCCGCGGTCGGCCAGCTCGCGAGCTTGCTCGTGCCCGGCGGGACGATGGCCTGGGTCGAGGTCGTCAAGGCGCGCCGCTGGGATACGCTGAGCTGGGGTCTCGCCGAGGGCTGGTGGTATTACGATGACGCCGTCCGCACCGAGTCACCGCTCCTCGCGCTCGACCGCTGGGTGGATATCACCCGCGAGCACGGCTTCCTCGACGTCGAGGCCTACCCGCGCACGCCGACGGGGCGCGCCGGATCCGACCATGGTCTCATCGTGGCTCGCGGGAAAGTGGCTACTTTCGTAGCGATTGCCGCGCCTTCACCCCCGCGGCGGCGCGAGCCCCGCGCGCCGCGCGCGAGCCAGGGACAGGCCCTCTCGCTCCAGCCGCGGCCCGATCTCCGGACTCCCCACGTCGCCCCGCGCGACGAGACCGAGCGCCGGATCGCGGCGATCTGCGGCGAGCTGCTCGGCGTCGAGAGCATCGGAGTCCACGACGACTTCTTCGAGCTGGGCGCCGACTCGCTCATCACGTTACGGATCACCGATCGCATCCGCCAGGAGCTCGGGCAAGAGGTGCCCGCGCACGCCGCCTTCCGCGGCTCCACGGTGGAGCGCATGGCGCGCGCCCTCGATCGGCGCGCCGATCCCGCGCCGTCGTCACCGCTCGTGGCCATCCAGCCGGGCGGCTCGCGGCCTCCGCTGTTCTTCGTTCACCCCGCGGCAGGCATCGTCTTTCCGTACTTCGCTCTCGCCCGCGAGCTAGGCCCGGATCAACCCTTCTACGGGCTCCAGGCCCGCGGCCTCGACGGGCTCGAGCCGCCCGACCGCACCATCGAAGAGATGGCGACGACCTATGTCGCGGCGATCCGCGCCGTGCAGCCGCGCGGTCCGTACTTCCTCGGCGGCTTCTCCTTCGGCTGTCTCGTGGCCTTCGAGATGGCGCAGCAGCTCCGGCGCGCCGGGCAGACTCTGGGCCTCGTCGCCCTGGTGGACGAGCCTGCGCCCGTCCTCGGCCACCGCCCCTCGGCGGCGCTGATGGCCCGACTCTTCATCACCGGCGTGGGCCGCACCATCTGGCCACATCTCCACGACTACTTCTATCTCGTGCGGTCCGGCCCGGGTCGCGCCACGAGGCCCGCGCCGACGCTCCCGAGCCTCAAAGAGCTCTCGCGCCTGCGCCCCGACGCCGATTTTCTGCAGTCGATCCTCGCGCGATCGACCATGGCCAACTTCGTCCCTCCGGAGTCACGCTTGCTCGCGCTCCGCCAGCCGGCGATGCGACCGATGTTCGATCTCTTCTTGCTCCACGTGAAGCAGACGCTCGATTACCGGCCCGAGGCCTATCCTCACGGGGTCACGGTGTTTCAAGCCACCTCGCTCGGCGGCAAGTACGACGCCGATCCCTCGATGGGCTGGCGCGTTCTCGCGGCCGGCGGGGTCGAGGTCCACAAGATCCCGGGAGAGCACCTGGAGCTGCTCCGCCCGCCGCACGTCCAGGTGCTGGCGGCGAAGCTCAACGAGTGCATCACCCGGGGAGCCGCCGTGGCCCGGGGTTGATATCCTCCGGCGAGGAGGCCGCGGGACCCGGCGAGCGAGGCAGCCAGCGCTCTGCCACCCACGCCAGATCTTCTGCCTTCGCCCCGAAGCGCCCCGCCACCTCGCGATCCAGCCGCTCGCGCAGCCAGTCGCGCGAGGCGAACACGCTCAGGATGTAGTCGAGCTCAGGTATCGCCGGCCGGATCCGACGATACCTGTCCTCGAGCAGCGCCCGACACTGCACATCGATGACGTCGACCGAGCTCTGGATCATGAAGTCGGGAAAATAGAGCGGCCGCGCCAGGAGCTGCGTCCACCCCGCGAAGCCGAGGCGATCGAGCGCGCGCGGCAGCCTCTCCAGCAGCCCTCCGCCCTGGGCCTCACTCGCCTTCTCCCCCAGCCCCTCCGTCGCGCCGAACGAGAGCACCGCGAGCTCGCTCAGCAGATCTCGCCCGCCGGCGCCGCCGGCTCCCGTCGTGGCCAGGTGATCCATCGCCGCGCGCACCGCGACCAGGGTGGGATTGTTCGCGAGCAGGGCCCCATCGAGGTACGACTCGCCGTCGAGCTCGCTCGTGTGCTCCGCCAGGACGACGGGGAAGGCCGCGCTGGAGAGCGCCACATCGACCAGAGTGCGCCGGCGCTCCGCGTCGGACTCGAAGTCGAAGCTCTTGAAGACCCTTCGTTTCCAGGTCTTCCGGTGGATGCTGACGATGGCGACCTTGCGCCCGCGCTCGGCGAGATCGCCCAGCGTCTCGCCGCCGAAGCACCGCTCCAGCACTGACCGCATCGCCGCCGCGAGCGCGCGCGGGCTACGGCCGGTGAGCACGCGCAGCGCCGCGCCGGGCGACACCCGGAAAATAGCCAGGATCTCGTGCAGCATCTCCACGCACTCGCCGAGGGCACGAGCGCTCGCGCCGGGCGTACGGCTCTGCCGGGAGGCGAGGTAGAGCGCGGCGAAGGCGCCGTCGGACGTGCCGGCGAAGAGGTCTGTGGCGCCGAGGAAGCCTGGGCGAGCCTCCTCGATTTGCCGGATGATCCGGGTATGAAGCGACGCGCTCACGCCGCCGTCGATGGAAAGGACGTTCAACCGGACCTCCGCGCGTCGACGTCTCAATAACAGGCGCCGAGCGGCGCTGTCAAGCCGGAGGGACGATGGTGATGCCCGGCGGGGGCGCGGCGATCGAGGCAGTTTATCGCGCGATTTATCGGCTCCGATGATAGCCTCGGCCGGATCGAGGGGCCTTCCCGCGAAACCCGGCGGCACCGAGGAGAGACGACGAATGGACACGGCGCACGAGTACACCGCGGCCGAGATCGTGATCGAGGACGCCTCCGCCGTGGTCACGCGGGCTGCGCGCGACGGCCGCCCCGTGCTGCTCCGCCGGTCGAGCAAGGAGTACCCCAGCTCGCATGAGGTGGCGAAGCTGCGGTACGGCGCCTCGATCAGCCAGACGCTCGATCTCCCGGGCGTGGTCAAGGTTCACGGCGTCGAGAAGGTCCGCAACCGCGTCGTCGTGGTGATGGAAGACTTCGGCGGAGTGCCGCTGCGGAGCCTGCTCGCCCATCGCCGGATCGAGGTGCTCGAGGCCCTCCACATCGCGCGCGAGCTCGCAAAGATCCTGGGCGAGCTCCACCGCGCGCACATCGTCCATCGCAACGTCGAGCCGGCGAACATCTACGTCGACGAGACGTCGGGTGTGGTCAAGCTGGCGAACTTCGACATCGCCTCTCGCCTCAGCCGCGACAACCCGGTGCTCACCGGCGCGAGCCGCCTCGAAGGCACCCTGGCCTACATCTCGCCCGAGCAGACGGGGCGAATGAACCGGGCAGTCGATTACCGCACTGACATGTACTCGCTCGGCGTCACCCTGTTCGAGATGCTCGCCGGCCGCGTGCCGTTCGACGTCGCCGATCCGATGGCGCTGGTCCATTGCCACCTCGCCGTCGCGCCCGAGCCGCCGCACCGCATCCGCCCCACCGTGGACGACGCCGTCTCCTCCGTGGTGATGAAGCTCCTCGCCAAGAACGCCGAGGACCGGTATCAGACAGCCTATGGCCTGATCGCCGATCTCGAGGAGTGCTCCTCGCAGCTCAAGACGGTCGGCACCATCGGCGACTTCTCGCCCGGCGCCCACGACGCCGCCTCGGACTTCCGGATCCCGGAGAAGCTGTATGGCCGCGAGAAGGAGAAGGACCGCCTGATTGCCCTCTTCGAGCAGGTCTCGACGGGCGCCGCCGAGATGGTGCTCCTCTCCGGCCAGTCCGGCATCGGCAAGTCCGCGGTCGTGAACGAGATCCAGCGCCCGATCACCGAGCGGCGCGGCTACTTCACCTCGGGCAAATTCGACAAGCTCAACAACGCTCCTCACGCCGCGATGATCCAGGCCTTCCAGAGCCTGATCCGCGAGCTGCTCTCCGAGAGCGAGAAGAACATCACCGCCCTGCGCAAGCGCCTCCACGAGGCCCTGGGGTCGAGCGGTCAGGTGGTGATCGACGTGATCCCCGAGGTAGCGCTCATCGTGGGCAAGCAGCCGCCGGTTCCCCCGGTCGGCCCGAGCGAGTCCCAGAACCGCTTCAACCTCGTCTTCCAGCGCTTCATCAACGTCTTCGCCCGGCGCGAGCACCCGCTGGCGATCTTCCTCGACGATCTCCAGTGGGCCGACGGCGCCTCGCTCGGCCTGATCCGGCTCCTGCTCGAGAGCCCCGGCACCCGACACCTGCTGATCATTGGCACCTACCGCGACAACGAGGTCACGAGCGCGCACCCGCTCGCGCTCATGCTCTCCGAGCTGCGGAAGGAGAAGGCCGCGGTGGCCGAGATCCGGCTGCGGCCGCTCGATCTCGGCGACGTCCGGCGGATGATCCTCGACACCCTGGGCTGCCCCGACGACGAGGCCGCGCGGGAGCTGGCCCGGCTCGTCCACGACCGGACCGAGGGTAACCCGTTCTTCGTCAATCAATTCCTCATCTCGCTCCACGCGCGCGAGCTCATCACCTTCGCGGCCGACTCGGGGCGGTGGGCGTGGAACCTCGCCCGGATCCAGGAGTCGAGCATCACCGACGATGTCGCCGGCCTGATGGCGGAGCGGATCCAGAAGCTCCCCGAGGCCTCGCAGCGGGTCGTGCGCCTCGCGGCTTGCATCGGCGCTTCATTCGACCTCAAGACCCTCTCCGTCATCAGCGAGTCGACGCCGGTCGACGTCGCCGTCGAGCTCTGGGACGCGGTCCAGGCCGGCCTCGTCCTCCCTGTCGGCGACGAGTACAAGTACCTCCAGACCGAGGCCGCGCGCGAGGCCTCCGCGAGCGGCGTCAGCGGCGTGAGCGACGTGCTCCCGATCCGCTACGAGTTCCTCCACGACCGCGTCCGCGAGGCCGCGTATGCGCTGATCTCGGGCGACCTCAAGAAGAAGCTCCACCTCCGCATTGGCCGCCTGCTCCTCGCCAGCATCCCCGAGGCGCGGCGCGCCGAGCGGATCTTCGAGATTGTCAATCAGCTCGACATGAGCGTGGAGCTCATCGTCGAGGCCCACGAGCGCTACGAGCTCGCCCGGCTCAACCTGCTCGCGGGCCAGCGGGCCAAGAGCTCCACAGCCTACGACGTCGCGCTCCGGTATCTCGAGGCCGCGACTGGCCTCCTCGGCCCCGACGCCTGGCAAGAAGAGCACGATCTCACCTTCTCGATTCACGTGCTCCGCGCCGAGTGCGAGCACCTCCTCGGGCACATCGACGCGGCCATGGCCCGCTTCGCGGTGGCCCTCGCCGGCGCCGCGACGACCGCCGAGAAGGCTCGAGTTCACGCGCTCGAGGTCATGGCCTACGTCAGCGGCGCTGACCACGACGGCGTGCGTCGGGCCAGCGGCGCGGCGCTCGCCCTCTACGGCGTCGAGGTGCCTGCTCCCGAGCAGCTCGGCCCGGCGTGCGGCGCCGAGGGCGCCAGGCTCGGCGCCGCGCTGGCCGGCCGCAACATTCCTGATCTCGTCCACCTCGCCGAGGCCACGGATCCCTCGTCGCGCGCCCGCACCGAGCTCCTGTCGCAAGACATGGTCTATGGCGCGTACACCAACCCGATGCTCTTCACCCTCTTCGCCATGACCCTGGTGAACGAGTCGCTCGAGCACGGCGTCTCGCCGGGATCATCGATGGGGTACGCCACGTACGCCGTCGCGCACAGCGCGATGACGGCCGACTACGCCACGGCGCACGCCCTCGGCGAGGTAGCGCTCGGCCTCGCCGACCGCCTCGACGGCGTCAACATCCGCTCTCGCGTCGAGTTCTGGTTCAGCGCCTTCGTCAACCCCTGGCGCCGCCCGCTCCGCACCAGCTATCCCTTCCTCGAACGCTCCTATACTGCCCTGATGGAGTCGGGATCGCCCAACGGGGCAGGGGTCTCCGCGGCGCAAAGCATCTTCCTCCCGCTCCTCGGCGGCGACGAGCTCCAGGCCTTGCAGGAGCGCACGCGGCGCCACTACGACATGCAGGTGCGCCTCGGCCACGCCGACAACGCGCAGTTCATGTCCTGCTTCCTCCGCATGACGAC
Organism: Byssovorax sp.; assembly: GCA_025362495.1. Taxonomy (GTDB): domain Bacteria; phylum Myxococcota_A; class Polyangia; order Polyangiales; family Polyangiaceae; genus JANYGI01. The sequence continues at coordinate 102,244 of JANYGI010000047.1, read as the reverse complement.
GCTGCTCATCCGGGGCTCGATCCTGCCCGAGCAAGAGGCCGAGATCGGCGAAGCCGGGGTGATCGAGCGCTCGGCGGCCTACCTCGCCGTCCGCCTGACGTACGAGCTGCTCGACATGATCGTCGCCTTCATCTTCGGCGACATCCCGCGCGCGCTGGCCCTCGCCACGAGCGGCGCGACCCACATCCATTTCGTCTTCGGTCACATCGCCGAGGCCGAGTTTCGCTTCTTCCGCGCTCTCGTGATGGCGGCGGTCCTCCCCACCTCGACGCCGGAAGAGCGGGAATCGCGCCTCGCCCTCTTCGAGGAAGACCGCAAGAAGCTCGCGCTCTGGGCCGAGAACAGCCCGGAGAACTTCGGCTACAAATACGACCTCGTCCGCGCCGAAGAGGCCCGCGTGCTCGGCGACAGCGAGTCCGCCATGGCCCTCTACGACAAGGCCATCGAGGGCGCGGCAGAGCAGGAGTTCACCCACCACCAGGCCATCGCCGGGGAGCTCGCGGCGAGCTTCTACCTCGCGCGCGGCCTCAAGAAGATCGCCCGCGCGTACCTCGCTGAGGCCCGCTATGCGTACCTCCGCTGGGGCGCGACGGCGAAGGTCGCGGCGCTCGACGTGCAGCACGCCGGCCTCCTCCCGCGGGCAGGGCTCGAGATCCGCCCGGGCGGCGAGGGCACCAGCGGCGCCGCGCTCGATCTGATCACCGTCATGAAGGCCTCTCAGGCCATCTCCGGGGAGATCGTCCTCGACGAGCTCCTCCGCAAGCTGATGACCACGGTGCTCGAGAACGCCGGCGCCCAGCGGGGTTTGCTGCTCCTCAAGGGAGATCACGAGATCATCGTCGAGGCCGGCAGCGGGGCCGAGGCCATCCTCGTCACGGACGCGACGGTGGAAGATCGCGCCGACGTCTCCCGGGCCATCGTGCGCTACGTCGAGCGCACCCGCGAGAGCATCGTCCTCGGCGACGCGGCCAACGAGGGGCAGTTCCGGTCTGATCCCTACGTGGCCACCGCGCGCCCGAAATCGATCCTCTGCATGCCAATCCTCTCGCACCAGCAGCTCGTCGGCGTGCTCTACCTCGAGAACAACCTCGTGGCCTCGGCCTTCACCCCGGAGCGCTGCCGGGTGCTCGAGCTGCTCGCCGCGCAGGCCGCGATCTCGCTCGAGAACGCCCGCCTCTACGATACGCTCGAGAACCGGGTCAAGGTCCGCACCCAGGAGCTCAGCACCAGCAACGAAGAGCTCTCTCTCACGCTCCGTCGCCTGAAGGAGACGCAGAAGCAGCTCATCATGCAGGAGAAGCTGGCCTCGCTCGGCGCGCTCACCTCGGGTATCGCCCACGAGATCAAGAACCCTCTCAACTTCATCAACAACTTCGCCGAGCTCTCGGTCGGCCTCGCCGACGATCTGCTCCAGGAGATCCAGGGCCAGAAGGCCCGGCTCGATCCCGACAGCCTGACGGCGATCGACGAGATCATCGGCGATCTGCAGCAGAACGCGGCCAAGATCAACGAGCACGGCAAGCGCGCCGACGACATCGTCCGCGCCATGCTCGAGCACTCGCGCTCGGGCGCGGGCGAGCGCCGCGACATCGACGTCAACGCCCTGCTCGGCGAGTACACCAACCTCGCCTACCAGGGGTTCCGCTCCCAGGACACCGCCTTCAACGTCTCGATCGAGACCGCCTACGATCCTGCCGTCGGCACGATCCTCATCCCCTCTCAGGAGATTGGCAGGGTGTTCCTCAATTTGATCAACAACGCTTGCTACGCCGCCCGCGCCCAGCGCCAGCGCCTGGGCGAGCGCTTCTCGCCCACGATCCGCGTCTCCACGAAGAGCCTCGGAGATCGGGTGGAGATCCGCGTCCGCGACAACGGCGCTGGCATCCCTCCCTCGGTGCGCGAGAAGATCTTCAATCCCTTCTTCACCACCAAGCCCCCGGGCGAGGGCACCGGGCTCGGCCTCTCCATCAGCTACGAGATCGTCCAGAGCAACGGCGGGACGATCGTCTTCGACACCGTGGAAGGCATGCACACCGAGTTCATAGTCACCCTGCCGCGTCGGGGGAGCTGAACCTGGATCGAGGCGCCGCCGTCGAGGCGGCGCGGCCACCGCCGAGAGCGCCGAGCGAGCGCCTGCTGGCCGCGCGGTGGCACGAGTCGTGAAATACGTGAGGCGACGCCTCGGACGCCGTCGCGCCTGGAGCATGCCTGTCCTGCCCGGCGGGCGCTCCTGGAAGATGCCTGTCCGCGACCTCGTGTTTCAACGAAGGAAGGAGGGGAAAGATGGCCAGTTCAACGCAGCAGACGACGGCGAGCGCCGAGCGGCTCGCGCGGGGCCTGGGGTGGCTCAGCGTCGGCCTCGGGGCCCTGCACCTGGCGGCGCCTCGCGCCCTCGTCCGGGTGATCGGTTTACGCAGTAATCCTCGTAGCCACAAGGTGATGCGGGCCATCGGGCTCCGCGAGCTCACCGCGGGGATTGGCATTCTCGGGCGGCCGCGCGCCGCCGGCTGGCTGTGGGCGCGCGTCGGGTACGATCTCTCGGATCTCGCGATCCTCGGCTCGACCCTCGCCTCCAGGCGCGCGGAGCGGGGCAGGGTCGCCGCGGCGACGGCGGCGCTCCTCGGCGTGACGGCGCTCGACGCCGTCGCCGCCCGGCAGCTCGACAAGTTCCCGATCGGCGCGATCATGAACCGCCCGCTCACGCTGAGGAGCGGGCAATGCCACGTCCAGCGCTACATGCGCCCGCTCCTGGAGCGCATCCAGCGCGGGGAGATCGATCCCAGCTTCGTCATCACCCACCGTATACCCCTCGACGAGGCGCCCCGCGGATTCGACCTCTTCGTCAACAAGCAAGACGAGTGCATGAAGGTCGTCATGGCGGCGTGAGGGCCCTTCAGGGGCGCCGCGCGTCGGGCGCACGATCGCCTGTGGCGCGCGGCGAACACCTGGATTAGCCTCCTCCCGCCATGGCTCTCCGTCCTTCCACCGTCGATGTTCTCCTCGCGCTGCTCGAGCACGCTGACGGGAGCCAGCTCCTCATCCTGATGGAGCCCGCGAACGTCCTCCGGCTGCTCCGCGAAGACGGGTGGAGCGACGAGGCGGTGCGCACCGCGCTCGAGCAGGAAAAGAAGCTCCCGGGCGAGCTGCTCCTCGGCCTCTTCGAGCGGGGCCGCACCGCGGACGAGCTGCTCGCTCTTCTCGGCCCCGACGCCGTGGCCGCCGTCGAGGCCGAGCGCGCCAAGCCCGCGACGACCGCAAAAGAGAGCCCGGCTGCGACGGAGACTCCGGGGAAGAGCGCCGTCACGCCCGGCCCCGCAAACCCTGCTGCGCCGGCGACCATGCCTCTCGCGCGCGTGGGCGTGGGCGGCGGGAGGCTGCAAGTGGCGGGGCTCGTCCTGATCCTCGCGGCCGCGCTCCTGCCATCGATGCTCGCCGTGCTCGACGTGAACATCGCTCTCGCTTTGCTGCACTTCGGCGCGGCTCGCTTGCTCGGTCTGGTGGCGCTGTTCGGCGCTGTCGGCGGCGTCCTCTCCGCGTCGCCCACCGGGCACAGGTGGGCCCTCGCCCTGAGCGGCGCGGTGGCCGCGATGGGCGGCTTCGCGGCGGTGATTGGCTATGCGCTCTGGACCAGCCGCATGGGGCGCACCTCGCTCCTGCGGATCGAGATCGCCGCGGTCTGCCTGATTGGCATGCTCCCCGCCGTCGCGCTCGCGGCGCTGCTCTCGCGCATCGCTGGCAAGCGCGCCTGATTCACACGGCGAGCGCCCGCGCGGCGCGTCAAATTCGCGGCATCAGCTGATGCCACGAATTGTCATCCACGCTCTCGACCGATCGTCTACCCTCGTCGGATGCTCCTGCGCCGCCTCGCCCAGCTCTGCGGTATCGCCGCGCTCTCCGGCTGCATCCCCGACGTCGCGCCGCTCTTGCCTGCCGCGCCGCACGCGTTCGTCCCCGGCGAGCTTCACCGCGGCATCAACGCCGGCAACGCGCTCGACGCGCCGAAGGAAGGGGAGTGGGGCGTGACGCTCGATGAACGCTTCTTCACCGACGTCGCCGCGGCCGGCTTCGACCACGTGCGCATCCCGATCCGCTTCAACGCCCACGCCGCCGTGTCCGCGCCGTACACAGTCGACGAGGACTTCTTTCGCCGCGTCGACTGGGCGATCGAACAGACCATCAGCCGCAAGATGACGGCCATCGTCGACTTCCACCACTACGAAGAGCTGATGGACGACCCCGACGGGAACGCCGATCGCTTCGCCGGGATCTGGAAGCAGATCGCCGCGCGCTACCACGATCGCCCGGCCTCGGTGCTCTACGAGCTGCTCAACGAGCCCACGGGGAAGCTCACCGCGCCGCGGTGGAACGCCCTGCTCGTCCAGGGCCTCGCCGCGATCCGGAGCGCCGATCCCGCGCGCCGGGTGATCGTCGACAGCGCGTTCTGGGCCGCCGCGAAGGAGCTCGCCAACCTCGATTTACCCGCCGGCGATCCCGCCCTCATCACCAGCTTCCACATGTACCAGCCGATCCTCTTCACTCATCAAGGCATGCCTTTCATGCCACCCGAGTATGCCACGATCGGGATAACGTTCCCCGGGCCGCCGGCGGCGCCGATCACGCCGGCCCCGGGCGCCTTGAAGGTCGAGTGGGTGGCCGACTGGTTCAAGCGGTACAACTCCACCCCTGCGGCTGACAACCCCGGCGGCCCTGCCGCGGTGCTGGCCGAGTTCGCCATGGCGCGCGCCTACGCCGAGCGCACGAAGCGCCCGCTCTACCTGGGCGAGCTCGGCGCGGGCGACGCCATCGATCACGCCTCGCGCGCCCGCTGGACGCGGCTCGTGCGCGAGGAGGCCGAGAAGCAAGGGATCGGCTGGGCTTACTGGGACGACGGCGGTCGATTCAAGATCTTCGACCGCAAGACCGGTGTCTGGGATCCCGAGCTCACCGCGGCGCTGCTGCGGTAGCAGGGCGCGTCAATCGAGGGCGAGCGCTCAATCGTGCGTCTGGATCGGCACTTCGGTGCTGTCGTCGTCCCACACGTCGCCGGTCGACACCAGCGTGGTCTTGGTGCTCTTCAGGATCGGGCACTTGAAGGACGAGTTGCGCCCGAAGCGGTTGCCGCTCGTGAACAGCTTCTTCAGCGAAGTCGCCCCCTTGTGGGAGAAGTTGAACGTGCAGCCGCCCCCGTCGGCCCAGTTGCTCTCGATGTGAACGTCGGAGACCACGCCGAAGTCCTCGGTGATCTGGATGGCCGAGTTGTCGGCCGTCGCCGCCAAGAGCTGGTTGCCGACGATGTGGATCCCCGTCCCGGCGAGGATCTGGATGGCGTCGTTGTGGGTCGGCCCGCCGTTCTGGTTCGGATCCGAGGCGAAGGCGGCGAGATCGTGGATGTACGAGCACTCCACCGTCGAGTTCGAGCCGAGCTTCATCCCGTCGACGCCGCCGTGAATGTTGAGCCGGCGCCCCGTGAAATCCCCTCCCGAGAAGCCGTCGACGTCGACCGAGGGCGCTGACGCGGCGATCTCGGTGTCCTCGATCAGGATGTCAGTCCCCGACTTGATCCGGATGATCGCCGTGGTCGCCGCGGTCGCGTGCCCGCGGACGATCGAGCGCGTCACCTTCACATGGCTGGCCTGGATCTCCAGGAAACCATGGATGTCCTGCGCGTCGATCACCGTACCATCCTGGGTGACGACGACGTCTTGATTGACCACCTTCAACGCGACCCCGACGGGGACACCGGTGTTGGTCTCGTCCGGCTCGTCGCCGGGGCAAACCCAGGGAACGGAGCCGCCGGAGCCCCCGGAGCCGCCGGAGCCAGAGGTGCTCGCGGACGTGTCACCCGTGCTCGCGCCGCCTTGCCCCGAGGTGCTGGCGCTCGTCGTCACGCTCGATCCGCCGCCCGATCCCGTCGTCGTCGGGCTCGATGGGGTGCTGCTGCACGCGGCCGTGATCGCGACGGGAAGAAGCAACGCCAGGACCGCTCGGGCAGCTCTCATCGCGCCAGCCTATCGGCTGCGCCGGCGCGGGTCCACCGTGGTATTTCGCTGGTGGCGAATCCGAGGTTCCCCTTTCCGCGCGCCGGGGATCCCGATAGGTTCGCTGTCGATGCGCTCAACTGCCCTCCCCGCCGCCTTCTTCTCGACGGCCCTCGCCCTCGCCGCTTGCTCGGGAAATCCCGAGCCGATCGCCCCTCCGCCCACGCCGAGCGCCGCGCCGACGACGGCGCCGAGCGCCGAGCCGACGACGAGCCCGGCACTCCCGATCGCCAGCGCGACCCCGAGCGCCGCCCCGACCACCGCGCCTGTCGCGACGCCGGCGCCCGCCGACAAGAAGGGCTGTCCCGCGGGCATGGCCCTCGTCCCCGGCGGCAAGATCACCCTCGGCGCGCCGAAGCACGAGATCACCGTGGCTTCGCTCTGCGTCGATGTCTCCGAGACGACGGCGGACGAGTACACGGCCTGCACCAAGGCCGGGAAATGCAGTACCGATTTTCTCACCTGCGCTCCGCAGCACACCTACGGGATGGAGGGGAAGGGCAATCACCCGATCAACTGCGTCGATTTCGCCCAGGCTACCTCGTACTGCGCGTTCCAGCAGAAGCGCCTGCTCACCAACGAAGAGTGGGAGTACGCCTCGCGAGGGCCCGAGTCGCGCCCGTACCCCTGGGGCGCCGACAAGCCGACGGACCAGCTCTGCTGGTCGGGCGTCTCGCTCCACACCGGAACGTGCCCCGTGGCGTCGTCACCGAAGGGCGACACCCCGCAAGGCATTCACGATCTCGCGGGCAACGTCTTCGAATGGACGACGAAGAAGGACGACGCGAAGACGCCGACCCGCGACGGCCGCGGCGGGAGCTGGAAGGATGGCACTCCCGAGCTGGTGCGACCCGGCCGCCCGGGCTCGTTCGAGACCACGTATCGGTGCGGATTCCTCGGTATTCGCTGCGCCGTCGAGGCGCCGCCCGGGGCTGTTGCCAGCGACAAGAAATGACGCGAAGCCCATGCTTCGTCGGACGATCAAGGATGATCGGGTGAAGCCCCGGTGGCGGCGCGGGGACAGCCGGGCCCGCCCGGCGCGCCGGGAGCGCAGTTGACCCTCGGCGCGGCCGGAGGTGCCGAGTGCGCGGCGACGGCCGCCTGCATCGCGTCGAGCAGATCGACGTGCGGTGTCGCCGCGGGCTCGGCGGCGGCGCGGATCTCGGGTGTATCCGCGGGTGTCGGCCTCGGACGCGGCGGCGCGGGGCGCGCCTTGGGCTTTGGCGGAGGCGCGGTCGGCGCTGCCGTCACGCTTGGTGCCGCGGTCGGTCCGGCCGCGACCGGTGCAGCCTCCGCGGCAGTCGCCAGAGGCGTCGGCAGGAGCAGCGCTGTCGCCTGTCCCTCGTCCGGCGCGAGCCCCGCGGCCGAGGCCACCTCGCGCCCCATCTGCGCCTTGGCGACGACCAGACTCGCCATGATCACCAGCAACCCCAGCCCCGTGTAGATCGCGCGCAGCCGCCGCGTCGCCGGGCGCGATGCGGCGGGCAGCGGCGAAGGCGCGGGCGCTGGATCGACGGCGGGCGCCGCTGGATCGATCGACGCCGGCGCGATCGAGTCGATCAGCAAGAGGGCCTCGCGCACGTCGAGCGGGACGTCGAGCTCGTCCGCGCGTGGCACCGTCGCGAGGCTCGCCTGCGTGCGCTTCGCCAGATCGCGGAGATCGTGCATCCGCGTCTCCTCGGGCGGCGACGACGGCGTGCTGCTCGCCGCCGGGCGCGGGGCCGTGGCGCCCTCGGTCACGTCGAAGATCAGCTTGCGCCGCTCGGCGCGCTTGGCGCACGCCCCGCACGTGGAGGCTCCGTCGGCCGTCACGACCACGGCCGGATTACCGCACAATCTGCATGTTGCGTCCATCGCCGCTCCCCCCCGGAGCTCGGCCCGCAGTTTCACTGCCGGCGGGACGAGTATGACCCGTCGATCGCGCCCACGCATGTGGGGAACGCCCGTGAATTGCACAGGATTTCGCGATGATACAGCCTTCGATGACGACGGATCGCGCGCCCGTGGCGAGTGTGGTAGATCGGGCGCCTCTTCCAGTGGAGGTCAAGCGATCCATGGGCCTGAGCGAAGCTCTCACCAGTCCGACCAAGAAAACCGCCGTCGTGGCCGATTGTTGCTCTCTCGTCGACGAGGAGGTTCGCGACAAGGGCGGCCTCTCGGGCCTCGCCGTCAAGGCGGGTTACGCCGCCGTCAAGGGGATCAAACCCGGCTTCGTCGCCGAGGTGGTCGACAAGCTCCTTCCGGAGTTTGCGACGAACCTCGACCCGATCTGGCAAGAAGGGAAGACCAAGGGCGATCCCGTCGCGTTCATGACGAACAACAAGGGCCGCGTCGCCGACGCGCTGCTCAGCATCACCGACGCGAAGTCGAAGAACGCCAAGAGCCAGATGGTGCGCGGCACCTACGACAAGCTCCGCGGCTCGGCGAAGAAGAACGTGGAAGAGGCCGTCCCGCGCCTCGCCAAGCTGCTCCTCAAGCACGACAAGTGACGCGCTGACGCTCGGCCTTTCCCCCTGAAAATCAAGGGGGAAAGGGCCCGAGCTCAGATGTCAGGGCGCTACCGGATAGTAGTAGTGCCAGAAGAAGCACATCTCGTCGTTGGCCCCGAGGCCGCCTTGCACGGGGGACGGGGTCGGGTTCTTCCAGTGGCAGTCGTAGGTGAAGCCCTGGGCGCCCCCGAGCGGGAAATCGAGCGTCGGGCTGAACGTCACCAGCGGCGGATCGCTCCACGAGAGGCTGTCGGCGACGAGCTTCGACGTATCGTTGATGTCGTTCGCGAACCAGACCTTCATCTCGGTGCCGAGGTGGTGCTGGTGCGTCGTCAGCGCGAAGACGTGCGTCCCCGGAATGCCCTGCTGGAAGCGAAGGCCCGTGTCGGCCTCGCCCTGCGCGGGGATGGTGGGGATGCCAAAGGCACCCTCGAAGGCAAACCCGCTCTGGATGACGTTCGCCGTCTGGGGCAAGACGTCCATCGTGGCCTTGCCGACGACGTCGAGCACCGCGCCGGTGGTGTTGATGTAGTGCATCTCGAGGCGGATCTTCTGGTTCGCTGCGAGCGCGAGGCCGACGGGCACGCCGTCGGGATCCTTCGGGAAAACAAGCTCCGAATGCGGTTGCTGGGCGATGAAGATCGCCGACCCGCCCGCCGCGCCGAAGCTCTGGCAGTCGAACGGCGTCGTCGTCTCCGGCTCGTCCGCCAGATAGACGATCATGTGGTGCGAGCCAGGCTCGAGGTTCGTCTGGAACCTGCGCACGAAGGCCGGAGCGGGGTTATTCAGGCTCACGACGATGCACTTCACGGCCTCTTCGCCGGAAGGGATCGAGTACGGCCCCATCGTCGCGGTGAGCGTCGTCGTGCCAGGCTCGGCGCCGCCGGAGCCCACGCTCGTCGAGCTCGCGCTCGCGCTCGTGCTCTCGCTGCCGCCCGCGCCGCTGGTCGCCGTGCTGCTCGCCGCCGTCGCCGATCCGCCGCCGCTGCTCGTGGTGCCCCCCGACGTGATGACGACGTCGCCGCCGCAGCTGGCGGTGAAACCGACGGTCAGAGCGACGGGAAGGATCAAGAAAGAACGATGGTATCGCATGGAGCCTCCAGTCCCGAGAGCGTACCCGAGGCGCCCGGCGCCGCGCCTTAATTGATTCTTACGGTCCCGGGATCAGGAGAACTCGATCTGCAGGCTCGACCAGCTCAGGCCCGAGCCGACGACGACCATGGCCACCACGTCGCCGGGCTTGAACGTGTCCCAGTGCTGGGACATCACCACCGGGGCGCCCGCGGCGGCCTGATTGCCATACTCGACGATGTTGCGATAGTGGCGCTCGGACGGGATCTCGCAGCGGCGACACACGCTCTCCAGCATCGTCAGGTTGGCCTGGTGGCCGATGTAGACGAGCTTGCTCGCGCGGTCTTCCCCGACGCGGGCCTGGATCTCGCCGAGCAGCGCCGTCATCTTCTTGATGGCGAACTTCTGCACCGCAGAGCCATTCTGACCGAAGTGGCCAGTCCGCGGGACGGTGACGTCGTCGCAGCCGGACGCATCGACGCTGAAGGTGGAGAACTCGGCGCGGGCGCGGCTCCGGTGCTTGGTGGAGATCACGGCCGCGCTGGTGGCGTCGCCGAAGAGGACACAGGCCGAGCGGTCCGTGAAGTTCATCACGCGGGTCGAGTTCTCGGGGCTGACGACGAGCACGTAGTCGGGCGCGTTCGCCCCCATCTGGCTCACCAGGTGGACTTGCGCGCCGAAGGTGCTGCACGCCGAGTGGAGATCGAAGGCCGGGCCGCTGATGCCGAGCGCCTTGGCGATGCGCGCGCCCTCGGCCGGAATGCAGGTGTCGGGCGAGCAGCCGCCCGCGATCACCATGCCGATGTCGCCCGGCTGGATGCCGGCGCGCTCGATAGCCATCAGCGCCGCGCGCTTGCCCGTCTCGGCGTTGGAGTAGAGCGCCGCCTCGGCCGCACCGCGGATGTCGAGGTTCTTCGTCGCGCGGATGTAGTCGAGCGGGAGCACCGTCCTGCGGCTCTTGATGCCGACCCGATCGATGATCCATTGCTCGGTCGTGCCGATGTCCAGCGACTCCAGAAAGGCGTTGTCGATCTGGTTTTCGGGGTGGAAATGGCCGAAGCCATGGAAGTAGATCATGGGGTATGCGCCCCGGGCAGGGGGGAAGCCCAAAGCACCCGCGTCCTAGCACACGGATTGAAAAGGTGGACACCAATCCCCGTCAGGTTCACGTCAGATTCGCGTGACGCGGCGCGTACGCTGCGTTAACCCATTCGCAAATGACTGTCGTCCACGCTTCCAGCGCGACGGGTGCTTCGTCGGTTACGCACCTCCCGGTAGGTGAGGTGATTGCGCGCCTCGACGCCGAGCACGATCGCGCTCCCGGCGGCGTGATCGCCACCGACGCCGACGGGACGATCTGGGACGGCGACGTCGGCGTCGACATCTTCGAGGCGCTGCTCGCGGCCGAGGGCGTGCGCGAGGCGGCCCGCGCCGCGCTGCTGGTCGAGGCGTCGACGTACGACGTCAAGGCCGAGGGCAGCCCCACCGATCTCGCGCGCGCGCTCTACGCCGCCTTCTCCGGCGAGCGCTACGCCCACGAGCACGCCTTCGCGATGATGGCCTGGGTCTTCGCCGGCTGGCACCAGGGCGAGGTCTCCGCGTTCGCCGAAAAGGTGCTCGACGACGGCCGGATCGAGTCGCGGATCCGCCCTGAAATGAAGGAGATCTTCGGCTGGGCCGAGCGCCGTGGTCTCCCGATCTACGTGGTCTCCGCGTCGCCTCTCGCCATCGTCGAGCTCGGCGCGCGCCGCCTCGGCGTGCCGATCGCGGCGGCGCTGGCGATGACGCCGGCGGTCGACGATCAAGGCCTCTTGCTGCCTCGCCTCGCGTCGCCCGCGGTGTACGGCCCGGGGAAGATCCTCGCGCTCGAGCGCGCCGCTGTCACCGCGCACATCGTCGGCGCCTTCGGCGACAGCGCCTACGACGCCGAGATGCTCCGCCGCGCGGCCGTGCCCGTCGCCGTGACGCCGTCGGCCGGCTTGCTGGCGCTCCTGCCGACGATCGAGCGCGTCACCGTGCTCGCGCGCTGAAGCTCGATCGATGGCCACGGTCGCGCTCCAGAAGCTGCACCGGCGCTACCCGGGCGCCGAGTCCGCCGCGCTCGAGTCGCTCTCTCTCGAGGTGAGCGACGGTGAGCTGCTGGTGCTCGTCGGGCCTTCGGGATGCGGCAAATCCACCGCGCTGCGCCTGATCGCCGGCCTCGACACGCCCGACGGCGGATCGATCCGCATCGACGATCGCGACGTGGTCCACACCCCGCCGCAGGACCGCGACGTGGCCATGGTCTTCCAGGGCTACGCGCTCTATCCGCACCTCACGGCGCGCGAGAACATCGCCTTCCCGCTCAAGATGCGCGGCGTCGCGAAGCCGGAGCGCGCCCGCCGCGTGGACGAGGTGGCGACGACGCTCGGCCTCGCGCGCCTGCTCGATCGTCGGCCGGGCGAGCTCTCGGGCGGCGAGCGGCAGCGCGTGGCGATGGGCCGCGCGATCGTGCGGCAACCGAAGGTGTTTCTCTTCGACGAGCCGCTGTCGAACCTCGACGCCGCGCTCCGCGCCGAGCTCCGCGTCGAGCTCGCGGCGCTGGTGCATCGCCTCGGCACGACCTCGCTCTATGTCACCCACGATCAGGTCGAGGCCATGACGATGGGCTCACGCATCGCGGTCCTCCGCGGCGGCAAGCTCCAGCAGATCGGCCCGCCGCGATCGATCTACGAAGACCCGGAGAACGACTTCGTCGCCGGCTTCCTGGGCTCTCCGCCGATGAACTGGATCGAGCTCGCGCGCGACGGCGGCGTGCTCCGCGGCGCCGGCGCCACGATCGAAATACCCCCTGGAATCATGCTTCCCGAGCGCGTGAAGGCCGGCGTGCGGCCAGAGCACCTCCACCTCGACGCCTCGCCCGAGCGCTCGATCACCGTCGGCGCCGAGGTCGTCTCCGTCGAGCCGCTCGGCGCCGAGACGCACGTGCTGCTCGACGCCGACGGCACGCGGATCCGCGTGAAAACCGCTGGATTTCAGGCTCCAGCGCGCGGCTCGCGGATCCAGGCGCACCTCGATCCCGCGGCCGTCCTCTGGTTCGACGCCGCGACCGGCGCGCGCCTGCGAGCCGGGTGATGCGATCGCGTCGCGACGTGCTCCGCGCGCTCGCCGCATCGATCGCGGCCGCCCTGTCCGCGAGCGGAGCCCCCGGCTGCGCGCGACGATCGTCCGACGGGCGAATCGAGGCCTCGTTCTGGTTCGCCTACGGCGGCACCAACCGTGAGGTCCTGCTCTCGCTGATCGAGCAGTTCCACGCGAGCCAGACCAGCTATCGAATCCACGCCGTCTACCAGGGCGATTACTTCGAGTCGCTGGCCAAGCTCCGCACGGCGATCTCGGCGAACGCCGCCCCGGCCCTGACCCACGTCGTCGGCGAGGTGATACCGTATCTGGCCGAGGCGGGCGTGCTCGAGCCGCTCGACACCTTCTCTCACGGAGACGACTTTGGCCTCGTCCCGGAGCTGTCGCAGTCGGGCGCCTACGTGGGCGGCGGGGCACGGCCGCTCTGGGCGCTCCCGTTCAATCGATCGACGCCGATCGCCTATTACAACCGCGATCTCTTCCGCGAGCTCGGCCTCGCCCCGCCGACGACGTGGGACGAGCTCGGCGCTGTGGCGCGCGCGGCGACGGTGCGCGGCAAGGACGGCTCGGCGGAGCGCTGGGGGTTCGAGTGCCCGGTGGACTGGTGGTTCTGGGCGGCCCTCGTCGGGCAGGCGGGAGGCACGGTGATCGCCGACGACGGCACTCCGGAGCTGGGCGGCGAGGCCGGCGTCCGCGCGGTCGAGCTCTGGCAACGCCTGGTGAGCGCAGAGCGGGTGATGAAGCCGCCGCCGGGGCGCGATTACAACTCGTGGCAGGTCGCCCATCAAGATCTGCTCTCCGGGCGCGCGGCGATGATCTGGAGCTCGACAGCCTTCCTCCGTTACCTCGAGACCAACGCGAAATTCGCCGTCGGCGCGGCGCTGCTACCGAAGGACGTGCGCCGCTCGGTCTCGGTCGGTGGGACGATGTTCGTGCTGCCCCGCGGCGCGCCCCGCCCCGAGCAAGAGGCCGCGTTCGCGTTCCTCCGCTTCATGATGGCCCCGGCCCAGGCCAACGCCTGGGCGACGCGCACCGGGTACATCCCGGTCTCGAAGGCCGGTATCGCCGACCTCGAGAAGACAGGCTATTACGCCGCCCACCCGAACGACCGCGTGGCCCTCGATCAGCTCGCCTACGCGACCCCGTGGCCGTGGGCGAAGAACCTCTTCCGCGTCCAGCGCGAGGCCGTGCAGCCCCGCCTGGAAGAGGCCGTCCTGGCGCAGAAGAGCGCGAGAGCCATGCTCGACGAGGCCCGCAAAGCCGCCTCGTCGCCCTGACTGGGTTCAGACCATCATCGCGGGGATGAAGCCGGGGTCCAGGCTCGGATCGCCGAAGTCGTCCATGGGCTTGCCGTTGGTCTTGCAGCCCACCGCGGCGCCGACGACGTTCCACATCTTGTTGTTGGTGACGCCGCCTGCGTCGATGTGCTGACCCGTGGCGAGGAAGCCATTGGCGCCGCCGGCGAGGATGTACGGGATGTTGGAGTACGAGTGGTACTTGTCGGCCAGATCGTTGGTCCAGACGGCGATTCCGCTGTCGAGCAGCGTGCCCGAGCCGATGGTGTACGACGCCAGGCGGTCGAGCAGGTACTTGAACAGATTGCCGTGGATCTTGTCGATCTCGTGGTGAAGCTCGGCGCCGTTGTCGATGGGCGTGCCCGAGGCGCCGTCGCTCTGGATGCGGTGAGAGATCCAGTGATAGCTGTACTGCTTCTGCCCGTAGATCGTGTACTCGGTGCTGTCGTTGCCGTCGCCGATCTGGAGCGTAGCCGCCCGGACCGAGCCGCACGAGACCGCGAGAGCGATGATGTCCATCTGCATCTTCGTCACGGTCTGCACGTTGTCGCTGCTGCCGACCGTGGGCTGGATGGCCTGCATCTCGGCGAGGCGCATGTCGGGCAGCGCGCAGGCCATCTTCACCTCGAGATCACGGATGCTGTCGAAGTGGAGCTGGAGGCGGGCGCGGTCGTCGGCGCTGAGATCGGTGCGGCCCATCAGCGACTTCATGTCGCCGCGGACGAGATCGTTCACGCTCGAACGAGCGGCCTTGAGGCGCTCGAGGGCCGCGGCGTCCATGTTCTGGGCGCCGAAGAGCTTGGTGTAAGCGACGAAGGGATCGCGCTCGGCCGAGCGGAGCTGCTTCGGGCCGCGGTACGACAGCACCTCGTTGATGTAGCCCGACATCTTGCCCGCGTAGAGCGTGAGCGGCTCGACGCCGGCGGGCTGGAGCTCGCGGGCGATGCGGTTGTCGATCGACTCGCCCATGGCGAGCGACTCGTTGCCAGACGGGGTATCGGAGACCTTGGCGGCCGTGAGGCACTGATTGCCGCCGCCCGAGTGGCCACATCCGTTGCCGGGAAAGGCGAAATTGACGCCCTGGACCACCAGCAGCTTGTCGGCGTAGTCCGAGAGCACGCTCACGGCGCGATCGCTCTCGGCGGCGAGGCCAGCCTTGGTGAGCTTGCCAAGGGCCTTGGGCCAGAACACATCGGGCTCGTCCGTCTTCTGGACGACGCCGTTGGCCTGGCGCATGAAGATCGCGAACGGGGGAGGCCCGGCCGCGAGGGCGCCCTTCGGCGCGAACGTCTCGAGGAAGGGGAGGGCGATGATCACGCCGCCGAGCCCGCGGAGGAAGTGTCGTCGTTGCATCATGGCGTCTCCGTGTGCGGGATGCGGCTGCGGAAGGCCTGCGTCTGGGTGAGAGCGAGGATGAGGGCCTTCGCGCCCTTGCGCGACTCCTTCGCGAGATCGGCGATCGCCACCGCGTCGGCCGGCTGATCGGCGCGACCGTAGCCGTACTGGAGCCAGTGCTTCGCGTAGCAGGCGTGGACCTGGTCGCTCTCGGCGATGAGCCCGTCGAAGGCGATCGCGTCGTTGTAGCTCACGTCTTTGCCGTCGAGAGGGTAGGTGTCGGCCGAGTTGACGGGGTTACCGTTCTCGGTGTCCTCGTACTGACCAATCGCGCCGTAGTGCTCGAAGGCGAAGCCGGCGGGGTTGATCAAGGTGCCGTGGCAAGTCTCGCCGCAGGTGCCTTTTCCGGTGTGCTTCTCGACGCGCTCGCGGTTGGT
Organism: Byssovorax sp.; assembly: GCA_025362495.1. Lineage (GTDB taxonomy): Bacteria > Myxococcota_A > Polyangia > Polyangiales > Polyangiaceae > JANYGI01. The sequence continues at coordinate 86,459 of JANYGI010000047.1, read as the reverse complement.
CTTGAAGGCGGAGGCGGGCGGCAACGGAGGGACGTTGTTGGGCGGATCCGGGAGCTTGGCGCAGATGATCCGGCGGTTGATGAAGACGCCGCGATGAATCGAGTGCTGCTCGTGGCTGGTGGCGTTCGAGGCCAGGAAGCCGATGCGCGTGAGGATGCCCGAGCGCGTCTTGGGGTCGAGGTCGACCTTGACGAACTTGCTGTCGAAGCTGCCCTTGAGGCCGTAAATCGAGGCCAGATCGGCGTTCACGAACGTCGTCGGCTCGGTGAGGAGCTGCTTTATCCCGCCGCCCTCTGCGAAGACCACGTCTTCCACGAACATCTCCGACTCTTGCTTCATGTCGGCGCCGAGGGCCGGAGTCCAGTCGGGGAAGAGGGTCGGATCCTTGGTGAGATCGTCGTAGTGGTCGTACTGGAAGAGCTGGTGGTGGAACGCGGCGACCATCATCCGGGCGCGGTCGTCGGCGAGGAGCCGCTGCGCCTGCGCGAGGACACCCTCGGCGCTATCGAGCTTGCCCGCGGCGGCGGCGGCGAACAGCGCGTCGTCCGGCATCGTGTTCCAGAGCATGTAGCTGAGCTTCGTCGCGATCTCGAAGCCGCTCAGCGGGATCATGGCCCCGATGGCCGTGCTGCTGGCCTCGACGCGGTAGACGAAGTGCGGCGACTGGAGGAACGCTTGCAGCGCGAGCCGCGCGCCCTTCGCGAAATCGTCGGGGCCGTCGACCAGGGCTTTGCCCTTGGCGAAGACGGCGAGATAGCCAGTCACCTCGGCGGGCGTGAGCGGGCGGCGATAGGCGCGCATCCCGAAGTGCTCGACGAAGGCCTTGGCGCGCCCGGCGGCGTCGGCCGGGGCGTCGCTCGGGATCAGCTTGGCGAGCTTGGTCGCGTCGCTCGTCACGAGGACGGAGAGCGCCTCCGCGGCGGTCTGGTAGTCGGCCCAGAGGCCGGGCGTGACCTGGAGCGAGCTCTCGTTGTTGTCGAAGATCCCGCCGAGCGGATCGCCGGTGAACGAGGCCGAGAGCCCCGCCGGCTGCGCGAGGTACAGGAGATCCTGGACCGAGTTTTCCCACTGCAGGTGGCTGAGGCGCGGGAAGCGCGTCGTCTCCAGCGCTGGCGTCGCCGGATCGGGGTTCGTCGGGCAGCTCGTGCACGACGACTCGCCGGGAGGATCGCCGATGGTGCCGACGCACCCACCGGCGAGCGCGAGACCCACGGCCAGCAGGCCGCTCGCGATGAGGGTGAACGAAGAGCGCGACCCTGGGCGGCGTTCACGCCGTACCCGTCTCGACTGCTCGGGCTTCATCCCGTCAGACTCTCACCTCTCGGCAATCTCCACAAGCCATGGAATACCTGGAATTTTATTCTTCGAGCGCCCGGGCGCCGGGGTGTACGGCGGGACTCGGGCCTTCGACGTGCGTCAGTCAACGACAGGAGTCGTGATGAGCGAAGCGTTGAAATGAGAAGAGCGGATACCGGTCGATGCCGATATCCGCTCTCTCGAGGCGTGATGTGGTGTCAGGGGCCGCCGAGAGCCCCTTTACCAATCAGGGGCCCGTACCGCTGGACGCCGCGCTGGCGACGCTCGCCACCGCGCTGCTCGCCGAGGCGCTCGCCCCGCCCGCGCCGCTGCCCGAGCTGGCGCTGCTCGAACCGCCCGCGCCGCTACCCGAGCTACCGCTGCCCGAGCTGGCGCCGCTGGAGCCCGTGCCGGCCGGAGCCGCGCTGCCCAGCGGGTACTTGGGATCGAGGCAAATGGGGCCGTACTTCGTATCCGTGCACTTGTCCGGGCTCTTGCAATCGCTCTGGCCGTTCGGGCAGGGGTCGGAGCCGAAGCAGAACCCGCTGTCGGGGAGGTTGACGTCGTTGCACCAGAACGTCGGGTTCTGGCACTCGTCGTGAACCTTGCAGGCCGGGGCGCAGAAGCCGAAGTCCCCGGCGCCGTTGCCCTTGGGCGAGTAAGCGCAGACGCCCTTGTCGATGCCGCCGCAGTCGGCGACGGCCGTCAGATCCGTGAAGTCGCCGCCGAGCCCGCAGGGGCTGGAGCACATCGTGATGTCGCCGCCGAAGCTCACACAGAGGCCGGCGCACTCGGGCGTCTGGGCCATCTGGTCGCACTTTGCGCCTGCGGGCAAGCCGGTGCTGGCCTTGTCGACGCACACCGCGAGCCGGGGATCGCAGACCCGACCGGCGGGGCATTGGTCGTCCCGGCCGCAGGTGGGCAGGCACGCGGTGAGCGTGCTGGAGACGCTCGCGCAGCGCGCGTCCTCGCGGCCGTGGCACTTGCCTTCGTCCAGCGCTTCGTCGAGCGACTTCAGCGTCGGACCGATATCGCACGTGAGGAGGCAGACGCCCATCTGGCCGCCGGCTGCGCCGAAGCACAGGCTGCTGTTGCCGGGGCAATCGGCGTCGGTCGCGCAGCCCTTCGAGCAGTAGCCGTTGGCCGGTCCGCCGACGGCGATGCCGGTTTTGTTACCGTTGGTCGGCGCGATCTTTCCGTCGGCCGTGAGGCACGTGAGGCCGGGGCCGCAGTCGCCGTCGGCGGTGCATCCGATACCGAGGTTGTCGCCGCTCGTGCCGCCCGACGAGGAAGACCCGCTGCCGGCCGACGTCGTCTGGCCGCTGGTCGTCATCCCGCCGCTGGTGGTCGTCGACATCTCGCCCGAGGTCGACGTCGCCGAGGTCGACGTCGTGTTGCTCGCCGTATCGCTGCCGCACCCGCCCGCGTACGCAGCCGCTGCCACACCCAGACACATCAACGCAATCTGTAAGCCCCGTTCACGCATACTTGGCCTCCTACTTCAAGCACTCCCTGCCAGAAGAATGCAGATGCCACGTTAGTTCAATCCGCGCGCGATCGCTACGTTTCGCGCACGGCAACGACGCGACGCCGTGCGCCACGGCGGACCGTCGGCGACCGCGAGCGGGGCGCCATCCCGGCCGGGGGCGTGATAGAACCGCGCCGCCCGCCGCGCAAAAACCATGCAGCCCCGCCGTGCCCATCATCCGTATCTGATGCTCGCCCCGACGGCGCTGGTGCTCGCGCTGTTCGTGCTCTACCCGCTCGGGCTGGCCGTGAAGAACAGCTTCTTCGCGTGGGATCTCCTGACGCCGCCGCGCTGGGTCGGGCTCGGTAACTATGCCGAGATCCTCGCCAGCGGCGAGCTGTGGGGCGCCGCCGCGCGCACCCTCTGTTACAGCGCGATCGTCGTCGTGTTCTCGGTCGGCCTCGGCCTCGCGCTCGCGGTCGCGCTCAATCGACGAGGCGCGGTCTACGCCTTCGTGCGCGGCGCGGTCTTCAGCGCGTACGTGGTCTCGTGGGTCGCCGTCGCCCTCCTGTGGATGTGGATCCTCGACGCCGACGCTGGCCTCCTGTCCTCGATCCTGCGCGCTCTCCACGTGCGCCCGCTCAACTGGCTCGGCGATCCCGACGTCGCCCTCGTCACGCTCGCGTTCGTCAGCGTCTGGAAGATCACGGGCTACTCGATGGTGATTTTTCTCGCCGGCCTGCAGGATATCCCACCGTCGCTCCTCGAGGCCGCCGCGCTCGACGGCGCCGGCCCGCTCCGCCGCTTCGTCCACGTGACCTGGCCGCTCCTGCGCCCCAGCACGGCGTTCGTCGCCACGACGAGCCTGATCCTCTCGTTTCAGGCCTTCGATGTGGTCCGGGTGATGACCCAGGGCGGCCCGGTGAAATCGACGACGATCTTCGTTTACGCCATCTACGAGCACGTCTTCCAGAACCTGCGCGTCGGCCGGGCCTCGGCGCTCACCGTGGTCTTCTTTCTGCTGCTGCTCGGGCTCACTGGCCTCCAGCTCTGGACGTTCCGCGCCACCGCCGCGCCGCGGAGGGCCTCTTGATCGCCGAGGAGGGCGCCGGGATCCGCGCCGCGATCTCGCGCGCTGCGCTCGTGGTCGTCGCCGCGATCTGGCTCGGTCCCTACGCGTGGATGACGCTGACGTCGCTGAAGACGCTGCCGGAGATCGTCCGCGCGCCGGCCTATCCGCTGCCTTCGAGCCTGCAATTCGGCGCCTACCGCGAGGTCTTCGCCACGGTGCCTGTCGGGCGCTATTTCCTCAATACCATTCTCATGGCAGTGGCGATTGCCCTCCTCCAGATCACCCTGGCGCTGCCGGCGGGGTACGCGCTCGCCAAGCTGCGCTTCGCCGGGCGCGGCCGGGCCTTCGCGCTGATCCTCGCGTGCTTGCTGGTGCCGGCCCAGGTCACCTTCGTGCCGGTGTTCATGCTCCTCGGCAAGGTCGGGCTCGTGAACACGTTCGCGGCGCTGGTGCTCCCGTTCGGCGTCAGCGCGCTCGGCACGTTCCTCGTGCGGCAAGCCCTGCTCTCCGTACCGGACGAGGTGATCGAGGCCGCGCGCATGGACGGGGCGAGCGAGCTGCGGATCATCTATGGCCTGCTCGCGCCGATGATCCGACCCACCCTGGCGGCGCTGTTCCTCTTCAGCTTCGTCTTTCACTACAACGATTACTTCTGGCCGCTCGTGATGACGACCGACGACAGCGTCCGCACCCTGCCGCTTGCCGTCGCGCTCCTGCGCGAGCAGGGCACCGGCGTGCGCTGGCACATCGTGATGGCGGGTAACGTCATCCTGAGCCTCCCGGTCCTCGCCGTGTTCGCCGCGGCGCAGCGGCAGATCCTCCGCGCCGTCACCGCCCGTGTCTGAAGCCTGATATCGAGAGGGACGCGATCATGAGAATGGTATTGACGGGCTGCGCCAGCGGGATTGGCCGCCACCTCACCGGCGCCCTCGCGCGCGAGGGACACCGGCTGATCGCCACCGATATCGACGAGGTCGCCCTCGCCGGCGCGGCCGAGCGCGAGGGCTGGAGCGCGGCGAGCGTGCGCTGTCGCAAGCTCGACGTCCGCAGCGAGAGCGACTGGGAAGCCGTGATGGACGCGGCCGAAGAGCTGCTCGGCGGGCTCGACGTGCTCTTCAACATCGCCGGCTTCCTCAACGGCGCTTACGTGACGGATTTCACGGCGGGCGACCTCGATCTGCACCTCGACGTCAACGCCAAGGGCACCATGCTGGGCACGCGCGCGGCGGCCCGGCGGATGGTCGCGGCCGGATCGGGTCACATCGTCAACATCGGATCCCTGGCGTCGCTCGCGCCCGTCCCGGGGCTGTCGCTCTACAGCGCGTCGAAGTTCGCGGTGCGCGGCTTCACGCTCGCCGCGGCGACCGAGCTCGGCCCGCGCGGCGTCGCGGTGACCCTGATCATGCCCGACGCGGTGGAGACACCGATGCTCGACAAGCAAGTCAGTCAGGTCGAGGCGGCGCTCACGTTCTCGGGATCGAAGGCGCTGACGGTGGAGGACATCACCCGCTTGATCCTCGATCGCGTGCTCCCCGAAAGGCCGCTCGAGGCGACGATCCCCGCGGGGCGCGGCTTCCTCGCGCGCGCCGCCAACTCGGCGCCTGCGCTCTCCGGGATCCTGGCGCCGCTGCTGGCGAAGAAGGGGCGGAAGCGCCAGGAAGAGATCAAGAATGGATCGAGGCGGTGAGGCCCGGTCGCGGCGCAGACCCTGGGCAAGAGACAAGGCACCTCCCGCGACGGAGCGCCGAGGTCGGCCGGCTTGACGCCGCGCGGGCCCGGGAGCACCGTCGCCGGGCCATGAAGCACCTGAACTGCCTCGCTCTGCTCGCTCTCCTGCCGATCGGCTGCGCTGCCTCCGTGCCCGCCACGGTCGAGGTCGCGCCCGTCGCGCCGGCGCAGCGCCCCGCGGACGTCACGGTCGTGGATCTGACCCCGCCGGCCCCGAAGGCCCCCGCGCCGGCCGCCGCGCCCACGCCGAAGACCGAGGAGGAGCTGCGGGCAGACAGGCAATCTGCCCTCGAGCAGGCCGCGGACTACGGCATGATCGGCCTGCTGAACACCTCCGGTGATCCGAACGCGCCGACGGCGCCCTGGGGCAAAGACACCACGGGCACCGATCCGTCCTCTGGCGGGAGCAACATGTGGGGCGACAGCGTCGGTGATTCGTTCGGTGCCGGCGGGCTCGGCGTCGCCGGCGTCGGCGGAGGCGGACATGGCGAAGGCATCGGCCTCGGCAGCATTGGAACGCTGGGGCACGGCGCGGGCACCGGCACCGGACAGGGCTTTGGCAGCGGCCATGGCCGGCTCGGCGGCGCGCACGTGAGCAATCCGCCGAAGATCAAGACGGGCGCGACCAACGTGTCGGGCCGCCTCCCGCCCGAGGTCGTCCAGCGCATCGTCCGGCAGAATCTCGGGCGCTTTCGCCTCTGCTACGAGAATGGCTTGCGCACCAATGCCAAGCTCGAGGGGAAGGTCGTCATCCGGTTCGAGATCGATCCCACCGGCGCGGTGTCCACGAGCGCGGTGGCGAAGGACACGACGCTGCCCGACAAGGCCACCGCCGCCTGTGTCGAGCGGGCGTTCCATGGCCTCTCGTTCCCGCAGCCCGAGGGCGGGAAGGTGGTTGTCGTCTATCCAATCCAGTTCTCGCTCCCCGATCCGGTGCCCGCTGCGGCTCCGGTGACTGCCACGCCCGCGCCCGCGCCCGCCGCGGCCCCGCCCGCCAAGAGCCCTTGAACGGCGCATGGCGCGGGTCCTCCAGGTTGTCGTCGAGGCGCCGCGCCTCTGCTCGTATCTCCCCGCCACGGCGGCATCGCTGGAGCACCGTCTCCAGGTCGAGGTCACGCCGCGCGAGATCGACTCTCTCCTCGAGCACGGCTGGCGCCACTTCGGTCCCGACTGGTTCCGGCCGGCGTGCGATGGGTGCGAGCAGTGCGTGCCGACCCGGATCGTGGCGGCAGATTTCACCCCGAGCCGGAGCCAGCGGCGCGCTCTCCGCAACTGCAGCTCGCTCCGCGCCGTCGTCGGCCGCCCCCGCGTGGACGACGAACGACTGGCCCTCTACGAGGCCTGGCACGACGACCGCGAGCAGGCCCGCGAGTGGTCGCCCGGCCCGCTCGACGCCGAGGACTACGCGATGCAGTTCGCCTTCCCCGGCCCCGCGGCGCGCGAGATTGCCTATCACGACGACGCCGCCGGCGGCCGCCTCGTGGCCATCGGGATCTGCGACGAGACCCCGCGGGCGTGGAGCGCCATCTATTGCTTCTACGATCCTGCGTACGGAAAGCTTTCGCCGGGGATTGGCAACGTGCTCTTCCTCGCGGCGCTGGCGCGGTCGCAGGGCAAGCCGTACGTGCACCTGGGCTACCGGGTGTCCGCGTGCACCTCGCTGCGTTACAAGGCGGCGTTTCACCCGCAAGAGGTGCTGGTCGGGCGGCCCGCCGACGAAGAAGAGCCTGTGTGGCGGCGGGCAGCGCCGGGCGGGGAGTAGCCGTTCGCGATGCGCGGCGGAGGCCGATGTGGTCGATGAAACATGAGATTGCCAGTGAGTGAGCCTGACGAACGACTTTCGCTCGGCCATGACGCCGCGCTCCTCCTCTTCGAGATGCTCTCGCGCGCCGCACCGGACGGGGCCATTCGACCGGTCGATCCAGCCGAACAGCGCGCATTGTGGGAGCTGGAGGGCGCGCTCGAACGCGCGCTGCCAGAGCCCCTTCAGCCCGATTACCCGGAGCTGCTGGAGGCCGCGCGACGACGACTTCAAAGCCCCGAAGTCGAGCGCCCGGGAGGGCCCACGCCGCTGGTCAGCTTCATCGACGTCGACGACACGCTGGTGCGCTCGGCGGGATCGAAGCGATTCCCCATGCAGCGCATGATCGAGCGCGTCCGCGAGCTGCACACGGCGGGGATGCGCCTCTACTGCTGGAGCAGCGGCGGAGCCGAGTATGCTCATCGCTCCGCCGTCGAGCTCGGCCTCGGCGACTGCTTCGTCGGCTTCCTGTCGAAGCCAGATCTGCTGATTGACGATCAACCTCCCGTGGTCGGTCGGTCCCTCGTGTGTCTGCATCCGAACGAGGCGTCATCCATGTCGGTGGAGGAGATCAGCGCGGCAGCGCGACGGTGCCCTTGACGTTGGTCTCGATATCCCAGCCGAGGCGCGCGTCGTGGAGCGTCGGATCCACGAAGAGCCGCCGCGTCTCTTCCTTCGGGCCGGCGGAGCGATCCTCGATCATCACCCACTCGTGGTCGCTCCAGCCGCGAAACGGCAGCTTCACGCCGAACAGACGGGCCTTGTCGCTGTGGATCACGAACACCCTCGCGTCGAGGTGAGCGCCCCTGGCGGTGCGCTCGAAAATCCGGGCAAACAGCTCGGCGTACTCGATGCAGTTGCCCTCGCGCGGCGTGGTCGTGAAGAGCTTGCTCGTCGGGTGCGAGAGCCCGAAGAAGAGGAACTTGTCCGTCGCCGAGAGCGAGAAATCGAGCGCCGCATCGACGTTGTCGGGCTTCGACTTGTCGAGGGCCGTCTCGATCACGCCACCCAGCTCCTCGTCGAGGTTGGCTGACGAGCGCCGCGCCACGTGCGGGCCCTGGAGCTCGACGGCGTAATGCGGGAGCACAGCGCCCGCGGCCACGGCGACGAGGAGCAGCGCCACGCTGAACCAGAAAAAGCGGACGAGGCCTCGCATGCGCGGATCGTTCCCGGCGCGCGCGGGCGGGGCCAACTAACCGGCTATTCGAGCCGGCCGAGGGCGCGGAATCGCTCCTTCAGATCCGCGTAAAGGCCGCGGTAGATCGCGTGGATTTCGCGGTAGCGCGTCGCGGTGGCCGGCTCGGGCAAGACGCGCTTCGTCACGTGGACGAGCGCGTCGGCCGCCTCTTCGACCGAGGTGAACATGCCCGCTGCCACCCCGCCGAGCAGCGCTGCGCCGAAGGCGGGGCCCTCCGTGGAGCTGGTGACGACGACCGGCGTGTCGAACACGTCGGCCATCAATTGCCGCCAGAACACGCTGTGCGCGCCGCCGCCGGTGAGCCGGATCTCCGCGGCGGCGCCGGGGTTCGTCTCGCGGATCAGATCGAGCGAGTCGGCGAGGCCGAACGTGATGCCTTCGAGCACCGCGCGCGAGATGTCGGCCTTGGTGGTGCGCGCCGTCAGGCCGATCAGGGCGCCGCGGGCCGCAGCGTCGTTGTGGGGGGTTCGCTCGCCCATGAGATAAGGCAGGAACACCACGCCGCCCGCTCCGGCGCGCGCCGTGCTCGCCGTGTCGGTGATGACGTCGTAGGGATTGACCTGCTGCAGCTCGGCCGCCAGGCGCTCGCCGTCGCCGAGGACGTCGCGATACCAGCGGAGCGCGCCGCCGGCAGAGAGCATGACGCCCATGGCGTAGTGCTGCTCGGGGACAGCGTGGCAGAAGGCGTGCAAGCGCATCTGCTCTTCGACGGCGTAGCCCTCGGTCTGCGCCAGGACGACGCCGCTCGTGCCGATGGAGGCCATGGCGCGGCCGGCGCGGACGACGCCGAGGCCCACCGCGCCGGCGGCGTTGTCGGCGGCGCCGCGCGCGACCGGAATGCCACCGGGGAGACCGGTGAGAAGGGCCATGTCGGGGGTGAGCCGCCCGAGCCGAGCCGCGGACTCGCCCACGTCGGGAAAGAGCGACGCGGGGAGCTCGAAGGCGTTGAGCATCGTCGCGCTCCAGCGGCGCGCCCCGGGGTCGAACAGCAGTGTCCCCGAGGCGTCGCTCACGTCGGCGCCGAGCTCGCCGGTGAGGCGGTGATTGATGAAGTCCTTGGGCATCAGCACCTTGCGGACGCGGGACCAGACCTCGGGCTCGTGCTTGCGCACCCAGAGCAGCTTGGGGAGGGTGAACCCCTCGAGCGCGCGGTTGCCCACGGCGCTGCGCAAACCATTCTCGCCGACCGTGGCGCGGATCTCGTCGCACTCGGCGGTGGTGCGGGTGTCGCACCAGAGAATGGCTGGGCGGACTGGCTGGTTCGCCTCGTCGAGCAGCACGGCGGAGTGCATCTGCCCGGTGACGCCGATCGAGCGAATGAAGGCCTTCTTCGGGCCGAGCTGCTCGACGAGCGCGCGGAGGGCGAAGACGGCGCCCTCCTCGAAATCGGTGGACTCCTGCTCGGCCCAGCAGGGGCGCGGGGTGGAGAGCGGGTAGTCGTGCGCGGCCTGCGCGACGACGTGACCGCGATCCCGGTCAATGGCAATCGCCTTGAGGCCGCTCGTGCCGACGTCGAGACCGACGAGGAGATCCATGGCGCTCACCAGATGATCTGGAGCTTCATCTGCGCCGCGCCGCGCTTCATCAGATCGAGCCCGCGCGGCAGCTCCTCGATCGGCATCGCCTCGTGGATCAGCTTGTCGACCTTCACCACCCCGTGCTCCATCAGCTTGAAGGCGCGGTCGTAGGTGCGGCGGATGGCGAAGCTGCCGATGATCTCGAGATCACGGCGGTAAATCTCGAAGGGCGATATCTCGACCAAGTCGCTTGGCCCGCAGACGCCGAAGACCAGGTACTTGCCGCCGGGTTTGACGTATTTCAGCGAGTCGCCCAGCACTTTCGCGACGCCCGTCGCGTCGATGACGACGTCGAAGCCATAGCGAGCGACCTTGCGGAGCTTCTCTTCGAGGGCGTTGTCGGCGATGACCGTGTCGCTGGCGCCGTGCTGCCGCGCGAGATCGAGCTTGGACTCCATGACGTCGACCACGGTGATCGAGGCGGCCCCGTTGGCGCGGCAAGCCTGGATGTGGAGCTGGCCAATCGGCCCGGCGCCGAGGATGAGCACCTCGGATCCGAGGTCGATCTTCGCGCGATCCTGGCCGAAGACCACGCACGCGAGCGGCTCGCAGAAGGCCGCCGCGCTGAACGACACGTTCGCGAAGCGATAGCAGTTCTTCGCGGGGACCTTGACGTACTCGGCGAAGCCACCGTCGCGGGTGACGCCGACGGCGTTCCACTTCAAGCAGTGGTTCTGCCGGTTGATCATGCAGAAGTGGCACTCTTCACAGGTCACCGTCGGATCGACCATCACCCGATCACCGGGGGCGAGATCGGTGACCTCGGCCCCGATCGCGACGATCTCACCCGCGAGCTCGTGCCCCGGGATCAGCGGGAACGTCGGGAAGAAATCGCCCTCCCAGATGTGCACGTCAGTCCCGCAGATGCCGCACGCTTTCGAGCGCACGAGCACGTCCTTCGGGCCGAGCGTGGGCTCGGCGACGTCGGTGCGCACGGTGATCTTCTTCACGGCCTCGAGGACGGCTGCCTTCATGCGCTGTCGCATACGATGGCAACGGGGCCGCGTCGAGGCCGTCGGGCGTGGACGGGGATCAGTTGATATCCATCGGATCGTGGGCGAGCGCCATGCGCTGCACCGCCAGCGACGCGGCCACTTTGCGGACGCGATCGGCGGTGTCGAGCGTCTCGAGAATGGCTTGCCGCTCCCGGGCGTCGAGGATCAGATGGTGGGCGCAGAGATCGGCGATCAGGCTGGCCGGCGCGTCTTTCGGCAGGGGGAACTCGAAGCTCGGATCTCGCTCGCGGACCCGCTGCGCGAAGGCCGTCGCCGACGAGATCAGCGCCGAGAGATCCGTCGACGGGACCTCGCCGGCGAGAGGATCGATGATCGTCGCGCGGGCCTGGCGGTAGGGCTTCGAGCCGAACGGCAGCTCCTGAAGGCGCACGCGCGCGCGGCCGCGGATGAGGATGTTGAAGCGCCCGCTGGGCAGCTCCGCGTAGTCCATGATCATCCCGACGCCGGCGATCGAGGCGATCTGCGGGTGACCGTGCGCGTCGGTGATGTCGGGATCCGTCACCATCACGACGGCGAGCGCCTGGTGCGTGTCGAGGACATCGCGGATCATCGTGCGGTAGCGGGGCTCGAAGATGTGGAGCGGTAACATCGCTCCAGGGAAGAGCACAGTCGTCAGGGGGAAGATCGGCAGAGCGGCGAGCGCCGGGCCGAGATCGCGGAGTTTACCGGAGAGGGGCGATTCCACGCGCCCGATGCTAGCACGCTGCGCGGCCTTCGCAGACCAGTCAGCGCCTCGGGTCGTCAGCCGAACATCTCGACGGCGGAGCCCGTCAGCGCGTCGGGCGCGTCGAGTCCGGCGTGAACGATCATCGCGGCCACGTCGTCGGCCGTCATTTGCGGGGGAAAGCCGCTGCCGACGAGCATCTCGGTGTCGACCGATCCCGGGAGGATCGCGATCGAGCCGAGGCCTGTCCCGCGCAGCTCCTCGGCGAGGCTCTTCGACAGGCCGACGAGGCCCCATTTCGAGGCGGAGTACGACGCCGCGCCCGGGCTCCCGATCGTCGCGGAGATGCTCGCGACATGAACGAAGCGCCCGCGCCGCGCCGCGAGCATGGCAGGCAAGAACGCACGCGAGATCAGGAACGGTCCGCGCAAATTCACGGCGATGACCTCGTCCCATTCGGCGGGTCGCGTCTCGTGGACGAGCTGGCCGCGGCGCACGATCCCCGCGTTGTTGACGACGACGCGAGGCGCGCCCAGCGACGCGAGGATCGCAGTGGAGGCCCGCGTGACGTCGATCTCCGAGGCGACGTCGCAGGCGAAGGCCAGCGCCACGGCGCCGTTCGAGGCGCTCGTGCCGACCTCGGCGGCCGCGCTCTCGAGGCGCTCGCCGGGGTGGCCGAGGAGCGCGACGGAGAGGCCGCGGCGCGCGAACGCGTGCGCCGTCGCGAGGCCGATGCCGCGCGTCGCGCCGGTGACGACCGCGACGTCGCTCAGGCGAGCCTCCCGTGACTGGCGAGCGCGAGGAACGCGAGATCGCGATCGGGCGAGGCGACAGCGAAGGTGCCGGCGACGGCGAGCGTCTCGACGATCGAGCCTGTCTTGCGCTCCCCGCGCGCGATCAGGCACGAGTGAGTGAGGGCCAGGCGACAGAGCGCGCCGCGGGCGCCGAGCTCGTGCACGAGCAGCGCGACGACGTCGTCGCTGATGCGCTCCTGCAGCGTGAGGCGGTGGGCGAGCACGTCGACCACGTGCGCGATGGTGCCGATGCCCGCGACGCGGGCGCCCGGCATGTACGCGACGGTGGCCGTGCCGTGCGCCGGCAGGAGGTGATGCGGGCACATGGTCGTCACGGCGAGATCACGCACGAGGACGAGCCCGCTCCCTTCCGCGTCGAGGTCGAGCGCGCCCTCGCGGAGCAGCGCCGCGGCGTCGATGGCCTCGCCTTCGAGGAGGTCGTCGGCCCACGCGTCAGCGACGCGCTCACCGGTCCCGGCGAGCTCGCCCTCGGGCTCGTGCCCGAGGGCTCGCAGGAAGTCTTCAATCGCCCGTGCGGCTGCTGCTCGATCAATCATTCTGCCCCGTCAGCAGACGTCGCTGATCATGCGTGGCCATTGCCCGAGCCGCTGGTCTTCGGCGGCGCCGCGCTCGTCTGCGTCGCGCCGTTCGTGGCGGTCGACCACAGCACACGCATGCTCCGCGGCAGCGTGGCCGGCGAGGCCATGACGCTGCACGAGGCGCACGACGAAGGGAACTGCGTGTTGTGGCACGTCACGCACGCCGTCATGATGTCGGTCGTCGCCGCGAGATCTTCACGCAGGCGCGTGAGCACGAGGAGCTTGTCGCGCAGCTCTTCGATGCGCCCGCTCAGCACCTGCGTCGCTTGCAGCGCGGCCTCGCTCCCGGAGATGCCGGTCTGCTTCACCTCGAGGATGCGCTTGATCTCGTCGAGCGAGAGGCCCGCGAGCCGCATGTCGGTGATGAGCATGAGGCGATCGAGCTCGCTCCGCGGGAAGAGGCGGTGCCCGCCGTCGGTGCGACGCGCCGGCCGGAGGATGCCTTCTTCTTCGTAGAAGCGAACCGTTCGCAGGGTGTTGTTCGAACAGCGGGCCATCTCGCCGGTCGTCAGCAGCGAGCCGTCATCGGCGGCCGAGGCGGAGTGCTGGGTTTTCACGGGGTTGGCCACGGTGTTGTCAGGTGACCGTAGGGGCATCGCCTTCGGGGATCAACCCTCGCGAGTCCGGGCTTGACCGTGGTGCTTTTGCGTCACTCGGGAACGCCGCTACGCATCAGCAGGCGTTCACACCCATCGAGCGGGTGACCCCGCGCAAAGGCTTGAATCACGGTACTTTTCACGCCGGCCGGTCGAGCTCACTCCGGGCACGACGCTTGCGATGGCACGAGGTCATGGGTGGTAGGCGGGCCTTTGCAGGCGCTTCTCTCGCGGTGCTCGTGGTGAGCTTGTCGGGGCACGCGCGCGCCTCGGGAGCCTGGATTTCGAGTGGCGCGCTCGAGCCCATCGAGCAGCGTGTCGCGGTCTCGGTCGGGCCGGATCGGACGACGATATGGACGAGCCTCCGCTTCGACGCGGCGGCCGGCAACGTTGGCATCATCGTCCCCGCGCCGCCGGGATCGTCGCTCGATTTCTCGTCCGACGCGTGGTTCGAGGCGCTCGAGGTCGCGACGGCGCCGCGCCTATTTCCTCCCACCGACGAGAGCCCGTATTGCCCCGGCGAGGCGGGGCCCGCGAACGTCTTCGACCTCGCAGGACAGGTCGCGCACACCAAGAGCCTGCCCGTCGACGACCTCGTCGTGCTCGACGACGCCGGCGCCGTGGCGCTGTGGGCCGCGAAGGGTGGGCTCGATCTCTCGCCCGCGCTCGCGACGTCGCTCGGCGCGCTCGGCGGCGTCCGCTTCGTCGCGGTGCGCTTCGTCGCGCCCGGTGGGTCGGCCATCACGCGCACGCTGCGGGTCGCCATGCCCGGCGCGCCGCCGCTGCTCCCGCTCGCCCTCACGCACGCCGGTACGACGCCGCTCCTCGTCACGAGCTTCATGATCGGCGCTGGCCGCGCGACCGTCGGCGGGAGCGTCCCCGTGACTCTCCCGCCCGCCGATCTCGCGTGGGACGCCAAGGCGAAGAAGAGCAATTACGCCGACGCGCGCGCCTCGGTCCTCGCCGCGGAGGGGAGCGATGGTCTGCTGACCGAGTGCGCCGGGCCGACGCCGCTCGCCACCAACCTCTCTATCGCGGGGGGCACCGCGTCGATTGATGGGCTCGTCACGGCCTTCTTCGATCGCGCTGCCGCGTATGGCGACAGCCTCGTCGACCCGGCGCCGTGCATCGCGAGCGCCGCGGTCGCGCTGACGTCGAGCTCGCCCGTGGCCGCGAGCTGCGCGCGGGCCGATCTGGGCATCGTCGACCCCGCGCCCGCGTGCGTGGAGTCGGTGCCAGTCGGCGGCGTCGATCCTGCGAAGCTGCGCTGTGGCGGCGTCGCCGACGATCTCGCGGTGGCGCTCTCGGGCCTTTACCCGACCGATACCTGGATCACGCGGCAATCGTCGCAGATCCCCGCAGGAAAGGCCGGCGCCGACTGGCCTCTCGTCTTCAATGGAGGAGACCCGGTATCCCCCGTTCGCACGGCGAAGAGCCTCGACATCGCCGGCTGCGGCGGCGGGAGCACCACCGGAGCGACGGGCGCCACGAGCGGTGGAATGAGCGGCGGCGTCACTGTCTCTTCCAGCGGCGCTAGCGGCACCGGCGGCCCGATCTTCGCGGGGTCGGGCGGCTCCAACGTCTCTGGCGGAGTCGGTTCCGGGCAGGTTGGCGGCAGCAACGACTCCAGCGGATCGGGGACGATCAACACCCAACCGCTCGACACGAGCTGCGGTTGCTCTGGAACGGTCGATACCTCGGACACCAGCAGCAGCGACAGCTGCGACGGCAGCAGCGATACGTCTTCCGGCTCGTGCTCGGGCGATTCGAGCAGCAGTGACTCCTGCTCCGGCGACTCGTCCAGCGGCAATGGCTGCGACGGATCCTCGAGCGGCGATAGCTGCAGCGGCTCGTCGGGCGGAGACAGCTGCGACAGCGGCGGCGGCGATCTCAACTGCAGCGGCGGAAGCAGCGATTGCTCGGCCTTCGGCGCCCGGGGCAAGCGGCGCATCGCGCCTCGCTTCTCGGTGCTCGCGCTCGCCCTGGTCGGCCTGATTGCCCCGCTTCGTCGTCGTGGACGCCGCTCCAGAATGGCTGGGACGCCTCACCGCGCGTCCGTGGCATAAACCCACGTCGACTTCCGAAAATACTGACACGAACGAGCCTGGAAGAACCGAATTAGGCGCGCTATTTCGCTCGTCCCAGGAGGTAGTCCAATGTTTCGTTCTCCCAGCCACCTTTCCGAGCAATCCCGTGTCACCCTCTGCGACGAGCTCAACGCTCGTGTGTGCGACTGCTTCGATCTGTTCAGCCAGGTCAAGGTCGCTCACTGGAACATCAAGGGTCCGCAGTTCTCGGCCCTTCATCCGCTGTTCGAGACGTTCTCTCAGCAGCTCTGCCGCACCGTCGACTGCATGGCCGAGCGCTGCGTGACGCTCGGCGGCGTCGCCCGCGGCACGTCGCGCCACGTCGCCAAGCACTCGGTCCTCCCCGAGTACCCGCAAGACACCATTCGCGATCTCGAGCACGTTCGCCTGCTCGCCGAGCGCTTCGACAAGTGCCTCGTCGGCCTGAAGACGTCGCGCGAGACCTGCATCAAGCTCAACGATCAGGACTCGATGGACATGTTCAACATGGTCATCCGCGACATGGAGCGCGACTGCTGCTTCCTGCTCGCGCACCTCGAGGGGCAGCGCTAGCCGCTTCCGTCATCGCTCATCCGAGCCGAGCCCCCTTCGCCGCGTCCGCGCGGAGAAGAGGATTTTGCTTTCGAGCCTGCCTGCCAGGAAACGCCCCGTTCACGTCCGGTTCGCGCTAAGCTGCGGGCCCGCTGACAGAGGGGCCATGGCCGCGATCATCCCAGCACTGAACCAGCTCCTCCACGAGAAGGGGCACCTCACCGGCGCCGATCTCGGCGCGCTCGCCGAACGACTCGGTATCCCCCTCTATCGTCTGGAGGGGGTGGTCTCGTTCTATCCTCATTTCCGCCGGACCCCGCCGCCGCGCGCCTCGGTGGCGCTCTGCCGCGACGTGGCCTGCCGCCTCGCCGGAGGCGCCGGCTGGTGCGGTGAGGCGCGCGCCGAGCTCGAGACGATCGCCGGTGTCGAGGTTCACGAGGTGAGCTGCCTCGGTCGCTGCGACATGGCGCCGGCCGCCGCGGTGAACGAGCGCCCGATCTCCGCCGCTCGCCGCGCCGATCTCCTCGCGCTCGCGAAGGATCCACCCGCGCCCGACGCCGCGCCCGAGCGGCCGCGCGCTGCGCGTCAGTGGCCCTCGGATCCTTATGCCCAGCCCGTGCACCACTACGGCGTGCTCGCTCGCCTCCTCGCAGGGGGGCTCGACGCCGACGCCGTCGTCACCACCCTCGAAGCGAGCGGGCTGCGTGGAATGGGCGGCGCCGGGTTTCCCACGGGCCTGAAATGGAAGCTCGTCCGCAAGGAGCCTGGTCCGACCAAGTACGTGGTGTGCAACGCCGACGAGAGCGAGCCCGGCACCTTCAAAGACCGGGTGATCCTCGACGATCTTCCCCACCTCGTCCTCGAAGGGATGATCCTCGCGGGGCTGACGGTCGGGGCCGAGAGAGGCATCGTCTTCATCCGTCACGAGTACGCGGCCGAGCGAGAGTCGCTCTCGCGCGCGCTCGACGAGGCGCGGCGCCGCGGGGTGGTCGGGCCAGACGTCCTCGGCAGCGGGCGCGCCTTCGACATCGAGATCTTCGTCTCGCCGGGGGGATACATCCTCGGCGAGGAGACAGCGCTGCTCGAGTGCCTCGAAGACCGTCGGGGCGAGCCGCGCAACAAGCCGCCCTTCCCCGGGCAAAAGGGCCTCTTCGGCTGCCCCACGCTGATCAACAACGTCGAGACTCTCTCGCTCGTCCCGACCATCCTCGATCGCGGTGCCGAGCCCTGGAAGGCGCTCGGCGTGCGCGGGTGCCAGGGCCTCAAGTTCATCTCCATCTCGGGCGACGTCGAGCGCCCGTCGGTTCATCAGGTGCCGATGGGCACCACGATTGGCGAGCTGATCGCGCTCGCCGGCGGGGTCCGCGGCGGCAAAAGCATCCTGGCGATCGCGCCCGGCGGCGCCTCGTCGAATTTTCTCCGCGCCGACGCCGTCTCCGCCCCGCTCGATTTCAAGGCCCTCGCCGATCGCGGCTCCATGCTCGGCTCCGGCGCGGTGCTCGTCATCGCCGAGGGGGCCGACATCGTCGATCTCGCCGCCAACGTGGTCTCGTTCTTCCGCAACGAGTCGTGTGGAAAGTGCGTCCCGTGCCGCGTCGGGACCGAGAAGGCCGTCGTCATCCTCGACGAGGCGGCCCGCGGACACGGCTCGAAGCGTCACCTGGCGTTGTTGCCTCAGCTCGCCGAGACGCTGACGGAGACCTCGATTTGCGGCCTTGGCCACGTGGCGCTCGGGCCTTTTCTCTCGGTGATGCGAGCCTTCGAGCCCGAGGTCCGCGCCCGCTTCACGGAGGACTGAGCCGTGCGTGACGTCCGCATGCGGGGGTTTCGAGAGCGGGTGAGCGTCGCGATGGCCCTCGCCATTCTCGAGCCACGCACTGGTCTTCTCGGCTCCGAGGCGACTCCCATTCTCGAAGCGGCCGGGCGCGTCGCCGCGGACGACGTGACGGCGCCGATCAGCGTCCCTCATTTCGCGCGCGCCGCGATGGATGGATACGCCCTCGCCGGCGAGGCCACGTTCGGCTCCAGCCCCCACGCGCCGGTCGCGCTCCCGATCGTCGGAGGCGCGCTGCCCGGGCGGCCATTCGAGGGATCCATCCGCAAAAACGAGGCGATCCGCATCACCACCGGCGCTCCGATCCCCGCCGGCGCCGACGCGGTGCTCATGGCCGAGCACGCCGAGGAGGTCAGTCGCGATGGGACACCCATCCTCCATGTCACCGAGCCGGTGCCGCCGGGCAAGCACGTTGGCGCGGTGGGCGAGGACGTGCGCGCCGGCGCTGTGATCGTCTCGCGTGGCCGCCGCCTCCGCCCGCAGGACGTGGGCGTACTCTCGGCGGTCGGCGTCGCGTCAATGGTTGTCGTCAAACGCCCCTCGGTGCGGATCCTGCTGACCGGCGACGAGATACTACCACCCGGGAGCACGCCCAGCGGGGCCTCGATCGCCGACGCCAATGGCCCGATGCTCGCCGCGCTCGCCCGTCGCGACGGGGCAGGGGAGCTGCTCGTCGAGTACGTCGCCGATCGCCGCGAAGCGGTGCGCGACGCCATCGTCGGCGCCCGGGAAGACGTGCTCTTGATCTCCGGAGGTTCGTCGGTGGGCTCCGAAGATCACGCGCCGCTCGTGCTCGCCGAGGTGGGCGAGCTCGTCGTCCACGGCGTCGCCATGCGCCCTTCGAGCCCCGCGGGCTTTGGCTTCCTCGGGGACGATCGTCGCCGTCCAGCGTTCCTGTTGCCCGGTAACCCGGTCTCCTGTCTCTGTGCGTACGAGTTCTTCGCCGGCCCGACGATTCGAGCGCTCGGCGGCCTCCCGCGGCGATGGCCGCACGCCCGGCGCCGCTGCGAGGTCGCGAGCAAGATCGTCTCCGCCCTCGGACGCACCGACTACGTGCGCGTCGCCGTGGAAGGAGATCGGGTGATCCCGATCATGACCAGCGGCGCCTCGATCCTCTCGTCCACGACGCGAGCCGACGGCGTGGTCATCGTCGGTGAAGACGAAGAGGGCCACGGCGAGGGGGCCTGGGTCGAGGTGCTGCTCTACGACGGAGCGGGCTCGCAATGAAGCAGGAGCAGTTCCTCGACGTCGTCTCGCGCGACGAGGCCGAGCGGCGCTTCCGCGAGGCGCTGGGCGAGCTCACGCCCACAGGCATCGAGACGATTCCCCTCGATCGCGCGCTCGGACGCGTCCTCGCCGTCGACGTGGCGAGCCCGGTCGACGTGCCCGGCTTCGACCGCTCCAACGTCGATGGCTATGCCGTGCAGGCGGCCGACACATTCGGGGCAGGTGAGCATGCCCCGAAACGGCTCCGTCGCCTGTCCGAGAGCGTGCGCATGGGCGGCGTCCCGGAAGGTGTGGTGACGCCGGGCACGACGATGGCAATCCCCACGGGCGGCGTCGTCCCGCGCGGCGCCGACGCCGTCGTCATGGTCGAGAACACCCGCCTCGACGGCGCCGACGTGATCGTCGAGAAGGCCGTCACGCCGGGGCGCGCCGTCACCTACGCCGGGACCGACGTGGCCCAGGGAGAGATCGTCCTCCGCGCGCGCGACGTGCTCACCTCCCGCGAGACTGGCATTCTCGCGGCGATGGGCCTCGCGACCGTGCGCGTGTTCCTCCGCCCCAAGGTGGCCATCCTCTCGACCGGCGACGAGATCATCGCCCCGGGAGAGGCGATGACGCCCGGCAAGATCTACGACTCCAATCTACGCATCCTGGCTGACGCGGTGCGCGAGTGCGGCGGCGAGCCGGTGGCCATGGGGATAACGCCCGACGATCCCGCCGCGCTCCGGGCCGTGCTCGGGCGGGCGCTGGCCGGGACCGCCGTCGTCCTGCTCTCGGGCGGCACATCGAAAGGCCCCGGCGATCTCAACGTCCGCGCGCTCGAAGAGGTGCTGTCGCCGCCAGGCATCCTCGTTCACGGGGTGGCGCTCAAGCCGGGCAAACCGCTCTGTCTCGCCGTCTCGGGGCGCGAGCCGGTGGTCATACTCCCCGGATTCCCCACCTCGGCGATATTCACCTTCCACGAGTTCGTGGCCCCGGTGATCCGCGCCCTCGCGGGGCGAGACGAGCACGAAGTGCCGCAAATTGCAGCGCGGTTGCCCTTCCGTGTCACCTCGGAGATCGGCCGCACCGAGTATGTGCTCGTCCGGTTGACGGACGACGAGTCCGGCGCGCTCGTGGCCTATCCGATCGGCAAGGGCTCCGGCTCGGTGACGACGTGGAGCCAGGCGGATGGCTATTTCGTCGTCCCCAAGCACCTCGAGATTCTCGACGCGGGCGAGCAGGTGGCGATACTGCCCCTCGCGGGCGAGCGCGCCCGCAAGGCCGATCTGGTGATCATCGGCAGCCACTGCGTCGGCCTCGACGTGATCGTGGGGCGATTGCGGGGCCGCGGCGTCACCGCCAAGCTCATCGCCGTCGGCAGCGAGGGCGGCCTCAACGCCGTTCGAAGGGGCGAGTGCGATCTCGCCGGTGCGCACCTCTTCGATCCGGTGTCGGGCGAGTACAACGCTCCTTTCGTGACCCCGGGGATCGCGCTCGTGCGCGGCTACGGGCGCCTCCAGGGCGTCGTCTTTCGCCGCGGCGACGCGCGCTTCGAGGGCCTCCGCGCCGAGGACGCCGTGCGCGGAGCGGTGCTCCTGGCCGACATCGTCATGGTCAATCGCAACCGCGGCAGCGGCACCCGCGCGCTCTACGATCGGCTCCTCGGCGACGCCCGTCCGGCCGGGTACGGAGTCGAGGCTTCCTCGCATCACGCCATCGCCGCGGCCGTGGCGCAGGGCCGGGCCGACTTCGGCGTCGCCATCGACATTGTGGCCAAGGATCGCGGCCTCGGCTTTCTCCCCCTCGCCGAGGAGCGCTACGACTTCTTCGTCCCCGAGGCGCGCCGGAACAGGCCCGCGGTACAGGCCTTCTTCGAGGAGCTCGATCACCCGGGCACCCGCGCGGCCCTGCTCGAGAGAGGCCTCCTCCCGTGAGCGCGACCGCGATCCCGGGGCTCGGCGCCATCGTCCTCTGCGGTGGCCAGAGCTCGCGCATGGGCTCGCCCAAGGCCTGGCTCGATTTCGAGGGCGAACCGCTGCTCGTGCGCGTGGTCCGGCGCCTCGCCGCGGCCGCGGATCCCATCGTCGTCGTCGCCGCGCCCGGGCAGGAGATACCCTCTCTGTCCGCCGACGTGCTCGTCGTGCGAGATCCGGTGAGCGGGCGCGGTCCGCTACAGGGCCTCGCCGCGGGGTTCGACGGGCTCGCCGGGCGCGCGACGATGGCCTTCGCCTCCTCGACCGACGTCCCCTTCATCCATTCTGCGCTGGTCCGCCGCCTCCACGCGCTGCGCGGAGACAGCTTCGATATCGCGGTTCCCAGGGCGAAGGGCCATTACCACCCGCTCTCAGCCATTTACGGGGTCGAGGCGCGCGCCGAGATCGAGGCTCTCCTCGCCGCGGATCGCCTGCGCCCGTTCTACCTCTTCGAGCGCATGCGCACGGTGTTCGCCGACGAGGCGCTGCTCCTCGAAGGCGCCGAGCTCCGCGCCGCCGATCCCGAGCTCCTCTCGCTCGAGAACGTCAACACGCCTGAAGAGTACGCCGCCGCGCTCGCGCGCCTACCGCGCTGAGCGGAGAGTGCCTCTCAGCGCGCCGCGGCCCGGCGCGTCGCGACGCTGATGGCTTGCACGAGCACCTCGGCGCAGAGATCGCGCAGCGCCTCGCGCTTCATCTCGTGCCGCTCGACCCAGTCGAGGCTCGCGGCCTCGACGAAGCCAATCCATCCTCGCAGCGTCACCCGCAGCTCGGGGCCAGCGGCGGGCGCGGGGACGTTCTGCATCAGGCGATCGAGGAAGGCATCGCGCGTCTCCTGGACGATCGCGGCCACCGCGGGATCCGAGCCGATCCCGCCGCGCATCAGCGCCGAATACGCCGGTCCGCGCCGCTCGACGTAGGCCAGATAGGCGTCGATCACGGGATGCACGCGCTCCATCGGCGGGGCGCCGGCGTCGGGGCGCGTGCAGTCGAGGAGCTGCCGCGAGGCCTCGCGGATCGCCGCCGCGTAGAAGTCTCGCTTGGTGGGGAAGTAGTGATAGAGCAGCCCCTTCGAGATGCCGGCGGCGAGGGCGATCTCATCGATCGAGATGGCGTCGTAGGCCCGCTGGCTGAAGAGCTCGAGGCCGAGCGCGAGGAGCTGAGCGCGGCGCTCGTCCACGTCGAGCCGGGCCCGCGGGGGCTTCGTCAGACGACGTTTTGCGAGGGCCATCACGCCACCTTAGCCGGCTGTTGACTTCCGTTCAACACTTGCTAGATGTGGGATCCGGCTGTTGAACAGGAGTCAATAAGATGCTGGCAACGCAATCCGTCCCCCGTCCGCGCAGCGCTCCGGTGTCGTTCGACGAAGGCATCCCGCGCCGCTGGTTCGGGGATCTCGCCGTCCCGTCCCACATCGTCAACGGAGCGAACCTGCTGTTTCCCGCGGGCGAACGGTTCTTCGTCCGCAGCGTCCGCCATTACCTCGATCAGATCGAAGACCCGCACCTGCGCGAGCAAGTCAAAGGCTTCTTCGGGCAAGAGGGCCGGCACGCCCAGGCTCACGAGCGCTTCTTCGAGGTGATGGAGGCGCAGGGCTATGACATCGCGGGCTTCCTCGCCACCTACGAGCGCATCGCTTTCGGGATGATCGAGCCGGCGTCGACGCCGGAGCTGCGCCTGGCGGTCACGGTCGCGCTCGAGCATTTCACGGCCATCATGGCCGAGAACGTCTTCCGGGAAGGGCTCCTCGAGCTGGCCCACCCGACGATGAAAGGCCTCCTGCTCTGGCATGCTGCGGAGGAGATCGAGCACCGCGCGGTGGCGTTCGACGTGCTGAAGGCGGTGGCGCCGAGCTACCCGCTGCGCATGGCGGGGCTGGCGATGGCGACGCTCATGCTGGGTGGCTTCTGGATCGCCGCGACTGGCATGCTCCTCCAGCAGGATTGGAAGAGAGGCGAGCGCGGCTCGTTCGGCGCGTTCCGCAAGGTCGACACGCGCGGGACCATCGCCGAGCGAATCTTTGCGCGCGGGATCAAGGAGTACATCCGGCGCGACTTCCACCCTTCGCAGAACGACGTGGACGGGCTGGCTTCGGGCTACCTGAACTCCATCGGCATCGCCTGAGCGGGAGAGCCTCGCGGCGGCGCTCAACTCAAGGGGGCGAGAGCGCCGCGGCGAGGGCCCAGTGGACGAGAAAACCCACGATCGCGCCGCCGAGGATCGCCAGGGCGAGCGTGAGCTGCCGCTGACGCGTGGGCGCTGGAGCGAGCGTTCGAGTCGTCTCCGGGGCAGCGGGGAATGGCGGTGAGCGTGGCTCGGTAGCCGGTGTTGACGATGTTGACGCGACCGGGCTCGCCACGAGGGAGACAGCGGTGTTCAGCGTGGTTGGCTCTTCCATGATGATCGGGCTCGTGGCGGGGAGATCGGACAGCGTCGCTTCCTCGTCGGCGTCGACGAGGGTGGGCTCGTCGTTCAGGCCGCTGCCGGGGCGCGAGGCGCGGCGCGCGTCGTCGGGCAGCAGCGCCGAGAGAGGGGCCATGTCGGTCGGCGCGTCGAGATCCATCGCCAGGCTCCGGGCCACGTCGCGGAGCGCGAGCAGCTCTTGCCGCATGGCCTCGGCGGTCGCGTACCTGCCAGTCGGGTTCTTCGCCAGAGCGCGCGCGACGACCGATTGCAGGCCGCGGGCGGCGCGATCGAAGCGCGAGAGATCGAGCGCCGTCGGCGGCGCGAACAGCTTCTTCTTGGCGTAGTCGAGATCGTCGAGCGGGCCGAATACCTGCTCTCCGCTCGCCGCGCGATAGAGGATGGCGCCGAGCGCGTAGATGTCGGCGGCGCCGGTCGCGCCGCGCGAGTCGAGGAGCTGCTCCGGGGCCATGTACGCGATGGTGCCCACCGCCATGCCTGCGTGGGTGATGCCCGTTATCTCTTCGTCGCGCGCAGAGGCCTCCTCGGTGGAGAAGGTGCGACCGACGCCGAAGTCGACGATCATCGCGCGCATGCGCCCGTCGGACTGGGGCTGAAGGATGATGTTCTCGGGCTTGAGATCGCGGTGCACCACCTGCGCGCGGTGGAGATCGCAGAGGCCGCTCGCGAGATCGAGGCCGAGGTCGATCGTCTCCTCGACGCCGAGGCGGCGCGACGCGACGGCGATGCTGAGCGGCTCGCCCTCGACGAACTCCATCACGAGGACGAGGCCGACGGCAGGATCGGTGACGAAGTCGACGACGCGCGCCACGTGATCGCTGCGGATGCGGCCGAGGAGGTACGCCTCGCGCTTGAAGCGGGCGACGAGCTGCGGATCGCAGGCAGCGGCGGGGAGCAGCGTCTTCAGGGCGACACGGACGCCGAGCGCCGTCTGCTCGCCCGACCACACCTCGCCCATGCCGCCGGAGCCGACCTTGCGCTCCACCCGGAAACGACCGGCGATCAGGACTCCAGGCCGCAGCTCCATGCGGCCTTCACTGTACCCGGATCACTGCTCCAGGATCGTGATCGATTTGCTGAAATACCCGGCGACGGCGGCGCGCGCTCCGTCCTTGGACACCGCGACGGCGCAGCCGCCTTTGCCGGTTGGAAGCGATCCCACGACCCTGGGCGGATCGCCGGCGATGATGTCGACGCCGCTGCCCCGCGCGGGCTTGTCGGTGCCCGCGAGCGAGACGAACAGGGTGCGCCGATCGGGCGACGTCTCGCCCGAGCAGGGGACGCCGGTGAGCATCAACGTGGCCTTGACGTCCATCGTCGGCAAAGCCACCACGGTCGCGGTGCGACTGGCGCTGTCGATCGTGACTCCATACCGATCGTCGTCCATCAGGAAGCCGGCCTCAGGGGCCTGGCCGACGGCGACGCTCCTGGCCTCGGTGATGCCAGCGACCTTGAGGAGCATGGCCGTGTTGGAGACGCGATCGGGGAAGAACAGGGCGCTACCGTCGGCCGTGATGGCGCCGAGGCGGGGATCGCGCCCGACCGAGATGCTGCGGCGGGTGGCGCCAAAGGGCTTCTCGCTCGGGTCGAAGAGATCGATCCAGGCGCCGGCCGGCTGGCCGCTGCGGGTCAATGCGCCCATGGCGCCGACATAAGGCCGCTTCTCGGCGCGGACCAGGAAGAGCTGGCCAGTCGCGTGCGGGAGGGTGATGTCGGCGAGGCGCGTGCCGCTCGGCAGATCGAAGCGAGTGACGCGCTTGGCGTCGATGGACGCGGAGACGACGGTGCGGCCGTCGGGCATCTCGATGATGTCGCCGGGGCTCTGGCCGACGTCGAGCAGCACAGGGTCCTTGTCCCAGGCGCTGGTGTCCATGACCGGGATGCGCGCGGCGTCCTGGTGGCGGAGGACGGCGAGGTAGCGGCCGAAGAGCAAGCGGAGCTGATCGCCCTGCGCGGGGACCGAGGCCTGGTGCACCAGATCGCCAGATTTGATGCGGTATTCGCGCAGCGTGGCGTCGTCCGCGCTGACGTAGATCGACTGGCCGCTGGGGCTCCACACGATGTCGAGCGGGTGGACGTCGCCGATGTGGATTTCGCGCGCGTGCCACGGTTTGCTCGGATCGCCGGGGGCGACCTCGGGCTCGGGCTCGGGCTCGGGGCCGATGGATCCCGGGCTGGGCGGGCGCGGGCCGGCCGACGTCGCCGCGCTGTCGCCCGAGAGCGGGGTGAGCGGCGGGGCTTCGCCCACCGGCGATTGGCGTCGCGTGATGATGACGACGAGCACCGTGGCGACGGCGCTGGTGACCACGATGGCCGCGCGCGGGAAGCCCGTCGAAGCGACCTTCGGCGGCCCGCCGATCCATTGCTTGCAGGAGCGGCACTTGCGGGCCCCTTCCACGATGAGCGCCTTGCACATCGGGCAGGGGATGCGCCGCTCGCTCATCGCAGCACCCATGCGACCTTGGCGCGATCGGAGAGGACCAGTGCCATCGAGCCGTCGGGCGCGATGCGGACGCGCGTGGGCTCGGCGGTGACGGGCAGCATGCGGACGGCGAAGGTGGTGAGATCGATGAGGCCGATGAAGCCAGTGCCCTCGGCCGGCAACGCGACGATGGCCTGCTCGCCGTCGGGCGAGATGGCGAGATCGGCGACGCGGCCATTGAAGGGGATGTGCTGCAGGAGCTCGCCCTTTTGCAGATCGAAGACCTCGACGGCGCGGCCCTCGTTGCAGCGGAGTACGCCGAGCCGGCCGCGGCGGACGAGCTCGATTTGCTCGGGCTCGCGGCAGGTGGGGATTCGACCGTTCTGGCGGAGCGCGCCGGAAGGGAGCCATTCGAGCGGGACCAGGGCGTCTTCGGCGCGGAGCACGACCCAGCTCGCCTCGCCGCCGGGGGCCATCAGCACGCCGACGGGATTGCCCACCATCGCGGCGCGCACGCGGTCTTGCGCGGAGGCGAGGCGGCTCGGATCGAAGGCGTACGCGGCGCCGCCCGCCGGCTCGCGCAGGCCGGCCAGGGGGATCGTGCCTGTCGTCGTGAGGGCGCGCTTGCCGGTATCGTCGACCCCGATCGGGCCGACGGCGTCGTCGCCGAACTGAATGCGATCGATCTCGGCGTGGTACTCGGTCGCGATCACGGCGACGGCGTGCGCGCCCGGCAGCGAGGCGAGGACGCGTCGCCCCGAGGCGCCGACGGCGAGCTCGCCGACCTGCGCGCCGAGCTCGATCGTCTTCAAAAGGCGGGTCGTGGCCGCGTCGATCACGAAGATGCGCTGCGGCGCGGTCGCGTAGAGGACGGGGCCGACGCGGTAGAGGCCGCGTGATTGCGGCGCGTCCGTGACCAGGGCGAGGGCGCCGCCGGTGCGCGCGTTGTGGAGCTGGAGGCCCGTGAGGAGCGAGATCGCGAAGCGCTCGGCGTCGAGCGGGATCGCGTCGGATACGTCTTTCGGGAGGGGGAACGGGCCGCCGACGGTGGGCTCGGCGAGCGGCGCGACGTGGCCGACGTTGTTGGGCTTCTGCCAGACGCAGTGGCTCTGCTGGCAGGCCTCGCCGTTCCAGCAGGCGCTGCAGGCCTCGGGCGCGACGGCCGCGGCGGGCTTCACGGCCGCGTGCGGCGGAAGGAAGCGATCGGGCGCGAGGTAGCGCAGCGCGATGCCCGATGAGAGCAGCGAGGCGACGGCGCCGAGCGTGACGACGGGGCGCCAGTGCGTCGCGAACCAGCCGGCATCGGGCCCGAGATCGGGGATCGACGCGGGCCCCGTGGACGGCGGCGGCGCTGCTGCGACGGCCTCACCGCACTCGGGGCAGATGTCGACGCTGCGCGGGATGCGCTCGAGGCACACCGCGCAGCGCGCCTGCAGGGCGACGGGTACGTCGCTCGTGACCGAGATCGCGCGGGCGACGGGCTCGGCCGCGGCGCCGAGGTAAATCGTGCTCGATCGCGACGCGCGCTTCGCCAGAGGCGCGCTCGACGCGGGCGCGCGATTGAACAGGCGCGCCGACGGATACCAGACCAGCGGCTCGAGCAGCGTGACCGCCGAGCCGCGATACCGACCCGACTCTTGCCCGACGCGGAGCTGCTCGCCCGTGAGCGGGCCGAAGGTGTGCGTGCCCTCGTGGACCCAGAAAAGAAGCAAATCGAGCAGCGCGGCGCCCGCGTGCGCGAGCTCGGGCGGCGGCTCTTCGGTGATCGCGGTCGGGGCCGTGGGCACGGGGCCGGCGCCGGCGCGGCTCATCGCGAAGGTGGCGAAGACGCGAGGCGACACCCAGAGATCCGAGCCGGCGAGCCGCACCCGCGTTCCGGGCTCGAGGCGACCTTCGCGGAGCGCGTCGCGCACCTCGTCGTCGGTGACCGGTCCGGCCACATTTCCCGCGCGCTCGATGTAGAAGCGGATCTCTTCGTCCACGGGCCCAGGCTCCTGCGCCGGCGCGGCGCGGAAGGGCCGGAGGTAGCGTGGCGCGACGACGATGTCGAGCTTGAAAGCTCGCTCCGGCCACCCCGGTGGGATCCAGGATCGGCAGAGCATGCTCGGGGCGCCCGAGGCCGCTGCCGATGTGCCGGCGACGGTGTATCCTGCGCGCGTGCGAACGACGATTTTCTCCAGCGCTCTCCTCGCCCTCGTGGCGCTCGTGGCCTGCAACGGCGACGCCGGACACGCAAAAAGCCCTTCCGAAGAAGTGGTTTTGCCGCACCCGGCCGGCGCCGAGACCTACGTCGTCCCCCCGGCTCCCGAGGCGGCGGGCGCACCCAGGACGCTACCCGGGATCGACACCGACAAGCTCTCCCTGCGTGAGCGCGGCCTCTTCTGGGATCTCGTCTCGCAGCTGTACGCGCCGTGCTCGGAGCAGGCCGTCTCGATCGCCCAGTGCGTGCAGGAGTCGCGGCCTTGCGCGGCCTGTCGTCCCGCCGCGACGCTGCTCGCCGACAAGGTCCACCAGGGCGCCACGGCCGAGGAGGGCCGCACCGTCTACGCGACGCGCTTCGGCCCCAACGTCAAGAAGGTGGACATCGCCGACTCGCCCTCGAAGGGCCCGATCGACGCGCCGGTGACGATCCTGGTGTGGTCCGATTTCCAGTGCCCGCACTGCCGGATCGCCCTGCCGATGCTCGAGGCGACGTTCGACAAGTTCTCCCCGAAGGTGCGCCTCGTTCACAAGTTCTACCCGCTCCACTCGCACAACACGGCCGAGCCCGCGGCGCGCGCGGCGATCGCGGCGCAAAACCAGGGTCATTACTGGGAGATGGAGCGCCTGCTCTTCGGCCACCAGGACGCGCAGCAGCCGAAGGATCTCGAGGACTACGCGAAGCAGCTCAAGCTCGACATCGGGCGCTTCCGCGCCGACGAGACCGCCGACGCGACCACGAAGATCATCACCCGCGATCGCGCCGACGCCGATCGCGCGGGCCTCACCGGGACGCCGTTCATCCTGATCAACGGCCGCGAGTTCGACCTCTCGTTCTTCCACCTCGAGAGCGATCTGGAGGCCTGGATCGCGCTCGAAGTGGAGCTCGCGGGCAAGGCGCCCATCGCCGCCGCGAAGCCCGCCCAGTGACCTAGCGGCTGCTGCGCAGCGCGGCGAGCTCGGCCTCGAGCGCGCGGACCCGCTCTTCGGCGGCCTCGGCGCGCAGGTCGGATGCTCGCTTCGCTTCTTCGACGGTGGGCACGACATCGGCCCCTCGTGCGTCACGCGCAACGCGAAGCCGGACCGTGGCGCCCACGGAGTGCACGACGAGGAACGCGCCGATCTGAGCGCTGCGGACAGGGCCTTCCCCGCGGTACACGAGGACGAACGCGCCGTCATCGTCGCGTCGATACACCTGCAGCGCGACGCGGGTCGGACCGATCGAAGAGCCAAGCTTCGCGGCCTCGGGATCGAAGATCACCAGCTCGCGCGTGCCGAGCTGCGCGTACTTCGCGGGCGCGTCGTCGTAGTCTTTTTTCCAGTCTTCCGAGACGATCTCCACGGCCCAGCGCGGCGGCTTGTGACCGGGGAGCCACGTCTGCCAGCTCTTCGGGAGCGGCGCCGGCGGCGGCTCGTCGACGAGATAAACGTCGGGCGAGACGCGCACCATCGGCTCGTCGCGCAGCCACGCAAAGAACTGGTCTGCGCCGAGATAGGCGTTGCCCCACGATCGCTCGGCGGCGAGCACGCCGAGCGTCGACAGCAAGATGCGGATGATCTCGCCCTGCTCTGCGCTCTCCCCCATGTCGTCCTCGTCCGTCAGATACCAGGCGGACCAGTCGATCGGCGCTCCGGCGTCTTCGGGCGCGATGTCTCGGAGGACGAAGGCTCCGGGTTTTCGGCCGCGCCGGGCGGGTCGCGTGGAGTCACAAGGCAGCATCGAGCAAGCCTGGGCGCGCGCTCGCCCGGCGGCAAGCGGCGCGCCCCGGTGGGGCTCACATCGGGTTCGGGCCCGCGTACATCACGGTGTGCTGGTGGAGCTTGATCGACTGGCTGACGCTGAACTCGTAGTCCGTCAGGCGCGTCACCGGGAGGCCGAGGTCGACGCGGAGCAGGATCAGGTGCGACCCGCGCCCCGCGTGCGTCGAGGCCCCGATGAACAGGCGCGTGTGCGCGTCGCCCTCGCTCATCGGCTCCTGGGTCAGGTACACGACGCCCTTGAAGTTGGTGCGGATCACTCCCTCGTGGAGCATGCCTTGGAGGCCGTGCTCATCGGTGTAGTGGATGAAGACGCGCTGATCGGAGAGGACGGCGTTGAGGATCTCGTGACCGGTCATGTCCGCCAGCGTACCCGGCCGAGCGCGAGGCTGTCCAGCCGTCTCGGCGGCCGCGCCTCCCCCATGATAAAGAATGACCGCAGGAGAACGGGTGACGATCTACTTTTACGTGCCGCGCGACGAGTGGGGGTGGATGTCGAATTTCTCGCCCCACGGCGTCGATCTCGACGGCGCCTGGTGGCCGACGGTGGAGCACTACTTTCAAGCCGCGAAGTTCGTCGCGACGGATCCGGCGTACGCCGCGGCCATCCAGCGCGTGCGGAAGCCGAAGGACGCGGCGCGGATGGGCCGTGATCGCGGGCATCCGCTCCGGCCAGACTGGGAGTCGGTGAAGGAAGACGTGATGCGCCGCGCGGTGCGCTGCAAGCTGGAGACGCACCCCGAGCTGCGCGAGAAGATGCTGGCGACGGGAGACGAAGAGATCGTCGAGGCCTCGCCGAGCGATTATTACTGGGGAGCAGGCCAGGATGGCTCGGGGCAGAATCGCCTCGGCCATATCCTCATGGAGGCTCGCGCGGCGCTGCGGGCCGAGCCTCCGAAGGCGCCTCCGCCCCCGGAGCAGCGGAAGAAGAAGCGCGGCTGAGAGAGCGCCAGTGCGCGACTGGCACTCTTCTGCGTCAGAGCGAGCGTGATCGCCGCGCGGACCGGCGACGCCGCCACAGGGCCGCCGCGGCGAGCAGCGCCGCCACCGGAGCCCCGGTCGCGCCGCCGGAAGCGCCCTGGATCGCGCAGCCGCTCGAGGGCGTGTCGCCGCTGCCGCCGCTCGACGTCGTCGCCGCGCTGGTCGAGCCGCCGCCCACGCCGGCTCCCGTGCTGCTCGTGTCGCCGGCGCCACCCGCGCCGCCGCCGCCGGCATCGACCGTGGGCGGAGGAGCATACGTATCGAGGAAGGTGGTGAACACGTCCGTCCGACGGTAATTGGCGGGCTCGATGCAGCCTGACGTCTCGGTGTAGGAGTCGACGCCGATGATCGTCTCGACGCCGTCGATCATCACCAGAGCAGGCCCGCCCGAGTCGCCGACGCAGCTCCGTCGCACGCTGTCACCGACGATGACCGTGTCCTCGGGGCCAATCGCGCCGACGACGGTCGTCGCCTCGTTCTTCTTCACGTTGTACGTGCCGGGCGTGACCTGGCCATACCCGACGATGCGCGCGGCGGTGCCGACGATCGACGGCTGGAGCACGGCGCGGTTGATCGGCAGCGGCATCACGTCGAGCGCCTTGTCGAGCACGACCACGGCAATGTCGGCGCGAAACGGCGGATCGGGGTTGTACGAGATGGGGACATGCACGCTCTTCACCGAGACGAGCTGCGGTATCAGCTTCGCGACCGTCGAGTACGCCGACGCGTCGGGCCCGGTGAAGACCCCGAACGTGTGGCCCTTGTGGGTGTTGCCATCCACGCAGTGCGCCGCGGTCACCAGCACGGTCGGCGCGATCAGGGCGGCGCTGCAGGTGTCGAGCGTCGACTGATCGGCAGGATACGACACGAGGAGCACCACGGCCGGATCACCCGAGTCGGCCTTTCCGCCGATGATCGGCGAGCCGACCTCCCCCACGGGCTCGGACTCGGGGGCGGCGCTGAAGCAGGCCGAGAGCAGGAGCGGGAGGATCGCGAGGAGCGAAGATCGTTTCACGAAGGATGCCTTTCTCGGGAGGAACGGGACCTCCGAAAGGCGACCATCTTACACCGTCGCGCTCGCTCGGGTCTTCCGCGATGGCGACGCACGCGGTGCACCGCTCCGTTGACGCTCGCGCGGTGACCGCGTAGCCCGACGTCCGTGGACGCCGCTGATTTCGAGCCTCGGGCCTTTTGCCTGCGCTGCAACCGACCGGCGTCGGCGTGCTGGTGCGCGCACGTGCCCTCGATCGCCACGCGCACCCGCGTCGTGATCCTCCAGCACCCGCGCGAGCGGTACGTGGCGATCGGCACCGGCCGCATGACGTCGATGTGCCTCTCGAGCGCGTCGCTGCACCTCGGCGTCGACTTCGAGCACGACGCGGCCGTGCGCGCGGCGCTCGCGGATCCGGCGCGGCCCGCTGCGCTCCTGTGGCCCGGCGAGGGCGCGATCGATATCGCCGCGTCGCCGCCCGAGGGCCCGGTAACCCTCGTGGTCATCGACGGGACCTGGTCGACGGCGAAGAAGGTGGTGCGGGTGAACCCCTTCCTGGCGAGCCTCCCGCGCTATGCGTTCGCGCCGCGAGCGCCGAGCGCGTACCGCATCCGCCGCGAGCCGCGCGACGACTACGTGTCGACGATCGAGGCCGTCGCGCACGTGCTCACCGTGCTCGAAGGCGATCACTTCCAGCCGATGCTGGCGCCGTTCACCGCGATGGTCGACGGGCAGATCGAGTACCAGTCGCGCCTCCACGGCGCGCGCGTGCGGCACAAGCGCAACAAGCTCCACTTGCCGCGGACGCGCCTCGCCGCCGAGCTCGGGTCGGATCGCCTGGTGTGCGTGATGGGCGAGGCCAACGCGTGGCCGTACCGCGAGGGCGACACGAGCCCGCCCGACGAGCTGGTGCAGTGGACGGCGCGCCGCCTCTCGACCGGCGAGATGTTCTCCGCCGTCATCGCCCCGCGACAGCGTCTCGCGCCGTCAACGACGTCGCACACCGCCCTGTCCGAGGAGCGGCTCCACGCGGGCGAGACGTTCGCCGCCTTCAACGAGCGCTGGAAGGCGTTCCTCCGCGAGGACGACGTGGTGTGTGCGTGGGGCCATTACGCCCGTCGGCTGCTCCTCGACGACGGCGGCTATCTGCCGACTGGCTATGTCGATCTGCGGCGCGCGCTCGGCGACAACCTGCGGATGAAGGCCGGCTCGATCGACGACGTGGGCGAGCGGATTGGCCTGGTGCCGTCGGCGTCGATGGGCGAGGGTCGCGGCGGAGAGCGGCTGGCGCGCGTGGTCGATGTGGCGATGCACCTGGCGGCGATCCAGCGGCTCTACGACGAGGCCATGGCCGCGAGCAAGGCAGTCGACGCGGCGACCCCGCCGGTTTGAGTCGATTCCCCGGGTGCTCGCAGGCGCGGAGATCAGGCGTTGCAAACGGAGGCGTCTTCGCGACAATGCGGCCTCGTCATTCGACGCCTCGCTGGAGATTGCCAATGCTTCGATCCTCGATTTTCGCGGTCCTGACCTTCGCCTGCGGCGCGCTGTTCGGTTGCGAGCCCGCGGCCACCCCGCCGGGCGCGGCGGTGAAGGCGATCGCTCCCTCGATCTGCAACGTGCCGCCGGATACCAGCACCACGCCGCCGACGTGCCCGAAGGGGTGCGTCTTCGACAGCGGGAAGTGCGAGCCGGATCGCGGGCCAATTGTCCACGATTGAGCGCGTCGCCGGCTCAGCACGCGAGGGAGGCGAGGAGGGCCGTGGCCTGCTCGATCATGCGGCGCGAGAAGCCGCGCAAGAGGACGCCCGAGCTCGCGGCGTCGTCGAGCGCGTGCTGGAGCGCGACGCGGTCGGTCGCGCCGCTCCGCGCCGCGTGGAGTAGCTCCCAGATCCGGGCGCCGAAGACGAGGTTCTCGTCGCCATGGCGCGCCGCGATGTCGCGCGCGTTCGCGGCGTCGCGGCGCGCGTCGTCGGGGCGGCGCATCGCCTCGAACACCTCGGCGCGACGGAGCAACGTCAACGCGAGGAGGCGATCGCTGCGGGCGCTCTGGAGCTCGGCGGCCTCGTTCGCGCAGCGGAGCGCCTCGTCGAGCGGCCCGGTGTGACGGAGGGCAGCGGCGCGGATCGAGAGCGACGACGCCTGGAGGACCGGATCGCCGGCGTCAGCCGCGAGGCGGTACGTCCGCGCCGCGATGTCGGCGGCCTCGGCGTACTCGCCCGCGCGGAGGAGATGCGCCGAAAGGTTGAGGAGGTAGAGGCGTAAATACCCGCGCATCCCGCGCGCCTCGGTGAGATCGACGAGCCTGCGCCCGCGCGCGATCGCGTCGGCGAGGCGAGGCGACCCAGCTCGGCCTCGACGACGATGAGCGACCCCTCGAGGTGGATCTGTTGCCAGAGCGGCGCGACCCGCGGGGCGAGGGCGAGGGCGCGGGTGAGATCGCGCTCGGCGAGGGCGAGATCGCAGTGGCTCGTGCCGTAGCTGAGGTCGAAGCGGCGCACGCGCGCGGTGAGCTCGAGCGCGGGGCCGGCGGCCTCGGCGCGCGCCACAGCGTCGTCGAGGAGCGTCCGGGCCGGCCCCATTGCGGCGAAGCCGGCCAGGGCGAGGCGCGCCTCGCAGGCCAGCGCCGCGTCCCCGAGGCGATCGACGTCGGCGAGCAGAGTGAGGTCGTCGAAGCGCGGATCCGGGAGGCCATCGCTTGGCTCAACCAGGCCGTTGACGATGAGCAACGCAAGAATACGGCGGCGCACGTCGGTGACGCTGCCCGCCCGGGCAGTGATGAGGTCGAGGCGCCGAAGGGCCGCTTCGAAGCGCCGGCCCTTCACGAGCGCCGCGACGATCTCGAGGGCCAGCGCCGCCTGATCGGCGTCGTCTGTGAGCGCGACGAGGCGATCGCCGTGCTCGGCGGCCTCGTGGAACAGGCCGGCGTCGGACGCGGCGCTCATGGCGAGGCGGCGGAAGCGGCGCGCGGGTTCGGCGGCGCCGAGCTTCTCGTAGCCCTCGGCGAGGAAGGCGGCGTCGCGCGCGGCGCTCGCGCCCTCGGCGACGGCGTCGAGGAGCGCGCGGTGGAGGCGGCCGAGCCACGGTCGGCGACGGACGAGGCTCTGCGCGGCTTGCCGCACCATTTCCTGCGCGAAGCCGTACTCGGGACCGTCGCCCGAGGCCGTGAGAATGCCGGCGTGCACGAGCGCTTCGACGGCCTCGCAGGTGGCCTCTTCGCCGCCGCCGAGCGGCAGGAGCACGTCGGCGCGCAGGCCGCCACCGTGGAGCGCGACGGCCGCGAGCGCGCGGAGCGCGGCCTTGCCCGCGCCGCTCGCCGGCTCGAAGTACGCGTTGATCCGCGCTTCGAGCAGCTCGGTGACGCCGGGCACGTCGACGAGCGCGCACCCGCCCGTGGGCTCGAGGACGCCGTGT
Organism: Byssovorax sp.; assembly: GCA_025362495.1. GTDB lineage: Bacteria > Myxococcota_A > Polyangia > Polyangiales > Polyangiaceae > JANYGI01. The sequence continues at coordinate 50,830 of JANYGI010000047.1, read as the reverse complement.
CGCCACGCGATGGCGCCCGCCTCGCGCCACGCGGCGAGGGCGTGAAGCACGAGGGAGGGGACCCCGCCCGCGCCGCGGAGGACGGCGTCTTCGACCGCAGGCGAGATCGGCGCGACGGCGCGCGCGAGGCGGCGAACGTCGTCGGATCCGAGCGGCTCGAGGGCGAGGTGCTTGACCCGCGCGCGGATCGATCCGGCCGCGGCGCTGCGAAGCTTGCGGAGCGCCGCGGTCGGGCTCGGTTGATCCTGGGCGGCGACGAGCACGAGGAGGTGCCCCGCGGCGCCCGCGGTGGCGCGCTCGACGAGGAGGCGCAGCAGCGCGAGGGTGTGCGGATCGCCCCACTGCACGTCGTCGGCGACGAGCGCCAGCGGGGCGTCGGCGCTCGCCCAGAGCAGCGCGTCCTCGATGCCTTCGAGCGCGTCTCCCGCGGCCTCGGAGGCGCTGAGCGCGCCCGGCGCGAGGGCGCGCTCGACCGCGTCCGTGACCTGCCGGAGGGCCTCGGCGTCGATCGACGGGAGCGCTTCGAGCGCGCGGATCAGCGGGCGGAGCGGGCTCTTTCGCTCGGGTGAGCAGGTGAGCCGGAGCGCGCGCACGGCGCCGGCGCGGGCGAGCGCAGCGTCGAGCAGCCGCGTCCTGCCGATGCCGAGCGGGCCCGTGAGCAGCGCGAAGGCGACGTGCCCGGACGTGGCCTCGGCGGCGAGGCGAGCGAGCACGCCCTGCTCGGCGTCGCGGCCGAGGAGCGGCGCGCGCTTCGAGACCGCAGCGCGCGTGGTCGCGGGTTCGTCATCGAGGAGACGGCGCACGGCCGCGTCGAGCTGCGGGGCGTCGCGGCGATCGCCTGACGCGAGATCGGTCGCTCGCCACGGTTGCCCCGGCCCGCGCGGCGCCTCGGGCAAGCGCGCTTGGCCGTCGATCGTCGGTAGCCAGGGATCGAGCGAGATCGCGCGGCCGTCGAGCGTCAGCGCCACGCCTTCGCCCGTCGCTGTCGGCGCCACGCGCTCGACGCAGGTCGGCGCGTCGGCCCGGAGCCCGTGCGCGGGGGCGGCGAGCAGATCGCGCGCCGCGCGGAGGCCATCGTCGAGCTGCCTTCGCGCCGCCTCGAGGAGATCGCGAGTCGTGCTGGTGCTCATCGGGGCGCACCCCGGTGGCGAGCTTGAAGAGCGTGACCCCGAGCGCGTAGAGATCGGCCGACGGCGATCCCGATGGACCGCCGGGCACGAGGCACTCGGGCGCGATGTAGCCCGGCGTTCCGGCGAGCGGCAGCGGCCCCGCGAACGACGGCGATGAATCCTCGACCGTGGCGCTGTTCGGCGACGCCGTCCGCTCGAGCCGCGCTTGGCTCGGGAGCCTGGAGTCGGCGGGCGGACGGCTCATCGTCTGGGCGAACGGGATCACGATCCCGAAGTCGACGAGCTTGTGCCCCGCGGGGCCGCGCACCATGTTCGCGGGCTTCACGTCCCGGTGGACGAGCCCCGCGGCGTGGACGGCGGCGAGCGCCCACGCCAGGTCGATCCCCGCGTCGATGACCTCGCGCACCGGCCGGCGGCCCCCGCTCTCCAGCCGGTGCTGGAGGCTCTCGCCGCGCGCCAGCTCCATCACGAGACCGGCGACGCCGCGCGCGTCGTCGCGCTGGAGCGCGTAGCAGCGGACCACGTTGGGGTGCTCGACGCGGTAGAGCGCGCGGGCCTCGTCGACGATCGCCGTGCGCCACCGCTCCGCTTCGAGCGACGCCGGGACGATGTCGGGGGCATCGTGAACAGCTTGATCGCGACCTCGCGCAGCGCGCGCCCGTCGTGCACCTCTTCGGCGAGCCACACCGGAGCGAACGCGCCGCTGCCGAGGCGCTGGATCAGCCGGTAAGGGCCGAGGCGCGCGGCGTGCTCGTCGGTCCGCGTGGCGGGCGCGACGCTGAGAGGCAGCTCGGGCATGCGACGCGGTATCGTATCGCGACCCGCCGGAGCCGCGCTCTCGGAGCGACTCGCGGGCAGGAATGACGCGTGAAATGAGCACGACAACGTGGAGGTGGGGGTCTCGCTCGTGCTGATGACCGCCGCGCTGGGGTCGGCGCGCGCCGCTCCGCCGGCGGGCTACGCGAGCGAGGTGAAGCGCCTGGAGCAGGCCCGACTGAACGCGTACGACGCTCCGGCGAAGGCCTTCGCGATCGGTGAAGCGATCCTGCGCGCGCACCTCGGCGCGCTGGGGCCGGCGGGAATCGCCGAGGACAAGGCGCTCGACGCGGCCGACGCCACCATCCGGGATCTGGTGCGCGACTGCGCAACCATGAACGCAGACTCCGCGGAGATCGACCGGCTCTCGAACGGCGCGGACGAGGACGATCCTGCCGTCGGTGCGCGGATCCTGGCGCTGCTGAAGCGGAGCACCACCATCGATCCCGCTTGCGTCGCCAGGGTGGCGCGACGCGTCCCGATCGTCGTCGAGGCCAGCCTCCAGCCCGGGGATACGAGGCGCCTCGATTTGCTCGAGGTGCTCGGCGCGTCGATCGCGGAGCAAGGTGGCTTCGACGCCGCAGCGCCGATCGTCGAGCGCGTGCTCGCGACGCGCATCGCGCGGCTCAGGCCGGGCGAGGCGGACGCCGATTTCGCCCTCACCGAGCATTTTTCGCGATCGCGCGAGCCTGTAGCGTTCGAGGCGATTCTCCGACGCAAAGGTCGCATCGTCGAGACGCAGGCCGATCTGATCGCTGCGGCGCGCGCGAGCGCCGCCGTCGAGCCGCAGCGTGCGAGCGCCCCGCAGGCGGAGGCGGGCGCGCGGCTCGCGCCCCCGACGACGCGGCGACGGGCTCCCCGGGGTACGCGACGCTCGACGGCGATCACCGACGAGTCCAGGAGAATGACCGCCGCGATCGCGCCGCGGCGGAGCTCGATCGTGACGGGGCCGAAGCGGGCTCCGCCCTCCGTCGACGCGGTCCGCAGCGCCCTGGCGGAGGGCGAAGCCCTGGTCGAGCTCATCGCGTACCGACCGCTCGATCCAGCTCTTCTCTTTCTCGATTCGCCGGCTGACGCCCCTCTCTCGGACGGTTACGGGCCGCCCCGGTATGCCGCCTACGTGCTGGCGCGAAGCGGAGAGATCGTCGGGATCGATCGGGGTGACGCCGCGGTCATCGACGCCGCGGCGGCGAAATTTCGCGCCGCGCTCGCGGACGAGAAGATCGCGCCCGCGGCGGCCGCTCGTGAGCTCGACAAGCTCACGATGGCGCGGATCCGCTCGCTCGTGGGCGATGTGCGCCGCTTGCTCCTCAGCCCCGACGGCGCGCTCGCCCTGGTACCGTTCGCGGCGCTCGTGGACGAGCGTGGTCGTTACCTCGTCGAGGACTGGTCCTTTCGCTACCTCAGCAGCGGCCGCGACGTGGCGCATCGGACGCGCGCCCCCCGCGTCGCGCGGAGCGCCGGTCATCGTCGGTGATCCCGCGTTCGACGCGGCGCCGGCCGCCTCGGTGGATCGCGGCGCACGCGCGGCCGGCCTCCCGGGCGTCCCCTTTCCCGAGCTGCCGGGCACGGTCGTGGAAGCGAAGGACATCGCCGCGATGTTCCGCTCGCCGGAGCTCTTGCTCGGCGATCGCGCCTCCGAGACGGCGCTGAAAGCGCTCCATGGACCCGCCGTGCTCCACCTCGCGACGCACGGGTTCTTCGCCACGGACGCCTCGGTCTCGCTCGATTTGCGCAACTTCGAGAGCAGCCAGAGCCTCGTTGATCCAACGAAGACGCCCATGCTGCGCGCGGGCCTCGCGCTCGCCGGCGCCAACCGACCTCACGCCGCTGGCAGCGACGACGGCGTGCTCACTGCGCTCGAGGCTTCGTCGCTGGATCTCGAGGGGACCAAGCTCGTGGTGCTCTCGGCGTGCGGGACCGGGCTCGGCGACGCGAGCCCGGGCGAGGGCGTCTACGGCCTCCGTCGGGCGTTCACTCTCGCCGGCGCGGAGACGCTCGTGATGAGTCTGTGGCGCGTCCCCGACAGCGCGACGCGCGATCTCATGGAGAGCTTCTACAGCGAGCTGCGCGCCGGATCCGCGCCGAGCGCGGCGATGCGCAAGGTCGCCCTCGCCATGCTCGTCGAAGGGCGCGCCAACCGGCGCACTTCGAACCGCGCCCACCCGCGCTTCTGGGCGGGCTTCATCGTCTCCGGCGACGACGTGCCGCTGCCGGTGGCCTGGGCCCCGCCGATCGCGCCGCCGCCCGCGTCGCGCGGGCCACGCGGCTGCGCGTGCTCGACGGCGCCTGCGACCTCGACCCCGGCCGCGCCCATCGCCGCGGCGCTCGCCCTCACGCTTCTTCGCCGTCGCCGCCGTCGCCGCGCAGCCCGAGGCGCTTCATCGCCCGCTGGATGAGCTTGCACCCGCGCGAGATCGGCCGCCTTGCTCACGTTGCCGCCCGTCTGCGCCAGCGCCGCCGTGATGTAGGCCCGCTCGTGAGCGTCGGCGACGCGCTCGCGGCCGACGAGGAGCGGCTCCGAAAGATCGATCGCCGCCGCCGCCGGCTCGGCCATCGCCGCCACGTCGTCCTCTCGCGCCGGGTGCGCGACGCCGCCGCCGAGCGAGAGCGCGCGCGACACCGCGTTGCGCAGCTCGCGCACGTTGCCTGGCCACGACCGCGCCGCGAGCGCCGCGACGGCGGTGTCGAGCAGCGGCGGCGGCGATCCGGAGCGCGCCGAGAGCTCGGCCTCGAAGTGGCGCACCAGCATCGGGATGTCCTCCAGGTGCTCGCGCAGCGGCGGCAGCGGCGCGGTGATCACCGCGAGCCGGTAGTAGAGATCCTCGCGAAATTTCCCCCGCTCCACCTCGCGCGCGAGCAGCCGATGGGTCGCCGCGACGATGCGCACGTCGACTCGCCGCGCCACGTTCGAGCCCACGCGCCGCACCTCGCGTCGCTCCAGCGCGCGCAGCAATTTGGGCTGCAAATCCAGGGTTAACTCGCCGATTTCATCGAGAAACAGCGTGCCTCCGTCGGCGGCTTCGAAGGCGCCGGGCCGATCGGCCACCGCGCCGGTGAACGAGCCGCGCACGTGCCCGAACAGCTCGCTCTCGATCAGCGTCGCCGACACTGCGGAGCAGTCGAACACCACGAACGGGCCGGCCGCGCGCCGGCTCTCCTCGTGGATCCCCTCGGCGACGAGCTCCTTCCCGGTCCCGGTCTCGCCGTGGATCAGCACCGTCGCGTCGGTCGGCGCGATCCGCTCGAGGAGGGCGAACAGCCGGCGCATCGCCACGCTCCCGCCGAGCAGAGCGCCGAAGCGAGCGCGCTGCGAGAGGGGCAGCTCCACCACGTCGTCGAGCATCGCGAGGCGCAGCGTCGTCGCGCCGATCACGATCGCCGAGTCGGGCCGGGCGTAGGCGTCGCGCACCTGGATGCTGTCGAGGCGCGTCCCGTTGCGGCTCCCCGCGTCGACGACCCGGATCGCGGCGTCCTCGATCCGCACCGTCAGGTGGTGGCGGCTCACGGTCGGATCCTTCAGCACCAGATCGCACTCGCGCCCGGTGCCCACGCGCGCGTCGGGGCCGGGCAGCTCGGCCGAGGTGCCGCGATCGGGCCCGTCGACGACCTCGATCCGGATCTTGCGCGTGCGCACCCGGAGAGCGCCCTCGTCGCGGGCGATGGGGACTGTGGGTTCGTTCGACATCGGCGCCCATCGTACTCGCTCGAACCCGCCGCCGCCGCGCGGGACACCGGCGTCGCAGCGCCTCGCCGGCGTTCCCATCGATCGCGCGGTGGTGCGACAGGAGAGGGGCAGCCCCGCGCGCTCGACAGCGCGACAGCGCGACAGCCCGGGGACAGCCACTCTGCGTTTGGCGCGCAAAGCACGGAAGAGCGGCTGGCACGATCGTCGCTCTACTCCTCCTCGACAGCGCGGAGGGCGCCACGGAGCCAGCGAATCGCGCCGGCGCCCGGCGCACTTTCGGAACCTGCAACGCGGCTCGAATCGCCGCGCGACAACCACCGTCGCGAGCCCCGGCTCGCCATTTCATCAACGAGGATCACTACCATGAACCGTCTCCACATGTTCGCCATGAGCGCTCTCGTGTTCTCCTTCGCCGCTTGCGCCGTCAACACGGAGGAGAGCGAAGAGGCCCTCGCAACGCAGGAAGAGGCCATCCGCGGCTGCGGGGCCGACTGCCCCGATCCGACCGGCGGTGATACGAGCGGCGGCACCCCCACCGGAGGTCACGTGACGACGACCGGCGGCGGCTCTTCGACGGGCAGCGGCAGCCCGCCTCCGCCTCCGCCCCCCACGCCGGTCACCGGCTTGCCGCAGGGGCTCACCGGCGGCCTCGCGTACATCAACCACCTCTGCGGCTTCACGCTTGCCAATGTGATCCCGCTCGTCGGCCCGATCGCCGCGGTCTTCCCGGCGTGCGGCTCGGGCGTGCTGCCCGCGTGCGTCGCCGCGGGGGCGGCCGGCGTCAAAGCGTTCATCAACCTCGGTCAGAACTGGTGTGCGGATCCGACCATCAACCTCGGTGGCGCCGTGGCGGGCGTCTCGACGCTCTCGATGCCGGATTCGTCGCACTTCAACATCTCCAGCGCCGCGGGCTGGACCGTGAGCTCGGACGGCGACCGCGGTAACAACGCCTCGTTCGGCTTCTATCACCAGTCGCTCACGGCCGGCGCCGGCGGCCTCACCGACACCTCGGTCTCCACGCGATTCGCGCTCCCGGCCGGCACGGCGTGCGGCTTCCACCACACGCAGAACACCCCCGCAAACGCCGCTACCGGAGGAGGGCTGTGCATGGGGAACGATCCCGCGCTCGGCCAGTGTCCCGCCGGGTGGAGGGCGCGGAGCCACTTCGACATGAGCTCCGATACGGGCTCTTTCACCTGGTGCGAGTTCCTCGACCCCAACGGCTTTTGCCCGAACGGGAGCACCTGCGAGCTCAACGCGGCGAGCGCGGGGTACGCGATCGGGGTGGCGAGCGACACCGACGCGGCCGGCAACGATGTCTACGGCACGGACTGCCCGGCCGGGCTGACGCGGTCGGCGTGGTTCGATGACGGGCGCGGCGCCGGACAGGGACTCGGCTCCTGCGTGCACTGACGCCCTGGAACGGAGCTCGCGCCGCACATCCACTGCCGCGGGGATTGCAGCGCGAGCGCCGGCCGGATAAGGCGACAGGCGAGTGAGGCGATCCGAGTCACCGCGGGAAGGGCGCGAGCCGGCAGCAAGTCAGCCGCAGCCGCGTCGCGCTCTTCACGCTCGCCGACCGGTCTACCAGGCTCGTCGGCGCCTGCGCTCGCCGGCGCGTCGCGAGCGCGGCCGGCTCGCGGTCATCCGCCGAAGAATGAGGTATTCACCATGAAAGACAGCGTCAACATCGGCCTGGTCGGCGACTACAACGCCGCTGTACCGGCGCACCAGGCCATTCCCCTGGCCTTGCAGCACGCCGCGACGGCGCTGCACCTCGAGGTCGGGTTCGAGTGGGTCCCCACCGACGAAATCACGACGGCCTCGCGTGTCGCGCACTTCGACGGGGTGTGGTGCGTGCCCGCGAGCCCGTATGCCAGCATGGATGGGGCGCTCTCGGCCATTCGCCACGCCCGCGAGCAGCGCGTGCCGTTCCTCGGTACGTGCGGCGGATTTCAGCATGCCGTGATCGAGTACGCTCGCGACGTGCTGCGCTGGGACGACGCCGACCACGCCGAGACGGCGCCTGGAGCCCCGCGCGCGGTGATATCGCCGCTCTCCTGTGGCCTCCTCGAAACCGCAGGTCGGATCAAGCTGCTTCCGGGCACGCGCCTCGCGGCGGCGTACGGCGTCGCCGAGACGATGGAAGCCTACCTGTGTCGCTATGGAGTCAATCCCGCGTTCCAGGCGGCGCTGGTCGCTGGCCCGCTCCGCGCCGCCGCCGAGGACGACGCGGGGGAGCTGCGCGCCGTCGAGCTCGACGGACACCCGTTCTTCGTCGCCACGCTGTTTCAACCGGAGCGCGCCGTCCTGAGGGGCGATCCCGCGCCGCTCGTCGTCGCGTTCGCCCGCGCGTGCGCCTCGTGATCGACTGACCATGCGAGGTTGAGGGGAACGACGATGGCTCTTGATCACGCCGCGACACGAGGGCTCGCGCTCCTGACAGGGATGCTCGCCGCCTGTAGCGCGCCTCTGTCGCCTCCGGGCCACGAGGCGCCTGCGGCCGCCTCTGCGGCGATCGAAGGCGAGGTCCTCGGCCCCGCGGGCGAGCCGATCGTCGCGGCGCTCGTCTCGGTCTCCTCGCACTTCGATCTCACCACGTCGGAGCCAGGCCACGACGAGATGACCGATGCTCGTGGGCATTTCCGTTTCGTCGGGTTGCCCCCCGGGCGCTACGGGATCACGGCGACCTGCGCCGCGCAGGCGGCCGGCTACGGTGGTTTGCTCACGGTAACCTCGAGTGACCCGACTGCCCACGTCACGCTGCGCGTCGGAGGCCCGAGCGTCGCCGTCGAAGGGACGGTGACCGACGAGCGCGGCGCTCCCGTCGTCGGGGCGCGCGTGCTCGCGCCGGCGCTGAGCGAGCACGAGAACGAGGTCTACGTCGCGCGCACCGACGCGCGGGGCCATTACTCCCTGAGGCTGGGCCGCGACAATGGCTATTTCGTCGTCGTCGACGCGGCGCCGCGGGCGCGCGTCAGCCGGCAGATCGAGCCGATCGCGCAAACGGTGGATCTCCGTCTCGCCGCGCCACCCGCGCCCCGCCCCGCCGACGCTGTCATTGCAGCGTGGCTGCGCGCGCACGCGGTTCCGCTCGTCGAAGCGCGCGAGCTCGACGAGGCCGGATCACGCGCCGTCGCGGCGATCGCGGGGGACGCGCCGCTGGTGGCGCTGGGGGAAGCGACGCACGGTTCGGCCGAATTCACCCGCTTCCGGCAGCGCGTGTTCCAGTCGCTCGTGCGTGATCGGGGGTTCACCGTCTACGCCCTGGAGGTCGGCTGGGCCGACGCTTTCGCGCTGGACGACTATGTCGTGAATGGGAAGGGAGATGCGCGCCAGGCGCTGCGCGAGCTCCTGACATGGAAGGACGAGACCACCGAGATGCTGGCCTTCGTCGAGTGGATGCGCGCGTACAACGCCGATCCGGGACACGCTGCGAAGCTCCACATCGAGGGCTTCGACGTGCTCACACCGCACGCGGTGCCTGCGCTCCTCGCGTACCTTCAAAAGGTCGATCCGGGGATGGTCGAGGAGGCCAGGAAGACGCTCGCTCCCTTCGTCGGCGCGGACTCCGATGGGACGTATCCCGCGCTGCCGAAGGACGAGCGCGACCGCACGCGTCGTGGCGTCGAGGCGCTGGTGGCGCGACTCGACGCCAGCCATGCGGCCCACGCAGCGCGGTCGACCGAGGACGAGTGGCAGCGCGGCCGGCACCTCGCACGGCTGGTGCAGCAGGCCGAGATATCCTATGTAGATACCAGCGCGCGAGATGGCCAGATGGTCGAGAACATTCGCTGGCTCATGGACCATCACCCGCCGGGCACGCGGTTCCTCCTCGACGCGCACAGCTCCCACATCGCGGCCGAGCGACACGGCATGAGCGAGCTCGGCGCCGAGCTCCGGGCCAGCCTGGGCGCGCGGTACGTGCCTGTCGGCTTCGCCTTCGGCGAGGGCTCGTTCCGCGCGCTCGACTGGCGCAAAGGCCCCTCGAACGTGCTCACGAACCTCGACGTCCCGCGCGCGCCGCTCGGCACGTTCGACGGCGATCTCGGCCTCGTCGGCCTCGCAGCGTTCGTGATCGATCTCCGCGGCAGCGACGGTCCGGTCGGCGCCTGGCTGCGCTCGCCGCAGCCCATGCACAGCATCGGAGGGCACTTCGAGGGACCGGAGCACGCCTTCGAGTCCTGCGCTCCAGCGCGCGCGTTCGACGCCGTGATTTACCTGGACAGGGTGTCGCCGATTCACCCGTTGCCACCGAAGAACTGACCCGCGGAGATCCGGGATGAGCATCCGTATCGTGAGGCTGGGCAGCGCGCGCGCAGCAGGGGAAGGCACGCGGATCGGCACGGTGCGCCGGCCGCCGCGCGGCGTCCCGAAGACCGAGTTTGCGTCGCGCGACTGGTACGATGTCTGGTTCCCGAACCTCGCGCCGAGCCTGGAGACCATGAAGCTCGGGCTCGCGGCCAGGACGCCGTCCGAGCGGGCGGCGTTCTTCCGGAAATACCGGGCCGAGATGTCGACTCCGGAGGCGAGTCACACCCTCGCGCTGCTCGCCGCGCTCTCGCGCGACACCAGTTTTTCGGTCGGGTGCTACTGCGAGGACGAGTCGCACTGCCATCGATCGGTGCTGCGCGCGCTGCTGATCGAGAAGGGCGCGAACGTCGCCTGAATCGCCGTCGGCCGTCCGATCACGGAGCATCCCAGAGGTGCTGCTGGCCGCCGCGGAGCGCCTCGATCGACGTTGGTAACGTGCCAAAGAGCGGTGATGGCAGGTCGGCGAGATCGTACCAGCCCCAGCTCTCCAGCTTGTCGGGCTCCTTCGCCTCGGGCTCCCCGCTCACCCAGTCTGCGACGAACGAGATATCGATGTAGTGTCGCGGGGCGTACTCCAGCGTGTTCAGCACCCGCAGGAAGCGAATCGGCCCGATCGTCAGCCCCGTCTCCTCCAGGACCTCGCGCGCCGCGCAGTCGGCGAAGCTCTCGAGATGGTCGAGGTGGCCGCCGGGGGACGCATACTGGCCCTCCCCGTGGGAGCCTTTGCGCTTGCCCAGGAGGAGCTTGCCCTCCTTCATCACCAGGACGCCGATACCGACGTTGGGGTGGATCTCTCTCTGGTCAGCCATCGTCCAGCGATATTCGGACGCGGAGGCCGGGGTGTCAAGGGTGCATACAGCGGCGAGCGCGCGGGCTCGGGGGTGAGGGGCGTCCCCGCGATGCGCTATTGTGGTGCCGCAATATCGCCTGTCGAATTGACGTCGTCTTCTGGTGTTCTCCGATTGTGTGTGTCAATCTCCGGTCCGTGCGCAACCGCTTCGATCAGCTCGCCAAGCAGATTGGCCAGGAGGCACTCGCGCCCTCGGGCACCACAGTCGCCCATGATGAGATCTCCCCGGAAACGCAGCACGCCGATCTCCGCCACGAGCCAGATCCAGCGCGTGGCGCCGAGCGCGCGCGCCTCGGCCTTTTGGGGCGAATCGCTGCCGTGCTCTGTCTCATCGAGGTCTACGGCCATGCGCCCGACGCCGAGGAGGTGCGTGCCTGTCTGCGTAAACACCTTGCGTTCTGGCAGGACCGCGCGCGCAAAGCGCGCAAGAAGCAGAAACAGGAGACCGCGAGCTTTGTCGAGCCTTTCCTGTGGATCGTCGCGGCCGGCTGTCCGACGTCCGTTCTGAGCGGGCTCAAGCTCGACCCCGCGCCTGGCTGGCCGTCAGGTGTCTATTTCGGTCCCGAGCTCCTTCGGACAGGCCTCGTCGTTGCCAGCGAGCTGCCACGGGATCGATCGACGATTCTCGTTCGCTTGATGGCGGCCGGGCCGTTGCTGGCGCACGCTATCGAAGATCTGGCGGCGCTCCCGCCGGCCGCGCACGAGCGGGCCGTCGCCCAGCAGATTCTGCTAAACTTGAAGCACGCGCTCGGGAATGAGCCGAGCCGGACCCCCGAGGAACAGGAGTTCATCGTGATCATGCAAGATACCTGGGAGAACGCGCGGGAGATCGGCCTCAACGAGGGCCGCAACGAGGGCCGTAACGAGGGCCGCGTTGAAGGCCGCACGGAAGGCCGCGTCGAGGGCGAGCGTGCGATGCTGCTGCGATTGCTGCGGGCTCGCTTCGGCGAGCTGCCCCCGGCTGCGATCGCCCGGGTCGAGGCAGCCGACATCCCGGTTCTCGAGCAGTGGGGCGAGCGGGTGCTCAGCGCGAAGAACCTCGTCGACGTGCTCGACGCTGCGGGTTGAACGCGGTTCTCGCCGTCGCTACCGTTTCGCCGGCGCCGTCACCGCGGGCGCCGCGCTGGTCGCCCCTACGGGCGCCGGCCCACCCATCGCCGTGAAAATCACCGCGGTGACCAGCCCTGAAACCCACAGCAGCGCTCCCACGACGAAGCAGGCCAGCACGAGCTTGTCATCGCGCCAGCGCACCCGCAGAGGGACGATATCCCTCTCCGGCAAGATGACCCGGTTCATGTACGCATGAATGGGCAGCCCGCCCGGCCGCTGCGAGGCTCCGGGGATCGCCTGGGCCTGCATCAAGCCCATGTTGGCGAAGCGGGCCATTCCCGCGCGCAGCTTGTCACCGTTGCCCGGCACGGCGCTCCCGAGGGCCAGCGCGCGGATCCACGGCGCGCGCTCGAACGAGTTGGCCTGGGAGATCGTCCCGAGCACGACAGTCAGCTTCTCCATGAACGTCCGCACCTCGGCCAGGTGCTGGAATCCGCGCATCCGCTGCTCGGGCGCGTCGTCCGAAGAGAGCTTGGCCAGACAGAAGGCCTCGAGCCGGGCGTTCAGGCCAATCAGCTCTTCCTTGATCCGCGGCGACGCCTTCGCAGGCTCGGTATCGAGAGGGAGCGTGAAGCCCCAGGGCTCCTCGTTCTTGCGGTCGACGCCCCACTGGAACACCTCGGCGAAGCCCCAGAGCGTGTCGTAGCGCGTCACCACCACGTAGACGGGGACGTCGGTGTAGAGCGCCTCCGACACCTCGGCCAGGTAGCGTCGCAGGGTGTTGGCGTACGACTCCAGCGCCGCCTCTTCCAGATCGATGAACGCCGCGACGTTGATCACCAGCAGGATGCCGTCGAGGTGCTCGCGCGGGCGGGCCTTGCGCAGCTCTTCGCCCAGGTTCTTGAGCAGATCCGGGTTGCGGCTCGGCCCGAGGACGGCGCCTTCGGGCTCGATGAACACGGCCTCTCGTGGCAGCCAGTAGGTACACTGCTGCTGCGGAATGCCAATCTGGAGCGGGCCGTCGCCCTGGCTCCAGGTCAGGTTCATCGCGTGGAGCGCCGTCGAGCGGCCCGAGCCCGGATCGCCGATGACCAGATACCAGGGGATCGCATAGATGCCCTGGCCCGGGAACGCGCGCGCGACCGCGGCGTGGACGCTGGCGATCTCGTAGTGAAAGACGCTCATTTGAGGTTCGCCACGAGGACTCCGGCGAGGACCGCGAAGCCGGCCACGAGGGTGAAGATCGCCAGCACGCGCCCGAACAGCAGCGATCGATGCCAGGGATCCTTCGGCACGAACGGCGCGGGGCCTTGATCGGGCCGGCTCTGCTGGAGCGCGCCGCCCTTCCAGTCGCGATCGGCGTCGATGCCGAGCTGCAACCCGAGCTCGCGGCGCAGCAGATAGAGCTGCTCGCGCGTGACGCCGGGCAGGCCATAGCGCCCGAGGAAGCCGAGGCCGAGGACCGTCACGTACGTCGCGAGCACCGTCTTCGGACCTTGCTTGACGCGGTCGAGCCGGGTGAAGACCTCGACGCCGGCGTTGTTCGTCATCCACCGTGTCGCCTGGAGCGGGTGGCTGCTCCAGATGGGGCGGAGATCGGGCAGGCTCATCGCCCACTCGTCGAAGATCGCCGCGATCACGAACATCCCGTCGTCGGTCGACTGCACCGGGAGGGCCGCCGCTGCCTTGGACGCTTTGAGCTCGTCCAGCAGGAAATTCGCCTGTTTGTGCACGTGATCCGCCGGTGGCCGCTGCGGCGAGTGCCGGAGCACGCACATCCAGAGGAGCATCTCTTCGCCGAAGACGCCGATCGTCTGTTCCACGTTGCCGGCGAGCTTACGCGAAGCGCGGGCGTTTGGTGAAGCCGGCGAACGCGCGCCGCGCATTTACCGCACGTTCCTGGGCGATTTCGCGCGGGTCGACGCCGACGCGCGGGCCGTTTATGCTGCGCCGCCGGCCTCGACGCGGGGCCATGCGCGGCGGGGAGGGCGAGGGCCGTCCCCTTCTTTTCACAGTCAGGAGGAGCGGCACCATGTCGGAGATCCAGAGCGTAATCGCCCGAGAAATCCTCGATTCGCGAGGCAACCCCACGATCGAGGTCGAGGTCACGACCGTGAGCGGCGTCGGGCGCGCGGCGGTGCCGAGCGGCGCGTCCACGGGCGAGCACGAGGCCGTCGAGCTGCGCGACGGCGACATGAAGCGCTTCGCGGGCAAGGGCGTGCTCCACGCGGTTCGCAACGTTGAAAACTCGCTCGGGCCGGCGATCGTCGGCATGGACGCGCTCGATCAGGCGGGAGTCGATCAGATCCTCCGCGACGCCGACGGGACGCCGAACAAGTCCAAGCTCGGCGCCAACGCCGTGCTCGGCGTGTCGATGGCGGTGGCTCGCGCCGCGGCGGAAACCGTGGAGCTGCCGCTCTGGCGCTACCTCGGCGGCGCGCAGGCGCGGGTGCTCCCGACGCCGATGATGAACATCCTCAACGGCGGTGTTCACGCGGACAACGGCCTGGAAATCCAGGAGTTCATGATCATCCCGCACGCGTTCGAGAGCTTCGCCCAGTCGCTGCGCGCCGGGGTCGAGGTGTTCCACGCGCTGAAGGCGGTGCTGAAGAAGGATCGCCTCACCACGGCCGTCGGCGACGAGGGCGGCTTCGCCCCGCGCCTCGCCAACAACGAGTCGGCGATCCAGCACCTGTGCAACGCGATCGAGGCCGCGGGCTACCGCGTCGGCGAGGACATCGGCATCGCGCTCGATTGCGCGCTCTCCGAGTTCTACGACAAGACCACCGAGCGCTACACCTTCGACGGGCACCCGCGAACGCGCGAGGAGATGGTCGACAAGTACGCCGAGCTCTGCCGCAAATACCCGATCATGTCGATCGAGGACGGCTGCTCCGAGAACGACGCCGCGGGCTGGAAGATGCTCACCGAGCGCCTCGGCAAGAAGGTGCAGCTCGTCGGCGACGATCTCTTCGTGACGAGCCCCGAGCGCCTCCAGAAGGGCATGGACGAGGGCATCGCCAACGCGATCTTGATCAAGCTCAACCAGATCGGGACGGTGACGGAGACGCTCGATTGCATCCGCCAGGCGGCCGAGGGCGGCTACCGATCGATCATCTCGCACCGCTCCGGCGAGACCGAGGACACTTTCATCGCCGACCTCGCGGTGGCGACGAACGCCGGCCAGATCAAGACCGGATCGGCGTCGCGCTCGGACCGCGTGGCCAAGTACAACCAGCTCATCCGCATCGCCTACGCGCTCGGCGACGGCGCGGTGTTCGCCGGCGGGAACCCCTACAAACGCCGCGGGTAATCGACAAAAAACGAGAGCCCCTCGACCTTCCGATCGAGGGGCTCTCGTCACGCCGGTGAGCGTGAGCTACCAGCGATCGCCGCCGCCACCACCGCCACCGCCGCCACCGCGACCGCCGCGGTCACGACCGCCACCGCCGCCGCCGCGACGACCACCGCCGCCACCGCCGCGCGGCGGGCTGCTGCCACCACCACCACCGCCGCCGCCGCCACGGAACCCGCCACCACCGCCGCCGCCGCCGCGGAAGCCACCGCCGCCGCCTCCGCCGCCGGGGGTGCGTTCGCGCGCCTCGTTGACGGTGAGAGCCCGCCCGTCGACATCCTTCCCGTGAAGCTGCTCGATCGCGGCCTGTGCCTCCTGATCGGTCCCCACTTCGACGAAGCCGAAGCCGCGTGACTGGCCCGTCATCCTGTCGGTCATCAACTGGACGCTGATCGGCTCGACCCCCGCTTGCTGGAACGCACCTCGAACGCTGTCCTCCGTCGAATGGAAGGCCAGATTCCCTACATACAGTCGCTTGGGCATCTCAGACTCACCGTGCACGATCCGCGCTGCTACTCCCCGTGAGCCACCCTGGACCGTGCACCGGGTCGCCTCGAGGCCACCACCGGGGAGAAGCCCTTAGGTGCACCCAACCCAGGCGAGCGACCGTCGATCGAGCCTTGGCGAGGCGTCCGCGGGAGCGGGCCTGGCCAGGGCGAGAGGACGAGCGAAGCCTGGAGCCGAAGGTCGAGGCTACCGACGAAGTTTCCGCTGCGCAAGACTCCAGACAGGGCCCTGGGTATCGCCGTCGCGCAGCCCGCGCCGCGCCCTCGGGGTCGAGGTGCGCGCTGCCATCGTCCGCGACGAAGAGGCCAGGCTCCTACGGACACTTCACCAGCGGCGCGAGGGGCATGAAATCCCACTGCGTCAGGTTGAACGAATCGAACTGGGTGAGGTTGGTGTTGAGCGCCGACTCGATCTCCACCAGGCTTTGACCGAGCTTGTTGGTCGCCGTGCCGCCCGGCGCCGCGACGCAGACGAACTTGCTCTGGCAACAGGCATCGAGGTCTTCGCAGGCCGGGGTGGCCTGGGCGATGGGCCGTAGAGCCTTGTCGCCGTACAGGGCCGCTCCGCCCACGAGGACCAGGCGCACGTCGCCGGGCGTGGCCGCGAGGAGCGCGTCGTAAGGCTTGGTGGTGTCGCCGCCGATGACCATCAAATCGGCCTTCTTTCCCACGGTGATCGAGCCGAGGACGGCGTCGAGGCCGAGGGCCTTGGCGGCGTGCGAGGTCACCATCTTCACGAGGTCTTGCGGCGTGATCTTGTCGCCCCAGGCCACGTTGTCGACGTGGTCGGCGAAGCGCAGCTCGTCGAGCAGGTTCTGGCTGCCACCGATCGACCAGTCGGGCCCGAGCGCGACGTTGATCCCCTTGCTCATCGCCAGCGGGATGTTGGCGGTCGCCGTCAACACCGTGCCTGCGCCGTAGAGGAAGACATTGGATTGCGGCGACCAGACCAGGCTCATCCCCGCGGCGGCCATCTGGGTGAGCTCGGGATCGCCGAGGGCCGCTCCGTGGATGATCGTCGTCTTGGGGACGAACAGGCATCCATCGACGGTGGAGATGGTGTTGAGGGTGGCGAACTCTTTCAGCGCCACAGCGTCGATCCCCTCGGCGATGTGGATCACGTACGCGTCGGTCTTGCCGGTGCTCTGGTTGTCGCAGACCCCGTCGGCGGCCGACGTCGAGGGGAAGAGCGTCGCCGTCTGGACCTTGTCGGCGGGGAGCCCGTTCGGGGTCTGATCGATGGTGCGCGCGAGGGAGGCGTAACAGGCCTTGTTGCCCGGCGTCGCGGAGGTGAGGATCGACGTCGTCCCGGCGATGAGGCCCTTGAGCTCGCCGTACTTGTCGAGCTCGCAGCCGAGATCCGACGAGTAGACGACGCCGTTGACGGTCTCGTCGATCTCGCTGTTCAACCACTGCTTGGCGTCGACCATCGCCTTGTAGCGCGGGCTGGCGCCCCACTGGTTGTGGTTGGTGTACGACTGGGTCGGCGCCCAGTCGTTCTCGTCGAAGATGTCGAAGAGGATGTGATTGTGAGTGTCAATCATCCCGGGCAAGATGATGCCCTGGGTGTCGACGACCGAGGCCGTCGCCGCGCCGGGAGCCGCCGAGCACGAGGGCCCGACGCACGAGATGGTGTCGCCAATGACGAGCACCTCGCCCGCGAACGCGACGTCCGGCGTGACGACCATGCCTTTGAGAAGGAGCTTATCGGCGTCACCCTTCTTGATGAGCAGAGCCGGCGTGGGGCCGGGACCACACGGGCCGGAGCCGCCCGCGCCGCCCGCGCCGGTGGTGGAGCCCGACGTGGACGACGCGCTCGAGGTCGTCGTCGACCCGGCGGTCGTGGTGGTGGTGGTCGCCATCGCGCCGCCCTGGCCCGTACCCCCTTGCCCGGAGCCGCCTTGCCCGCCCGCGCCGCCGCTGGACGACGACGTTGACGATGTGGACGACGCCGTCGACGTGGGAAAAGGGTTCGGCTTGGGGTTAGCGTCTTGCCCGCAGGCAACGAGGAGAGCAGCACTGCACGGGACAACCACCCACCAACGTGAACCGAGGGCCATTTTTCGACTATATCCAGATCGCGGCCTGTGACTACGGCGAATGCGCCGCGAGCGCCGCGATCGGACCGCGGAGGCCCTGTCCCACGAACGTGGGATCGAGCACGAGGCCGACGCCCGCGCCGCTCCGCGTCATGCGGATCGCGAAGACACCTGCGCTCGTCGCGGCCAGGGCTCGGTGCGACCCGAACGCCTCGAGATCGTGGGAAAAGAACTGCTTTTCTTCGCGCACGACGCCGGGGAGCGCGAGCGTGGCTGTGCTCTTCACAGCGCCGTCACTGGCGATCTCGACGGCCATCACGCGACTGTCACCGGAGAGCAGCACGAGCGCCACCTCGCCTCCATCGAGCGCGAGAACGTGCTCGATGCGCAGGCCGGCCTGCCCGAGCGGGATCGAGGCCGCCGGTCCAGCGCTCGGCCCCACGACGAGACGAACGGCGAGATCGCTGCCCACGATGTCGAAGAGGGCCGCGTCGCCGAGCGCGGGGGCCGGCAGGAGCCGCGCTGTGGGCGGGTCGCTCGAGGGCGAGAGTCCGAGCGACGCCGTCTCGGGGCTGGATACCGCATGTGGGCCCACGGCGGCAGAGCGACGGAAGAGCGGGCCCTCCTCGCTGTACGAGAGCGCGTGAACGAGGAAGCCTTGATCGCCGCCGCCCGACACCCACGCTGACGCCGGGTTCGGGGCGCTCACGCTCGTCGTGGTGTGTTGATCGTCGAAGAGCACCTTCCACCGCTCACCGTAGCTGGCCTCGAAGATCACGAGGCCGAGCGGCGCCGCGAGGAGGCGGGCGTCGCCGTCGATCCAGGCCCGATGGACCCGCGGGGCGAGCTGAAAGCCGGTGGAGCCGGCGAGCGCCGGATAGCTCGTGATCTCGCCGGACTGCGTGTCGTCGTCGAGCTCGAAGACCAGGGCCTCCGACGTCCAGGGATCGAACACCAGATCGACCTCGCTGCCGAGGTACGAGGTCGGCGCGAGCTGCTTCACCGCGCCTGTCTTGCCGTCGACGATCGCGAGATCGCCGGTCGCCGTCCACGTCAGCGCCTCGGGCGTGGAGAGGGCCTGAAGCCGCAGCCGCGAGGCGATTTGCGGGGTGACAGAGGGGCCGGGAGCGGGCGAGGCCAGGCCCCGCGTGGGCGTGCCGTCCCTGCGTGCGGCGTCGGGCGGGTCGCCGCCGCAGGCCGAGATCGAAATCGAGATCAGGAGAGCACTGAAAAGGCCGAGCGCGTTCTTCATGAACGCCTATCGACGCGGGCTCTCCGGAAGTTGCGTGGGAGACTGTTTTTTCTGGCTCAGGCGTCGGTGCCGCGCACCGTGAGCACGGGGACCGGCGACGTGTGGAGCACGCTCTGGGCGACGCTGCCGAGCAGAGCGCGGCCGAGGGCCCCGCGACCGTGGGTGCCGACGACGACCAGATCGGCGCCGAGCTCCGTCGCCTGCGCGCAGATCTCTTCGGCTGCCGAGCCCACCCGGAGCACGCCGTGGATCGCGACCTTGCGGCCCGCGAACGGCAGGAGCGCGGCGTCGAGGTGCTTTTGCGCGTCTCCGGCCTTGTTCGAGGCCCCTTCGGCGGTGGGGAGGTACTCGCCGTCGAGCGCCATCAGCACCGCGAGTGAGTACACGTGGAGCACGGTGAGGCGGGCGCCGAGGCGCTCGGCCAGGTCGACGGCATACGTGAGCGCGTGCTCGGAGATCGGATTGAAATCCAGAGCGACCAGGATGTGACGGATGGCGTTCATGACGCGGCTGACGGTAGCACGCGGTCGCCGCGGGCGCGGCGGGCGATCACGAGTGCGGCGGCGCCGGAGGTGCGGGGCGCGGCGCAGCGGGTGCGCGTGTCGGGAGCGCAGCGCCCGCGTCGGCAGGAGGCGCGATCGGCAGCGTCGGCGGGGGTGCCACGACGGGCGGAGTCGGGAGGACGGGCGGGGCGACCGCAGGCGGCGCCGAAGCCGAGGCCGACGCGGACGCCGACGCGCCGGGAGCAGGCTTGGTCTCGGTGCTCTTGAAGAGAGCCATCTTGTCGCGCCGGGCGATCTGGACGAGCTTGCCTTGCTGGATGGCCTTGTTGTGGCCGTCGAGGTCTGCGCCCTTGATCTCGGTCTCGTCGAGGAACACGTAGTCCGTGGGGCCGTGGCCAGGATAGAAGACCACGTCTTTGCGGTTGGACACGTGACAGCCGAGCTTGTTCGTCGTGCCGACGCTGGCGCCGTAGGGGATGAGCGCGACCGTCTCGTCGACCCAGGCGTAGGTCTGCTTCTCGGCCGGCGTGAGGCCGCGGGCGACGCGCGAGAAGCCGCCGCGGAAGAACTGATTCTCCAGGTAGCCGCCGAACTTCCACGACACGAGTAGGCTCGACACGAGAGCTGCGCCGAGGAACGCCCGCGAGAGCCGGCGACCGTCGAGGCCGAGCTGGGCCGGGAGCGCGCCGTCCTCCATCTGCCTGAGGGCCACGGGCGTGAGCGCGAAGGCGAAGGGGATGAGCGTGGCCGAGTACTGGAACGCCGGAGAGAACACCGCGGTTCGCGTCGCGAGGAGCGTGAACAGCAGGCCGTACCCCATCATCACGCGCGAGGTCCTGGCCAGGAAGGGCAGGAAGCAGAGCGGCACGAAGAGCGTCAGCAGATAGACAATCTTCGGCTCGGCCGTCATCGTCTTGATCACGAAGAGCGGGTTCGTCACCACCGAGACGACGATGCCCGCGACCCCGTTCTTGTTGGGGATCAGATCCTCGTAATAGTAGGCGAACGAGAGCGAGTCTTTGCCCGACATGAAGATGTCGGCCGACGTCATGAAGAACTTCTTGACGATGATGAAGTAGAGGAGGCTCACTCCGATCGTCGTCCACCCGAGGCGGGCCGAGCCGCGGCGCCGCGAGAGGATGGCGTAGATGCTGATGAAGCAGAGGATCAGCGCCACGTCTTCCCGGCAGAGCAGCGCGGGGATGAGGGCGAGGTAATAAGCGCGGCGCGAGCCCTTCTCGAGGAAGTAAATCAGCCAGAGGAGGATCGACGACAGCAGGCTGAGCGAGTGGAACTCGTACATGTTCGCCCCGTGCAGCGCGGGATACAGGGCGTACATGGCCGCGAGGGCGACGGCGGGGGCGCGGCGTCCGAGCTTGTCGTAACCGATGAGGTACACGGGGACGACGCCCGCTCCGAGCCACACCGCCTGGAGGACGAGGAGCATCTCGGCCCGCGGGTAGAGCAGGTAGAGCGGCGAGAGCAGCACCAGGATCGGATCGAAGTGCGCGGAGCCGTGATACCCGGCGCGGATCAGCGAGCAGCCGAGCGGGCGGCCGTGGATCGACTGATAGAAGATGTTGTCGTAATACCCGAGGTCGATCGTCCGCGTGTTGAGCGCGTGGTGGTTCACGATCGAGAGGCGCGAAAAGAAGATGCCGTACGTGGCCCAGATCGCGGCGACGGCGACGGCGGCGAAGATGCGATGACGCCGCTGCCGCGCGGTCGCGCCAGCGACGCTGAGGTCGGGCTCTTCGCCGGCGGGCTTCGCCCAGGCGTAGACGCCGACGCCGATCGCCGCGGCGAAGAGCACGATGTAGAAGAACGTCTGCTTGGGGCTGTCCTGCTCGACCTTGGCCAGCGTCAGCGCCGGAAGGATCGGCAGCGCCAGCAGCGGGAAGAGCCGCCGCTTGAGATCGGCGCCGACCTCGGTGACGCGCCACTCCCCTGTGCGACGACGGACCACGACGTTGACGACGAGGTGGATGAGCCCGATCGTCAGGAGCGAGCCCACGACCGTCGCGACGACGCGCAGGTTGTCGGGGAGCGGCAGCTTGTTGGTGTCGACCGCCGGCGCCTGCGTCAGGTGCAGGAACCCCCAGATCGTCACGCCGAGGCCGATCGCCTGGAGCACCGGCCACATCAGCCAGCTCAGCGTCGAGAACGCGAGGCGAGTGACGAAGTCGTCGAGCGAGGCCGCGACGTCCGAAAGCTTGGTCCGGACTCGGGAGGGCACGGGGCGCCGTTCTTCTGTTACTTTGCGGCGCCTGTCAAGCGCGACCTCGGCCCCGGCGACCGGAGCCTCGGGACGCGAGCGGACGCCACGATCACGAGCCCCCGGGCGGCGCGGAAGCTGGAGAGCAGGGAGCGGAGATGGAAAGCAAGGCCGTCGCGTATTACCTGGTCATCGACCTCGAAGCCACGTGCGACGAAGAGCGGCGGATCCGCAGCCGCCACATGGAGATCATCGAGATCGGATCAGTCCTCGTCGAGGCGGAGACGCTCTTGCCCGTGGCCGAGCACCAGACCTTCGTGAAGCCGGTGCGGCACCCCGTGCTGACCGACTTCTGCACCAAGCTCACGACGATAACGCAGGCCGATGTCGCGAATGCCCCTGGATTTCCCCGGGCGCTGGCGTCGCTCGCGCGCTTCATCGAGGGGCGCGACGTGCTCTTCTGCTCGTGGGGAGACTACGATCGTCGTCAGTTCGAGCAGGACGCGAAGTTTCACGGTGTGGCGCTGCCGTTCGGCGAAGAGCACCTCAACGTGAAGAAGCAGTTCTCGGCCCAGCTCGGCGAAGAGACGCGCTACGGGATGGCAACCGCGTTGAAGCGCGTCGGCCTGCCGCTCCAGGGCACGCATCACCGCGGGATCGACGACGCGCGCAACATCGCTCGCCTCTTGCCCTGGGCGCTCGGGCGAGAGCGGGTGATCAGGCCTTCAACGTGACCTTCTCGGCCGGCGGGGGCGCGAGCTGGAAGCTGATGAAGCCGATACCGATGTTGACGAGGTAGATGACGAAGAACACGAGGAGGCCAAACGTCACGCCTTGCGCGGGAGCGAAGCCGAGGAGCGGGAACACCAGCGAGAAGAACAGCTCGCGCACGCCGACGCCCGATACCGAGATTGGCAGCAGGCCGAGCAGGCTGGCGATGGCGAGCAGGCACATCGCGTCGAAGAAGCTCATGTCGAGGCCCATCGAGTGGGCGATGATGTAGCCCTGCACGTAGTTGACCCCGAAGGCCAGCGCCGTCATCGGGATCGTGCGGAGGAGCGGGCGGCCCATGTTGGCGCGCAGCGACGCGAGGAAGAGGCCGAACTCGGCCGTGGATCCCTTGCCGACGAGCCTGGCGTAGACGCGTCCCATCGTCCGCTCGGCCACGCCGGGGACGAGGAAGACGAGCGGGCCAATCACGATCGCCGCGACGCCGCCCCAGGTGATCCACGCGAGCTGACCGACGATGACGGGGCTGTAGTGGACGACGCCAATGGCGACGAAGAGCGCCAGAACGTAGAGATCGCAGAGCCTGTCGACGACGATGGAGGCCAGCCCCTCGGCATAGGGCACGTCGAGATCGTGGCGCAGGTACTGGATGCGGAGCACGTCGCCGACGCGGCCGGGCGTCAGCATGCCGAGGTACACCGAGCTGAGGAACGCAGCCCAGGCGCGGCGAAGGGGATAATGGATGTTGCGGGCCTCGAGGATCTGCTGCCAGCGCACGACCTTGAGGTGAACGTTGACGAGGTTGAGCAGCGTCGCCGCGAGCATGGGAGCCCACGCGGCCTGCGTCAGCGCGTGGAGGACGGCGCCGCGATCCTTGATCCGGAGGATGACGAAGACGAGGAGCGCCGGGCCGAGCAGGCGAATGAAGGCCTTGAAGGCGAAGCGTCGGTTGCCCATCACGACACCTGCTCTTCAGCGTGGTCGCGGCGACTGACGATGAAGGCGAACAGGGCGGCGGCGAGCGAGACGCCGATCTGCACGGCGTACATGGTGAACACGACGGCCGAGCCTTCGCGCATCACGATCGAAGCAGGGTGGTACATGGCGAGGCCGGCGTAGACCGAGAGCTGAAACGAGCCGAAGAAACCAGGGGCGTTGGGCACGAGGATGCCGAGCGCGAGCACGCCCATCACCGCCGCCGATTGCGCGAGCGTCATCGCGTGGATGCCGCAGCCGAGGCAGAGCAGCCAGATCCCCGCGGCGTTCACCAGCCAGTAGAGGGTGGTTATCGCGAGGAAAGGGCCGGTGTAGCGCGTCTCGGGCAGGAAGCCGAGGCCCTGCGTGACGTGCTCGACCTTGTCGGCGAGCCAGGTCGCGAGGCGGGGCGACACCAGGCCGACGACGCGCTCGGTGGTGCGGCGCGCCCACACGCGCCAGCGATAAAACACGCCGATGGCGACGAAAGCGAGAGCGAAGACCGCCAGCGCCGAGTACGTCGCCGTCTGCACCAGCGCTGTCGGGATCGGCAGCGCGCCGATGTGATCCGGCAGCGGCGAGAGCGGGTGAGCGAGCCGCAGCGCCGTGAAGAGAACGATGCTGAGGTAGAGCCCGTCGAGCACGCGCTCGGCCCCGGCGCTGCCTGTGGCGGCCCAGATCGAGACCTTGCCCTTGTCGTGGATCATCGCGCCGCGGACCAGCTCGCCCATGCGAAATGGAAGCAAGATCAGCGCGCCATAGCCCACGAACGAGGCCGTGAGCACGCGGCGCATCGACACCGGATGGATGGGCTGGAGGAGCCAGTACCAGCGCATGCCGCGGAGCAGCAGCACCGCGAGCCAGATCGCGCAGTAGGCGGGCACCGTCCACCAGGCCATCGCCGCGAAGCTCTCGCCGGAGGGCACGACCGGGAGCGCGCCCGCGTGCATCAACCAGGCGAACCCGCCCGCGACGACGATCGAGCCGACGACGGCCGCGACGCGGCGCCAGAGGAGCGAGGAGCGATCGACGGGAGGAGGCGCGATCGCCCCGACAGGCTCAGTCGTGCTCATCGGGCGCTTCGCTCGAAACGGCGGCGTTCACGGCCGGGATCACCCGCGGCCGGCGCACCACGAACACCGGGCGGCCCTTGGCCTCGTCGTAGAGCTCGGCGATGTAGAGCGCGATGACTCCGAGGCTCGTGAGTGTCAGTCCGCCGAGGATGAGCTGGAGCAAGATCACCGTGGTGAACCCGCTCACGGCCTGTCCGGCGAGGTAACGATAGAGGGTCTGCACGCCGAGGCCCGCCGCGAACACCAGCGTACCGAAGCCCATCGCGGCGACGAGCTTGAGCGGCATCGCCGAGAACGAGATCAGGTTCTTCATCGAGTAGCGGATGAGCCCGCCGAGCGACCACTTGGTCTCGCCGCCGATGCGCGGGGCCACGGTGAACGGGATCTCGGCTGTTTTGAAGCCGATCCATGTCACCAGGCCTCGGAAGAAGCGGCTGCGCTCGGGGCACGCGGCGAGGGCGTCGACGACCTGGCGATCGAGGAGCTTGAAGTCCGACGAGCCCCGGAAGCTGCGCCCCGCCGCGCCGCCCATCAGCAGGTTGAAGAGCGAGGCCATCGCCCGGTAAACGAAGCTCTCGCGGGCCCGCGCAGCCTTCACGGCGCTCACGACCTCGTTGCCCTCGTCCCAGAGCTCGACCATCCGCGGGATCAGATCCGGCGGGTGCTGCAGATCGGCGTCCATCAGCAAGACGGCGCGGCCGCGCGCGGCTTCGAGGCCCGCGGCCATCGCCGACTCCTTGCCGAAGTTGCGCGAGAGCGAGACCACGCGCACGCGCGAATCGGCCTCGGAAGCGAGGCGCAGCGCCTCTGGCGTGCCGTCGCGCGAGCCGTCGTCAACGAAGACGATCTCGAACGATCGTTTCGATTTCGCGAGGTGCGCGCCGAGCTGCGCGCGCACCACCTCGAGGCAACGATCGACCACGTCCGCCTCGTTGTAGGCGGGGATCACCACGGAGACGTCGACAGTCACGCTCACCGCGGTCGCCGCGCGACGACCCTCATGCCGTGGCCGCGGCCGACGAGCTTGCCCGCGAACCAGATGGCCCCGAGCGCCGCGTTCACCAGCGCGCCGTGGCGCATCTCGGCGGAGCGAAAGTTGTCCCAGCAGAGCGGATCGGCCTCGATCGCCAGGACTTCGTAGCCGGTGTCCTCGAGCAGCTTGCGGATGCTGAGCTCGTTGAAGAAGTAGAAATGCTCGGCGTGATAGACCTTGAGCACGGCGTCCTTGTAGCGGCCGAGGCTCGCTCGGTAGCTCAGATCGGCGACCTTGTAGAACGGCGAGCTCAGCGTCGGGGTGCGCAGGAAGAGCACGCCGCCGGGCTTCAGCATGCGGCGCATGGTCTCGAGCGGGTGGACCACGTTGTCGAAGTGCTCGATCACGTCCATCAGCGTGATCGCGTCGAGCGTGCCTTCGAGCCTGTCCGCGATGCCTTCGAGCGGGCCCGTGAAGACGCGGTCTTTGCCCAGCAATTCAGCGGCTTTCTCGCACGCGTAGGCCGAGATGTCGGAGCCCAGCGCCTCGAAGCCGGCCTCGGCGAGCTGGCTCGCGAGCAGGCCAGTGGAGCAGCCCACGTCGAGCACGCGACCGGACGAGCAGAAGCGCTGGAGGAACTGGATCCGCGCGACGTTCTCCTTGCGGTAGGCCGCGGTGCGGGCCGCGTCGCTGTCGCCGCCGGCCATGCGATCGTGGTACTCGGCCTCGTAAAAGGCCTCGATCTCCGCGGCCGGCGCCGGGACGCGGAAGCGCATCCCCGACTTCGGGCACTCGTAAATCAGGGCGCGCGAGGTGCGCACGCCCCACGACGAGTCCACACCTTCGGCCGAGCGCACGTCGAGGAAGACGCGCGAACGCGCCGAGGCCCAGGACGGGATGGGAGACAGCGGGGCTTCCAAAACGCCGTGACCTTGGCCGCAGGCGCCGCCGCATGTCAAGCGCGGCGCGGCGCCTCCGGCATGACTTCCCGCGGATCCCATGGTACGCGCCGCGCCCCGACATGCTGAAGCGACTGTTCCCGGACGGCGTCGTGCCGGCGTTGAAGAAACTCCCCTCCTTCCTGGTGGCCCTCGCGGCCTCGGTCGCCTTCGGGGTGAGCTACGGCTTCAACTACGGGAGCGACAACCAGACAGCGTACTTCCTCGGCGCGCTCCGCCTCACCGACAAGGCGCTGCTGACGCGCGACTGGTATGCGATGGGGCCGGGCAACTACCACCCTATCTTCGCCTACCTCGGGTATCTCATGCTCGCCTTCAGCCACGCGGGCTGGGGTGTGGGCGTGGCGATGGTGCTCACCGCCGTCGTCGGCGCGATGTGCATGTACCAGCTGCTCCTCGAGCTGGTGGAGCCCGAGGTGGCGCTCCCGGCGTTCGTGCTGCTCGCGTGCCTGATGACGCTGACGCGCACCTCGTCGGTCGCGTCGAGCTACGTCTTCAGCTGGATCATCCAGCCTTCGACGGTGAGCGCCATGCTGCTGCTCATCGCGATTCCCCCGTTCGTGAAGGGCAAATGGCTCGCCTCGGGCGTCTGGCTCGGGCTCGCGGGGCTGCTCCACGCCAATTTTCTGGTGCTGGGGATTGCCACCTTCGGGCTCACTCACCTGCTCCTCGGCCGCAAGGATCTGGTGCGTCGCCTCGCCTACCAGCTCGGGCCGTCGCTCGTCGCCGGCCTGATCCTCGCTCCGCTGATGCTGCGCTCGACGTCCTCGTCCGCGGCCGACGCGGCGCGCGCCCAGGATATCCTCTTCAACATCCGCTCTCCTCATCACTACGCGCCGAAGACGTACGAGCACGCCTTCTTCCCGTTCGCGGCCTGGCAGATGATCGGGTTCGGCGTTGGCGGCTGGCTCCTGCGCGGCCGCGGCGGCCGGGGGACGCGCCTCGGGATGCTGGTCCTCTCGATGGCCGTCGCGGTCTGGACTGGCACTCTCCTGACGACGGTGGTTTACATCCCGCGCGTCGCCCAGGTGTTCGTCTGGCGTTACGCCCCGTTCCTCGAGCTGCTCGCCCAGGTCCTCGCGTGTGCCACCGCGGCGCAGATCGCGATCAATCCGTCATGCGTGAAGCGGATCCCGCGCGGCGGCCTGGCGCTGTCGCTCGGCGGCGCGCTGCTCCTGATGATGCTGGAGTCGAACCACGGCGGGCGCGCCGTCACCCCGATCGTGGCCGCTCTCGTGCTGCTGCCGGTGGCCTTTCTGCTGATCGCGGCCGCCGGATACGGGCTCGCGCGCGTCAAGGTGCTCGCTCGGCCGTTCGCCGCCGCGGGCCGCAACGGCCATTTCTTCGTGCTGGCGGCGGCCCTCGTCACCGGCGGCCTCGTCGGGAGCTCGTTCCTCAAAGCGCATCCGATCCACGCCAACCTGGCCACCTCGGGCAGCGGCGGAGAGCTCGAGCTCTACGCCTGGATGCACGCGAATACGCCGAAAGACGCCATTTTCATCTCTCCGCCGGGGATGGAACGGTTTCGCCTCCTCGGCGAGCGCGCGATCATCGCCGACTGGAAGGGCAGCCCGATTGCCCCGGGCGATCTGCTCGAGTGGTACAGACGCCTCGAAGACGTGTCCGGCCGGAAGGGCTTCCGCGGCGCAGGCGAGCTGTCGAGCGGCTACGACGGCCTGGATCAAGCCCGGTTGGAGATGCTGAAAGAGCGCTACAAAGCCTCGTTTGCCGTGGTCGGTCGCGGCCGCGCCGGCGCGCTCGCCGCCTACAAGACGGTCTACCAGAACGGGCAATATCAGGTGCTCGCGCTCGACTGACGCGTCGCAAGCTAATTGCAGCTCTTGTAAGTAATTGACAGCTGCGCGGCTCGCCAGCGGCTCATCCGCGAGCCCGAGGCCACCGCGCCGAGCTACGCCCTCGATGGTCCGATTCGTGCTTTGTCTTGCAACGCACGCTTTGACTATTCGCGAAATGTCGACGAGGGCCTTCGGGCGCCCGCGGCGACATCGCTTCCGGGGGATTCATGCGCTCACGCTCTGTTCATGTGGTGATCCGCGCGACGGCCTTGCTCATCGTCGGGCTCATCGCGTCTGTTGCGGGCTGCACCGAGGCTTCGACCGCGCGGGAGGCCTGCATCGCAGGCGCGGTGAGGACGCGAGCGTGCGGAGCCTGCGATACCGGCGTCGAGATCTTCACGTGCTCGAACGACGGCACGTCCGAGCTGTCGATTCCCTGCACGGGCGAGGACGAAAATCTTCCCATCGATCCCCGGACCTCGGCCCTCGTCTGTGAGCACTTCGAGAACCCCATGGTCTTCATCGCGCCTCACCCCGACGACGAGACCATCGGGATGGCGGGCGCGATCCGCGAGGGCCTGGGCCAGGGGCGCGCGGTCTTCATCGAGCTGATGACCCACGGCGAGATGTCCAAGGTCCACGAGAAGCTCAACGACGGCGGGAAGGACTCCTGGCACACGGGAACACATCATTACAAGCTCACCACACAAGAGTTCGGCGACGCCCGCGTCCGGGAGTTCTTCGAGGCCGCAGTGCGGCTCGGCGTCACAGGCGTCCACGTCCACGGCTTCAAGAACGGGGGATTGACGCCCGACGACGTGGCCTCGACGATTCAGTACTGGGTCAAGCGCTCCACGAACCTCGACGGCGTGACGGCGCTCAGCCTCCGCGGCACCGCCGGCGCGCAGGATCCGCAGGACCAGAAAGGTTTGCCGCACCCCGATCACAAGGCAGTCTGGGACGCGCTCGCGGCCTCGGAGTTGCCCGACGTGCAGGGATACTGCATCTACAATTACACCCAGAACAAGAGCACCCCGGACCAGACCTACGATATTTCGCCCTGGTGCGCCGACAAGCGCGCCGCGCTGGAGTCCTACAAGGTCTGGAACCCGGACGCGGGGCGCTTCGCCGTCGGCGAGCACAGCGTGCATGATCTGCTCGCCAAGGCCGGCTCCGAGTGCCACGAGTTCATCGTCTATCCGCCGGATCCCGGCGCCCCGTAGCGTGACATCGTCGGATCCACACGAGATCATCCCTGCACGAGCTCGGCGCTCGGGTGCGGTCCTGTCGCCGGCGGAGACGAGGTCGATTGCGTGGCGCCTTGAGGGCGTTTCAGCCGACCTTCTCGCGGATGGGCAGATCGGCCACGTCCATTCGCTTCTGGTTCTGGTAGGTGAGAAACTCGCCGATGAGGCCAGTCGAGAAGAACTGGATACCGAGGATGATCTCCAGCGCTCCGAGCAGCAAGAGCGGCCGATCGTGGATGGTGTGGCCCAGGAACCAGAGCACCGTGAGGTAACCCTCGGTCAGGAAGCCGAGCGTCGTCAGGATGAGGCCAATCAGCCCGAAGAGGTGCATGGGCTTCTTCGAGTAGCGCGTCAGGAAGATCACGCTCAGGAGATCGAAGAAGCCGCGGAGGATGCGCTCGAGGCCGTAGCGCGAGGTGCCGTATTTGCGGACGTGGTGCTTTATCGGCACCTCGGCCACGAGGAAGCCTTGCCAGGCCGCGAAGGCCGGGATGAAGCGGAAGAGATCGCCGTAGAGCGGGATGGTGCGGAGCACCTCGCGGCGATAGGCCTTGAAGCCGCAGTTCATGTCGTGGAGCTTAACGCCCGTGGCGCGCCGCACGGTGCCGTTGAAGATGCGCGAGAGCACGAGTCGATTGGTCGGATCGAGGCGCTCGACCTTCCAGCCCACGACCACGTCGCTGCCGTCTTCGATCTTCGCGAGGAAGGCGTGGAGATCGGCGGGATCGTCCTGGAGATCGGCGTCCATCGTGATGATGATCTCGCCGCGCGCGTTCTCGAAGCCCACGGCGAGGGCCATGGCCTTGCCGAAGTTCTTGCGGAGGCGATAGCCGCGGATGCGCGCGTCCTTCGCGTGGAGGTTGCTGATGACCTTCCACGAGTCGTCGGTGCTGCCATCGTCGACGAAGATGATCTCGTAGGTGTGCTTGCCGTCGAGGCTCTGCGCGATGCCCGCGGCCAGCTCGCCCAGGCTCTCGCCCTCGTTGATGCCCGGGATCACCAGCGAGATGTGCGGCGCGGCGCTGCCCGCGGGCGCCTCGGCGAGCGCGGATTTCACGGCGATGCCCGCCCCCGGTGAGGCCGATCTCGGCGCTACGTCGAGCTCCATCTTCACGCTTGCTTCCGCTTCCAGCTCCGTCACGGCCGCGCACGTTAGCAGATTGTTCCGCGGGTCGAGCCGGGGCGCGATCGAGGGAGGATCCGGTCTGCTACGCTCGGCGCGTGAACCCCGGATTCCTGCTCGTCGCCGCCGCTTTCCTGCCTGCGCTGCCCGCCGCGGGGACGAGCCTCGGGGCGCCCGGCGGGGGCCTCGGCGCGGCGGCCGCGGCCTCGGGGCGCCCGCGAGAGTGCCTGTCGGGATCGCGGCGCGCGCTCGCGCGAGGGCCGAGCCTGTGGGAGGCCGCGCGGGAGCCGAACCTGGCGCGCTACTGCGATCTGATGGCGCGCGCGCAGACCGAGCTCGCAGCGCAGCCCGAGGCCGCGAAGGCCGCCGCCGTCGAGGCCGATCGGGCGCTCGCGGGGCGGGCCTCGCCCCAGGTGGTGCTCGCCCGCGCCGAGCTCGCGCTGGGCTCGCTCGACGCCGCGGCGGCGGCCTTCGCCAGGGCGCGCGCGATCGATCCGCGCAGCGTCGAGGATCCGGGCACGATGCACGATCTGGCGCGGGTGCTGGCGCGCACCGGCAAGCGCGACGAGGCGCTCGCCGTGTACCGCGCCCTCGTGCCGCGGGTCGATCTCCTCGGCACGCCGGATCGCCGTATTTCCGTGCTGATCGAGGCCGCTCAGGTGTCGATGGCGGCCGAGGCGGCGGGCACCGGGACCGCGCCCGCCGACGTCGGCAAGAAGCCCACGGGAGGCCGGCTCGACGAGGCGGCGGCGTACCTCCGTGAGGCGCGGTCGCGGCCCGCGACGCAGCTCGCGGGCGACGTGCTGCTCTCGCTCGCGCTGGTGCTCGATCGCGTCGGCGATCGCGAGCAGGCCGACGCCGCGCTCGCCGAGGCGCAGCGATCGGGCTTCACCGATCGCTATCGATCCGGGGCCGGCAAGGCCAGCGCGCCCTCCTGCTGCGCGGCGCCGGAGGACGCGCTCGCCCTCGCGGCGCTGGCCGCCGAGGGGCGCGATCGCGTCGAGGCGCAGAAGGCCTGGGAGGCGTTCCTCGCCGGGCCGGGCGGCAAGGGCGCGTGGGCCGGCGCTGCGCGGGCGCGCCTCGACGGGCTGAAGAAGGGCGTCGTCGCGAAGCCCGCGGCGCCGCCCACGAGCGCCGCGCGGCCGAAGAAGCGCTGATCAGTCGAGCGCGATCCCGAGCGCCGCGAGCGCGCTCCGCACCTCGGCGGCGTTCGTCGTGCCGTGGGCGCGCGCCGGCAACGCGATGCCGGGCTTCGCCGCGAACCAGATGGCGTGGAGCCCCGCGTTGACGGCGCCCTCGACGTCGGCCGCGAAGGAGTCGCCGATGTGGACGATGTTGCCCATCGGGACACGCAGGGCCTCCGCCGTCCACGCGAAGATCGCCGCGCCCGGTTTTTCCAGCCCGAGCACGCCGGAGTCGGCGATCACGTCGAAGCGGTCGGCCCAGCCGATCTCCGCGGCGAGCTCGGCGAGGCGGCCCTCGGAGTTCGAGATGACGCCGACCGGGATCGCGCGGGCGCGGAGGGCGGCGACGATCTCGATCATCCCGGCGATCGGGCGGCGCCAGAGGTTCTTCGTCAGCTGCTCGGTCCACAGCCAGTCGACGGTCGCGTCGAGGTGAAACGCGGGCGCCCCGGCGTGCGTGAGCAGCTCGCTCATCAGCAGCTTCCACGGGTGCCCGCCGAAGCCGCGGCGGATGCCCGCGTCGTAGGCGGCGAGCGCGGTCGGCAGCGCCGCGTCGAGCTGCGCCTCGGCGACGTCGAGCCCGCGCTCGCCGAGGCGACGCGAGAGCATCCCGGTGTCGAGCTCGCAGAGCGTCTGGCCGAAGTCGAAGGTCACCGCGGTGGCAGGTCCGGTCATCACGCGGCGAGGCGTAGCACGCGCGAGCGCGGCGGTGTCGGGTTAGGATGCGGCCACTCGCCATGCGCAGCCGCCCTGATCTCAAGGTTTTCCTCACGCCTTCGACCCCGATGCCCGGCACGCACTTCCGCGCCGAGGCCGAGCTCGTCAGCCGCTCGAAGACGCCGATCGACGGCGTGGAGTTTCACCTCACCGGCACCGAGCGACGCCACACGGGGACGTCGATGGTGGGCACCACGCCGGTGCCGACCTACCAGATGATCACCCACGTCGATCTCGTCGCCAGCACGCCCGCGACGACGCTCGACGAGGGCGTCCACCGCGTCGCCGCGGGGTTCGAGCTGCCCCCTCGCTGCCCGCCCGCGTACCGCAGCGTCGTCACCGAGATCCGCTACGACCTGATGGTCCGCGTCTCGATCCCGTGGTGGCCGGACCGCCGCGAGCGTTACCTCGTCGGTGTTCAGGCGTTGCCCTCGCGCGCTGCGGGCGCCCCGGGATCGTATTGCAGCAACGCGGCCGGGCCCCAGGGGAGATCGCTCTACATCGAGGCGTCGCTCGACAGCGCGGTGATCGATCATCGCGGCACCGTCCGCGGCGCGGTGTCGTTCGCCAACGTGAGCCACAACCGCGTGCGCCGGATCGAGCTCGCGCTGGTCGTCGATGAGCGCCCGGTGGGTCGAGTCGGTCAAAGGCACGAGGCGCTGCGCTACCTCGTCACGCTCCGCGACGGCGCCCCGGTCGAGGGCGAGTCGATGGCGTTCAACATCCAGATCCCCGAGAAATCGCCGGTGTCTTTCGTCGGCGTGCTCATCGATGTCCGCTGGCACCTGGAGATCCGCGCGGTGATCGCGCTGGGCGCGGACGTGACGCTGTCGATCCCGATCGAGATGGTTCGCCGCGGCGACGACGCGCCCGTCGACTCGGCGCGGCTGCGGCGCGCGCCGCCGATCGGGCGCGAGCGCCGGGCCATCGTGTGGGCCGAGGCGGCGCGCAAACGAGGCTTCGTCAACGATGTGGACGAAGAGCGGATGACGCTCGATCTGGGCGACGGCGCGGCGCTCGCGATCACGCTGGAGCAGCGCAAGGAGGGCGGCCTCTTCTACGAGGCGACGATCACCTGGCCTCGACTCGGCCTCGATCTCGGCGTGACGGAGCGGCGCTGGGTCGACGCCTGGTCGGGCGCGAAGATCCCGTTCGACGTGGCCCGCTTCGCCGAGCGCTTCACGGTGCGCGGGCGCGAGGCCGCGCAGGTGCTGGCCTTCCTCGACGAGGCCGCGGCGCGCGCGCTCCTCGGCTTCGAGGAGGCGGCGATCGGCGACGAAGGCGCGACGCTCGTGTCGGCGGGCACGGCGCAGTCGGTCGACGATCTCGACGCCTTCCTCGGGCGCGCTCTGGCGGCGGCGCAGACGCTGGTGCGAGGGCTCGCGCGCGTCCCGCCGCCGGCGTCGATGGCGGCGTTCGCGCCGGCGTGGCGGGCGTTCGCCGGCGCGCTCGGCGGTCGCGTCTCGCTCGGCGAGATGGCGATCGTCGACGCGGCCTTCGATCAGGCGCCGATCCAGATCAGCACCACGTGGACCGACAAGGGCGAGCCGCGCAGCACCGAGCTGCGCCTCCCCGTGACGCTCCGCGACGGCGCGGCGCCGGGCGACACCAGCCTCGATCCCGCTTCACGCACCCTCGTCGAGAGCCTGAAGGCGCAGACCACGGCGCTGGTGGTGAACCCCGACGTCATCGTGGCGATGGTCCCCGCGCCGCTCGCGGATCCCGCGTCGATCGAGCCTATCCTGATCGGGTTGAGCCGCCTCGCGCACCTTCTGAGCGGCACGTCCGCGCGCGGCCCCTACCGCTGAAGGGCCGCTCGCGCGCGGCTCACTCGGCGTACATGGCCTCGATCTCGGTCGAGAAGTTGGAGTAGACGATCTTCCGCTTCACCTTGAGCGTCGGCGTGAGCTCGCCGGTCTCGATCGAGAACGGGGCCGCGAGGATGTGGAACTTCTTCACGGTCTCGACGCGCGCGAGCTCGCGGTTCACCTCGTCGACGGCCTTCTGCACCTCGGCCGTGATCTCCGGGAGCGTGTGCGCCGCGCCGGAGAGCCCATGGTCGAGGAGGAAGCGCTTGGTCGCGTCGGGATCGAGGGTGATCAGCGCCGTGAGGTACTTGCGCCGATCGCCGATCACCACCGCTTCGGAGATGAGCGGGTGGTTCTTGAGCGAGGCCTCGATGTTCTTCGGGGCGATGTTCTTCCCGCCCGCGGTGATGATGATCTCCTTCTTTCGCCCGGTGATCGAGAGGTAGCCGTCGCGATCGAACTGGCCGAGATCGCCCGAGTAGAGCCACCCGTCGATCAGGCACTCACGCGTGGCCTCGGGCTCCTTGTAGTAGCCGAGGAACACATTGGGACCCTTGATGAGGATCTCGCCGTCGTCGGCGATCTTCACCTCGATCCCGGGGAGCCGTTGCCCGACGGTGCCGAGGTGGATCTTGCCGATGGGGTTGAAGGTCGTCGGCCCGGTGTCTTCCGACTGGCCGTAGACCTCGTGCACGATCACGTCGAGGCCGAAGAAGAACTCCAGCACCTCGCGCGCGATCGGCGCGGCGCCGCTCACGAGCACGCGCGATTTGCCGAGGCCGATGGCCTGCTTCAACTTGGTGTAGACGAGCTTGTCGGCGACGCGGTGGGCCTGCTCGAGCAGGAAGCTCGGCGCGCGGCCGGAGTTCTTCTCGGTGTTGTAGGCGGCGCCGATCTTCATCGCCGCGGCGGCGATGCGCTTCCGCATCGGCGGCGCGTCGCCGAGCTTCTGCGCGATGCCGGCGTGGAACTTCTCCCAGATGCGGGGCACGCCGAAGAACATCGTCGGCTGCACCTCCTTGAGGTTCGCCGGCAGCTTCTCGATCGACTCGGCGAAGTACACCGCCGATCCCATGGTGATCGGTCCGTGGATGGTGAAGACCTGCTCGGCGATGTGCGAGAGCGGCAGGTACGAGAGGCTGGTGTCGCTAGCGACCCCGCCGGTGATGTCGCGCGCCGTCGCCGCCGTCCAGGCCAGGTTCTCGTGCGAGAGCATCACGCCCTTGGGCGGCCCGGTGGTCCCCGACGTGTAGATGAACGTGGCGAGCCCCTGCGGCTGTAGCGCGTCGAGGCGCTCTTGCAGGCGCTCGTCGGCGACGCTGTCGCCGCGCTCGAGGAACTCTTCCCAGCTCATCACCTTGGGGTGAACGATGCGCGGCGCGCCGTCCATCAGCACGACGTGCTCGAGCAGCGGGAGGTTTTCGAGCTCCTGCTCGATCTTCTCCCACTGATGCGCGTTCTCGACGAGCGCGACCTTGGCCTCGACGTGGTGGGTGATGTACCGGACCTCGGAGGGCGAGCACGTGGTGTAAATGCCCGCGGGCGCGCCGCCGACGCACATCGTGGCGAGATCCATCACCACCCATTCGGGGCGGTTGTAGCCGAGGATCACCGTGGTTCCGCCCGCCTGGACGCCGAGCGCGTAAAGCGCGCGACCGGCCCTGCGCACCAGCGCCGCGTAGTCGCGAAAGCTGGTGACGCGGTACGTCCCGGCGATCTTGCGGTAATACGCGGGCGCGTCGGGGCGAGTCTTGGCTTGCTGGAAGAGGCGGTGGGGGACGGTGTCGGCGGCCATGGGGCCTGGAAGCATAGCGAAGTCCGAAGCGGGTTGGCGACGATGTGACGCCGCCCGGCGGATCAGCGCTCCTGGGCCCTCAAGGCGAGGCCCGTCGCGACCGAGATCATCTCGCCGCCGGCCTGGATTTTTGCGGCTCCAAAGCGATCATCGAAGATCTTCCGCACCGCGGGTACGAACGAGGTGCCGCCGGTCATGAACACCCGATCGACGTCGCTCCCCGATACGCCCGCGCTCGCCAGCACGCGATCGACGCAGGCGGCCATCTGCGTCGTTTCGGCCGAGATCCACCGCTCGAAGCTCGCGCGCGAGAGCGGCGCCTCGATCACGAGGGGCTGGTCCTCGAAGCGGAACATCGTCTCTTCGTGAGCCGAGAGCTCGACCTTGGCGCGCTCCACGGCGCGGTAGAGGTGATAGCCGAGGTCGTCGTCGACGATGTGCCACAGGGCCTCGATCTTCTCGGGCTCGTCCGACCGGTCGGCGATCTCCTTGATCAGCTCGATGTTCTTCGTCGTCTTCAGGAAGGAGAGGTGGTGCCAGCGGCGGAGTCGCTCGTAGATCCAGATGGGCACGTTGAGCTCGGTCCCGAACATCGACTTGTACTTGCTGCCGAGGCCGAGCGCGGGCGCGACGAGCTCGTGCAGGATGCGGCTGTCGAGCGCGTCGCCGGCGATGCCGACGCCGTCGGTCGCGAGGATGCGCGCCTTGCTCTCGTGGCGGTGCGACGGGCCGACCTTGATCACCGAAAAATCGCTGGTGCCGCCGCCGAAGTCGGCGATGAGGACCAGCTCGTCGTGATCGAGGCGCGTCTCGTAGTAATACGCGGCGGCGACGGGCTCGTACTCGAAGAGGATCTCCTCGAACCCCGCGGCCTCGAAGGCGGGCTTGAGGCGGCTCAGCGCGAAGTCGTCGTCGGCGTCGCCGTCGCTGTTCGAGAAGTGGACGGGCCGCCCGACGACGATGCGCGGGCCGAGCGGGCCGAGCTGCTCCTCGGCGCGCGCGCGGAGATCTTTGATCAGCAGCCCGAGCAGCTCGACGAGCGAGTGAGCGCGGTTGATCACCGTCGTGTGATCGAAGGTGCGATCGGCGAGGTACGATTTGAGCGACTGGATCAGGCGACCTTCGCCCGAGGCGTCGAGGTACTGATCGATGGCGCGCATACCGGCGATCGGCGCGGGCCGGTTGGTCTTCGGATCGCGAAGATCAGGGTGAAAATAGAGGATCGAGCGGAACGTGTCCGAGACGCCGCCCTTGTGCTCGAAGCGAGCCAGCGTGACGTTCCCGTCGCCGCCGACGACGCCGACGGCGCTGTTGGTGGTGCCGAAATCCATCCCGACGCTTCGAACCATTGCGGTGCTCTTCCGAGGTGCGGGTGAAGCGCCGTGGCGGGTACACGGTCGCGTCGGCTCCGCCCGGAGAAAGCGGGAAGGACCGAGGGGGCCGGCGTTCTAGTGGAACACCGCCCGATGCGCAAGCCGCGGAATGACGGGCATCAGGGCAGAGGAGTGGCGCGCTCGACGATGAAGCACACGCTCGTGGTCGTGCTCCCACCGATGTTGAGCGTCGCGGCGCGGCGGGCGCGCTTCACCTGCATGGCGCCGGCGGTGCCGGAGACCTGGTGAGCCGCGTCGAGGAGCATGCGGACGCCGCTCGCGCCGACGGGGTGGCCGAGGCCCATGAGGCCGCCGCTGGGGTTGAAGGGCAGCGTGCCGCCGAACATCACCGTGCCGGCCTCGATGGCCTTCCACGATTCGCCGGGGGCGGTGAGGCCGAAGTGATCGATGGCCATGTACGCCGTGGTCGTGAAGCAGTCGTGGCACTCGACCAGATCGACATCGCGGACGTCCTCGATGCGGGAGCGCGCGAAGGCGTCGGTGATCGAGAGTCGCACGTGCGGGAACACGTGCGTCTCGCTGCGGCTGTCGTCCAGCTTGTCGGCGAGGGCCATGCGCGAGGTGCGGTGTCCCCAGCCGGCGATGCGGGGCACGTCGGCGAGGGTGAGATCGCGGCGCGCGGCCCACTGCTTCGCGAAGCGCTCCGAGGCCAGGATCACCGCGGCTCCGCCGTCGGTCACCTGGCTGCAATCGAGCTTGTTGATGCGGCCGGCGACGACGGGGTTCTCGGGTGAATCGACGTTGAAGGCGTCGGGGCCAAAGTCCCATTTACGCGTCTGGGCGTTGGGGTTGCGCTTGGCGTTGGCGAAATGGCTCTTCGCGAGCGCGACGAGGTGCTCGCGCTTGAGGGTGCCATAGCGCCTGTCGTACTCGTCGCCGACCTGGCTGAAGAGCGTGGGCCAGGGGAACGCGACGCCCTCCGTTTCGCGAGGGACCCAGGCCGCAGCGCCGAGCTTCGTCGCCGCGTCGGTGCCAGGCACGTTGCGCATCATCTCGACGCCGACGACGATGGCGATGTCGTAGCGGCCAGCCTCGATGTCGGCCATCGCGGCGAGCGCGGCCACGCTGCCCGAGGCACATGCGGCCTCGTGGCGGGAGGTGGGCAGCCCGCGAAAGGCCGGATCCGCCTCGACGAGGAGGCCTCCGAGGTGGCCTTGACCGCAGAACAGCTCTGCCGCGAAGTTGCCGACGTGGCCGACCTCGACCTCTTCGGCGGTGACAGAGGTGGCCTGCAAAGCCCCCTGCACGGTCTCGCGCAGGAGATCGGCCAGCGTCTTCCCTTCACGGGTGAAGTTGCGAGCAAAATCGGTCTGGAAGCCGCCGAGCAGGTAGACGGGCTCGCCGGTGGGACGGACGCGGTCGCGCTTCATGAGTGCCTGTCCATCGGGCGCTGCTGCGCGAGGTCGTCAGCGGGGATCCACCAGGAGTGATAGCCCGTCGGCACCCGGGTGGGGATGTGGACGCGCGCCACCGGCTCCTCGTCGACGTGGGCCGCGTCGAGGATGTAGAGCTCGGAGTCGCCCGTCTGCTCGTCGGCGACGAACGTGACGAGATACCCGTCGTCCTCGCTCTTCGAGCCCTCGCGCGGGGCGAACACCGTCTCTCCGCCGAAGCGCCCCTTCGGGTACCGGTGCGTCCACTGCTTGCCAGTGTCGGTGTCGTACTTGATGACGCCGTCGAAGAACATCGTCTCGGCCGGGGCGATGCGCGGGTGGTAGCTGAAGCGTGATTTGCGGCCGAGAGCGCGGTTATCCATGCGCGGGAACTCGGCCAGGGTGTCGTCGAGCTCTTCCTCTTTGACGGCGCCCGTCTTCAGGTTGAACGTCCACCGGTGGTAATGCGGCTCGAGGCGGAGGAAGCCAATGCTCGGCGCCTTGACGTCCTTCGGGTTGTTCACGTCGCCGGCGAGGGGATTGACGATCTTGCAGCCGAGGAGGACGATCTCGTCGCCCTGCTCCCAGGCGTTGACAGAGTGGTACATGTAACAGGGCGAGGCCTCGAACCAGCGGATCGAGTCGCCCTTGCCGAAGCGGGGGATGATGCCGAATCGCGTGGGCTTGTCGCGGAAGAAGCCCACCTTGGTGCGGCCCTCTGCGAGGAGCTTCTCGTCCCACATCATCGACATGTCGAAGAGGATTGAATAGTTCTCCGTGATGGCCATGTCGTGCTGGAGGCGGGGGCCAGGCAGCTCGATCTCGGTGTGGTGCACGAGCTCGCCCGTGGCCGAGATGACGCCGTGGGTGAGGTACGGCGGGAAGGGCTTGTAGTCGAAGAAGACCATCTCCTTGGTGACGGGATCGACCTTGGGATGAGCGGAGATCGTCTTGACCTTGCCGCCCCAGTCCTCGGTGCCGCGCGTCTCGAGATCGGGGACGGAGACGACGTACGCCTCGCCGCCGAGCCACCAGAGCGTCATCAGGCGGCCGGCGTGGAACACGAGATCGGTGTTCGACGTGTCCTTCAGCGGCCCGCGCGGGTTGGTGAAATCGGGGCGCTCGGTGATGCCGTTCCAGAGGGCCTCACCGGCTTCTTTCTCGGCGAGGAAGGCCTTGGTGTGGATCCACCGGTTGCGGTAGGTGGCGACGCCGTCCTCGAAGTGGACGGCGTGCAGCATCCCGTCGCCGTCGAACCAGTGATGGCGCGCCTTCGGAGCGAAGCGCGGGTTCGGGCTGTTGCGCACGAAAACGCCGGCGAGATCCCGCGGGATGGCGCCGCGCGAGGTGAGGCCGCGGGCGACGGTCTCGTCGGAGACCGGCGCGTAGTTGCCTTCGAGGTACGGTCGCCGAACGGGTTCTAGTGCCGCCATGCTGGGATCTTCCTGGTTCTGCTGCCGGGGTTCTGCGCGGGCGTCACCTCCGACCTCGGGAGCATAGGCGCAACGGGGCCCGTCTGGATCCCCATCGCGCGCGAAAGTCTCAGCCGTAGCGTGGATCGTAGAGGTAAGCCCGCTTCTGGACGGCCTCCTTGCCGTCGGGGTTGCGGACCACGACATCGACCATCTTGTTCGCTTCGCCCGGCGGCGTCTTGGCTTCGAGCGTGGTCTTGTCGATCAGCTTGACGTACTTCGCGGGCTTGCCGTCGACGAGGATCACCGTCTCTTTGAGGAGATTTTGACCGGTCACGGTGATCTCGGTGCCGCCGCCGATGCCGCCCCGGTTGGGCGAGACCGAGGTGATCGTCGGCGCGGGGATGGCGTCGTAGCGGAACGCGTTCTTGAGGATCGCCCTGGGCACGTCGGGGCCGCCGACCTCGACGTCGACGACGCCGGCCGTCTTCCGCGGCGCGGTGACGGCGTGGATCTCGGTCGCGCTCTTCACGACGAGATCCTTCGGGTACTCGCGGCCGATGTAGACGAGACAGTCTTTCGTGAAGTTGCGGCCCTCGATCACCAGCTTCGTGCCGCCGGTGCTCGGGCCGAACGCGGGCGAGACCGAGGTGATCGCCGGGGCCGGGCGCGCTTCGTAGGTGAACGCGGACTCGATCGTCGCGGTGACGCCGTCGGGGTTCGTGACCGCGACCGAGACAGGGCCGGCGGCGGGCGACGCCGGCACCACGACCTCGAGCTGCTTGCGCGTGAGGAAGCGCGTCGCGGCGGCGATCGTGCCGAAGCGCGCCGTGCAGTCCTCGTGAAAATCGTCGCCGAACAGGCCGATCTTCAGGCCGCCGAGGACCGAGCCCGCGGCCGGGCTCACCGTCGTCAGCACCGGCGGCGGGAGGGGCGCGATGTAGCGAAACGCCTTCTCGGCGAGGCAGATCTGGCCATCGCGGTTCTGCACGCGGAGATCGACGAGGCCGTCGCGCGCGACCTCGGGCGTCGTCACGGAGAGCTCGCTCGACGACCTGACCTCGACCACGGCGGGGAGGCCGCAGATCGTGACCTCGCAGCCTTCGCTGAAGTCGGCGCCGAGCACGGTGAGGTGGCTGCCGCCG
Source organism: Byssovorax sp. (assembly GCA_025362495.1). Classification (GTDB taxonomy): domain Bacteria; phylum Myxococcota_A; class Polyangia; order Polyangiales; family Polyangiaceae; genus JANYGI01. The sequence continues at coordinate 9,409 of JANYGI010000047.1, read as the reverse complement.
GCGTTGCTACCGGAGATCGGAGATACGGTATCGACGCGCGGCGGAGGGGTCTTGTAGAAGAAGGCGCCGTAGAGCCGGTGCTGGAGGCCAGTCGGGTTCTTGACGGCCACGTCGACCGAGCCCTCGCCGGCGTGAGGCGGGGTGACCACGCGGATGCGCGTCTCGCTCTCGAACACGACGTCGACCGCCACGGCGCCGAGGTGGACCGTGCAGCCCGCCGCGAAGCCAAAGCCGGTGAGGACGATCTCGGTGCCGCCGTTGACGCTGCCGAGCGACGGCGCGAGCTCGCCCACGGCGGGCGGGACAGCCAGCTTGAGGGCCCGAGCGAGGCAGTCGCTCTGGCCGTCGGGATTGACCACCTCGACGTCGACGTCGCCCGCGGGGAGCTGCGGGGCGATGGCCTCGAGCCGCGTGGCCGAGGCGCGACGACAGGCGACCTCTTGCCCGCCGATGCGGAGGGTGCATCCATCGATGAAGTCGGCGCCGAGGATCTTGATCACCGCGCCGCCATAGGAGGCGACACAGGCCGGCTCGATCAGCGCGACGCACGGTTTGGGCAGCGGCTCGGGCTCGGGCTCCGGCTCTGCCGTCTTTTCGTCGACCTCGGCGGGCGGCCCGGCGCTCACGGCCTCTCCGTCGGCGGAGGTGACCTCTGCAGCTGGGGTGGCGGGCTCGCCCGCGGCCGTCTCGGCGAAAGCTTCCGCGGCGTCAGCGTCGGTCGAGGGCTCTGCGACGATGGCCTCTTCGGGGACCTCGGCCGCCACCGCGTCGGTGCGCGCGGCCAGAGAGGCGCTCTCGGCCGGCGCGTCTTCCGGCGCCGGGGCGGCCTCGGCGACGTGCTCGGCCGCGGCGGCCTTCGCGGGCTCGGGGGCAACTGCCGCCTTTTCGCCGTCGTTCGAGGCTTCCGCGACAACGGCTCTCGGAGCGCTCGTGGGGGCTTTGTCCTCGTTCGATTCGGTCATGGTAAGGGGAGTATCCGAGGCTCCTCGGGCCGTCAATCCACGACCGCGGGGCGCTGCGGCGCGACGAGGCGCCGATACGCGACGCGCCCGATCAGATACCCGATCGTGATCAGGTGGCGCGCGCGGAGGCCGCTCGCCTCACCGCGGTACACCGGCCGGACCATGACCTCGCGCACGCGCAGCCGCTCGCGGGCGAGCGCGCCGAGCAGATCGTTGGGATAGCCATAGCGCGGCCAGATCGCCCCGAGATCGAGGGCGTCGATCGCGGCTCGCGAGATCGCCGTGTAGCCACACTGGCTGTCGCCGAGCGACGGTAGGCCGGCCGCGTGGCGCGTGAGCCAGGCGAGCGCCGCGGTCCCGGCGAGGCGCTGCGGCGGCATCGTCCGGTAGACGCCGGGATGAAGCAGGCGATTGCCCTTCACGTAGTCGGCCTCGCCGGCGAGGATCGGCCGCAAAACCGAGGGTAAATCGACTGGATCCATCTGCCCGTCGCCGGCCATGACGGCGACGACGTCGGTGCCGAGCGCGCGGGAGCGGCGATAGCCGGTGATGATCGCCGCGCCGACGCCGCGATTGTCGGCGTGGCGGATCACCTCGACGCGCTCGCTCGCCGTGGCGCGCGCGATCGCCGACGTCGTGTCGCTGCTGGCGTCGTCGACGACGATCACGTGGTCGACGAACGACGGCATGGTGGCCACGGTCTCGGCGATCCAGCGCGCCTCGTTGAAGGCGGGGACGACGACGGCGATACGGGCGCTCTCGATCACGCGCTTTGGTAGCTTCCACGCGGGCCGACTTCAAGCTACGGATCCGTCGCGCATGACTTCCCCGGCCGACGGCGACGAGCCTTCTTCGAGCGCGCTCGGCGCACCGGACGCGCCGCGGCGATCGTCACGACGCGCGTGGATCGCCGGCGGCGCGGCCGCGGCGCTCGGGCTCACGGGCTGGCTCGGCTGGAGGCGGATCTCTCGGTTTCCGCCCGATACCACGCCCGAGGGCTGCTATCTGCGCATCGTCGTGGCCATCAGCGAGGGGCGGGTGCGCGACGCGTTCCCGTACCTCGACGAGCCCGCTCGCCACGCCGCGTACTCGATCCGCGATTACCGCAAGCGCGCGAGCGATCTCGTCGCCGCGCACTACCCCGAGCCCGAGCGCACGCGGCTGCTCGACGCCTACCGGATCTTCGCCGACGCGCCCGACGGCGCCGACGTGTGGACCGAGATGGCCCGCCAGCGCGGCTGGGTGGCGCGGCTGCGGCGCGATCTCTCGGGCATCGCCAAGCAGGACGAGAGCGGCGAGCGCGTGACGATCGAGACGGCGCGGGGCACCCGCTACACGTTCCGGCGTCGCGATAACGGCATCTGGGGTCTGTCGCTGTTCACGGCCGATCTGGTGGCCGAGTCGGAGCGCGCCGCCCGCGACGCCGAGGTCGTCGATCAGGCCGCCGCCGACTACGCCCGTGGCAAATAGGCTGCTCGCGTCGGTCGGGACACCCTCCCACTCTCCGTGAAACGATGTTGACAACCCGGACCAGGGCGGTGAATGCTTCCTCTCGGGAGGGCACCGACAATGGACCAGATGAGAGCATTCCATCGCTCCGCTCTGCGCGCATTTTCCCCCGCGCTGATGACGGCCCGGGCGGCCGCGCGGCACTTCCTGAAGCCGGTGGTCCTGCTGGACACCGATCGTGCGGTGACGGGCGCCGTCTGGGCGCTCGACGTGGGTGATGCCGCGGACACCATCGCTGGTCGCGGCGCGCCGGCCCTCGCCGAGGCGCTGCGCGAGAGCGGGCACGAGCGCTCGACCCGCGTCGTGGTGCTCAGTCGCGAGGGAGCGTCGCTGTGGGTGGCCGATGGCGAGCCGAAGCTCCTGGCCGAGTGCTGGGTGGAGATCGGCGAGGCCACGGAAGATCGCAAGACCGAGCCGATGGCGGAGCTGGTCGTGCGCTGAGGGCCTGTCTGTTCCGCGCCCCCGGACGGCCAGCGCTGCATGTCCGCACCGCGACCGAGAGGGAAGCGGTCAGCAGCCATTGCGTCGGTTACCCGGGTCGATTCTCCCCCTCTTCACCGAACAGCGCAGCTCGAACGTGTTCGCCGGCGAAGAGCTCGGGAGCCAGCTCGACCTCGCGCGCCAGGTAGCGGAGCCCGAACAGCCAATCGGTGTCGCCTGCGCCTGTCGCCGACTCGACAGCCGTCGAAATGCAGCCGCGGGGTAGCGGCGGGCGCTCGGCGACGAAAACTTGCGCATGAGCCCGGGACGGGGCTCGCCAGCGCGACGCACGTGAGGCAGGAATGCTCGAAAGGTATTGAAAGAGAACTTCATGGTCTCCGCGCGCGGGCCATGAAATCGCTTGATTCGCGCGCTCTTCGGGCGACCAACCACGAAGTCCGCCCTGGCGCCCTTCTTGCGAAAGAATGGATATCCGAGGTGACCGTGGTGATGAATCAAAAAGTCAAAGCACTGTTCGCCGCGGCGGGCGCGGCCCTGCTGTCGACGGGCTGCTACGCCACAGCGAGCGGGACGACGGACGTCAGCTACGCCACGACGGACGGTGTGGCCGAGGTCGGGTACGTGGAGGTCAACGAGGCGCCGATCGTGATCGACGTCCAGACGTACCCGCATACCTACTATGAGGGCCACAACGTCTACTTCTACCAGGACCGCTGGTATTATCAGGACGGCCCCCGGTGGGCGTATTACCGCAGCGAGCCGCAGGTTCTGTACCGGCAACGCGGCTACGTCCAGCAAGCGCCTCCCGCTCGCTACGAAGGTGAGGCGCGCGAGCGACGCGCGCGCGAAGAGCAAGCGGAGCACGGGCGCCGCGAGCAGGCCGAGCACGCGCGCGAAGAGCAGCAGGAGCGCGGGCGCGAGGCGCAGCAGGAGAACGCCCGGCGCGAGCAGAACGAACGCCGCGAGCAGCAGGAGCGCGGGCGCCAGCAGCACGAAGAGCAGGAGCGCCGCGAGCACGCGCAGCCCCCGCCTCGCCCGCGCCCGCAGCAAGCACCGGCGATCCAGCAGCGTCCGGGTCCGCGCCCCGGTCCGCGCCGCGACAAGCGCTGAAAACGAGCTGCGGTTTCGCGACCGCAGCGACAGCGCGTGAAGGAGTCGAGGCTGGCGCCAGCCGATAGGCTACTTCCCGGCCTTCTTCTTCAGCTCGAAGTACGAGCCTCCGGCCGTCGTCGTCTCCACCGGGAGGCCGGCGGGGCTCCAGCCCTTCTCCGAGAGCGCTCCAAACGCATCTCGCGGACCATCGAAGCCGGCGCGCTGATCGATGACGCTGGTGTAGCCGGCAGAGGCCATCATCTCGGCCGCCTTGATCGATCGCCCGCCCGCCTTGCAGCCGACGACGAGCTTGGCGTCCTTCGGATAGACTGCCTGGACCACCGCAAGGAAATCGGGGTTCGGCGCCATCCCGGCGGGGCCGGCGTGCATCAGGGGCACGTTCTGCGCGCCGGTGGGGTGACCGGCCGCGTACTCGGGCTCGCTCCGGACATCGAGGTAGACATACCCCTCGTCGTCGATGAGCTTCTTCGCGTCGGCCGGGGAAACACGCTGGATATTTGCCATGATCAGACTCCCTAGAACGTGTGAACGAAGAGCCCGCTCCGCAGCTTCGGCTCGAACCAGGTACTCTTCGGCGGCATGAGCAGGCCTGCGTCGCTCACCGCAAAGAGCTCTTCGATCTGGGTGGGGTAGAGGTGGAGCGCCACCGTGAAATCGCCTGAATCGACGCGTTTTTCCAGCTCGGGGATGCCGCGGATGCCGCCGACGAAATCAACGTGCTTGTCGCGCCGGGGATCTTGCACGCCGAAGATCGGCCCGAGGATCTGGTCCTGGCAGATCGAGCAGTCGAGCGAGGCGACAGGGTCCTTGGCGTCGAAGCTGCCTTTGCGCGCGGTCGCCCGGTACCACTGGCCGCCGAGGTAGATACCGAATTGCTTCGGACCCGTCGGCGCGGCCGCGGCGCCGTTCGCGGCCGGCTCGAGATCGAGCGTGGCCTTCAAGCGCTCCACGAGCGCCGCGACAGAGCGGCCCTCGAGATCGCGCACGACGCGGTTGTACGGGAGGATCTTCATCTGATCGTGGGGAAAGACCACCGCGAGGAAGACGTCGTGCTGGCCGCCGTCGCCGCGGAGCTTCTGATGCACGCGCGCGGCCGCGGCGCTGCGGTGGTGACCGTCGGCCACGTAGAGCGTGGGCACCGACTCGAAGCGCTCCTCGAGGTCGCGGGTCAGCTCGCGCCCGAGGACCCACAAGCGATGCTCGACGCCGTCGGCCGTGGTGAAGTCGTAGATCGGCGGCGCCGTCACCGCGTCGGCCACGAGCGAGTCGATGCCTCGGTCGGCGCGGTACGTGAGGAACACCGGCTCGTCGTGCGCGCCCAGCTCCTCGATGTGGCGCGTGCGATCGTCCTCTTTGTCGGCGCGCGTCTTCTCGTGCTTCTTGATCGTGTCGGCCACGTACTCCGCGACCGAGGCGCAGGCCACGACGCCGGTCTGCCGGTGCGCGCCCATCTTTTGCGCGTAGAGGTAGAGGTGCGGCTCGGGATCTTGCACCAGCGCGTGCTGCTCGATCAGCGTCGCCAGGTTCTCCATGCCCTTCCGGTAGACGGCGTCGTCGTGATCGTCCGTCCCCTCGGGGAGATCGATCTCCGGGCGCGACACGTGGAGGAAGCTCGCGGGATTTCCCGCGGCGAGGGCGCGCGCCTCGGCGGTGTTGATCACGTCGTAGGGAGGGCTCGCCACGCGGACGGCGTCGGCGGGCGGAGGGCGATAGGCGAGGAAGGGGCGGAGTATGGCCACGCGCTGCGGGTAGCCTGGATCCGCGGCGGCGTCGAGTCGGGGAGAGCCCCTGTCGGCGCCTGGCCGCGAGCGCTCGTCGACGGCCTTTCGTGTAGGATCGCGCCGCATGGGGCTGCGCGCTGGCCGCTACGAGATCCTCCGCCCGATCGCGTCCGGCGGCATGGCCAAGGTCCACCTCGGTCGCGCCGTGGGCGCCGGAGGATTCGAGCGGGAGGTCGCGATCAAGACGATGCACCCGCACCTGGCGGAGCAGGCGGACTTCGTCGCCATGTTCCTCGACGAAGCCCGCGTCTCCGCGCGGATCCACCACCCCAACGTGGTCGCCACGCTCGACGTGCAGCAGGACGACGAGGGCATCTTCCTCGTGATGGAGTACGTCGACGGCTTCGCGATCCACGCCATCCTCGCGGCGACCCACGACGACGGGCACACCCTGCCACTCGGCCTCACGCTGCGGATCTTCCTCGACGCGCTCGCCGGGCTGCACGCCGCGCACGAGCTCACCGACGGCAGCGGCGCGCCGCTCGAGGTCATTCACCGCGACGTCTCGCCGCAGAACATCCTCGTCGGCGTCGACGGCGCCGCGCGCCTCACCGACTTCGGGATCGCCCGCGCGGCCACGCGGCTCTCCTCGACGCGCGAAGGCCATCTGAAGGGGAAATTGCGGTACATGGCGCCCGAGCAGCTCCGCGGCGCGCGGCTCGATCGACGCGTGGACATCCACGCTGCGGGAGCTGTCCTGTGGGAGATGCTCGCCGGTCGCCCGCTCGTGAGCGCCGAGGACGAGGGGGGCTGTCTGATGGAGATCGCGCGCCCCGACAAGGAGTCGCCGCGCTCGCAGAACCCCGACGTCCCGGTGCCGATCGCCGACGCCTGCCTCCGCGCGCTGCGAATGGATTCGGGGGAGCGCTACGCCACGGCCGCGGCGTTCGCCGAGGCGATCGAGGACGCGGCGCTGCAGGCCGGGATCACGGTGGCCTCACCGCGCGAGGTCTCGGGCTTCGTCCGCGCGCTGCAGTCGCGTGATCCTCCGGCGTCGAGCCCCGCCCGCGAGCCCGGCGACCGGACGGTGACCGGCGGGGGTCTCGGTGCCCAGACGGTCACGAGGCCGACGGCCGTCGAGGGCCTTGCTCGCCCCGAGCCGGCTCCGCGGCGCGTGGGATCGCTCGCCGCGATGGCCACTGTCCTCGCCGGCGTCGCGGTCCTCGCCGCGGTGATCCTGCTGCGCTCGCCGAGGAGCGTGGAGGCCGCCGCGAGCGCTCCTACCGTCGTGGCGGCGCCGTCGATCCCGTCGGCCTCTCCGCCGCCGCCCGCGGCGAGCAGCGTCGATACGGCACCTCCGCCACCCTCGGTCGCGGCCCCGCCGAGCGCGAGCCTGCCTGTGCCGAGCCACCCGGGGAAACCCAGGCCGAGCCCGGCGAGGTCCGGCGCGCCTTTCCGGCCGAGAGAGCTTTGAACGCCCCCCGGCGGCCCCGAGCCGGGCGCCCACCCGCGCCGCCGGGGCGAGCGCGAAACCCATCAAAAATCAGCGTTCCTGGCCATCTCCAGGGCCCGCTCCTGGAACCACTGCCCCGCGTTCGGGTTGCCGCGGTTGCAGTCACCGTCCGACTCCCCGGGGTGCTTGATCCACAGGAATGCGTCGACGCGGTCGAGGTTCGTGCTGCCGGTGGAGACATGGCCGAGCCCGAGGCCCTCGGGGTTACACCACGAGTCGCTGATGCTCTGGTCTTTGCCCCGTCCTCTCCCGTTGCGGCTCGTGTCGATCACGAAGCGTACGTTTCCGCCGAGAGCGTCCGACATCTCGTGGCCACGCGCCTCCGAGCTCGCGTCATCGTAGGTGTCCGACGTGTTGAGCGCGAACCCGTCCGCCTCGTAGACGCCCGCTGCCTTCAGCCCGCCGGCGATCTCCTGGGGCGAGCCGGCCTCCCCTGCGTCGATGTACACGTGGGCATTCGCATGCTTCTTGAGCGACTGAACGGCATAGTTGAGCGTGCCCAGGTTGTCCTTGACGGCGTCGCACTTGTTCGCGACGGTCATCCACAGGGCATCGGGCTCGAGGATCACGACCGCCTCGTGGTCGCCGAGGCCCGCGGCAAACCCGTCAATCCAGTTCCTGTAGATCGCGGCGTCCTGGGCGCCTCCGGCCGAGAAGTAATTGCAGTCGCGCCCGGGGATGTTGTAAGCCACCAGGATCGGTACGGTGTTTCCAGCGCTGTTGACGACATTGCTCACGGCCGTCGCCGGATCGCCGCTCCAGTCGCCGATCCACACGCCCTGCGCGTGGCTCGAAATCTTGTTCAAGAGGTCGGCGTCGGTGATGTCGTTCGCGGCGCGAGCATTGGCTTCCTCCCGCGCTGCGGCGGTGTTCGGATCCACGTAGAAGGTCTTGCCGGCGAGGGGGCTCCCCGTGCCGGGCGGGGGCGGAGGCGGCGCTGCCTCGCCGACCGGGGTGAGCCGGAAGCGCTGATTGGGGCCGTCACCGCACGACCATTGCTGGAGCGTGCCCCCGTCCGCCCTGGAGAAGTCCTTGACGTCCAGGCATTTACCGCTGTGCTCGGCCACGAGCTCCACCTCGCCGTCGCCCGTCCAGATGACCTGCCAGCTCTCGTTGGCGCTGCCGGTGCACGGCCATTGCTGGACGCCGGCCCCGTCGTCCGAAGAGTAGTACGAGACGTCCAGGCACTGTCCGCTGTGCTTCGCGGTGAGCTGGAAGGTGCGATCCCCGATCGCGTGGAGCCTCCACTGCTGCTGGTTCGAGCCGTCGCACGTCGCCTGATCGACGCCGGCCGCCGGGGTCGTGCTGCCGGAAGAGACCCCCACGCACTTGCCGCTCTGGACTCCCTCGATGGTGTAGTAAGCGTCGCTGGTGAGGGCGTCTCCCTCGCCGCCGGGATCCTCGACGCTCCCGTCGGTCGCGGCGACGCAGCCGAGGGGCGCGAGCGAAGACGCGAAGAGGGCAGCGAGCGAGCCACGGGAGACGAAGGCGAAGATTCGACGGGTGTTCATGACAGCTCCTGTTCGAGGATTGATGACCACGGTGGGCGAGCGGGAAGCTCGGATTGCCTGCCAGCGCTGCTGTGGGGCGGCGCTCGGGTCCGGCACTCCGTCTCGACCCGGCGAACGGGTCCCATCGCAAGCGCCGGGCCATCGGCGGAGACCCGGCCGAGCAACGAGCCCCTCGTCGCGAACCGGCGTTCGATGCGGGGATCTCCAGCGGGCGCGCCGATCATGGCGACGAAGCGCGTCAACCACCGGTTTACACTGTCACCTTCGCACGTGGACCAGCCGCCGGCGCGGCGCCCCGGGAGCCCCGCGCCAGGGGTCGCGACACCCGCGTGTTTCGTGTAGCGTCGGGATCATGCGGCGTCCGCCCCTGGCCGGCTCGAGACCTCCTCGCGGATGCGCGGCGCGTGCAGGCGCGATCGGGTGACATGAGCAATCCATACCTCGCCCGCACGGCGGGACGCGCCCTGCTCGCGCTCGCGCTCGCGCTCGGGCTCGTGCTCGCGCCCGCGCCGCTCCTGGCGCAGGCTCCTCCGCCGCGTCCGCAAGAGGCGGCGGCCAAGGCGAGCTTCGACGCCGGGCAGAAGCTCTACGACCAGCGCAAGTTCGCCGACGCGCTGATCCTGTTTCGCACGGCCAAAG
>JANYGI010000015.1 GCA_025362495.1 Byssovorax sp. | reverse complement strand
CCGCGGCGAAGGAGTACGGCGGAGATCGGCGCGTCGGTCGCGTTCGCACGCCGGAGGGATCCATCATCCTGCGGCCGCAGACGTCGACCGAGATCGATCGCCTCGGGATCCGCTGCTCGGCGGACGGGATGAAGGACGCGGATCGCCTGCTGCTCGTCCGCGAGGGACTGATTGCCACGGTGGTCCACCCGCCGCGCGCCCGCTTCGAGGTGATCGTCGGGCTGTTCCCCGGCCTCTGGGGGACGCTGTACGGCGCGCGCGACAAGCTCGTCGACGGCACCGTGGAGGACGCCGAAAAAAAAGCCTGAGCCTCGCCGACGCCGCGCGAGGCCAGCCGGCGAAGGTCGCGGGGCTGCTCCGCTACCTGCTCCCCCTCGAGCAGCGCCATCACGAGAACGTCGGCGCGGCCCTCTTGCTCCTCGCCGAGGTGCTCGAGGGCCTGCGCGCCCTCAAACCCGCCTGAGGTAGATCCATGGAGTTCGAGGCGAACCTCGGCGGCAACCTCAGCCAGAAGGCGCGCGAGGACACCGAAGCGCTGCGCGAGCTCAAGGGTTCGCTCGGCGCGGCCGGCGACGCCCTGAAGAAGCTCCACGACGAGGCCGGCAAGGCGTCGCCGCCGGCCGTCATCCCCGCGCCCGTCGATGCTTCCGAGACGCCGAAGCGCGGCCGCGGCCGCCCGCGCAAGGAGGTCGACCCCAACGCGCCCGCGAAGCCCAAGAAGGAAGCGAAGCCCGAGACGGCCGTCGGCGTGGAGACCGCCGACTTCACCTTCCTGAAGGCGACGAAGGCCGCGGCCGACGTCGCCGCGCTGAAGGGCAAGCAGAAGGCGACCGAGGACTACTACAAGAAGGTCCGCGCGCTCGAAACCGGCGCGGCCAAGAACAGCGATGCGCTGCGCTTGACGACCACATCGAAAGACAAGGCCGCGAGCACGGAGGCGATGACGATCGCGAAGGGCGCGGCGCTCGCCGGTGCGGCCGCGCTCGGCGTCGCCGGCGTCGGCTCGATCGCGAAGCTCGCGCTCGGCTACAGAGGCATGTTCGCCCTTCAGGGGATCTCGTACCGACTCGGCCTCTCGTTCCGCGCGCTGTTCTCCGGCGTGAACCCCGCGCCGGTGCTCCGAGCAGCGACGATGTTTGCCGATCAGTTCAAGAAGACTTCCGTCCTCGGCTCCGCGCTCGAGGGCATCTTCTCGCGCGCGTTCAACGGCCTTTTCTCTGGTGTCGAGCGCGCCACGCCCTATGTGATCGCCTTCGTCCAGGGGATCACCATCGGCTTTCTCACGGCCGAAAACTACATTCTTCGGGCCAGGATCGCGCTCGCCCCGTTCTCCGGGATGCTCGATGGTGTCGTGTCCTCGGCGACCGGCCTCGAGACGGCGGCAACGCTCGGTGGCCTGGCCCTCGTGGCGCTCGGCGCGAAGGCCGCGATCGGCCTGGCGCCGCTGCTCCCCTACGCCGCGGCGATCGCGGGCATCACCGCCGCGCTGACGCAGGCGATCGCGCTCTCGAAAGAGTGGGATGAGCAGAGCGGCGGGCAGATCTTGGCCCAGCTCAAGCAAGACCTCGGAGGCGAGAAGGTCAAGCCCAAGGGCCTGACGACCGGCGCCGACTACGACGCGATGATGGCCGCGAAGGCCAAGGCCAGCCCCGCGGCCGCGGCCGCCGGCGTCGAGACCGGGACGCAGCTCGCGGCCGGCATCGTGAAGGGCATGTCGGCGAGCGAGGCGGCCGTCGCCGCCGGCGGCGGGAAGCTCGCCCTGGCCGCGAACGCCGGCGTCCGCGCGGAGGCGAAGATCAAGAGCCCGTCGCGCCTCATGGAGGGCAACGCGCGGTACATGGGCGCCGGCATCGAGGTCGGCCTCGCGAAGAGCCGCGCGGGCATCCAGGCCGCCGCCGAGCGCAACCTCGTGCCGGACCTTGGCGGCGCCGGCGTCGGCGGCCGCGGCGCGAGCTCGCGCGGCGGGAGTGCGGTGAAGGTCGAGATCAACGGGCCTCTCGTGCACGTGGTGTCGAGCGGCGTCGCCGACCTCGAGGCGCTCGTGCTCTCGCTCGAGCCGCGCATCCGCGACGCGGTGATGCGCGGGATCGCGCTGGCGCTCGGCGTCTCAGTGGAGGCGTGACGATGGCTGCCCCGAACCCGATCACCCATCCCCGCCTCTTCGACAGCTTCAGCCTCGACGGTAAGCGCGCGCCCGGCGGGCTTGCTCGCATCAAGAACGGCGGCAATCGAGCGATGGAGTACCAGGAGGCGCAGACTCCCGGCGAGGTCGGCGCCAATCTCATCCTCCGTTTTCAGCACGTCTCTCGCATCACCTACGGGATCGAGCTCTGGACAAAGGAGCACTTTGACACCTGGAATCCGTGGATCGCCGACATCATGGCGGGCAAGGATCTCCGGCCGAATCCCCGCGTCTACAAGCTCCAAGACGCGCGCGTAGCGCACAACAAGATCAACCTCTTGGTCTTCACGGAGTGCTCTTCACTGCTCGATCTCGCGCCCGGCAAGTGGTGTTACGAGGTCTCTTTCGGCGAGAAGCCGAAGCAGAAGAGGATCGGCGGGCCGGTGAAGGCGCCGGCGAACTCGGTCGAAGCGAAGATCGCCGCGCTCGGCGCCGAGAACAAGGCGCTTGACGCGCAGCTCGCCGCGCTCAACGCCGCGAAGAAGGGCGGCAAGTAGATGCCGTTCACCCTCAACGGCGCGGCGATCACCCGCGCGCGGGCGTCGATCCCGCGCTACGGGCTCTGAGCTGCTCGACGGTGGTGACGTCGGCGGCCCAGAGC
>JANYGI010000112.1 GCA_025362495.1 Byssovorax sp. | reverse complement strand
GCCGATCTCCTCGACAGCCTCGCCGGCATCGGCGTCCTCGCGGCGTATGGCGAGACCGAGAAGGACCTCCGCTGGGGCGTGCCGACCCGCGCGAGCAGCGCATAGCGCTCCCCTCCGGCCCTTTCGAGATGGAAATCGAGGGGCGCGTGCCAGCGTTCACGCTCCACCTGCGCCAAGAAATTCTCTGAATCGGGAGCAAGCGACGCTTGACAGGAACGATCGGAGCCGCTCTTCTCCCTCTTCGCTCGGGGGATCACCAACGATGGGCCAAACGACCCACACGAGAAGAGGTAACGCGTGCTCAAGCACATGAACATTCACGAAATGGTGGGAATCATCGCGCCATGGGCGAACGACCCCGCGAGGAAGGCGCTGTTTCTCTCCATCCCGGAGGTGGCGGCTTTCCACGCGAAGGTCGTCGAGATCCATGGCGATCTCCTCTCCGCGCAGCCAGCCGGAGCGGTCGTGTCGCCGGCGCTCCAGAAGATCATCGACGCGGGGATCGCGGCCGACGCGGTTCACGATCCCCTGGCGCGCTCCGTGTGGAGCGCCATCGAGGCCGACAAGAACAACAGCCTCGCCGCGGAGACACCGGATCTCGCCCGCGCCAAGCAGGCTGAAGAGGTGCAGGCCAGGCTCTTTCCCACGGGGATGAGCATCATCAACGCTTCGCTGCTCGCCGAGTCGGGGAACACCGAGCGCGTGGCGAAGCTGCTGGAGGAGCAGCCCGACGTGCGGGCCTTTCTCAAGTCGATCCCGGTGCAGGGTAAGGGCACGTTGCTCGACACGACGAAGCGCTGGATCGCCGCGGGCGCAAAGCTCGGAGAGCTGGAGCGCGCGCGCGAGGTGCAAGAGGCGAAGGAGGCGACAGAGCCCCTTGGCAAGGCCAAAATGAACGCGCTCCGGGCCCGCTGGATCCGCCTGGTGTCGCAGGTCCTGTCGAACCTGGAGCTGTCGGACGCGCCGGCAGAGTCGATCGAGCTCATCCGTGGCCCGGTGACGAAGGCGTCGGACCGGGCGAGCAAGCGGTATGAGGGCGGAGCGGCGGCGCCGGCAGACGCGCCGGCAGCGCCTGTGGGTGGCGCCGGGGTGCCTTGAGCGAAGCCATGGTCGGGGGTTGCAGGGGCAACCCCGACCGGCTCAAGGGGCAATCTGGATCGGGAGCACGTCAGTAATAGCGCCCTGGATCTCCACGTAGACGAAGGCCTCCCCCGCGCCGATGTCGAGCGGGAGCTGCACGTCGAGGTGCGAGTCCGCCTCGGAGAGCAGGAGCGGCGAGGTGCTGTCGAGCGCGACGGCCATCGACCGGGTACGCACGTGGACGCGGTTTCCCGCAGCCAGGAAGCCCGATCCAGCGATGGTGATCACCCCGCCGGGGTGAATACCGCTCTTGCCAGTGACGCCGGTGACCGTCGCCGCGATGCAGTGAGGCGACCAGGTGGCGTCGTTGACGAGCTCCGAGATCCCGGCCGGCGCGCCGTTGCCGGCGAACGAGGTGGGCAGTCCGTCACCGCGGTTGTGGGCGGCGTCCGTCCAGCTCCAGTTGCGCTTGTACTCGGCGCGTCCGTAGGTCGAGCTGTAATAGCCCTCGGGGCTGGAGTCGTGGATGAAGTTGTAGTCGTTGTCGATCTCCACGACGTGCGGATCCGACACGCCGACGACGCCGTTGCGCTGGAGGATGCTGGCGTCGGCGTCCTTGCCCCAGAAGTGCGTCTGGCCGCGCGGCGAGCCGGGGATCGTCTCGTCGCTCTGCGTGAACGGGGCGTGCGGGCCGCCGAAATCGTTGCTCTCGGCCCACTCGGGCAGGCCAGCGTTGATGTCCCGGAAATAGGCAATCAGGCGATCGTCGGCCGAGAAGAAGGTGCGGTGCCACTCGCCGCCGCCGTTGCAGCAGTTGACGCCGCCGCAGCACGAGGTGTCCGAGCCGTTGATGGCCCAGATCGCGAACACGTGATCGAGCGCCATCGCCGAGCCGACAGCGCAGCTGCACGGCGCGCTGCCGGAGCAGTTGCACGAGCCCGCGGTGCACGCGCCATTGCCGAGCTGCGCCGGCGGGACGCTGGCGTTCTCGAGGCACGAGCGGTGACCGAGCATGTCGGTGTGGGTCAGGAAGATGCCCTTCTCGACGATGGTCATCGCCGACCAGAAGCTGCAGCGATCCGGCGCGCCGCGGTGGTGGGCGTAGGTGTCGAGCACGCGGTCGCGGTTGTGATCGATGTCGGCGATCGCGAACGTGGAAGGGCCGGGATCCGGCACGCCGATCGAGCCGCCGGTGCCGCCGCTGCCGACCGAGCCGCTCGACGCCGTGGCGGCCGAGCCCGAAGTGGACGCGCCCGCCGTCGCCGTCGCGCCGGGGAGCGCCCCGCCCGCGCCGCTCGGTCCCGATCCCGATCCCGATCCCGCCGACGTCGGCGCGCCGCCCGAGCACGCCGCCAGCGTCGACGCGGCCACGGCGAGCGCCGCGAGAGATCGAAGCGACGAGGCGCGGATGAAGATCGCTTCGCGGCCGGCGGAAATCGACTGGCGCATCATGCCTCCTCGGCGTCGCTGTCCCGCGACAAGGGTCGAGGATGGTCGCACGCGCCCCCGCGCCGGGGCGTGAATTTTCACGCGGCGAGGCCCGCGCACGCAAAACGTACGGGCTCCGCGCGCTGCCGTGACACCGGGCCTCTGCTAGGCTCCGGCCCTCCAATGGCCCGCGATCATGACACCGGCGAACCCGCGGACGAGCGCTCGTCGAACCGCGCGATGACCTACCCGACGAGCCGTCTCGGCGCGAAGATCGAGCTCGTCGATCTGGCCCGCGAGATCGAGCGCGCCGACGAGACGATCGGCGTCGTCGTCGGCGGAAAGCTCGACGTGATCCGCGAGCAGATGCGCGCCCTCCAGGAGCAGGCGCGCCGCCTCCTCGAAGAGGCTCGCGCGGCCTCGGAGCTGCACCGCGCAACGTGCAATTTCAGGAAGACGCCCGGCAAGACGTATCACCTCTACCGGCGCGACGACGGTGAGCTCTACTTCTCGATGCTCTCGCCCGACGACTGGCGCGGCGCGCCGCCGCACCCCTTCGAAGGGTCGTACCGGCTCGAGGCTGATCTCGGCTTCTCGCGCGTCGGTGAGGGCCCCGAGCGCGAGCGCGTCGACGGGC
The DNA here is from genome assembly GCA_025362495.1 of Byssovorax sp. Classification (GTDB taxonomy): domain Bacteria; phylum Myxococcota_A; class Polyangia; order Polyangiales; family Polyangiaceae; genus JANYGI01. The sequence goes on along the minus strand of JANYGI010000112.1, from coordinate 32,876 downwards.
GAGCGATGATCCGGAGCCTGCTCGGCGAGGGCTGATCGACGGGCACGCGCGGCGCGGGGCGGCGCTCAAGTATCGCGCGGGGCGGCCGTTTCAGGCCCCGAGGTACGTCGATCCCGTGTCGTTCTCCCAACCTGCCGCGAGGCAAGGCATCGTCCCGGCGCGCGCCGGCCGGCTCGCGCTCCGGTCGATCCAGCTGAAGATGTTCGGGGTTATCTGCGCCCTGATGCTCGCGCTCGTGACCTTCCTGGCGACGTATTTCCCGGCGCAGCACGTCGCCGCGGCGCGCCTCGATCTCGAGCACAAGGCCGACACCTACGCGCGCGTGATCGCGCCGGAGGTCGAGTCGGCGATCGCGTTCGACGACCAGCAGACGGTGCGCGAAGTGTTCGAGGCGATCGCCACCGACAAGGACGTCGTCGCCATGGGGCTCTACACGGCCGCCGGGCGTCCGCTCCACGTGCTCGGCGAGCCGACGATGGGCGCCGCGATGAAGCTCGCGCCCGGCGGAGCGCCGCGGATCGAGCGCCTCGAGACGATGATCCGCGCCACCGTCGCGGTGGTCTCGCGCGAGGGTCCGCGCGGGACGCTGGTGCTCGAGCTCTCGACGGCGTCGCTCGACCTCGATCGTCGGCGCGTGCGGCGCGCGGCCCTGCTCGCGGCGCTGCCGGCGCTGGCCTTCGGGCTGATCGCGGCGTGGCTCGTGGCGCGATCGATCGGCGGCCGCGTACGCGCCGTCGCTCGCGTCGCGGCGGCGGTGGCGGCGGGCGATCTCTCGCAGCCGCGCCTCGTCGACGCCTCCGCCGACGAGGTCGGCCAGCTCGCCCGATCGTTCAACGACATGATGGCCGAGATCGAGCGGCTCCTCGCGCAGATCTCCGCGACCGCGGCCGAGGAGCAGGATCGCCTGGCCAGGCTCGTCGCGGCGCGCACCGAGGAGCTGCGCCACCGCAACGACGATCTGCGCGGCGTGCTCGACAACGTCGGCGAGGGGTTCGTGACGATCGATCTCCAGGGCCGCATGTCGCGCGAGCGCTCGGCGACGCTGACGACGTGGTTCGGCCCCGCCGCGGACGAGACGACCTTCTGGGAGTACCTCGCGCCCATCGATCCACAGGCGGCGATGAGCTTCGAGATCGGCTTCGAGATGATCATCGACGGCGCGCTCCCGCTGGAGCTGACGATCGATCAGATGCCGCGCGAGCTCCACCACGGCGCGCGGAGCTACGCCCTCGGGTACACGCCGATCCTCGCCGACGGCGCGCTCGTGAAGGTGATGCTGGTCGTGTGCGACACGACCAGCGAGGTGGAGCGCGCCCGCGTCGAGGCCGAGGCCCGCGACACCCTCAACATCTTCGAGCGCACCCGGCAGGACGGCGAGGGGCTCGCCGCGTTCATCGCCGACACCGAGCCCTTGATCCGACAGATCGTCGCGGGCGGCGTCAGCGACGATCCGACGCTGATGTCTCGGCAGATCCACACCGTCAAAGGCACGAGCGGGATGTTCGGGTTCCCCCGCCTCACCCGGCTCTGTCACGCGATGGAAAGCCGCCTCGCCGAGACCGGCGACGCGCCGACCGAGGCCGAGCGGACCCGGCTCGCGGCGCTGTGGAGCTGGATCGCGACGACCGTCGAGTCGATGGCGAGCGAGGCGCCGGCGAGCACCTCGGGGCTGTGCGCCGCCGATCGCGCGCGCCTCCGCGATCTGATCATCGCGGGGCGGCCGCGGGTCGAGCTCCTCTCGCTCCTGGCGTCGCTCGATCTCGAGCCCACCGATCGCCGGCTCGAGCGGCTCGGCGAGCACGCGCGCAGCCTGGCGCCGCGCCTCGACAAGCCGGCGCCCACCGTGCGCGTCGAGTCGAACGGCGTCCGCTTCGAGGCCGCGCGCTGGGCCCCCTTCTGGTCGACGCTGGTGCACCTGGTGCGCAACGCGATGGACCACGGCGTGGAGCCGCCGGCGGAGCGATTGCGCGCCGGCAAGACCGCGGCCGGAAACCTCGGACTGCGCACGCTTCGCGAAGGCCGGACCGTGGTGGTCGAGGTGAGCGACGACGGCGGCGGCATCGACTGGGATGCCGTCGCGGCGCGCGCTCGCCGAGCGGGGCTGCCGAGCGACAGCCAGGCGCAGCTCGAGGCCGCGCTGTTCCACGACGGCGTGTCGACCAAGGACGGCGTCAGCGAGTATTCGGGGCGCGGCGTCGGCCTCGGGGCGGTGCGCGCCGCGTGCGTCGATCTCGGAGGCTCGGTGGCGATCACCAGCGTCCGCGGCCAGGGGACGGTCTGGCGCTTCCAGATCCCGACCCCGAGCTCGAGCGGGCCAATCGCGACCCCGACCTTCCTCAGTCTCCCTCCGCCGCCCCGGGCGAGGAGCGCGTCTCTGTCCATGTCCCGCGAAGCTCCGGCGAGATGAAATCCATGCCCGCTCCGACCACCAGGCGATTCGTGACCGGCGCTCTGCTCCTCCTGGAGGCGTGCAGTCACGCGCCGGCTGCCGACAAGACTCCTCCCCCGCCCGCGGCGTCGATCCAGGCGATCTACGCCACGGACGTCAGCGAGGCGTCGAGCGAGATCAATCCCCGGTTACTGCGGCGCTTCCAGGCGATCGACTCGGCGGCAGAGTCGGCGCGCTACCCGCGCACGCCGGCGAAGATCGCCCTCGGGCGCCTGCTCTTCTACGAGAAGAGGCTCTCGAAGAACAACGATCTCTCCTGCAATGGCTGCCACGATCTCCAGCAGTTCGGCGTCGACAGGAAGGCGACGTCGACGGGCATCGACGGGCACCACGGCAGCCGCAACGCGCCCACGGTCTACAACGCCGCGGGGTCGTTCTCCCAGTTCTGGGACGGCCGCTCCAGCGACGTCGAGGAGCAGGCCAAAGGCCCCATCCTCAACCCGCTGGAGATGGGGATGAGCAGCGCGGAGGAGGTCGTGGCGAGGCTCGAGGCCATCCCCGCGTACGACCGCGCGTTCCGCGAGGCGTTCCCCGGCGAGGCCCACCCGATGAGCTACGATAACGTCGGCGGAGCGATCGGCGCCTTCGAGCGAGGATTGATGACCCCGGGCCGCTGGGACCGGTATCTCGCGGGCGACAAGGCCGCGCTCACCCGCCCGGAAAAAGAGGGACTCAAGCTCTTCCTCAACTCCGGCTGCATGGTTTGCCACACGGGCCCCCTGCTCGGAGGATCGATGTTCGAGCGCGTGGGCGTGGTCGAGCCCTGGCCGAACCAGAGCGACACTGGACGCATGATGGTGACCCACGCCAGCGCCGATCGGATGATGTTCAAGGTCCCCACGCTGCGCAACGTGGAGAAGACGGGCCCGTACTTCCACGATGGCTCGGCGGCCACGCTGGAGGACGCCGTGCACACCATGGGGAAGCACCAGCTCGGGCTGGATTTCACCAGCGCGGAGGTGGGCTCGATCGTGATCTGGTTGAAGTCGCTCACGGGCGAGCTGCCGGCGGACTACGCCAGCGAGGCCGCCGTGGCCTCCGTGACGGCGAGGTGAGGTCGCGATGAACAGAGCTCCTTCTATCGATGTTCGCCGCGCGTCACGGTCAGCGCGACCCCACCGCGAGCGGCCCTGTCGCGCGGCGGCGATGGGCGCAGTGATAGTGCTGCTCGGGCTGCCCTCGTGCGCCGATCGGCGCGACGCGGCGACCGAGCCGGCGCAGTCCGGTCAAGCCAGCTCCAGCGCAACCCTCGCTCCAGCGATCGGCCCGGATTTTCCGCTCCAAACGTGGATGAAGGGGACCGCCGCGCGCACCCTGGCGTCGGGCACTCCGGAGGCGCTCGTGGCCGTCTTCGAACGCATCGAACGCATCGATCCGCCGGGCTACGACGGGTGGAAGGCCATCGCGAGCCAGGGCGCCGCCGCCGCGCGGGCCTCGAACGTGGACGGGTGTCGCGTCGCCTGCAAGGCCTGCCACGATCAGTATCGACAGAGGTATCGCGACACGGATCGTCGACGGCCGCTGCGCTGAGCGCCCCCACCCAGTCGGAGAAATCCGCGCGGCGGGGGCTACCTCGCCCGCTGGAAAACGAGTACCTCTCGGGGATGCTGCGCTCTTCTTTCTTCAGCTCGGGCCGCTCGTTCGCCGGCTTGCTCGTCGCTCCGTTGCTCGTGCTCGCCGCCGCCTGCGGGCAGGGCGCGACGACGAGCGCGACCACCGGCAGCGGAGGCGAGACCAGCGCGACGACCACCACCGGAAGCGGCGGCGGCGACGGCGGCTCCGGAGGCAGCATTCCGGCCGCGCCGCTCAAGATCACCGACTGGAACACCCACAACTATTTCGACACCAAGAAGAACCCGGCGACGCCCACCGAGATCATCCTCAGCGCCGCCGACTACGCCAAGAAGCGGGCGACGATCGGCGCCGAGATCAAGGCCCTGAACGCCGACATCGTCGTGCTCGCGGAGATTGAGAACAAGGGCATCCTCGACGATCTCAACGCGACCGAGCTCGGCTCCGCCTACGCTCAGACGATCTTGATCGAGGGCAACGACTCGCGCGGGATCGACATCGGCGTGCTGACCAAGGTCGTCCCCGACAGCGTCGTCAGCCACAAGGACGACGTGTTCGTCCTCGCGGGTACCAACGGCCCGCAGTACCACTACGCCCGCGACTGCGTCGAGCTGCACTTCACCTTCAACCACCGCGCGATCGTGGTGCTCGGGGTGCATTTCAAGGCCAAGGCCGCTCCCGACGATCCCGACAAGCGCCTCGCCGAGGCCCAGCACACGCGCAAGATCGCCGACGATCTCCAGGCCAAGCAGCCCGACGTCGGGATCCTCGTCCTGGGCGACTACAACGACACGCCCGGTTCGCCGCCGTACCTCGCGGTGGCCGGCGCGGCGCCGCAGCTCTTCGTCGACTCGGCCGACTCGGTGCAGACGAGCGATCGCCACAGCTATAATTTCATGGGCAAGCTCGAGCTCATCGATCACCAGATGGCGAACCCTGCGCTCCATTCCATGCTCGATCCGACGTCGGTGGTGCTCACGCACGCCAAGGACGTCGACGACGCGAGCAAGTACGCGAGCGATCACTCGCCGATCTCGGCGACGTACCTGGTGCATTGAAGGCTCCGCCTCGAGAGCGCGGGGCGTATCGTCGCCTCCGCGCCTCGGCGCCCTCCTTCGCCTCGGCCTGCGTGACGTTCGCTCGGTGAAGCGCGCGTCGCGCCGGGGCAAATTGCGGACACATCCCGTCCCAGCAGCAGGCGCGCCCCTGGGCTAAGCTGCCCGGGATGCTCACGGCGCCGCCGAGGAAACGACCGCAGAAGTGGCGCCCCCGCCGGGACTGGGGTCGCCTCTTCGCGCTCGTCCTCTGCGTCCTCTTTGCGATCGTCGGCGCTGTCCCGCTCGCCCTCGGCTTCCTCGTGCGGACGGGCCCGGTGCGCGCCTGGGCCGCGCGCAAGACGGCGACGCTGCTGGCGTCCGAGCTCGGCCTCAACGCGCACTACCAGGTCTCGGTGCAGGCCTGGCCGATGCTGATCGCGCTCGACGATCTGGTGATCGAGGCCTCCGACGGGGGCACGCCGTTCCTCCAGGTCGAGCGCGCCGCGATCCGACCGCGGCCCTTCTCGCTGCTGGCGGGCGAGCTCGACGTGGGCGACGTGGAGATCATCGGCCCGCGCATCCGCGCCGTCGTCGAGCACGGCGAGCTGACGAACCTGCACTACCGCATCCCCGGCGACGGCAGCGCCAGCACCGCGCCTTCCACCGGGCCGACCCGCCCGCCGCTGGCGTCGATCTCGATCACCGACGCGCGCATCGACGCCACGGTGGACTCGCTCCACGTCGACACGAAAGAGGTCGATCTCGACGTGTCGGTCGAGGACCCGGGGGCCTTCGAGATCGCGATCCGCGCCGGCACGACGCGGGTGACGCGGACCTACAAATTCCCTGGTCGCGAGGCCTGGGAAGACGCCGTCGACGACGACGTGATCTGCCGGCTCGACGCCCGCGTCCGCGTGCAAGGGACGAGCGTCGTCGTGCGGCGCCTGCTCCTCCAGGGCTCGGCCGATTTCGATCCCGATCCCGGCACCACGCCCTCGTGTCACCTCGGCGAGTCGGACCCGCGCGCGGTCGAGGTGCGCCTCGGCGCGGTCCACCTCGAGCTCCCGAAGGGCGGCCCGATCCAGGCCCGCGGCCGCGTTCACGCGAGGGTGCCCGCGTCGATCGCACATCGCTTCGTCGACATGCCGCACGCCACGGGCTCGCTCACGGTCGATCTCGAGGCCGATTTCGACGGCGTATCGCGGCTGCCGATCCTGACGGGGCACGTCGCGGGCGACCGCATCGGCGCCGACGGCAAGGTCTTCGCGAAGCACCTCGATCTCGATCTCGCCACCAGCGCGAGCGGCACCGTCCTCGTCTCGAAGATGGTCGCGCTCTGGGCCGACGGGAAGGTGACCATCCCCGAGGTGAAGCTCGAGCCGTTCGTGAAGGGCGTCCCGCTCACCGTGGGCCCGGTGATCCTCGAAGGCCTCGAGTTCCCGGCGTTGCTGCGCGATCTCGGCGTCCACCCGCAGGCCTACGTGAGCTGGAGCTTCGACCACGGCCGCTTCGAGCACCTCAAGGGCACGCTCGATCCGCTGCTGCTCGAGGGCCCCCTCAGCGTGTCGACCCACGGCTTCGAGATCTTCGATCACCCGGTGTCGGACCCGCGCAAGCTGCACCGCATGGGGGTGAAAGAGGCGGTGATCCACGGCGATTTCATCGTCAACGGGCTCGAGCGCTCGTCGCTCTACAAGATGCCCGGCGTCGTGTTCTCGAACTTCGCGATCGATACGCCGAAGTCGCACGTTCACACCAACGTCACGCTCGGCTTCGCCACGCTGCTCGACATCGAGCTCTTCGAGGACACGAAGATCGACCTGTCGGAGATCTCGCCGCTGATCGACATCCCCGTCGCCGGCGTCGCCAGCCTCAAGGCCACGGGGCGCGGGCCCTTCACCCACCCGAAATTCACCGGCGATCTGGCGATCAAGGACTTCGTGTTCGCGGGCATGCCCGTCGGCGACATCGAGTCTTCGCACGTGGCCTTCGAGCCGCTGGTGCTCGATCTCAGCGACGCGCACATCAAGCACGGGGGCAGCCGCATGCGCTCGGCGCTGACCCGGATCGCCTTCGACAAGGGGCCCGACGTGCTCATCGACGGGGACCTCGACACCCGCGACGCGCCCCACGTGCGCGTCCGTGATCTCTTCGAGATTTTCCACTTCGACAAGGATCCTCGCTTCGCCGACATCGACGCCGTGGCCAGCGGCAAGGCGCGCTTCCACTACACGCTCGGCGGCAAGGACGATCGCTGCGGCGGGGGCCAGCTCGACATCCACACCACGATGGATGTCTCGGCCGTGTCGATGTTCGGCGAACACTGGGACGACGGCGTCGCGGCGATCGATCTCTCCTGGGACGACAAGGACGCGGGCTCGTCGGGCATGCGCATCGACGTGACCTCGGCGACGCTGCGCAAGGGCTCGGGCAGCGTGCTGGCGACGGCGACGGTGCGGCACGGCGGCGTGGTGCAAGGCACGGTGATCGGCAGCGGGATCCCCATCGCGAAGATCGACGCGTTCGGCGCCTCGGGCAAGCTCTTCGACGGATCGATCTCGCTCGTGGCCAACCTCGGCGGGACGCTGAGCGACTTCGAGACGGTGGCCGACGTCGACGTCTCGCGCCTGCGCATCGGCCCGGCGAGCCTGCCTCCCTCGCACCTCCGCGTCGCGATGACGGGCACGGGCAAGCCCGCCGGCGTCGTCAACCGCACCCGCTGCGGCAACGAGCGCGGCGCGCCCTTCGACCTCGCCGAGTACGAGCGCGACGCCTCGGGGGGCTACTTCAAGATCAACGGCTCGCTCTTCGAGGGGCAGGTCGCCCTCGACGACGTGAGGATCACCCGTCAAAAGCGCATGATCCTCGACGGTCGCGTCCGCGTGACCGAGCTCGATCTCGGCACGCTGTCGAACCTGATCCCCGGGGTGGCGTTCGCCAGCGCGTCGCCCGAGGGCAAGCTCACCGCCTCGCTCGACGTGAAGAGCCTGCCGCTCGGCGCCCCGCAGCGCGGCGAGATGACGCTGGCAATCCAGCGCTTCGAGATCGCGCGCGACGGGAGCAGCGTGGCCCTGGCGGCGCCCAGCGGGCCGATCGTCCTCGCCGGCGACGAGCTCGACGTGCCCGAGCTCCGCGTCACCGCCAGGGCCAAGGCAGGCCTCAGCGCGACCTTCGTGACCGGCGGCAAGATCCATCGGGTCACGACGTCCCCCGACGTTGACATCGTTGCCCGGGTCGAGCCGATCAACCTCGCCAAGCTCAGCGAGGGGATCGCCGGCGTCGAGCGCGCGGCTGGCACCGTCGACGCCAACCTGCGGATCATGGGGTCGCCGAGCGCGCTCCGGTACTCGGGCGCCGGCCACCTGCGCAAGGGCGACCTCAACCTCAAGGGCATCCCGCTGGCGATCCAGGACATCGACATCGACCTCGACATCACCGGCAGCGACGCGCGGATCAAGCGGGCCACGGCGCGCCTCGGCGGCGGCACGATGGAGGTGTCGGGGCGCATGCCTCTCCGCGGTCCGGACGCCGGCGCGGTCACGGCGACGATCACCGCGCGCGGCGTGAAGGTCCCCGCGGCCGAGGGCGTGACGTTCACGGCCGACGCCGATCTCGAGGCCACGTACCGGCCCACGCCGAGCAGCGCGGGCGCGGCGCGCAACCTCCCCGACGTGAAGGGCAACGTCTCGCTCACCTCGTTCAGCTACACGAAGCCGATGACGCTGAACCCGAGCTCGCTCGCCCGGCCTCCGCGCACGGTCGTGAACACCTACGATCCGGCCGACGACGTCGTGAAGTTCGAGATCACGCTGGTGTCCCCGCGGCCGCTCCGCTTCACCAACAACCTCATCGACATGGAGCTCGCGGTGGCCGATCCCGGCCTCGTGCTCTCGGGGACCAACCAGCGCTTCGGCGCGCGCGGCCTCCTGCGCATCCTCCCGGACTCCAAGCTCCAGCTCCGCAACAACGAGTTCCTGGTGCGCGAGGGCTCGGTGCGCTTCGACGATCCGCTGAAGATCGCCCCCCAGGTCGACGTGCGCGCGCAGACCGAATACCGCCGCTACGCCAGCGCCGCGGCCGAGCAGTCGGTCTCGGGGACAGGCACCGACAGCTCGGGCGGCGCGTCGTCGGGGAGCACCCAGAGCGGCAGCGGGATCTGGCGGATCACCCTCAACGTCCACGGCGACGCCGACGATCTCAAGATGACGCTCGCGAGCGATCCGCCGCTGCGCCAGGAAGACATCGTGTTGCTCTTGACCATCGGCATGACCCGCGCCGAGATCGATCGCGGAGAGGCCGTATCGTCGCTCGGCGAGACCGTCGGCCTCGAGGCGCTCTCGGCCCTCACCGGCGCCGACAAGGCCGTGAAGAAGATCGTCCCGCTGATCGACGAGTTCCACTTCGGGACGGGTTACTCGTCGAAGACGGGCCGCACCGAGCCGACGGTGACCGTCGGCAAGCGCATCACCGACAACGTGCGGGCCACGGTGACGACGGGTATCACCGAGAACCGCGAGGTGCGCTCCAACGTGGAGTGGCGTCTCAACCGGAAGATGAGCGTGCAGGGCTCGTACGACAACGTCAACGATGTCTCCAGCTCGACCTTCGGCAACGTCGGCGCCGACTTCCGCCTGCGCCTCGAGTTCGAGTGAGCCTCTGCGCGGCCAGCGTCGGCGCCCTCGATCACGGGCCCACGTTCGCGCGGCGAACCGTGGAGATCGCCGCCACCCACGTCGTCGGCGCGGTGCTCGACGCCACGGCGAAGATCCTCGCCGGCGATCCGCTGGCCCACCTCGAGTTGACGCCCGCCTCGCTCGCCAGGGCCACCACGCGGCTCCGCGCAATCGCCGATCGTCACGCGGGAGGCCGCCTCCTCGTGCTCGGAGGAGGCGGCTACGAGAAGGCCAATCTCGCCGCGGGGTGGTGCGCCGTCGTGGAAGCGCTGCTGTAGACCGTCGACCTCGCCGGCTTCAGGCCGGATCACGCCGATAAGTTTCGCACACGAAATATTCGCGTTGACACCAGATGCCGCCCTCGATACACGGCTGCGGGCTCGCGCCATCGGCGCGCGCCGGGGTGATCATTGCCCCGCCCCGCACGCCTCATCGCCAAGGAAGTCCCCATGTTCAAGAGATACGCCGGAGCGGTCGCGCTCGCCGTCTTGCTGGTCGGGTGTGGAGGATCGGAGCCCGTGAGCACGACGGGGGGCACGACCGGGAGCACCACCGGGAGCACCACAGGAGGCGCGATGACAGGCCACACCCTGGGAATGAATGTCGCGCTCACGGCGAAGGCCGGGCAACTCTCGTTCTTGACGCCGTCCAACACCATCGTCGAGCAGGCGGCCGCCGACATCGTGGGGAAGCCGTACCTGATCGCCACGTTCCCGGCGGGCTTCGCGCCGGGCAACGATCCGCCCCTCGACCACGAATGGGGCGAGATGCCAGCCGACATGGTGGTGAAGTTCTCGTCCAAGAGCTCTCACGAGGACGGCCCCTACGACATCGTGTTCGTCTGCTACACGTCGACGAAGATCACCGAAGAAATCAAGGCGGGAGAGCCCCAGTCGGCGCCCGCGGCGAAGGGGGGCGACATCGCCTCGTTCACCATCAGCACCAAGGACATTCACGACGGCGATCCGAAGAACCCGCTCGGGACACTGCGCCTCAACGTCGAGGGCGCGGACGCGTCCGTGTCGATCGAAAACCGCACTCCGGCGGATACCAAGAACGGTGATCAGGTGACCGCCGCCTTCACGAACACCGTGCTCGCGATTCCCTGAGGCCCCCGTGCGCGTCCAGACCATCTGTGGTGTGATATCCTCGCTCCTGGCCCTCGCGGCGTGCGGCGGCGGCGGAGCGGGCGGCTCGGGCGCCGGCGGCGGTGCCCCCTCGAACGCCTGGCCGGTCCACCCCGACACGGGCCTGCGCGTCGACGATTCGGGCCCCGTCCCGGGGTTGCCCGGGTGGGCCGACAACCCGGCGACGACCGAGAAAAAAGAGCTGGGTCGGGCGCTCTTCGCGGATCCGCGGCTCTCCGGCAGCGGCAAGACGGTCTGTGGAAACTGCCACTTCCCGCTGGTCGAGTTTCAGTCGAGCGGGCCAAAGGACGCGCCCGACCGGTCCTATCCGGGCATCTCGCCGACGCTGCCCCGCAACACTCCCTCGCTGCTCAACATCGTCTACGCGCCGATGCTGCGCTGGGACGGCGCGCACTTCACCGATCTCTACGACGCGATGGTGCTGCCGCTGGCCGAGGCCAACATGAACCTCGCCCCGGGGCACCCGGCAGCAGAGGTGAGCGTGGTTGACGTCCCCGGCGCCCAGACCGCCCTCCAGGCGAAGCTCACTACGGAGATCCCGGGGTACGTTCCTCTGTTCCAGGCGGCGTTCGGGGAGGACATCCAGGGGCTCTCTGCCCAGGCGATCTGGCGCCTCGCGGGCAAGGCGCTGGCCGTTTACATTCGCCTCGCTGTGTCGCGCGACTCGGCCTTCGACCGGTGGAACGCGGGCGACGACGGCGCCATGACCGAGGCCGCGATCCGCGGACTCTCGCTCTTCCGCGGGAAGGCGGGGTGTGCCTCGTGCCACTCGGGGCCGCTCTTCTCCGACTTCCAGTTCCACAACATCGCGACGTCTCCCCCGGGTACGAACGGGATCCGCGCGGACGAGGGGCGGTTTCTCGTGACCCAGAAAGAGGAGGATCGCGGCGCGTTCTTGACGCCGACGCTGCGCTCCGCCTCGCAGACGAGCCCGTACCTGCACGACGGCTCGGAGGTGAGCATCTCGAAGGTGATCGCCCGCAAGACCTCGGCGGCGACCCGGGCGCTGGACCCGAACCATGATGTGCGGCTGGATGCCCTGACCGACCTCACCGCGGCCGAGGTGGAAGACATCGTCGCCTTCATCAAGGCCTTGAAGGGGGCCGACCTGCCGCTCGAAGAGCTGAGCACGGCGCCGAAGCTGCCGTGAGCGCAGGCGGGGCCCGGGCGAGGAGGCTCGAGCCACGGAGCCACGGAGACAGGGAGTCCAGTGAGACTCCGTGTCTCCGTATCTCCGTGGCTGGACGCGATCAGTTCGCCGGAAGGCCGCTGCAGGCGACGAACGCGGGATCGCACTTGGCGGCGCGGCAGGCGGTGCAGGCCGGGCTGCCCGAGCCGCCGATGCAGTCGCCGAGGCAGTTCTTGAAGACGCAGCCGACGGTGTCGTCGAAGCAGGTGACGCAAGGGTCCGAGAGGCCCGTGCCCATCTTGATGCAGTCCTTGGTCCCCGGCTCCATACCGAGCTTGCTCGAGGCGCAGTCCCCGGTGATTTTCCCGATGTCCTTCGACATGAGGATCATCGTATCCGCCGCGCTGGTGCAGGCGCCCATCATCGCGCCGGTGCCCGTGGAGCCGGTCGCGCTGGTCGTGCCGCCGCTGCTCGACGTGGTGGAGGCGCTGCCGCCCGCGCCGGTGGTGGCCGAGGCCGAGCCGCCGACTCCGGTGGCGGCGCTGGAGGTCGTGGTGCTCGTCGTGGCCGAGGTCGATCCGCCGGCACCGGTGGCGGCGGTGCCAGAGGTGGTATCGGAGCCGCAGGCCATGAGCAGCGCGGCCGGAGCGGTGATGAGGAGCAGGAGCGCGGAGCGCGACATGGGGGATGAGCCTTTCGAGTGATCTCGCCCGCGAAGGGAGGCGGGCAAGGCACACTGCACGAAGCGAATCGAGCCGTCCACTGACGCGTGCACCACGCGACGAGAAAGCCAGTCTCGTCAGGCGTGGTGCTCTGTCGCGCGTATACTGCTGTGGAGCGCGGTTACTTCTGCGTGCTCGCCGCCGTCTGGCCGAAGAGCACCTTCTTGGCCTCGTCGTCCATCGGCGCGGTGCTGCGGAGATCTTTGCCCACGGCAAAGCCACGGTCCACGGCGGGGCGGGCCTTCACGGCCTCGAACCAGCGGGCGAGGTGCGGGAACTCCTCGATCTGCTGGCCCTGGTTCTTCCACGGCACGACCCACGGCCAGGCGGCCATGTCGGCTATCGAGTACTCACCAGCGAGGTAGTCGCGATCGGCGAGGCGCTTGTTCATCACCCCGTAGAGGCGATTGACCTCCTTCGTGTAGCGCTCGATCGCGTACGGCAGCGGATCGGGCGCGTACTGGCGGAAGTGGTGCGCTTGCCCGGCCATCGGGCCGAGGCCGCCCATTTGCCACATCACCCACTGCAGCACCTCGAAGCGACCACGCAGGTCCTTCGGCTGGAACTGGCCCGTCTTCTCGGCCAGATAGACCAGGATCGCGCCCGACTCGAACACCGAGACCGGCTCCCCGCCGCCGGGAGGATCGTGGTCGACGATGGCCGGCATGCGGTTGTTGGGGCTGATCGCCAGGAAGTCGGGCTTGAACTGCTCCCCGCGGCCGATGTTCACGGGGACGAGGCGGTAAGGCAGCCCCGTCTCTTCGAGCAGTATCGAGACTTTCCACCCGTTGGGCGTGGGCCAGTAATGGAGATCGATCATCGCGGGAGGATGGGTGCCACCCTCGCGCACGGCAAGGACCTCCGCTACCAGCCGCGCTGATCTTCCAGGGCGGCCTCGAGGTGCATGTGGCCGTCTTCGCGAGCGGCGATCCACTGGCGCGCGCCCTCCATCTCGAGGAGGCGCCGGTGCTTCGGGTTGTTCCATCGCAGATCGAGGAGCACGCGCTGCAGCGCCAGGGCCTTGGCCTCGGGGAAGCTCGGGAGCGCCTCGAGCACGTGGTGATCGTACGAGGGCGTCGTCCAGAGCGTCTCGACGCGGTGCGGATCGACGCGGCCCGCGGCGAGCTCGGTCGCGAAGACCAGGCCGCCGATCACGCCGGCGTGAGCGCGGCCGTCTTGCACGGCGGCGAGGACGTCGAGCTCGCTCTGCGGCGGATCGCCGTGCTTGCCCGCGTCGAGATCGAAGGGCAGCAGCGTGATCTTCGCGGCGTCGACGCCGGCGCGCTTCAGGAAGAACAGCGGGAGGATCCGGGCCTGCGCCGAGTCTTTGCTGCCGATCGCCAGCGTCTTGCCGTGGAGATCCGAGAGGGCGCCGATGCCCGCATTGCGCCGCACGAGGACCTTGGTGGTGAACTCGCGATCGACGTCGCGCTGGGCGATGAGCACGAGGCGCCCCTCGGCGCGGCGCTTGACGCGAACGTGCGCGAGCGGGCCGTTCCACGCGAGATCGATGTGCCCGCCGAGCAGGGCCTCGACCTGGCGTTCGTAGCTGGAATACAGGGCAAAATCGATCCCGACGCCGTTCGCCTTGAGGTACTCGCGCATCGCCTCCCAGTACGGGAGGACCTTCGGATCGTGCGCGACTGCGCCGAGGAGGATGGTTGCGTCGCTCATGGGCTGGGACGCGGACGGCCAGCGCCCGCGTGAGCCGACCCTACCACGCACGCGCGCTCGAGTGGCGGGAACCACTACCGCCGCGCGCGCCTCGTCGTGCCGGTCGACATTGCGGCCCCGCCACCTATGATGCGCTGCGCGCATGGGCTCCGAAAACGGCACGAGCATGGTCGGGGTGTACTGGGATTTCGAGAACATCCACGCCTCGCTTTTCGAGCGCTCGCACGGGCCGATGTCCTCGTGGTGATCGGCAAGAGCGAGGACATCGCGCGGCTCGACGACGCCGGGCCGGCGTGATCGCGCGATGGTCTCTTTCCGAGCTGCGCTGATCGCTCTCGCCGTCGTCGCGACGCTGGTCGGAGCACCGCGGCTCGCGCGCGCCGATCGCCCGCCCACCGCGCCCACCTCGCCCGGCGAGCGCGCGATGGCCGCGCCCGAAGAGCCGGCGCTCGGCGGCGCGGTGCCCGAGCTCACGGAGCCGCCGAGCCGCGCCCTGATCGGCAAGCCGATCCGTCGCGTCGACGTCGTCGTCGTCGGCGGCCGGTGGACCACGCCGCCGAAGATCGCCGGCGTGCGCCTCGGCGAGGCGCTCAGCTTCGAGGTCGCGCGCCGGGCCATGCGCGAGGTCCTCGCCAGCGGCAGCGTCGCGCGCGCCAACGTGGAGACGTTCGCCGAAGGCGACGGCGCCGTGCTCCGCGTCCACGTGCTCCCGCGCCGCCTGATCGCGCGGATCCAGGTCACCGGCGGCGCGCTCGACACGGCGGCGACGCTGGAGGCCGCCGAGGTCGCCGACGGCGGCGAGATCACGGCTCCGCTCCTCGGCCTCATCGCCACGCGGATCCGCCGCTACTACGGCCAGCACGGCTTCCCATTCACCGGCGCCGAGGCCGACACCACCGACACCGACGATCCCACGGCCGTGGTGCTCTCGATCCGGATCACGCCGGGCCTGCCGCAGACGCTCTTCCAGCGCGTCTTCGTCATCGATCCCCGCATCGATCGCGAGGTCGGCGATCTCAAATCGAAGTACCGCGTGACGCCGGGGGCGCGCCTCGACGAGCCCACGCTCGCCGACGCCGATCGCGAGATGACCGAGCTGCTCCGGCAAAAAGGCTTCCTCCGCGCCGAGGTCCACCACAACATCACCCACATCGGCGGGGCCAGCACGCTCGAGATCCAGCTCGACGCCGGGCCGCGCCTCGTGCCCTCGTTCGACGGCAACCGCGCCTTCGACGGCGACCAGCTCACCGAGGCGCTGGGCCTGGAAAAAGCGCCCGACGGGCGCCTCGCCGAGCTCATCGATCGGCTGCGCGCGTTCTACGTCGCGCGCGGCTTCTTCGACGCCGAGGTCAGCGGCGTCGAGCGCGGCGCCCCGGCGGATCCCGTGCATTACCTGGTCTTCACGGTGCGCGAGAACCGCCAGGTGCGCGTCGTCAAGCGGGTGTTCCCGTGCCTCGCGAAGGAGGCCTCGGCCGACGACGTCGGCAGCGAGATCGACAGCTTCCTCGACGAAGAGCTGCCCGGCTCGGAGACGTTCTCGGCCGGCGATCCCCGGATGATCGCCCGCCTCCTCGGGCCGACGTCGGGCACCGGGGGACGCGGCCTGCCGGCCGATCTCAACCCGCTGGTGACGTACGCGCCCGAGACCTACGAGCGCGCCCTCAAGCACCTGCGCGACCTCTATCACAGCAAGGGGTACCTCAACGCCGTGATCGGGCCGCTCACGCCGATGCGCGCCACCTGCAAGCGCTCGTCGCCGGCGAACAAATGCGTCCCCGAGCCGCCGCCGTCGGACCTTCACGCCCGCTGCTTCAAGGACTCGCTCGGCCTCCCCCTGCCCGAGCCCGTCATCCCCGAGAGCTTCACCTGCAGGCCCGATCCCGCGCACGGCGTCGAGTGCTCGCCGGAGCTCACGCTGCGGATCCCGATCGCCCTCGGCCCGCAGATGACGCTCTACGATCTCGCGTTCGAGGGAAACAAATCGCTCACCGAGCGCGACCTCGGCAAGATCGCGGCGCTGCCGCTCGGCTCACCGCTCTCCAATGTCGACGTCGAGTCGGCGCGGATCCGCGTGCTCGACGAGTATCGCCTCCGCGGGTACGCCTACGCCGACGTCGTCGCCGCGCTCGAGCCCTCGCCGGATCGCACCCGCGCGCGCGTGCGCTTCACCGTCACCGAGCGCGATCGCGTCGTCGTCGAAGGCATCGTCGTCAAGGGCAACAAGCACACGGTGACGAGCGTGATCCTGCGGCGCGTGCAGCTCCGCCGCGGCGGCTATTACCAGCAGGATCTCGTGCGCCAGAGCGAGGAGCGCCTGGCCACGCTCGGCGTGTTCTCCAGCGTCTCGGTGGCCCTCGAAGATCCCGAGGTCCCGCAGAAGCGCAAGCGCGTGGTCATCACCGTCGCCGAGTCGAACCCGTTCGCGATCGACAGCCACCTCGGCTTCTCCACCGGCGAGGGCGTGCGCTTCGGCGTCGACTTCGAAGGCCGCAACATCGGCGGCCTCGCCATCAACTTCGGCCTCCACCTCCAGCTCGGCTACCTGCCCGATTTTTTGATCCTCGACGAGGGCGTGCGGCAGAACTTCGGCATCACCCGCGTGCCCGGCTGCACGGTGTGCTCGCCCGAGCTGTCGATCCTCGACCGCCTCGAGCGCCGGAACACCATCTCGCTCACGTTCCCCGAGATCGGCCTCTCGCCCGCGCTCAGCGTCTCGCTCGACGGGATCGACATCCGCCACAACCAGCGCGACTTCGGCCTCTCGAAGGACGCCGTCGTCCCCACGCTCTCGTACCGCCCGTTCCGCGGCCTGGCGTCGCAGCTCAGCTTCTCGGCCGAGCGCAACGACGTGACGATCTTCAACCGCGGCGCCCTGGCGATCCTCCGCGCGCCCGAGGGCCTGACGCTGGCGCTCTCGCAGCGGATCAACTTCACCTGGGATCTCCGCGACAACCCCTTCAACGCCACGCGCGGCGCGCTCTTCTCGACGAGCCTCGAGCACGTCGACGCCTTCCCGCTCGTCGCCGACAACAACCTCGCCACCGACGTCAGCCACTTTCTCCGCTTCACCGGGCGCGTCGCGGTCTACGTCAGCCTGCCGCGCAAGCTCGTCCTCGCGATGAGCCTCGCCGCCGGGTACAACCTCCAGCTCGTCGCCGACAGCAAGACGTACCCCGATCGCCTGTTCTTCCTGGGCGGCGTCGACTCGGTGCGATCGTTCCTCGCCGACTCGCTCGTCCCGCAGGACGTGGCCGACAAGATCCTCGACGGCGACGCCACGCGCTGCACCGAGCCCGGCTTTCCCCCCACCACGAAGCACCCGCTCTCGATCTGCGACGTCCAGATCCGCGGCGGCGACGTCATGGTCAATCCCCGCGCCGAGCTCCGCGTCCCCCTGACGGAGACGTTCCAGGCCGGGGTCTTCGTCGACGCGGGCAACCTGTGGTCGGGGAGCGCGACCGTCGATATCCTGGTGCTGCGGTATGCGCTCGGCGCCGGCCTGCGGATCGCGACGCCGATCGGGCCCATCGCGCTCGACTACGGCATCAACATGAACCGACGCCAGTGGGAGGATTTTGGAGCATTCCACTTCTCCATCGGCCTCTTCTGATTGCCACTCTCGTGGGCCGGTGAGAAGTCCACGGACTCGACGCCGGCGATCGCGAGGGACAGCTCAGCTCGCGACGCGCTCGTAGCGGATGTGGTCGACCTTCTGGAGCTGCGGAGTCCCCTCGGGCGCCTGGATGATCCGCACCTTGCCGACCGACGAGAGCGCGTTGAGCGCCTGGGCGACCTCGCCGCGGCCCATGAACGAGCCTTTGCCGACGGCCGTCGCCGCTTCGCTCAGCGTGAGCGCGCCGCGCTCGGCGAGCACCCGCTCCAGGTTGCCTGCGATGCCGGTGCCGTTCTTCGCGTTGCGCCGCTGCATGAACATCATGACGACCGCCACGATGAGACCGATCAGAGCTCCCTGAAGCATCGTCGACGTATATCACGACGCCGCGCGCGAGCGAGCGGCGCTGGCCGCGGCGCGCGCGGCGGGCCGATCCGGCGCGAGCAGGCGCCCGCGATCGCGTTGGATCGGATACGTTCGGCGTCGTGTTCCAGGATCACGAGGCCGAGCTGCGCGTCGCGCGCGCGGAGGGCATCGTCGCCACCGAGGAGGCCGAGGTGCTCCGCGCCGAGGCGATGGCCGCGAAGCGCAAGCCGCTCGATCTGCTGCGAGATCGCGGGCAAATTTCGCAAGAGACGCTGACGTCGCTGCGACGGCTGGCGGGCGTCGGGGGCGACGCCGACGCGACCGCGAGCGTGCCGCCGCCGTCGACCGAGCGCGGCAAAGACTTCTCCGACGACGCGCTCGGCTCGACGATCCACGCGCCGCCGCCGAGCGCCGCGGCCGCCGCGATCGCCGCCGCCATGGCCGATCCCGACGTGACGGCCACCCTCGATCCCGCGCGCCTCGCGCTGCCGCGCGGCGTGCCGGACTTCCCCATCGTCGGCTGGGATCGGTATCAGCCGATCCGCTTCCTCGGCCAGGGCGGGATGGGCAAGGTCTTCCTCGCGCGCGATCTCCGGCTGCGGCGCGAGGTGGCGATAAAATTCGTGCGCAGCGACGATCCGGCGCACGTGGCGCGGCTGATCTCGGAGGCCCGCGCCCAGGCGCGCGTCGATCACGAGCGCGTCTGCAAAGTCTACGAAGTCGGCGAGGCGCGGGGCGAGGTCTACATCGCCATGCAGTACATCGCGGGCGAGACGCTGGGAGCGCTCGCGCGCGAGCTCACCGTCGAGCAGAAGGCGATGCTCCTCCGCGACGCGGCGCTCGGCATCCACGAGGCGCACCGCGCGGGGATCATTCACCGCGATCTCAAGCCCGGGAACATCATGGTCGAGCGCAGCGACGACGGCCGCCTCAGGGCCTATGTGATGGACTTCGGCCTGGCGCGCGACTGGAAAGAGGGCGCGACCGAGACTGGCACCGTCCTCGGGACTCCCCACTACATGGCGCCCGAGCAGGCCCGCGGTGAGGTGCAGCGGCTCGACCGCCGCGCCGACGTCTACAGCCTCGGAGCGACGCTGTATTACCTGCTCACCGGCGAGGCGTCGGTCCCGGGCGAGAACGCGCTCGAGGTGCTCAGCAACATCGCCACCGCCGAGCCGCTCGCGCCGCGGGCGATCGATCCCGACATCCCCGCCGATCTCGAGGCGATAGCGCTCAAATGCCTCGAGAAAGACCGCTCCGCCCGCTACGACTCGGCGCGCGCGCTCGCCGAGGATCTCGACCGCTTCCTCCGCGGCGATCCCGTCGAGGCCCGATCGATCGGCGCCTGGTACCGGCTGCGCAAGCGGCTGATGAAGCACCGGGGGCTGCTGATCGCCGCGACGGCGGCGGCCTCGCTCCTCTTGCTCGCGCTGGGCTGGGGGATCTCGACGCGACGCGAGGCGGCGGCGCGCGAGCGGCTGGCGCAGCGCTTCACCGAGCTCGTCGAACGCATCGAGTCGCAGGCGCGGTATTCGGCGCTCTCGCGGCTCCACGACATCCGCGGGGATCAGGCCACCATCCGGGCGCGGATGAGCGAGCTGTCGGCGGAGATCAGCAAGGCTGGGCCACTGGCGGAGGGGCCGGGGAGCTACGCTCTCGGCCGCGGTTATCTCGCGCTCGGCGACGAGGCGCGGGCGCGCGAGCAGCTCGAGTCCGCCTGGCAGCATGGCTATCACGAGCCGCGCGCGGCCTACGCGCTGGCGCTGGTGATGGGGCGGCTCTACGCCGTCGAGCTCCGCGAGGTCGAGCGGATCGAGAGCAAAGATCAGCGCGAGGAGCGGAGGCGCGACATCGAGCGTCGGTATCGCGATCCGGCCCTCGCCTACCTTCGGCAGAGCCAGGGCGCGGAGGTGCCTTCTGCCGACTACGTGGCGGCCCTGGTGGCGTTCTAC
The DNA here is from genome assembly GCA_025362495.1 of Byssovorax sp. Taxonomy (GTDB): domain Bacteria; phylum Myxococcota_A; class Polyangia; order Polyangiales; family Polyangiaceae; genus JANYGI01. Next base: position 12,541 of record JANYGI010000112.1, on the reverse strand, counting down.
GAAGGACGCCTCGACGACGCGCTCGCGCGGCTCGACGCGATCGGAGTGGGATTACCATGGTTCTACGAGGCTCCGGCGCTGCGCGGCGACGTGCTCGAAGCGCGGGCGGCGCGGCGCTGGCAAGAGGGGGAGCGCGAAGGGGCGCTGGCGGACTTCGAGGCGGGGCGGGCGGCGTACGCGGCGGCGGGCGCCATCGGCGAGAGCGCTCCCACGGTGCATGAAGCCCTGGGAGAGCTCGAGTACGCCGCGATGCTGATGGAGCTCTATGGCCAGGGCGACGTCAAACCGCACTTCGAGCGCGGGGAAGAGGCCACGAAAAAGGCGCTCACCGCCCTGCCTGATCACTATGCCTCGCGCGTGCTCCAGGCCAGCCTCTACCGTCGCTTCGCCGAGCACGAGGCCGATCTCGGGGGCAACGTCGATGACCTCATGGCCAAGGCGATCACCGCGGCCGAGGCGGCCGTCGCCCTAGCCCCCACGAAGACCCAGGGCCGGATGGAGCTCGGGAAGAGCTATTACCAGTCAGGCTCCTACCGCCAGGAGCACAACCTCGATCCCCGCGCCGAGCTCGGCAAGGCCATCGCCATCTTCGAGGGGATCGCCCCCGGCGATCGTGACTACGACTATCAGCTCTACCTCGGTTTGATTTACCAGACCCTGGCCGACTACGAGGATCAGATCGCCGTCGACTCGCTCCCCGACCGGGGCAAGACGATCGACGCTTACCTCGCCGCGACGCGGCTCGACGACCGCAAGGTGCCGGCCTGGATCAACCTCGGGACAACGTACTTCATGCGCGCGATGCGGCCGCGTACCCCGGATCCCGACGGCGATCTGGAGCGGGCCCGGGTCGCCCTCGACAGGGCACGCTCTCTCAACCCCAAGCACGTGGTGCCTCATTTCTACGGGGGCGAGGTCCACGCGAGCATGGGTTACCGCGACCGCTCCCACGGCCGGGACGGGCGCCCGGAGTGGACGAAGGCGCTCGACTCGTACCGTCAGGGACTCGTCATCAACCCCACGATGTGGCACCTCCACTCGGGGGCCGGGACTACCCTGCTCGAGCTGGCGCGCGAGGTCTGGGACCGCGGCCAGAGCCCCGACTCGCTGGTTCAACAGGCACTGACGGAGCTCGACGCGGCGGTGGCGGCAGCGCCGGAGCAGGCCTCCGCGCACGACAACGTCGGTGAAGCGTGGCTTCAGCGGGCCCGCTTCCAGCTCGCGCGTGGCGAGGATTCCGACGAGAGCGCGCGAGCCGCCCTGGCCGCGCGGCTGCGCGCCGTCGCGCTGTCGCCGGAGCTACCGACGCTGTGGGCGAATCTGGGGATGGTCCACGCGTTCCTGGCCACCCGAGAGATCGAGCGTGGCCGCGATCCGCGAGCGCACCTCGACCAGGCCTCGGCGGTGCTCCTCCGCGGCGTGAAGCAGAACCCGAGCGAGGCCGCAGCGCACCTCGGCCTCGGCGCGACTCGCGGCCTCCTGGCGCGCTTCCTCGCGCAGAAGGCCTCGCCCGCAGACTTCGAGTCTGCCGCCGACGAGCTGCAAAAAGCCATCGATCTGGCCCCCGAGGAGCTGGACTATCGGCTGATCTTCGGCGACTTCTGCGTGGCCTGGGCCGCCGCGCAGAAGAAGGCCAATCGCGACCCGGCGCCGCCGCTGCAACGAGGCCTCGCGCTCGCGGCGCAGGTGCTCACTGCGCGACCCGAGTGGCCGGACGCCCGGATCCTGCGGGCGCGGCTCCTGCTGATCCAGGCTCGAATCTCGGCCGATCCCGCCGCGCAACGCGAGCTCGCCGCGCGCGCCGGAGAAGACTTCACCCGGGCGCTCGCGGCGAACCCCAACCTCGATCACGCGTGGAGCCAGGAGGCGGCGCAGGCGCGGCTCCTCGGCACCCCACGATAGCGACGCTCAGCTACCTACCTTGATCGTGCCATTCTTGATCACGGTCTCGTCATCCACGACGAGCGTGTCGGAAACGGAGAGCGTGTAGAGGCGGTTGACGACGGCCGACGAGAGGATTGTCGCGGTGCTGGCCGCCCGCACCGAGACGGTGCCGAAGAGGGTGGAGTCCGGCGCGGATGAGCCGCTGAAGATGTACACGCTCGCGAACGTCGCTCCGTCCGCGAGGACGAACGAGACCGTGTCGTCGACCTTGCCGTCCTGCTGGGTATCCGGAGAGAAATTGCCGATGCGATCGATCTGGAATCGAATGTTGCTCACGCGTACTCCTGTCCTCGAAGGGGAGTGAAGCCCCCCGTCGAATGGGCAGACGAAGTGCAGTGGTGACGCCTGGTCCGCGCGGATCGCGGGCAGGCAGGGGCGAGCGTCGAACGCGAGGCGCGTCGCTGTCAACGACAGTCCGACGAAGGTCGCCTTTCGCCCGGCGCGACGGCGCCCGCGCGGAGCCGACGAGCGCCGCTCGGGTCGCCGCGCCCTCCCGCCCGCGGGAAAAAGGCTACCCTCGACGCTTGAGCCTCGTCGCCACGCGCCTCGCCGTCGTGCTCCTCGCCCTCGCCGGCTGCGCGCCGATCGTGGTTCCCGCGCCTCCCGCCGCGCCGCTCCCGCCGCCCCGTCACGAGGTCGCGCCGCCACGCGCGCGCCTTGCGCAGGAAGACGTGCCCCTCGGGTTCGACCGCGGCCTCTGGCACCTCCAGGGCACGTTGACGCTACCCGCGCGCGACGTCGGGGCCCGCGTCCCCGTCGTCGTCGTCGTCCACGGCAGCGGGCCGATGTCGCGCGACGGCGTGATGCGCGGGCAGATCGGCCTTGGCTTCGGCTTCGAGCTGCCCGTCTACCAGCGCCTCGCCGCGGCCCTCGCGAGCCATGGATTCGCGGTGTATCGCTACGACAAACGCACCTGCGGCAGCTTCAACGACTGCGCCGACAATGGCCCGAGCTCGATCCCGTACAGCATGCTCGCGGAGGCGTTCTCCACGTCCGAGTACGTGGGCGACGCCGTGGCCGCGCTCGACGCCGTGATGAAGAGCCCCGCCGTCGATCCCGCGCGCACCTTCTTCGTCGGCCACAGCGAAGGCGGGCAGCTCGTGCCGGTGCTGCTCACCGAGCGGCCGGGCGTGCGCGCCGGCGTCATGCTCGCGCCGCCGTTCCACACCATGAGCGTCGTGCTCGAGCAGCAGAGCGAGCGCGTGCGCTGGTCGTTCACGATCGCCGGCCAGGTCGAGCGCGCCGAGGCCGACGGCAAGCAGCTCCACGACGCGGCGCACGCCCTCGCTCAGATCGAACGCGGCACCCACCTCGGCGATCCGATCCTCGGGCAACCCGCGGCGATGTGGGCGTCGTGGATCGAGCTCGCGCAGGCCGCGCCGGCGCTGGCCCGCGCGCTCGATCGGCCGCTGCTCGTCCTCGGCGGGAGCTACGATTACAACGTCGCACCCTCGGAGATCGAAGCCTGGGCGCGCTGGCTCGACGCCTCGCCGCGCGCCGCGCACCGCGTGCGGATCCTCGACTGCGTCACCCACGCGCTCAACTGCATCAGCCGGCCCGACGCCCGCCAGATCACGCCCGACGACATCGGCCACGAGCTCGCGCCCGCGCTCCTCGACGAGGTGACGCGCTTCCTCGACGCGCAGCTCGCGACGGGCGGTTGAGCCTCGGCGTTCAGGCCGCGCGCGAGCTGCGCGAGCGCGCCTCGAACGCGGCGATCACCGCGGGTAGCTCGGCGATCCCGTCGATCACGGCGTGAGCGCCCGCCGCCCGCAGGCGCGCGTGTCCCGCGACGCGGAGGCGCGCTCGCTCGCTTGGATCCATCGCCGCGAGCTCGCTCTCGGTGCGGCCGAGCTCGTTGCCCGTCATCACGACGCCGACCGTCCACATGCCGGCGCGCAGGCCCTCTTCGATCCCGGCGATCGTGTCGTCGATCTTCACGCACGCGTCGACGGCCGACACGCAGAGCTCCATCACGTTGCGCAAGCACATGTCCGGCCACGGGCGCGCGTGGCGGACCTCGTCGGCGGTGACGATCACGTCGGGCGCGAACCCGCGCTTCGCGGCCTCGGGCGCGAGCACATCCATCATCGCGCGCGTGAAGCCGGTGGTCGATCCGACGCGCAGCCCCCGGGCCCGCAGCGCGGCGACGGCGTCGAGGCACCCGGGCACGGGCTCGGCGTGCTCGGGCAGCACCGCGAGCTGGAGCGGGATGAACTCGGCGAACATCGCGTCGACGTCGGCCGCGGTCGGCGCGCGATCGAACGCCGCGCGCCACTGCCGGGCGACCTCGGGCAGCGCGCACAGCGTCTGGATGTGCGTCCGCTTGTGGGTGCCCATCGGCCCGCGCGCCTCGGCCGCCGAGACGATCACCCCGCGGCGCCGGAACACCTCCAGGAACGCGGCGACCGGCGCCATGCACCCGTGATCGACCGTGGTTCCAGCCCAGTCGAAGATCGCCGCCTCGATGCGCACCGTCATGCGCGGCACTCTGGAGGGTCGGCGCTCATGATTCCAGGCAGTTGTTTTGACGCCGAGGATAAGCTCCGCTGATGGCCAGCCGCGCCCCTCCGCCCGCCCCGACCTACGCGCAGCTCCGCGCCTTCCACGCCGTCGCGGTGGCCCGCAGCTTCACCGGGGCCGCGCAGGCGCTCGGCGTCAGCCAGCCCGCCGTGAGCATGCACGTGCGCGCGCTGGAGGAGTCCTACGGCGTCGAGCTGCTCACCCGCGGCCGCACCGGCGTCGCCACGACGGAGCTCGGCGCCGCGCTCCTCGACACGACGCGGCCGATGTTCTCGCTCGAGGCCGAGGCCGCCGAGCTGCTCCAGCGCGCGACGGCGCTGCTCCGCGGCCGCCTCCGCGTCGGGGCCGACGGGCCGTTCCTGATCGTGCCAGTGCTAGCGGCGTTCCGGCGCGGGCACCCGCACGTGGCGCTCACGCTCGCGCTCGGCAACTCCAGCGAGGTGCTGCGCGATCTGCTCGAAGGCCGCACCGACGTCGCGGCGTTCTCGGATCGCGTCGAGGATCCGCGCCTGTTCGCCGTCGCGGCCGCGAAGAGCGCCCAGGTGGTGATCGTCGCGCGCGAGCACCCGTGGGCCGCGCGCCGGGGCGTGCGCCTGCGCGATCTCCACGGCGCGCCGATGGTGATGCGCGAAGAGGGCAGCGTGACCCGCCGAGCGATCGAGGCCGCCCTCGATCGCGCCGCGGTCACGCCGGACGTCGTGATGGAGCTCGGGAGCCGCGAGGCCGTGAACGAGGCCGTCGCGGCGGGCATCGGCGCCGGCGTGGTGATCGAGGCGGAGCGCGGGCACGACGCCCGGCTGGTCGCCCTCCCGCTGCTCGACGCGACCATCGAGCACATCGAGTACGTGGCCTGCCTCGAAGAGCGACGGCGCCTGCGCGCGGTGAAGGCGCTCTTCGATCTGGTGCCGCGCCTGCCGCGATCACCACGGCGAAAACGCCCCTGATCGCGGGCTCCGTGTCACGCCGCGAGCAGCGCCTCGATCGGTCGCTCCAGCGTCGCGCGATCCCACTTCGCGAGCCTCGCGCCGGCCTCGTAGGTGCTCTGCGCGAACGCCAGGATCATCTCCTCGGGGTCCCTGGCCTGCCGCACGACGTCGTACGGGAGCACGAACTCGTGGAGCGCCTGGCTGTAGAACGCCTCGGCCGGCAGGGCGCGCTGGTCGGCGAATCCGGGCGGCTCCGGCGTCGTGTACGAGTAGAGCGCGGGCTCGTCGATCCCCTGTCTACCGGGCCAGAAGCCGAGGCTGCTCACCTCCTCGTCGTAGGCCACGCGCGTGATCCGATCGGCCCCCGCCCGCGGCGGCGCGGGGCGACCGGAGAACCGGCTCGCGGCGAGATCGAACGAGCCCCGGAAGAAGTGAACCGGGCTGGCCTTCCCGGTGAAGCGTGCCCGGAACTTCTTGAACACGAGATCGAGCCTCCGCAGGATCTCCCAGTGCCGGTGCGCGTACCCCGCATCGTAGGATCGGTGCGCGCGGTCCTTCGAGAACGCCACGGGATCAGGGACCTCGACCGGCATCTCGCGCAGGGAGACGCTGAGCCCCATCGCGCCGAGCGTCGGCATCATCTCGGCGTAGAAGTCGACGACCGCGCGCGGCGCGAGCTCGATCGAGCGGATCTGCCCGTCGCTCGCGCGGACCACCACCCGGTGATCGAGGAAGTCGAAGTCGATCTCGAAGCTGCGATGATCGTGCTCGATCGGAGAGGTGGTCAGCCCCCGGGCGGTGACATAGAGCGGGGCTTGCCACCACTCGTTCATCGTCGGCGAGAGGGCGAGCCGGACCTTGCCGACGATCTGCGTGTAGCGATGGAGCGTGGAGCAGGTGTCTTGCCACGCGTGGAGAGGTAGAGCCGGCCACTCGGGCCCTTCGATGGACATACACGCCTCCTGGAACGGTTCCAGAGAGGCAAATTGCGCACCGCGAGCGTTCGCGACCGGGCTCGTCCCGACGCGCGCGATCACGCCATCGGCGTGACAGGCGCGGCGTCACCGCACTGACAGGCTCGGCGTCGACGACGCCGCGGCGCTCACCCCGGATCGGCGGCGCAGCGAAACCCGATGGCGTGGTTGTAGCTCGCCGGCTCCGTCTTCCAGCGATACGCGGGACGGGCCCAGTCGGCCTGGAACGCGAAGTAATCGCCGCCGCGGACGACGCGTTTGTCCCCCGTCGCGGGGCCCTTGGGATCCTGCTGCTTCGCCTCGGTGTACGGAGCGTAGTAGTCCGCCGTCCACTCCCACACGTTGCCTGCGAGGTCCATCACGCCGTGCGCCGCCGCGCCGGCCGGGAACGAGCCGACTGGCGCCGTCGCGGAGAACCCATCGTCATCATCGTACATCGTCGCGTGCTTCTCGGCGTGCTTGTCGCCCCAGAGCGCGCACTCCTTGCCACAGGCATTGAGGCGCTTCGCGCTCGGCGCCTCGTCGCCCCAGGGATACTTGCGCTGGTTCGAGCCCCGCGCGGCGAACTCCCACTCGGCCTCGCTGGGGAGGCGACGGCCGGCCTTCGTGCAGTAGTTATCGGCCATCGCCCAGGCCACGCAGTTGATGGGGTGCTCGCCCCGACCGGCCTTGCCCGCGTTGCAGAAGGGGCTGTAGCGCTTCTTCTTGTCGGCGGTCACGCCGGGCCAGCTCACCTCCTCCAGGGCGCGCTCGCACTGGCCCTTCTCGACGCAAGCGGCATACGCGCGGGTCGTCACCTCGGTGCGATCGAGGCAGAACGACGAGAGGGTGACCTCGTGAGGGGGCCTGGCGTCCTCGTTGAGATCGCGGGCGCCCATGAACATCGGCCCGCCGGGGATGAACAGGCTTCCTTCGGGGCAGCTCGTCTTCTCGGGCGCCGCGGGAGGCACGGCGCTGACCGAGCTGCTCGCGCTCGCCGCGGCGAGCTTGCTCGGCTCACCGTGGCTGCGGCCGAGAGTGGCAATCGCGCCGCCGATCCCGACGAGCACCGCGAGCGCGCCGAGGAGCCATCCCTTCGAGGATCCAGGCTTTTTCTCGGCCAGAACGCCCGGCTGTCCGGTGCGCGCGACGAGCGCTGGGCCGGTGGCGGCGAGGGCGATCGAGGCCGTCGTGCCCTGAGCGTGGCTGACGGTCGCGGCGCCCGTGAAGCCCGACGCCAGGCCGCCGGTCGATGCGCCGCTGATCACCACCCCGCCGCGCGGCGCGCCCGCCGTGACGAGCTCGGCGAACGACCGCACGCACTCGCCGGCCTCCTGGAATCGCGCGTCGATGTCGCGGCTCACGCAGCGAGCGAACCAGGCGTCGAAGCCCGGCGGGAGGGGAGCGGTCACGCCGAGCTCGCGGGCGCGCTCGGTCGCGAACGGGATCGGATCGACGCAGATCTGCCGGAGCAGCATGGTGATCGTCTCGACGTCGATCCAGAAATAGCTCCCCGTGAGCAGGCGAAATGCGATGAGGCCGAGGGCCCACACGTCGGTCGCGGGGCAGATCCGGCCGCGGCGATCCGTCTGCTCGGGCGCCATGAAGAGCGGTGTCCCGAGCGGCTGTGTCCCGGTCTGCTTGCTCTCGGCGACGAGCTTGGCGATGCCGAAATCGAGCACCTTCGCGGTGAACGCGACGTCGCGGCGGCGCGACGCGCAGAGGAAGATATTCTCGAGCTTGAGATCGCGATGAACGAGGCCCTGGTGGTGGGCCTGCTCGAGCGCGTGGCCGATCTGCTGGAAGATCTCGGCGACGTCGCCCAGCGGGAGCAGACCGACACGCTCGATGTAGTCGCCGAGCTCTTCGCCCTTCAGGAGCTCCATGACGATGTACGGCGCGCCCGTGGCCTCGTCGACGCCGGCCGTGACAATCTCGACGACATGATCGCTCTCGATCCGCCCTGCGGCCTGCGCTTCGAGGACGAAGCGATCGCGGGTCGCGGGATCGGCCGCCAGCCCCGGCGCCATCACCTTGAGGGCGCGCTCCTTGCCGGTGCTGAGCTGGAGCGCCACGTAGACAGCCCCCATCCCGCCGGCGCGCAGGGCCTTGACGATCCGGAAGTCCCGTCCGAATACCGACCCCGGCTCGAGTTCGCTCACGTGATTGCTCCCTGCATCGGTCCGGCCGCCACGGTAGTACACCCCGCGGAGAAGTTCAGCTTTGCAGCAGATCGCTGCGCGAGAAGGCTCGGCCCCGGCAGGTACGGTGGCGCCGGCACCCTGGTTTCGGGAATTCCCCCCGGGCTCGCGGCGACGGCCCGGCAGCCGGCGTCTCGCGTCGTGTACCCGATACCAGCGCTCTCACCGGTCCTCGCATCGTCGCTCCCGAGCACGGCGATCCGGCGCGCTGGACGCCGCGCGCGGGGCGAGACAGCATCACCGCGATGAAGCTCCCGCTGGTGTCCCGCGCTCGAGTCGCGCTCATCCGTCCGCTCGTGCGCGCGATCTTCAGCTCGGGGCGGCTGCGCGATCGGCTCGCGCGATCCCGCGTCGGGAGCGGGCTCGATCCCGACCTCGCCGTCCTCCTCGCGTTCGACGCCATCACCCACGAGTCCGAGGTATGGAAGGGCACTGCCGAGCGCGCGCGGCACCTCGTCGCCGAGTCGTCGGCGATCGTCGAGTCGCCTCCGAGCGGCGCCGTCGCGGTGAACGACCTCGCGATCCCCGGCCCGGGCGGCGATCTTCGCGCCCGTCGCTACGCCCCCGCGGGGCTCGCGCAGCCGTCACCGGGGCTGGTGTTCTTCCACGGCGGCGGCTGGGTGACTGGCAATCTCGATACGCACGACGCCCTCTGCCGGCGGCTGGCGATCGAGGGGCGGCTGCGCGTCATCGCCATCGATTACCGCCTCGCCCCCGAGCACCCCTTCCCCGCCGCCGTCGACGACGCGCTCGCCGCCTTTCGCTGGGCAGCGCGAGAAGCCGGGTCGCTCGGCCTCGATCCGTCGCGGATCGCGGTCGGCGGCGACAGCGCCGGTGGCAACCTCGCCGCGGTGGTGAGCCTGCGGACCCGCGACGACGCGCGCCGGCCCGCGCTCGCGGCGCTGCTCTATCCCGCCGTCGACGCGAGCTGCTCGTCGGCGTCGCACCGGGAGCTGGCCGAGGGCTACTACCTCTCGCACCGGGCGATCGCGTGGTACATGAATCACTACTTCGGCAAGGATCCGCGGACGCGTCTCGGGCCCGACGCCTCGCCGCTCTTCGCGCCGGATCTCGCGGGATGCCCGCCGACGCTGGTCGTCTCGGCCGCGTTCGATCCGCTCCGCGACGAGGCGATCGACTACGCAGCTCGCCTGCGGGGGGCCGGCGTCACGGTGCGCGAGGTGCGCGCGGACGGGATGATCCACGGCTTCCTCAACGCCGGCCTGTCACGCGCCGCGCGCGAGACGACAGAGCGGATCTGCCGCGAGATTGGCCGCGCGCTGCGCGACGGGCTCTCGAGCGACGCCGTCACCTGATCGCGCGAGCGAGCTCTATCCGCACGTCGAGCTCGAAGGTATAGAGTCGCGACACGAGCTCTTCGAGCAGCTCGGCTTGCGCGCGCTCGCGGAAGCTCGCCTCGTCGTCGGCCCCGAGGATGGTTGGCGGAACCGGCCCTTCGGCCCCGAGTCGGCCCGCGAGCCAGGCCTGGTCTTCCACCGAGAGCGCCAGCGGATCGGGGATGTACACCGTCGATCCCCCGGGCGACTCCCACTGTGGCTCGTGGCCCTCTCTACCCTCGCCGAAGATCACGAAGTCCATCTGGACCCGGGCGTCGAGGCCGCCGGTCCGCGAGAGGTGGATCTCGCGAGCGATCTCCAGGCGATCTTCGGCCCGTCCGCCATGGAGCAGGAGCGCCCCGTCGTCGAGCGCCGTCCGCTGAGGAGCGCGGTAGTCGTAGAGCTGACGCACGAGATGGAGATACGACCAGGTCACGTCCTCGTAGAACTGGTCGTCGTACTCCATGAAACAAACCCCCTTTTCGAGCGCGTGGCGCAGGAGCACCAGGGCTTCGTCGAGCAGCTCCCGCACGTCGGCGCTCATGCCGCCTTTCCACAGGAAGGAGCCGACGGCCTGCGGCACCCAGCGATCGCCGACCACCGATCGACCATCGGTGAACTGGGCCCGTTCGCGCTGCCGATAGCCATTGAGGCCCTCGTGCGCGAGGATCCGCGCGAGGCCGGTACCCACCAGATCCAGGAGATCGGGGGGCGGCGTCGATCCGGGGATCCCCTTGTCGAAATACCGCATGTTGGAGTAGCACGACGAATTCGCGAACAGACGGCGCATCTCGTCCCAGAGGGCGTCGTCAGGCCTCCGCGGCGGCGGCGCGGGCGGCGGACCGAGGACCTGCGCTCGACGGGCGCGAAGGTGCTTTGCGACCGCCTTCGCGTCGGCCAGCACGTCGTCGGGAAAGGGGAGATCGTGCTCATCTTCCTTGGTGAAACGGCCACCGTCGCTCCGCTCCGGAAAGTCGGACTGCGCCTCCCACATGACCTGCTGCGCTTCGAGCATGCACTGGAGACACACGTAGATCGCGGTGCCACGGAGGCCGGGCGCTTCGGTGCCGCAGTAACGACACTCGTCGATCCGGACCCACGCGCCATATGCCCCGACGGCGACCCGGACCGGCCGTCGACTGAACCGCTCCACGAGCGCCAGCGCCGCTTCGCGCGCAGAGGCGGATCCCCGGGAGAGCGTGGCAGCGATGGCCAGCACGTCAGACTCCCATTCAGGCCACTCGCGCGAGGCGCAGTACTCGCAGATCGCGGGGGCGCGCTCCCTGATCCACCCCACGTTGACCCCGAACCTCGGCCGGCCCTGGCCCTGCCCGGTCGGATGAACGTTGACGAACCACCTGCTCTCCGGAGGGAGTCCGCAAACCTCGCAGTAGACGGCGACGGCGACGTCGTACCGGTATCTCTGGAGCGTGTGCACGACCCCTCGCAGCACCGCCGTGATGGCGTCGACGAGCACGGGCCGCCACTCGCCTCGGTCCGCAAAATAGAGGTTCGCCACGCCCTCGACCTCGCGCAGGATCGCCGCTTCAGCCGCTTCGTCGAGGGGTATTCGCGGCGATTCGCCGGGAAAAGAAGGGGGTTTGCTCATCGGAGCGGCGGAGGATCGCAAGTCGCGGGCGGCGCGTCAACGTGCGCCCGCGCTCGATTCACCGCGAGGCACCGCCCGAGCGGGCGGCGCAGGCTCACTTGCCGTTGGTGTGCGAATTCCAGAGGGCCTTGCCCCAGGCCGAGTACACGACGAGGTTGCCGTCGTCCTGGACCGCGAGGTACGCGCCGTCTTCACCCGAGGTGCCGCTGGACCAGAGGGCCTTGTCCGCCGCCGTGTAGAGGACGAAGTTACCGTCCGTCTGCATCGCGGCCTTGTGGCCGCCCTTTCCGTTGGTGCCAGTCGCCCAGATGGCGCCGACGCCCGCGTGATAGAGCACGAGGTTACCATCGGTCTGCATCGCGAGATCGTACTTCTTGCTGCACGAAGAGTGGGTGGTGCCCGAGGCGAGGGCCTTGCCCGGCTGGATGAAGCCGCAGCCCGTCGGGGCGGCCGGCGGCGGGCCCGCGGGGGCGAACCAGTACGCGTCGCCGAAGGCGTCGACGAGCTTGCTCACGCCGGCGTCGTAGTTGGCCCGCATGTTCTGGAAGTTGCTCGAGCCGGGCGGAGTGCCGTTGTAGCAATAGGCCATCGCCGAGAGGAACGTCTCGTATTTCGCGGTGCCGGGCTTTGCCGCGTTGAGCCAGGCCACGACCGCAGCCTCGTTGTCGTAGTGGGGAGTGTTGGGGCAGTGCCAGACCTTGGAGATGATGACGTCCACCCCCTTGTCGATCTGGGCGTCGAGCTCGACGACGTCGCTGCCATACGAGGCCAGCGTCTGCGAATAGGTGCCCGCGTCGAGCTGGTACATGCCGAGGCCGCCCTGCTGCTGCGAGCAGGGGCCGTCGCCGGAGCCGGCGATCACCGGGCCACCGCAGTAGTCGGAGTGCGGCCCCTGGCAAGCCCAGGTCGCGTCCTTCCAGCACTGCACGAGGCCGCTCTCGTGGTTGGGCACGCCGGCGAAGAGCACCGGATTGGTGATACCGTGCTTGGCGGCGACCTTCTTGATGTGATCGCTGACGGCCTTCTTCTGCGCGCTGGTGAGCGCGTC